>JBGUHI010000107.1:0-25666 GCA_045111995.1 Candidatus Limimorpha sp. | reverse complement strand
ATGGCTGATGCTTTTCCATTCGTCCGTTCCTGGCACGACGGGGAAAGAATAGCCATGATATGCGATGATGCCGCTTTTGTAGGGCTGATAGGGTTGGCTCTCACAATGCTCGTTACGGCCAGCTGTAAAAAAAGAATTGTTACTACTTTCAAGCGGATCGTTTTCTTCATTGTGATTCTCAACTTTTTTGACGCGGGACGCGAGACGTCCAATCGTCCCGTGTCTCGTGTCCCGCATCATTATAGTTTTCATATTTATAGATTAACTTTTAAGGTGACCATAAACGACCGTGTTCCGGGATAGGAGGCATACTCGAGGCCTTGGGCGTTGCCCGAGCCTTGGGTGCCTTCGGGGTTGATGTTGTCGGGCAGGGTCTTGTAGATGTAGAACAGGTCGCGGCCCACCAGAGAGATGGAGGCCTGCTTGAAGAGGTTCTGCTTGTCGAGCCATTTGCTCGGGAAGTCGTAAGTCAGCGCAAGTTCGCGCATCTTGACCCAAGTGTTGTTGACGATGCCTGGCGTGGTGAGGACAGGACCCCAACCGCCGAAGTTGGGAAGGTATTTGTAGAGGTAATGCACCACGTTCTCGTTCTCGTGGGCCTCGCCCGTCTCGGTGTTGATGCAATAGCCGGGCAGGATGATGCCGTAGTTGCCGACGAAGTTACCCTCTGCATCGTAGTACTTCAGGCCGTTGCCATCGCGCTCATAGAGCGTCGCCGGACTCTGGCCCGTCTGCATGCCGATCACGTATGAGGCGCAATAGATCTGGCCTCCCAGCTTGGCGTCGACCAAGGCATAGAGCGACCAGTTCTTATAGGAGGCCCTGAGGTTGATGCCGCCCGTCACCAAGGGGGCGCAGTTGCCCACTGGCACGCGGTTGTCGGTCATCAGGTAGGTGGTGCCCGTCTCGTTGAGCAAAGGCAGCGGCTTGCCGTCTTCGTCGTAGAACGGGCCTACGACGGTACCGTCGGGCATGCTGTATTCATAGACATAGTCCCAGCCGTAGATGGTGCCGTATTCTTCTCCTTCTTCCACGGCGACAGCGGGGCCGTTGGACCCCCATATCTCGGAGAGCATGTACATATTGGAGCCAGCCAGGTCGACAATCTTGTTTTTGTTGCGCGCGAGGTTCAATCCCACCTGAACACCATAGTCCTTGCCCTGCGTAATATCATAAGTCAAGATGGTCTCGATGCCTTGATTGGTCACCACGCCCGTGTTGACGGTTACATTGTTAGAGCCTGACGAGGGTGCCACGGGCGACGACAGGATTTGGTCCCAGCTGTAGATATTATAATAGGTGAAGTCCATGTTGAAGCGGGCTCCCAAGCCGAGGTCGAAACCGAGCTCATAGCTGCGCTGGCGCTGCGGCTTCAGTTCCAAAGGTGGAACCGTGGAGGGCAACGATGCCGACAGTTGGTGACCGAACGAGCCGGTGTTGTACGTGTAGGTCAACTGATAAGGCTCTGTGTCGCTGGCGGTCATGGCCCACGAGCCTCTCAGTTTCAGATAGTTGACGGGACCCCAATTCCACTGCTTGAAAGCCGATGTCGGCACAAAGCTCAAGGTGGCCGAGGGATAGAAATAGGAGTTGTTGGAGACGGGCAGGGTCGACGACCAGTCGTTGCGACCCGTCACGTCGAGGAAGAGCCAGTCGCTATAGCTTACGTTAAAGAAGGCATAGAGCGAGTTGACCTGTTTCTCCCATCTCGACTCGCCGAAGACGCGTTCGGTGGCGGATGAGTAGTTGTAGATGGTGTAGAGGTTGGCGTATGCCCATGTGCCCGAGGTGCCGTTCATGCCGTCGCGATAGCCGTAGTATTGCTCGCCACCGGCAGAGAGGCGCACGTTGAATTTCGATCCGAAGACCTTGTCCTTGTATGCGGTGAGCAGAAAGTCCATGTCGCGGGTGAGCGCGTTGGACTTGCTCTTCGAGTAGTAGCCGCCCGCCATGCCGTCGATGGTGGTGGGCTTGTGCTTGGTGGTGTAGTTGTCGGCGGTCCAGTCCAAGGCGACCTTGGCGGTGGCGGTGAGCCACGGTGTCACGTCGTAGAGCAACCGCACCGAGCCGTACATCTTGTCGCGGTCGAGGGTCGTGTTGTTGTTGTAGAACGACCAGAAGGTGCTGCTGTAGATATAGGAATAGGGATAGCCGTCAAACTGGTTCATCGTGCCGTCCTCGTTCTCGTAGGTTGTCGCTTCGATGCCTTGCCAGCTGCGGGGCCAGCTATAGAGCAGGCCTTTGTTGAAATTGCTGTACGACTCGCCGATTTCGGGAGAATTGAGGCGGTAGTAGTCGAGATAGTTGAACGCCACGTCGACCTTGATTTTCTCCGACACGTTGATTAAGGTACCCACGTTGACCGTGGTCTGCCTCAAATTTGTGTTGTCGATGATGGCATCGGTGCGCGAGTCGGTGAACGACACGCGGATGCTGCCGAAGTCGCCGGCGTTTTGCAAGGCGATGTTGTGGTTCATCGTGTGGCCGTTCTTGAAGAGCATCTTCAGGTTGTCGGGCTGCGGGCTGTATTTGCGGACCTGTCCGTCCCACCATAGCACGCTCTCGCCGTTCATCTCCGGGCCCCAGCTTTGGGCTCCGCCGTAGTAGCCGAAGGTGGAGTTGGTGGGCTCGCCCGCTGGACCGTTGTCGACGCTGTAGATGCCGGGATATTCATAGACCTGGTTGCCGTTTTCGTCATACATTCCCTCTATAGGTGTCAGGGTTGGCGTGTCGAAGGTGATGGGGCCTTGGGCGCCGTATTTGTTCTGCACCGAACGATAGAGGTATGGTGTCGTGACTTTGAAGCCCGCCGAGTAGCTGATGCCGAGGCCGCGTTGCTTGGAGCCTTTCTTGGTGGTGATGAGCACCACGCCGTTGCCGCCGCGCGAGCCGTAGAGGGCCGCCGCCGTGGGGCCTTTCAGGATGTCGAGGCTCTCGATGTCCTCTTGGTTGATGTTGTTCAAGGCCGTACCCCAGTCGCGCCCGCCGCTCCAGTCGGTCACGCCGCCTTCGTTGGTCATGGGCACGCCGTCGACCACGATGAGTGGCTGGTTGTCGCCGAAGATGCTGTTGTTGCCTCGGATGGTGATACGCGACGAACCTCCGTCGACACCATTCGGGTTGATGATTTGCACACCTGCCGAGCGGCCGCTCAAGGAGCTGATGATGTTGCCTGTGGCCGACCTGGCGAGGAGGTCGCCGCCAATCTCTTCGGTGGCGTAGCCCAACTCGCGTTTCTGGCGCTTGATGCCGAGGGCGGTGACCACCACGTCGTCGAGCGTTTGAGCGTCAAGCTCAAGGGTGATGTTGTGCTTGTTCTTGCCTTTGACATTAATCTCTTTGGTTTTGTAGCCTACAAAGCTAAAAACCAACACGTCTTGTCCATCGGCTTTGATGCTGTAGTTGCCATCCATGTCGGTCACGGTTCCGTTTGAGGTGCCTTTCACCTGAATGGTGACGCCAGGCAGTCCATAGCCATCGTCGCTTGAGACCACTTTACCAGTCACCATGAGGTTTTGTGCCAAAGCGGCCAAAGGTGTCAGTGCCGCAAGCAGAAAGAGTAGAAGTAGGGTTTTCTTGTTCATATACTTTGTTTTTAACTTTGGGGACAAAAGTAGCAATTATTCTCATTCATCGGGATGTTTTTTGCTGTTTTCTTGTTTTGTATGACCTTTATTATTATTTTTGCATCCATTATCATGTCTAATAAAACATACGCTCATGTCAGAATACCACGACCATCTTGAAGAACAGTGCTTTTCGGAAAGAACTGAAAAAGAAACCGATAAGAAATGTCCCAACTGCGGCGCCACCGTCGTCTTTGACCCTTCGACTGGCAAGATGCATTGCGACTATTGCGGCTACTCCTGTGAGCTGCCCAAAGCCGACGCCGAGAACGAAATCTGCGAGATGGACTTTGAGGCAGCCATCCACACTGAGAGTTTCAACTGGGGCGAGCAGAAGAAGGAAGTGCAGTGCAAGCAATGCGGCGCCGTGACCGTCTACGATGCCCTTGAGACTGCCGCCGTGTGCCCTTTCTGCGGTTCCACCAGTGTGATGCCCGCCGCCACCGACAACACCATCGCCCCTGGTGCCGTGTGCCCCTTCGCCATCACCAAAGACCAAGCCGGCGAACGCTTCTCCCGTTGGCTCAAGCGAAAATGGTTCGCGCCGCGCAAAGCCAAGAAAAGCGCCAGCCCCGAGGCTTTCCAAGGTGTCTATCTCCCTTATTGGACTTATGACGCACAGACCACGTCGAATTTCACGGGGCGCGCCGGTTACGACAAAAAGGTAAAAGACCGCGATGGCAACGTCCGCACAGAGACTACTTGGCAGCATGTCAGCGGCGTGTATCAGGAGTTTTTCGACGACGTGACCATCATGGCCTCCAAACGGCAACAAGACTCGGGAGTGCGGGCCTGCGAGCCTTTCGATTTCTCGAAGATGGTACCCTATTCACCGAAAGTGTTGGCCGGTTTCGTGGCCGAACGTTATTCCATCGGACTGAAGGAAGGCTGGGAATCGGCACAAAGAACCATACAGTCAAGTTTACGCTCTGACATCACGTCATACATCCGCCGACACTGGAATGCCGACCATGCCGACAGCGTCCACTTCTCGACACTCTACAGCAACATCACCTACAAGTACCTTCTCGTTCCCACTTGGATTTCATCGTTCAAGTATAAGAACAAGGTGTACCAGTTTGCCGTGAACGGACAGACGGGCAAGGTGGGCGGCAAGTCGCCCGTCTCGGCATGGAGAGTCATCCTCTTCATCCTTGCCATCATCGGCCTCATCGCAGCCTTGGCGTACCTGCTTTAATCAGCATCCGTTCGGTCTCGCGTCTAATCATTCATTGATTATTCCAAAAGACTCTCAAGGTCTTTCATGGCCTTGCGGGCCGACATGCCCTCATGCAGCACCTGATAGGCCTTCTCGGCAATGGGGAGTTGCTTGCGTTGCTCTTCGGGGAGCGAAGGCAACATCGCGGAGGAATAATAGCCCTCGGCCACCATGGTCATTTCGTTGAGGGCGGACTTCACCGTATTGCCACGGCCTATCAACATGCCCAACTGGCGGTTGCGGCTATGGCTCGAATAGCACGACACCAGCAAGTCGCCGAAGAAGTTGGAAGGGTCGAACTTGGTGAGTTCGTTGACGCTCTGCGGGTCGAGCAAGAAATACATCTCCTTGATGCAGTTCGACACCAACACGGCGATGAAGTTGTCGCCATAGCCCAGGCCCACCGCCATGCCGACCATCACGGAGTAGATGTTCTTCAGCACCGAGGCGTGCTCCAGATATGACATGCTCCTCAAGGCACTCACTTTGATGAAAGGCGTCTTCAGCTTCTCGCCCACCACGCGGGCGTTACCGATGTTGGAACAAGCCAACGTCATGTAGGTGAGTCGCCCATGCCCTACCTCCTCGGCGTGAGTCGGTCCGCTGATAAAACACAGCTGGGCGCAAGAAAGGCCATAGTGTTGTTTCAGATACTCCGTGACCACCAGTTTCTCGTCGGGGACGATGCCCTTGATGGCCGAGACCAGCATCTTGTCTTTCAAGGGGATCTTCAAGTCGGAGAGATAACTCTTCAGATAGGGTGCCGGGGTCACCAAAAAGATGATGTCGGCCCTGCTGACGGCCTCGTTCACGTCGTCAGTGAGATGGATCCGGCTCATGTCGAACTCGATGTCGATTAGGTATCGGCAGTTGTGGCCTTCGGTGCGCAGCGACTCAATCACTTCTTGGTTGCGGACATACCAGCAAACCGAAGGGTCGTTCATGGTCAACACTTTGGCGATGGCCGTAGCCCAGCTGCCGTGGCCGATGACGGCGCAACGCGATGTCTTTTGGATCAAGGGTCCCATAGCGTTATCTTCTTTATATTTATGCGTATTTCCGCACCAAACCGGATTTCAGAAATTCCGTGTCAATCTTGGTGAAAATCTTCTTTTCCTGTTGCCCGATGGTCTCCAAGATGTCCGCCATTTCGTTCAAGGTCACATTTTCGCTCTTCATGTAGCGGCGGCAGTCCAGGGAGAACTGGCGCCAGGTGTCGGCATCCTCGCCCATCAGCTTCGAGCAGTCGTCGAGCACCTCGTTCTGGAACACGCCTGCGGCCTCTTTCAGGAAGTCGGAATACATGTAACGGTAGCCTGCGCCGCCCGTTCCCGCCGTCTCGATGAGCCGGTAGAACCACAGCAGGATGTAGCCTCGCAACTCGTTAGAGAAATAGACTTTCCAGCGTTTGAGGTTCTTGGCGAAGCAATGCAGGCCCGTATAGCCATAGTAAGCCAGCGGCATCCGCAACATGCGGTAGCAGCTCTCCTCCAAGCCTTTGACGATGGCGGGCTTCAGGTCGACCTTCTCGGCAAAGCCAGGGGCAGGCGGGTCGAGGTAGAACATGCGGCCTTGGGGCGCAGCCAAGCCTTTGGCAAAACGCACCTTGCGCATGGTCGCCTCGTCGATGTAGACATAGTCGTCGGTGGACAGGCGGCTGTCGGAGTCGGCGATGATGTAATTGGAGTCCTCCTTGCCGATGACCGTGAGCACATGGCCGTTGAAATTCGACTCGTTGACGATTTTGCCAAAGTAATTCAAGCCGCCCACGCTGACCACCACGCCGACGGGGACATTCTTCTCCACCAGCTCGTCGAGGTCGCGCATCGCCTTGTTCACCTTGCAGCCGTACTTCATTCCATGAAAGCCAATGTTCATCCTCTCGGCGAAGTTCTTCACGATGCAGGCTGGCTTGATGCGGAGCATGGGCAAGATGATGCCGCGCATCCGCAGGAAAGGCGAATAAAGGAAATAGATCCCCGAACCTATCCCAAAAGCCATCGGCTCGCTAATTTGATACCCGCAATATTCCAACATGTTCAGAAAAGTGCCGGTCTCGCAATGTTTTCTTCTCGGATTGGGAAATTTGTCTATCATCGCAACGTTTTGACTTTCGAATGGTTTAGCCTGCAAAAATACGACTTTTTCTTCTTACCCTTCCAAACGACCCCTTTTTCCAATGAAACACGTCCTTTTCTAAACTATTAAGAAGTTTTTGTATCTTTGCACCTTGTTTAGATATGCACTTCGCTCATGTCCGACAATATGAAAGAAAGCCTTTTCTTAGGTTTATACGAAACATTTAAGGCATCGGCAGAAAGGTACTCCGACAAGACGGCCTTGAGTTATTTTAAGGTGGAGACGAGCTTCCAACAGTTGTTGGAACGCATCGACATTACGGCGATGGCTTTCAGGAACCACGGTGTGGGTCGCGGCGACATCATCAGTGTCGCGCTGCCTTCCATGCCCGAGTCGCTGATGTGTTTCCTTGCCTTGAACAAGATTGGCGCCATCCCCTGCATGATCGATGTCAGATACACCCCCGAGGAGTTTTGCAAAATCGTCGACAGGACACGCTCGAAGATGCTGTTTGTGATGGGGCTTTACGCAGCCCGCCTGGCCACCGCCGACACCCGTCTCAACGTCGAGAAAGTGGTGGTGTGCTCGGGTGCCGACTCCATCCCGGGAATGTCGTTCTGGTTTGGCGTAGGCGAATGGTTCAACGGACGGAGAAAAGTGTTCCGCAAGCACAAGAAGTTCTGCCATTGGAAGGACTTCTACAAGACGGCGCAAGGCAAGGACGAGAGCGAGCCTTACCATTGGAAGCCCGACGAGATGACGGCCTTGTTCCAAACCAGCGGCACGACGGGCACGGTGAAAAGCGTGATGCTCTCCACCGAGAACATCATGCATTCCATGTTTCCCGACCCGCCTGTCCTCAACAACATGTCGAGCGAAGATACCGCCCTTTGCATCCTGCCCATCTTCGCTTTCTTTGGTGCAAACACCTTGATGCTTCCCTTGTTCTATGGCATTCGTGTCGTTGTCATCCCTATCGCTCCCCGCGAGAAGTTCCTGAAGATCTTGACCCAACACAAGCCCCAACATGTCTTCTCGGTGCCCGCCTATTGGGATTTCGTCAACGCGGAAAAAGAGGTGACGGAAGACTTCTCCTACCTCAAATCCATCAATGTGGCGGGCGACATCCTGAACACGGGCTTTGAGAAGCGCATCAACGAGTGTCTGCGTCGAGGGAATTGCCCCTACGACGTCACCAAGGCCTACGGCATGACCGAGACCGCCGGTGTCATCTCGTTCACGCCACAAGGCTGCCCGCACCAATACGAGCAGGGCTTTTCGGGCCAACCCGTGAGGTGTTACGAAGTCAAGACTTTTGACGACGAGATTTGTGTGCGCTCCAAGATGAAGTTCCTCGGATACTACAAAAACGAGGAGGCCACTCAGCGCCTCATCCAGACCCACGCCGACGGCAAACAATGGCTGCACACGGGCGACATGGGCTATGTGGACGACGAGGGCAACGTCTTCGTGATTGGCCGCAAAAAGCGCATGATTGTGCGCCACGACGGCTCCAAGGTGTTTCCCGTCGAAATCGAGGACTGCCTGATGCGACACCCAGCGGTGACGGCATGCGCCGTGGTGCCGACGCAAGACCCCGAGCATTCGGAGAGCCATCTGCCCAAGGCTTTCGTGGTGCTGAAAGAAAACGAAGCCACCCTTGCGGAACTGTTGGCATTTTGCAAGGACAATTTGCCCGAACACCTTGTTCCGGCGGCCATCGCGTTCATCGACGCCCTGCCGATGAACGGCAACGGGAAAGTCGATTACCAAAAATTAATCAAAGACTAGAAATTGACGCTGAACGTCATTCCAACACCGATGTTGGCTTGGTCAGGCATGGCACTGCAACGCATGACCGACGGCGAAACGTTGTAAGAAACCGACGATTTGCTTTGCTTGTTGTATTCTTCAGCCACCCAGTTCATACGACCTTTGCCAATACCGCCGAAGATGCACATGAGCGGACAGCTCACGTCGGCGGCAAGGGCTGGAATGTAACTTAAATACATAAAATCCTTGTCGTTGGTGGCAACTGCAGCGGTCCAACAAACCACAGTTGCAGCAGCCGTCCCAATAAACACGCCCGTGAAAACGCGTCCTGTTGTGATTTGTTTCTTGGCACCGAGATAAGTCTGGTAGTTTTCGGCACCGACAAGCTCCCTTACTTCGGCATCCGTCAATTCGCGGCCGTCAAGCATGAGATTGCGACCATCGCGTGCCATATAACCACCACCAGCGGTTAAAAGTGTCGTGGTCGTCGAAACGACTGGCTCGTTAATTTCGTTGTTGTTGCATTGTGCAAACACTGAAATGCCTGCCATGACAAGCATCAAAGATAAAAATAATTTCTTCATAACTAGTAGATTTATAGTTAATACAAATGCTATTCACTACAAAAATCACGCCAAAAAGGAGCCTTGCCATCATTTTCCAAAAGTCAATGTAACACGACGATAGTCATACGACAGCCAATAATCGCGTTTCAAGGCTTCCGAGAGGAAAGACCGGTCAACAAGTTCCTTGGCCAGCGGGTGCGGAGTGGCAAAGAAATCCAATTCCCGCTTCACCAAACGCCCACCCATACCAATACGGCGACCAAACTCCTCAAAATCATTTCTCTCAACCGACTTTATATCAGAGAATTGCATTCCTTCCTTGAACAAACCTTTGTCGAGGGCAAAAATCCGAGGCTCATACAGGTGCAGGCTCGTATTGACAAGGTCGTAGGCTGGTGCCAAACGGTATTCACCGTCACCTCGGTTGATGAGGGAAAAGTTTTTCAAATGCGCATCATCATTCAGGGTCAGGTAATTGAACACCACCATACGGAAAAACTTCAAGATTTCCACTTGCGCGGCATGGGTGTATCTGCGAATAAGGTCGGCGCAATCCTCGTAACTCAAGTTGCTGTACTTGTAATCGCTGCCACCATTGGCCTTGGTCAAGCCCGCCAACGAAGCAAAATCTTCCTGTTGGTATTTCTGTCCTTCCGGCCCAACATCAAAGCGACGTGTCAGATAGGCCGTCTCACCATCACGAAAAAAGCAAAGTCCGTTGGCAGCCGTATCAATGTGATAAACCTGTGATGCCAATTGCATCGTAAGGTGTTCATTGGCAGGGCAATACTTCCTCTCAAGCAAGGCAAAAGATGTTGGCGCGGGTTTGAGGATATATCGGCTACGCTCCCCTTCTTTCGGCCTTGCCAAGTGGTCATTGGCATCCAAGGTCAAGCCCGACTTGGGCTGTACGCCCGATAGAGAGATTCTCCCGACATGCTTCACATATTCCTTTTGGTCGGCATTATCATTGCCCGGACTATCAAAATCAAGAATATGGGAAATCTTCTTCCCGTCGAACAAGGTTCTTTGCGCAACAGGCGAATAGGTATCAAAACCTGAAGCCAATGAACTCGGACAAACTTTCAACATTCTCATCTTCATATCGGTTTTACGGTAACGGCACCTATCGTATCTTCCTGGGCTGTAGCCAACAAGATTCCAAAATCATCGCTCTCGTCAATGTGCAAAAGCATCGACTGTATTTGACGATTTTCGCCTTCTGAAAGCATATTAAAGAAAAACGGAAACAGATAATCAGACTCATACGGCTTCTCTCGAACAGGCATGGCCAAACAGACAGGATTGCCCTTATAGTCTGAACCATAGGTAAACGTATATCCCTGTTTGTCCGTTTCTTGGAGCAGACCCGCTTCTTTATCATGAACAAAAACCTTACACTGTCTCATACTCCATCGTCTTCAGTTTAATATCCAATTGAAGGCCGAGCGTATCAAGAATGGCCGTTAGGGTGGATAACTGAGGATTACCCTCTCCCCGTTCGATAGCCAATAAGGTATTGATGCCCACACTTGCCAAATCAGCCAAAGTTTGCTGATTGACACCCAATTCCTTGCGTCTCTCCCGTATCCTTTTGCCAATGCTTTCCTGTCCCATATTCACAATATGTTGTAATTTTGCTGCAAAGATAAGTATTATTTCCGAGACAGTACCATAAAATCACATTTTATTGTGATTTTAGTGTTATACTGGATTCGCATAAATCCCCAAGAAAATCTCCTCCAATTCGGCGCGGTCCATGTCAGGATAGTCGTTCATCCAGTCCATGTATTTGACAAACGCTTCTTTCTGCTCTTTGGTATAATGCTCGGCATAAGTATCCGTGCCGCTGCGCAGGTCATGGGCGATGTAGTTGTTAGGATGGAGATAGAAATTCGGGTTGATGCGGCTGTCCATCAGTTCGGCCACACGCTTGTAGAACTCGCCCGAAGGGCAGTCGTTCAAGGCGTTCAGGTCGGCCTCGGTGACTTGCGGACAGATATGGAAATGCACATGGCCCTTGGGCTGCATGATGCCCGTCAGGATGCTGTTCAAGTCCTCGTTGGGCTGTTTCTCGTAATGGCCGTTTTTCTTGGTCAGATACAGTTCCAAGGTCTTCAGTTTGTCGCACGACTCCCATTCATACGACACCGCCACTGGCACGATGTTCAATTCGGCCAAGGAAATCACACGGTCGTCGCGGCGGCTCATGCCGAACATTTTGACGATGGCCGGGTCGGTGGCGTCGATGCCGTTTTTGGTGCGGCCGTTGCGTTGGGCAATCCACACCGACTCGTGCACCTCTGTAATGACATGGCGCATATATTCCGACATGTGCAACATGCTGTTGTAGAACTCCTTGGGCGAGCCGCCGCGCTCGGTGCGGAACATCTTGTTCACCTTGCCGAAGTCGATGACGAAAGGATGGCACATGAGGTTGCTGCCGAAGGTGATTTGGCAGGTGTTTTGCCCGGCCTCGTTGAGGATGTATTGCAGAAACATGGCATCAAGCACGATGTCGCGGTGGTTCGAAACGAAAAGGTAAGGTTTTGTTTCGCTGATGTTTTCTATTCCCGACCAGTCGAACCGCGTGGTGGTCTTTTTGAAAAGGCTTTCAAGCACTTCTTTCAGCAGTCCCAATTGGAACTCCTTCAGGGTCTTGATGCTGCGTATCCGTTCGCGGAGCGCGTCGTCGGGGACACCAAGATATAGCGCGATGGCGGGAATCACTTCGCTGTCGGCCATGCGTTGGGTGGCAGCGGGGATTTCGTCGGCGTTGAACGGTCTGATATCGTCGAAACAGGTCGTCATTTGTTCCTTAAATCGATGAATTTGATGGGTTTGCGGCTCTTGGCGGGGTAGTTGATCTTCCTGATCTCGTCCACGGGATGGACTTCGATGGCCGGAGCCACGCGGATGCGCGATCGGAAACTGTCTTTCAGCACCTTGACGACATCGAAGTCGGGCTGGTACTTCAGGCCTATCTTCACCACCACATCGTCGGTGCCGGCCTCGCTTTGGCGCACCTCGATGACGTAGTTTTCCACATAGTCGGTGTTGTCAAGCACGTCGTTGATTGCAGGTGGATAGAGCGTGGTGCCCTTCAGTTTGATCATGTTGTTCTTGCGTCCCACGAGCGGGGTGAGGCGGTAGGAGTTGCGCCCGCACTTGCATTGGTCGACGATCTTGGCGGCGATGTCGCCCGTGCGGAAACGCAGCAGCGGCATGGCTTCCACGCCGAGGGTGGTGACCACGATTTCGCCTGGCTGGCCGTCGGGGACAGGCAGGCCATCCTCACCGATAATCTCCACGATAATCAGTTCGGGATGCACGTGGCCGCCGAGGCCGTGTTCGCATTCCGAGAAGGTGGCGCCCATCTCGGTGGAGGAATAGGTGGCGAAAAGCTGCACATCCCATTTCTCCTTGATTTTCTTGCCCAAGAGGTTGAGGTTGAAGTCTTGGTCGCGCAAGCCTTCGCCGATGCCGATGATGCGGCGGATGCTGCTGTTCTTATAGTCGATGCCGTGTTCTTCGGCATATTGAATCAACTTGAGGATGAACGACGGCACGCACATGATGGTGTCGGGCTTGATGCGGCGGATGGTGTCCCATTGCAACTCGGGGATGCCGTTGCCCACACGGATGACGCCGGCGCCAAGTTCGCGCAAACCAAGGAAATAAGCCAACCCTGCCATGAAGCGCTTGTCCAAGGTGGTCATCAGCTGCACCACATCGCCAGGCCTCAGTCCGGCACATTCAAACGACTTCTTCTCGTTGTAGGCCAAGCGTTGCAGGTCTTTCTCGGTGCAGCCGAAGGTGACGGGGTCGCCGAGGGTGCCTGAGGTGGTGATGTAGTCGATGATCTTGTCTTTTGGGCAGCAGAGAAACTCGTCATTGAAGAGTTGCAGGTCTTTCTTCTCAGTGAACGGGATCTTCACTATGTCCTCGATGTGCTTGATTTTGTCGATTTGGATGCCATAGCTCTTGAACATCCGCTGGTAATAGGGGGAATGGTCATTCAGGTAAACCAAGGCCTCGTGCAGCAGGTTTTCCTGATAGGCCTTAATCTGTTCAACGGACTGATATTCTATATCGTTTGTAACCATGTTTGAAGTTGTTAATATCCGATTTCATGAAGCCATTTGAGGAACTCGTCCTTCCAGGCATGGCATTCGGCGCTGCCTTTGAAGTCGCTCACGCCAAAGCCATGGCCGCCTGTCGCATATTGGATGTAGCGATGGTTCACGCCGGCGGTCGTCAGGGCTTCGTCGAGGAGAACGGAGTTATGGTAGTCGACCACGGGGTCGTCGACGCAGTTGACAAGGAAAACAGGCGGACAATCGGCGGGGATATGTCTCTCAAGCGAGAGTGAATCCCGCAGTCGCTCGTCATTGACCCGGGTGTCGCCAAACAGCCCGCGACGCGAACGCTCGTGAACGCAATCCTCGGCCATGGTGACCACGGGATAGAGCGAGGCGACGAAAGCGGGGCGCAGGCTGGTCTGGGTCTCAACACCAGCTTGCTTGAGATAGTCGTGGTCTTTGAAGAATGCCGCCGACAGCACGAGATGGCCTCCTGCCGAGAACCCCAACATGCCCACTTTCTCAGGATTGATGTGATACTCGTCGGCGTGGTCGCGCACCCATTGCAACGCACGTTGCGCATCGGTCTGCATGTCGGGATAGCGATAGCCACGGAAGAGATACCGGTAACGCCAAGCGAAAGCAGGAACGCCGGCGGTGCGGTAATGCAGCACGAAAGCTGAGATGCCCCTGTCGCGAAGCCACATGGCCACAGAGTCGCCTTCCACCTTCTTGTCGAGCCAATAGTAACTGCCGCCCGGACATATGATGATGGCTTTCCCTTCGGGGTTGTCATCGGCGACAAACGGTATCAAAGCCACCTTGTGAGCCCCTTTGACACGAACGCCTTTCCAAATCGGGATTTTCTCTTGCGCCTTAGCCATTCCTAACCATAAAAAAAACAAACTACAAACCAGTAATGCTCTTTGTCTCATTGAGTCAGTATTTTAACCGCTTCTTCTTTCGAAAGTTGGCGGTATTTGTGCTGCATGTCGGCAAGGAAGTCCACCTGGAAATACTCCTCGTCGTAGAACGACAGTTTCGAGTTGGTGTTGGGGGTGCACTCCAGATAGACGATGTCTTCCAGTTTCAGGTTCTTTGCCTCACAAATCTGGTCGGCCAGTTTCTTTCCGGCATAGGTCACGGAGGTGCCTGGGTTGTCTTGATACAATTCTGTGACGATGACGTAGGTCTTACCTTCCGCTTCCCTGATTTTCAGGCCGCAGGTGGATTCCATGTCCCACTCGCCCTTGAAGGGGAAGATTTCGTCGTAATATTCTGGGGAGACTTTCATTTTGGATTTCAGATTTCAGGATTTCAGATTTCAGATTTTTTGCTTTCAGCTATCAGCTTTCAACTTGGTTGGCTGATGGCTGATGGCATTTTCAGATTTCAGGATTTCAGGATTTCAGATTTCAAATTTTTTGCTTTCAGCAATCAGCTTTCAACTTGGTTGGCTGATGGCTGATGGCTTTTTCAGATTTCAGATTTCAGATTTCGAGATTCCGCATTGACTACGTCGAATACTTCGTATTTCACTATTCCGCATTCCTAATGTTATTCGCTTCTCAAAACCAATTTCTGGCTCTCTGCCCTAACATTTACGTTGCGCTTGCTGCGGTCGACGTCGCGGCCAAACGACTTGTTGGCCAAGCGGCGGTCGCGCGGGCGGTAGGTGCCGTCTTCCATCTCGCGCAGGGCGACGTTGCAGAACAGGCGGAACATCTTCGACTCTTGCGTTTCGCTGGCATAGAAGCTCTTCCACGCATAGTCGTAGAGGTCTTGCAGCTTTTCGGGCGACATGTGTTTGGGTTGAAACACCACCTGGCCAGCGTTGTAGTGGTCCCAGTCGAAGTCGAAGATGCGGCCTTGACGCAGCAGGTCGTCGTGGCCTTTGGTGTGCGGGAACGGCGCAAAGATGGTGAACTCGGCCAGGTCGAGGTCGATTTCACCCAAGAAGTCAATCAAACGCTTGATGTCGTCTTCGGTCTGGTTGTCGAGTCCAAAGAGGATGGTGCCTTCCACGCCGATGCCGTAGTCATGGTAGCGTTTCACGCGCTCCTTGATGTAGTCGGAGGTGTCGTAGACGGCCTGATACACATACCACGCGCCTGCCTTGGCTGCCAAGTCGAGCACCTCAGGGTCGTCCTCGATGGTGTGGCTGATCCATTTCTTTTTCAGCGGCGCGATGGCGCGGAAGAGGTCCATTTCCCACTGCTTGTCTTGCGCCAACGAGTTGTCGACGATGAACAGGCGGTTGTTGTCGATGCCCGCCATGTCTTCCACTACTTTGTCAACGGGGCGGGGGCGGAACTTGCGTCCGCCAAGATAGGAAACCGCGCAGGGATAGCAGCTGAAGCGGCAGCCACGGCTTGCGTTGAAGAGGTCGACCATCTGGACACCTTTGTGGTTGTAGAGGTCGCGTTTGTAGAGGTCGCGACGGCAAGGCCCCACCGTAGCGATGTCGGGCTGGTTGCCGATAAAGTTGTAGATTTTCTTCAGGCATCCGTTTTTCCAGTCGAGGATGACCTGCTCGGAGCGGCCTTCCGACTCGCCCAAGAAGACGCTATCGACATGGTTGACCATTTCCTCGGCGTGAAGCATGGTGGAGATGCCGCCGGCAAGGACGGTCTTGCCGCGCTTGTGGTATTCTTCGGCGATGGCCCAGCCGCGCTTCACCTGCGTGGTGAGCATCATCGAGAGAGCCACGAGGTCGCATTCCTCGTCAAAATCGATAGGCTCGACGTTCTCGTCGGTGAACGAGATGTCGACATATTCAGGCAAAGTGGCGGCAAAAGCCACTGGGCCGTGAGGCGGCAGGTTAAACGTCGTCTGACCCGGAAGCTTGTTCCACCTAGGATAGATGAGTTTCAGTTTTATTGTGTCCATTTCATATTGTTGGAACTGCAAAAATACAAAAAATAATATAGTCGGTTTTAACTCTTGTTTATTTTGCGTACAATGGCATTGGCACCCACAAAGGCCTCGGCGGTCTGAATGGCCGTGAGCGACACGCCACACATGCCGTGGATGTTGACGTTTTGACCGGTGAGATAGAGGTTCTTAACTTTCGTAAATACAGACATTTGCGAGAGCATGATGTTGTGGCTGTCCTTCAGGAAACCGTAGTTGGAACCCTCCTTGTTGCCGTAGTAGTCGCGGATGGTGAGCGGCGAAGAGGCCAGAACGAAATCGATGCAGTCGCGGAAGTCGGGATAGATTCTTTCCATGAAACCGATCGTTTGCTCCGTCATTGCCTTTTTCCATTTTTCGTAGGCCTCTCCCCTGTGTCCGGTCTTTGTGTCTTCCCAAGGCTTGACCCACTCGAAAGGCATCTCTCCGATGATGACCATCGTCTCTGCGGAAGGGCCTTGTTGTTCGACTGCTGGGGTGTAATACATCAAGGCGTTGGGCCAGTTGCGCTGTTGCAGGGCTGTCAGGTCAAACTTGGCGTCATAGTCTGATAGGCAGTATTTTGTGTGGTTGAAGTATGGGAAAGCGCCTTCCTTGAACTTGACGTAGACCTTGAAGCTGGAGCGGGTCTCAGGTATCGACTGAAGGCGTTTCCTGAACGACACGGGGAAGACCTTTTCGTCCACCAAACGCAGCAGCATGTCGGGATGCACGTCGGAGACATAGCCGTCGGCGCGATAGACGTTTCCGTTTTTGGTGACTACCCGACCCACCTTTTGGTTTTCCACCTCAATGCCGACCACTTCCTCGTTGGCAATCACTTGTCCGCCAGCCATTTCTATCACCTCTTTCAGCAATTCGGCCATTTGCTGGCTGCCCCCGACGAATTGGTAGGTGCCGCCTATGTGAAGCACACCGAGAAGGGCGTTCATGAAAGCAGGGGTTGTGCCAGGCTCGCCGCCCATCAGCGGGTTCAGGTAAGCCAACACGCCTTTAAGCTTGGCATTGGTGATGTAATGGTCCATCAGTTCGTCGTATGGCAGCAGAGCATCCTCCGATACTGTCATGAAAACCTGCGACTTTTGCTCTCGCAAATAGAAGAGTTCCTCTTCTTGCGATAGGGCGAACAGTTTTTCGACATAAGCCTTTATTTGCGCACGCTCTTCGGGAAACGCCTCTGCCAAATACTCGATATGGCATTCCTTGCCTTGTGGCAGGCGATAGGTCTTGCCGTCCTCCAACACCGTCACCACGTCATAGCCATCGGCATCCATGGCGCGGATGGAGAGGCGGTCCATGATGCCGAGATAGGTGAAGAGTTTCCGCATTGGTCCGTCGTCGCCAAAGCCGCCAAACACGTGCATCCCCGTCGGGAAGCTCACGCCTTTGCGCTTGAAGGTCTGCAAGCCGCCTCCGATGATGGCGTTCTTTTCGAGCACCGTCACCTTGTAGCCTTCCTTGGCGAGCAACGCGCCCGAGACCAGTCCGCCCAAGCCGCCCCCGATGACGACGACGGTCTTTCTGTTGGCGTCAATCATCTGCCGTCGCACGATTCCCTCGCCCAGCAGATGCCGGCACACCGTCATCGTGCCCACCAATACGCCCAACATACCGTGCGAGTTGATGTTTTGCCCCACAAGAAACAGGTTGGGGATCTTTGTCTTGAACGACACCCTGTCAGCAATGTTGTGCACATTCTTGGCAAGACCGTAGATGGAGCCCTCGGGGGTCAACGTATAGTCGCGGTAAGTCAACGGGGTTGCTGCATAATAATCCGCCAAGGCTTCCCTAAAGCCTGGGAAATCCTGTTCCACGGCAGCTATCAGGCGTTCTGACATGTCGTGCTTGAAACGCTCGTAGTCCTCGCCTCTGCGGCCAAGGTTCGTTTCGCTCCATTGTTTCACCGCATCCATCGACATGTAGGCCAAGACGACACCGCCCTTAGCCGTTGTGGGGTTGTTCTCGTGGCAATGGTGCATATAGAGATAGCCTTGCGGCCAAGTTCCATCGACCGTCCCACTCATCTTCCAAGGCGAATCGGTATGGAAGCCATAGAAGTTGGAGTTGATGTAGGGCATCGCTCCGTCCTTGAAGCGAAGGAAGAGCGAAAACACGGAGATGGTGTCGGGGATGCCCTTGATGCGCGACTTGTAGGCCTCGGTGAAAACACCAGGATCCACCAAGTCCACCATTTGCTTGGGATTGACGTCGGAAACGACCACGTCGGCGGCGAAAGTCTGGCCGTTTTGGGTCGTCACGCCGATGGCTTTCTTGCCTTCGACAAGTATCTTTGCCACCTTTTGCCTGGTCAGGATTGTGCCACCATGTTGCTCAAGCACTTCGCGCAGGGCCTTCACGATGGCATCGCTGCCGCCCACGATGCGAAAGGCTCCTTTGTTGTAGAAGTCGAAGATAAAGGCGTGGGTGGAAAAAGGAGTCTTGTCTTTTTGCGCGGCATAGAGCGAAAGGTTGCCTACCAGCACCTCACGCAGCAATGGGTCGGTGATGGTCTGGCCTAACACTTCGCTTAAGCTCTGACGCATCAACTCGTCGTCAATGAAACGGTTCTCGTCGACGTTTTGCTGCAAGTCGCGGAACGGCGACAAGGCCGCCACTTGTTCGATTTGTTCATAGTAGCGTTCCAGGTTCTCTCTCTGCGAAGGGAAACGCTGCGCAAACTTCTCAATGAACGCCTCGCGACCATTGGGAAAGCCAAAGCGCTCGCCTTGCAACGACACCACGTCGTATGCTTGGGTATCCAACCGATGGAACTCCACCTTGTCTTTGATACCGAGATAGTTGAAATAATGCGAAAGCACTTGGCCGTCGTCGAGGCTGCCGATAAAGTGCATCCCCGTCTCAAACTTGACGCCCTCGCGGGAAAAGCATTGCAGACACCCTCCCACCTGCGGCGCTTGTTCCAAGATGGTGACTTCGTAGCCGTTCTTCGCAAGTATCACACCCGTCGAAAGACCGCCCAAACCGCTTCCTATGATGACGCATTTCTTCATTTCAAAAATTCTTGGGTTTCAATAATACAATCACATTGCGGAACTGTTTCTGCACCCTGCACGAAATGCAGGTTGTCGGGAATGTAACTGGTATGTGCAGCCACCAGATGCTTGTCGTCGTCGGCTTCCACGGCATACACCCGCATGTCGCGGTGCACCAAGGCCAAGGTCCAAGCCAACTCGCCGTAGCCGCTGTCTTGAACCAACACCGACTTCTGCCCCATGGCATCGATTTCCGAAGCGTGTGCCTTGATTCTCTTTAGGTTGCGACGACAAGCGCGCTCCACTTCCTGACCTTTGTAGATGTATTTGTAGCGCACGAAAGGCAACACGTATTCAGTGTCCTCAATCCGGTTCCTGAGTTCAGCGAAATGTTGGATATAGTAGGCACGGAATTGCGAGGTCAAGGCTCGTGTCTCTTTTGAAGCCAACGCATCGTATGGCGTGCGCCGCTCTATCACTACACGCAACTGGCCTTCGCGCAACACCACGTCTTTTTTGGGCATCACGTGGTTGGCACCGTGGATGAAGACCGGCAGGATGTCGAGATGTAGCGACTGAGCCAGTTGGAAAGCCCCTTTGTGGAAACGGAGTATCTCGCCCGTCTCCGAACGTGTGCCCTCGGGGAAGACCACCACCGAATAGCCGCGTTCCACCAAGTTTTGCAGGCGTTCAACGTTCTTGTCGTATCCATCCGACACGGGATAATACTCGGCATAGCGGATAACGAGGCCGTAGATGGGGTTTTTCCACACCCAGTCGGTGGTGAGCAGCACAACTTTGGGATGCAGCATGATGGTGCACAACAGGTCGAGATGCGACTGGTGGTTGGCGATGATAACGGCGGGCTTCCCGAAGGTCTCGCCATATTCGTTGTCAAGATGGAACTTCACGCCCGGCAACAACCTCAGTGCCAAGCGCATGATGCTGGCGATAATCCTATGGTAAAGATAACGTTTCTTTTCCGTGTTTGGACCCAAAAGCATGTAAACCAATGTAAAAGGCGTGAACAACACGAACACGAAGAATACGAACACGAGTAACGACACGATGGTATAAACCAACCTTTTCAAGGTCAATGGCACCTGCCGGAGTTGGCCTTTCTTCTTGGTCAGCCAGCCGAAGACGACAGGCGGCAGGTAGCAGGCCATGAAGACCACCGTCGCCATGCCGATGATGGCCACCTCGGCCAAGGAACGCATGGCAGGATGCTTGGCAAAAATCAGCGCACCGATGCCGATAAACATCAATATTCCACTGAGAATCACACTATTGCGATAGTTCTTCAGCATCCGCTTGCCGTAGGCGTATTCGTAGAGGAGACCTTCAGTGATGAAGATGGTGTAGTCGTCGCCCTGACCAAAGATAAACGTGGCCAAAATGATATTGATGATGTTGAACTTGATGCCGCCTAAGTGCATGATGCCCAAGATCCAAGCCCAGCCAACCGTCAAAGGCAGGAAGGCCATGAGCGACAGTTCCAGACGCCCGAACGAGAGACAAAGGAAGAAGAACACCACGATGCTGCACACATAGAGGATGTAGTCGAAGTCGTCGGACAAGGCCGTGACCAAATTGTTGCCTACATCACTGATACTGAACGCGAAACCTGTATCGGGAAAGGCTTGGCGCAACTGCTGTTTCAATGGTCCGGCGGCCAAAACCGGCACACGCACAAAATTGACCACCCGCGACAAAGAATCGTGCTGCAAGGCGTAGGTTTTGCACAAAGCCATCAACGGCTGCATCTCACTATCGTTCAACGGTTTATATTCCTTTGTAATGCCGTCGGTGAACGGTGAAAAGGCATTTTCGGTGAATCCAACTTTCAAGGATTCCGCCTTGATTTGCTCCACGACATTGGGATGGCGTTGCCAAAAATCCTGCCAAAGTTCAAGCGAATGTTCCTGCATTTGCAGCGAGGGCAACAAGCCGTCCAAGCCCGAAACGCTGTAATTCACGCTGTCGGGCATGATGTTTCTGAATTCGGCCATTAGGGTTTCGTTTTGCCTTATAGACTCCTGTAAATCAGCGGCTTCCGAAACCACATAAATCAAGTCCGTTTCGCCTTCCTTTTGCAGCGACTCATTCAAAATCGTCAAGTCCTTTTGCTGCTGCTCGGTCATGTAGTTGATGTTATGCAGGTCGGCGTCGAAAACGGTACTTTGTCCGAAATAAGCGAGTATCAAAGTGATGACGACCAAAGGCCAGAAAGCGTACAACTTGACCTTGCGCCAAGTTTCGGACGGAGCCTTGCCGTCGTCGACGAAGAGTTTATTGGCCTTTTTCGGCACGACGGCAAACAAAGGCAAGAAAACCATCACGAAGAGAATGGTGCCCACCAATGTCAAGGCGCCGAAAATCCCCAAGTCGCGCATGGCCTCGGCCTTCACGAAGACAAGGCAGGCGAAGGCCGCCACGGTGGTGAGGTTGCCTATGACCAAAGGCTGTATGACATCCTTCAAGGCCTCGCGTTTGTCGGGTTCCTGCTTGATGTGGTCGAGGTAATGCAGCGGGTAGTTGACCGCGATACCTACGATGACCGAACCGATGCCCACCACGATAAGGGAGATGCTCGTCTTGAACAAGGCGATGACCGCCAAGGCGAAGATCCAGCCGAAGAGGAGGGCGATGCCGAGCCACAAGAGGTTGCGCTTGCGTGCCATGGTGAACAAGAGAATGCCGAAAATAAACGCCAAGGCCAAGGCGATGGAAAGAAAACTGTCGTGCTTGATTTGTCGCGCATTGGTGACGGCGATAGTGGGCGCGCCGACAGCCGAAATCCGCACATTGGGATGCTCGCTCTCGGTCAGTTCGGTCACTTTGTCAATCAAGTCCACGACTTTGGCGTTGCCTTGCGTGTCGCTGCCCGAGAAAGGCGACGAGAAGAAGGCGAAGCCTTTGTCGCCGCTGTCGTTGAAAAGGTATTCGTCCTCCAAACGGTAGTTCAACGTGGGGTTGAGGGCGTTGAGGCGTTGCAGGGAGGGCGAATAGAGACCGAGCGGGTCGGCCTTGAGGCCGTCGACGACAAAACCAGCCGTGGGCATCGACAAAGTCCTTTTAATATTGGCCATGCTGGTGGCCACGTGGCCCGGGTCGGCCAGCAGGGAGTCCATGCGCTGGTAGTCGCTCTCGGTGAGAAACAAGGCTTGGTTCTCGCGGATGAAATCGATGGCATCAAATACCTGGCTGCCGTCGACACGGCACTGCAGGTCGCTGACGATCTGGGCGGTGTCGCATTCCTTCCAATGGCTTTCAAAGGCATCCATGGCCTCAATGATGGCATCGACGGCCTCGGCGACATCCATTTGGGAGGTGTCGGCGAAGAAAATGACCGTGATTTGCCCTTGGTCGCCCAGGTCGCTGTAGACCGAAGTGTAGCGTTCTTTCTCGGGGTCGGTGGGCAAAAAGTCGGCGATGTCTTCCTTGTAGTCCAGTCGCAGCGCCGAGAACACGCACAAGGCCGTAATCACCAACAGCAGGGCAATCGAAAGCGGCCTGTTGCGCGACAGGCGGTCGTAGATGGACAGGAAGAACTTGTTCATGCCTTTTTCCTCCTAAACAGTTTGTGTATCAAGCGCGAGGGCCAGCCGTAGACGAGAGCCACGAGGCAGAGAACGGTGTTGAGCACGCTGATGCGGAAGAAGTCCCAGAACGGACGGAAATGCGTGACGCGGTCTTTGGGATAGAACACATTGACCTTGATGGGCACCAGGTCGGTGCCGCGCCAAGCGGAGAAGACCAGCAGCGACAACTCGGCCTCATAGCGTGCGCTGAAGATTCGGGGGAGCCGTTTCAAGGGATACAAACGGTAGCCCGTCTGCGTGTCGGGCAAATCAATCCATGTCTGAAGCCTGAACCAAAAGTTCGAGAACTTGTTGGCGAACGTGTTCTTGCCAGGCATGTTGTCTTGTTTCAGGTTGCGGCTGCCTACGATGAGAGCGCAGGGGTGTTGTTCCAAGGCTTCGACAAACAAGGGGATGTCCTCGGGGAAATGCTGTCCGTCGCTGTCGATGGTGATGACATGGTCGAAACCCATGGCCTTGGCTTCCTTGAAGCCTTGTTTCAGGGCATAACCCTTGCCACGGTTGCAGCCATAGTCGACCACGGTGATGCGGTTGCCGAACGAGGCCAGGATTTCGGCGGAGTTGTCGGTGCAGCCGTCGTTGACGACGATGACGTTGGGGCAATAGGTCAACACACGTTCCACCACGTTGCGCAACGTGCCGCCGTTGTTGTAGGTCGGCATCAGCACGCAGGTTTTCTGTTGCTGCACCAGGGTTTGTGTCTCTATGGCATCAGAGGGGTTCATGGTTGAAAGTCAACGACATCTTGGTATAAACTTGGGTCTCGTCGGCGACGGTGACTTGTGCCTTGCTTTCTGTCTCGCTCTCGGCCAGGCCAGAAAACACGAAGCGCACTTCCTTGTCTTCGGCAGGCACAAGCACGTTAAGGTATTTGACGTTCTTGGACGACTTCAAAAACAATGGCCTACCCAGTTTTCGTTGCAGCAACTCGCCAGCGGTTTGCAGCAGGCAAGCGCCTGGTGTGATGGGATTGCCTGGAAAATGCGCACGATAGATCAAGTGCTCGGGATTGCAGCGCAACGTGGACGTGAAGCCGTTATCGGTTTCTTCGATGGATTCAATATGGAAAAGGTTGTCCAAAAAGCTCATTTACCCGTGTTTTTGTATGAAGAGGCAAAAATAAGAATTTATTCCTTTTGCCTATAAATCTTCGGCACAAAAAGACGAAAAGACCCATATCCTTTCGCTCGGATATGGGTCTTCCCGGGAATGATCGGAAGATCTCTTTAGTCTTTTACAAACCTTCTGATTTGGACGGTGCTGTCGGTGGTCAGACGGATTGTGTAGGTTCCGATGGCATAGGTTGCAACATTGATTTCAACCTTGTCGGAACAATTGCTCTGTCTGTAAACCAACGCTCCATTGACATTGTAAATCTCGATCAAATTGACAGGCTCGGAAACCTCCACTGTCAAGTTGTTCTTGGTAGGATTCGGATACAGCGATACCGTGATACCACTTTGTTCACCAACACCATCCAAGAGTTGCAGATGTGCGACGTATAACTGAGATTGTGTCACAACGAAGGAGAAGGTCTCGTTTTCCGAAACGACTTCGCCATCCAACGTCCAATTGACGAACCCGTATCCGCTATTCGGCGTGACCGTCAGCGTACAAGTCTCTCCATAGTTGAAGAATCCTTCGCCTGTGATGATGCCAGTGTATTCCGGATCGGTCTTGGCTTTAATCTCATAGTCGAGGCTGCGGAAGTGAGCCACGTATTGGGCATCTTCTCTCACCACAACAGGATAAATGGGATTCGTCGAGATGCTAACGCCATCTTTCGTCCAGTTGACGAAGGTATAGCCCTCATTGGCGATTGCGCGCAACGTGGTAATGTGTCCGTACTGGTAGGTGCCGTTACCATAAACAACGCCACCTTCGGCGGGTTCAGCCACCACAGTAATGGTGTGGTATGAGGTGGAGAAGTTGGCCACGTAGTTTCCGTCGCCGGTAACGACGAAGCTATAGACAGCGTTAGTGCTTACCACCGTGCCGTTCTTCGTCCAGTTGACGAAGCTGTAGCCCGTGTTGGCTGTCGCCGTCAAGGTGCAACTTTCACCATAAAGGAAGCTGCCTCCTCCTGTTGCCGTTCCGGCTTCATCGGGATTGACTGAAACGGTGATGTTGTAGTGGTCAAGAGCGAAGTGTGCCACTAAATCCGTGTCTTGCGTGACCGTGAAGGAGTAGTTGGCATCGGTAGAGACCACTGTGCCGTTCTTCGTCCAGTTGATAAAGCTGTAGCCCGAATTGGGTATGGCCGAGACAGTACAATTCGCTCCATAGTGATATGCGGATCCTCCTGTTACTGTACCACCTTCCGTCGGGTCAGCCGAAACAGTAACCACATAGATGTTAGAGGTGAAGTTCGCCACAAAAGAGGCATCCTCAGTCACAGTGAACGTGTAGCTTGGGCTGATGGAAACAACCACACCGTTTTTCATCCAATTACCAAAGGTGTAGCCCGTGGCAGCCGTCGCGGTCAGCGTGCAGCTCTGGCCGTGGTTGTAGGTGCCAGCGCCAGTGACAGTGCCGCCCGCAGTCGGGTTGGCCGTGGCGGTGATGTCATAGCTGTTGATTTGGAAGTTAGCCACGTAGGCACCGGCCTCGGTCACCGTGAACGTGTAGGTGGCGTTAGTGCTTACCACCGTGCCGTTCTTCGTCCAGTTGAGGAAGGTGTAGCCCGTGTTGGCCGTGGCGGTCAGCGTGCAGCTTTGGCCGTGGTTGTAGGTTCCAGCGCCGCTGACAGTACCACCCTCAGTCGGGTTGGCCGTGGCAGTGATGGCGTAGCTGTTGATTTGGAAGTTGGC
>JBGUHI010000106.1:0-33687 GCA_045111995.1 Candidatus Limimorpha sp. | reverse complement strand
TCCCAAAGAAACCCACAATATCTCTTGAGCATTACTCCGATAACCAACTGGTTCTCTTTTGATTGCTTATATCGAACTCACGTTATTTTATATAGGGTTTCGGCATGAATCCACGGGTTGCGGAAAAGCTGGTAAAGATTCTCGCGGGTGCAGTCGATCTGGTGTGCCAACCAAGTGATGCTGCGCCCTTGCCGTGCGAGTTCGGCCTTTATCATCTTTCCGAGGTGGAATTGGGGTTCCGAGATGTGTTCGTCTTTTTCCATGTTGTTTTTCGGCTGTTTGAGGCTCATGCCCTTGTCCGAAAAAGCAATAGAAAAAGCGTGAAACTTTTTGCATCACCTATCGTTGTGGTTTATTTCTGGACTACCAAATTAGCAGGTAAGCACAAAAAGTCCACGCCTTTTGACGCGAACTTAAAGCACTTATTCTCGCTAATTTGAAAGTGTCCAGTTTCCAACGATGAGAACAAGAGCGTAAAGCTCAGGGGGTTAGTATGTTAGGGGATTATTTCTTTTCTTCTTTTTTTGTATTTTATTGGTTATTAAAACTTTATATATTTATACGATTGTCGAATCCAAATATAAAGTATCAGGACAAAGGTCGGCTCCATTGGGCCATTGGATGCTTCCCAAAAAGACTTTTACCCTCCTAAAAAACGACTTGTCCGAAAGAAGGGCAAAAATGCCTTTCCCAATGTAAGGCAAAACATCAGATGCTGACGGTTGTCGTAATAATACATGGAAATGATGATTCCATAGAACATTGTCAATACAGCCATGGTCGGGTGCTTTTATAGTTGGTCCATTTCTTCTCCCGTCAGCCCCGTCGTAGCCATGATGACGGCCTCGTCCACACCAGCGGCTTTCATGTTTTTGGCCACTTGAAGAATGCCTTGCACCATGCCTTGCGCCACGCCTTGTGCCATGCCTTGTGCCATGCCTTGTGCCATGCCTTTCTCCCACGCTTCGCCAACAATGCTTTTCTCAACGCGAATGTTGTCAAGATTCTTCTCATACAAATAGCGCTCGGTGTCAGTCATCGCCGATTCTTCCATCAGCGAGACAGCCTTGCCTACAATGGGGTCTTTCACCAACTCGGCAGGAGCCTCTCTCGTCGATGGATTAATCTCGGTCAGGAAACGCAACCACAAGCGCTTCATCTTTTTCTTTTCCTTCCAGTCAGCCGGGTTGAACTTGGGCAACTCCACGAAAAGGATATGCAAGCCTTCGATGACTTTGTCGGTATGACGCTCATGCACCAATTGATAGAAGTGATAGTACTCGTCCTCGGGCAAGTCTTTCTCAAAAATGCCGTTCACGAGGTTCAGGGAATACACGGGACGCAGCAGCCTGTATTCCTCGCCCTTCGCCAATTGGGTTACATAAGCTTTCGACGCGTTGAACAACACCCTCGTCTTGAATTCCTCACTCCAAACCATCTGCATTTCCACAATGAACTGCCTTCCCTTGGCATCCTTGCAGTTCACGTCAACGATGGAGAACTTGCCGTCGGGCGTGGGCGGCAACATCTCCGGAGAAAGATATTCGATGCTTTCCACCTGTTCGTCATCGTCCAAAGGCAACAAGGCGTTGAGGAAACTTATGAGCAGGTCGGGGTGATGAAACACTTTCTTGAACGTCGTATCATAGCGCGGGTCGTAATACCTCATTTCCTATCAGTTTTGCCGCAAAGATACACATTTTTCTGAAAATGCAAGAGAAAACACAAAAAAAGAGGCCCAAACGAACCTCTTTTTGACTGGGTGGAAGATGGGACTCGAACCCACGACCCACGGAACCACAATCCGGTACTCTAACCAACTGAGCTACATCCACCATCGGTTTTGCGGCTGCAAAAATACTACATTTTTCTGAAATGGATACATTTTTCGACCAAAATTTTCACTTTTTTCTTTTTTGGGCCGATTTCATGGGGAAATCCGTATTTTTGACGGCACAAACCCAATGACAAACATGAGCAGCAATCCAAAACAGAACCAATCGCCTAAAGCATTGGCTTGGAAGCGTTTCCGAAGCAACAAGCTCGGAATGGCGGCCTCGTTTTTCGTGCTGCTTTGGGCTTTGGTGGCCATGTTTGCCTACCTCGTCATTCCAGACAAAACGCCCAACGCCAACCGCCAACTACTGGAAATCAGCACGAAAAAGCCCGGCTTCGAGGTGGATATGCTGATGCTCCCGAAAGAAAACCCGCCTGCCAAAACGCCGTTCCTCACCTTCTTGCTCCAAGGCTGCCCCGACGACTGCACCTACCTGCCTTTCGACAGCCTATATATTAATAAGGAGCAAACAACGGTGTTTCTCTACCAACCAGAAGGAAGCACAACGATTAGGACGGAAATTATTGAGAATAAGGATATTACCAACAAACCTTTCGTTTCCGACACTGAGGCCGAGGCCTTCATTCTCTCGCATTGCGTGAAGCACCGCAAGTTCCTCCTTGGCACCGACCAGTTCGGGCGCGACTTCCTCAGCCGCCTCGTCTTGGGCAGCCGCATCAGCCTGACGGTGGGCTTCATCGCCGTGCTGCTCAGTCTGATGATCGGCATCGTGGTGGGCAGCTTGGGCGGCTTCTTCCGAGGCAAGGTAGATGACGCGGTGGTGTGGTTCATCAATGTGGTGTGGTCCATCCCCACCCTATTGCTCGTCATCGCCATCACCTTCGCCTTGGGCAAGGGCATCGCGCAGGTGTTCATCGCCGTGGGTTTGACCATGTGGGTTGAGGTGGCGCGCATCGTGCGCGGACAGATTCTCTCCATCCGCGAGACGACATTCGTTGAAGCAGGCAAAGCGTTGGGATTCAAAAACTTGCGAATTATCTTCAACCATATCTTGCCCAACATCCTCAATCCCATCATCGTGGTTTCGGCGGCCAATTTCGCCTCGGCCATCTTGCTTGAGGCGGGCTTGAGTTTCTTGGGCATCGGGGTACAGCCACCCATGCCGTCGTGGGGCAGCATGATCAAGGAGAACTACGCCTTCATCATCCTCGACGCGGCCTATCTTGCCATCCTGCCGGGCATCGCCATCATGCTCCTCGTGCTGGCGTTTATGCTTATCGGGAATGCCTTGCGGGAGGCCTTGGATGTGAAGAACTAAGTTTTTTTTACACCTTAATAAATAAAAAGTCGTATCTTTGCGCCCTCAAAAATCAATCGCACACGCGGGTGTGGCGGAATTGGTAGACGCGCCAGACTTAGGATCTGGTTTCGAGAGAAGTAAGGGTTCGAGTCCCTTCATCCGCACAAGTTATAGACAATCAATTATATAGAAATGAACATCACACAAAGCACAAAAGGAGAGAACCTCATCTCCATCAAGATTAGTGTCGTTAAAGCCGACTATGAAGAGAATGTAGAAAAGACGTTGAAGCAGATGCGCCACCGCGCCAACGTGCCAGGATTCCGTCCGGGCATGGTGCCGATGGGCATGATCAAGAAAATGTATGGCGCCAACGCCAAGATGGAGGCCTTGAACACCCTCGTCTCCGACAGTCTCAACCAACATATCATGGACAACAAACTCGACCTCATCGGCTACCCGCTCAGCGACAGCGAGATGCAACAGCCTGCCGACCTTGAGACCCAAGACGACATCGACTTCTTCTTCGAGGCCGCACTGCGTCCAGGAATCAATGTCGATTTCAGCAATACGATGGTCGATTTCTACCATATCGTCCCCACCGACGAGGAAGTGGACAAGGTGGTGGCCGACCTGCAAGAGCGCAACCCCAACACGAGCCATCCGGAGACCGTGGGCGAAAACGACCGCCTCGAACTGAAGGTGCGCGAAGCCGAAGACGAAAAAGAGGTGGAAGACGGTTTCCAAAAAGACGGTGTCTACATCCACATGGACCAAATCACCAACAAGACCATCCGCAAGAAGCTCATTGGCAAGGAAGTGGGTGCCGAGTTCATCCTCAACTTGGCCAAGGCCATGGGCGGCGAAGAAGCCGTAACCAAGGTGTTGGGCGAGGATGCCCCTGCCGACAGCGACTATAACATCATCATCGACGACGCCATCCGCGACGAGAAGCCCGAACTCGACGAAGAGTTCTTCAAGAAAATCTTCCCCGACAAGGAACTCAAGGACCTCGAAGCCTTCAAGCTGGCCGTAAAGGCCGAGATGGAGAAGCAACAAGAGGCCGAGACCGACCCCATACTCTTCAACAAGATGGTTGACGAACTGGTGGCCGCCGTCAGGTTCGAACTGCCCGATGCCTTCCTGAAACGTTGGCTCGTGGAAAACAGCCGAGGACAACTCACCGCCGAGGACATGGACAAGAACTACGAGAAAGACTACGTGAAGGGCCTGCGCTGGCAACTCATCGAAGACGCCATCGTGAAAGACAATCCCGAACTCGTCATCAACGACGAAGAGGTGAAGGACTTCGTGCTGAAGCAAATCTTCCCCGGCATCGACTACGCCACGCTTGAGGAAGACATGAAAGCCAACTTAGACAAGATCGCTTCCAACTACCTCAAGGACGACCGTCAAGTCGAGCAACTCAAGAACCAGCTTGCCGACGTCAAGATGACCCGTTTCCTGAAAGGCAAGATGAACATCAACTACGCCGATACCAACTCTGAGGAGTTTGTCAAGAAACTGGAGGAAGAACGCAAAGCCAAATAACGCCATAAAAACGCCAACATGAACAACGAATTCTTCAAGTATGCCACCAAGCACGTGGGACTGAACGCCCTCGGCCTTGAACAATATATCAGCAAGATCCGCAATAGTGGCTACATCAGCCCCACCGTCATCGAGGAACGCCAACTCAACGTGGCACAGATGGACGTGTTCAGCCGCCTGATGATGGACCGCATCATCTTCCTCGGCACCGCCATCGACGACTATGTGGCCAACATCATCCAAGCCCAGTTGCTCTTCCTTGAGTCGACCGACTCGAAGCGCGACATCCAAATCTACCTCAACTCGCCTGGCGGCAGCGTGTATGCTGGCTTGGGCATCTACGACACCATGCAGTTCATCAGCCCCGACGTGGCCACCATCTGCACCGGCATGGCCGCTTCGATGGCCGCCGTGCTGATGTGCGCCGGCACCAACGGCAAACGCTCAGCCCTGCCCCACTCGCGCATCATGATCCACCAGCCCATGGGCGGCGTGGAAGGCCAAGCCACCGAAATCGAAATCACGGCCCGCGAGATCCAGAAACTGAAGAAGGAACTGTACGAAATCATCGCCAAGCACTCCGGCCAAACCTACGACAAGGTGTGGGCCGACAGCGACCGCGACTATTGGATGACCGCTGCCGAAGCCAAGGAGTATGGCATGATTGACGAGGTGCTCATCAAAAAAGCATAATCGATGGCTAAGAAGTCAGGAGTTTGCGCTTTCTGCGGACGAAAAGCCTCTGAGGTACGACTGCTCATCCAAGGCATAAGCGCAGAGATTTGCGATGGCTGTTCCGAACAGGCCCATCTCATCGTCAAGGAACAGTTGGGCGAAAGCGTCAAGTCCTTTGACTCCTCGGGCATGACTTTGAAAAAGCCCGCTGAGATCAAGCGTTTCCTCGACCAGTATGTCATCGGACAAGACGAAGCCAAACGCACTTTGGCCGTGGCCGTCTACAACCACTACAAGCGCATCAGCCAAAAGGTGGAGACCGACGAGGTGGAAATCGAGAAGTCGAACATCATCCTTGTTGGAGAGACCGGCACCGGCAAGACCCTCTTGGCACGCACCATCGCCAGGATGCTCAACGTGCCCTTCGCCATCGCCGATGCCACCGTCTTGACCGAAGCCGGCTATGTGGGCGAAGACGTGGAAAACATCCTCGTCCGCCTGCTGCAAGCCGCCAACTACGATGTGGCCGCCACTGAACGCGGCATCGTCTTCATCGACGAGATCGACAAAATATCGCGCAAGAGCGACAACCCAAGCATCACCCGTGACGTTTCGGGCGAAGGCGTGCAACAAGCCATGCTGAAACTCTTGGAAGGCTCGGTCGTCAACGTGCCTCCACAAGGCGGACGCAAGCACCCCGAACAGAAGATGGTCGCCATCAACACGAAAGACATCCTCTTCATCGCCGGAGGCGCCTTCGACGGCATCGAACGCCTCATAGCCGCACGCAAGCGCACCAACGTAATCGGCTACGGTGCCGGAGGCAACGAAGCCATCGACAAAGACAACATGCTCCAATACCTCTCGCCCGCCGATCTCAAGAAATACGGCCTCATCCCCGAAATCGTCGGACGTCTGCCCGTCATCACCCACCTCAACCCCTTGGACAAAGACACACTGAAACGCATCCTCACCGAGCCAAAGAACGCCTTGGTGAAACAGTTCCAAAAACTCTTTGCCATGGACAAGATCAACTTGGTCATTAAGGAAGAGGTGCTCGACTTCGTGGTGGAGAAAGCCATCGAGTTCAAGGTGGGCGCACGCGGACTGCGCTCCATCATGGAGGCCATCCTCAACGACGCCATGTTTGAGATGCCTTCCGACATCAACGCGACCGAGCTGGTCATCGACCGCGCTTATGCCGAGGCAAAACTAGAAAAATCCGGTTTGCAGAAACTTCATGTAGGCGATTGAATGTTCACCCAACACAAAGTAAAAGCGTTGCCGTTGGCAACGCTTTTACTTTTTCTGCCAAGAAATACAAAGGTCTAGCCTTTTCTGGCATTTATCAAGTCGTTAGAAATCCTCTTGTTTTGCCGTATCAAGAAGTCTCATTTTTTCATCTACAGAGAGAGGAACAAAGTATTGTTCACCTCCTCCAGAAGCCCAAACACCTAATCCTTCACATTTTTGTCCAGTTGAATCATGCCTTGCGCTCCACGTGTCTATGGCTCCCGCTGCAGTACAACGAAAAGCTGCTTTCTCAAATGGAAAAGTGAATTTAAAAAGCAATCTCGTTCCTGTTCCTTTAAATAACTTTCTTTTCGGTGTAAGAAAATCGTAACCTGGAGCCAATCCCAATTCATCCAATGTCGCTTTTGACCTCGAAAACCACTGACCGACACCAACTGCGCCATCACCCCTAACCATACACCATTGGTACATTTCATCATTTTGTTTAATATGACAACATCTTGTTGGTTCCCTAAAATCAATGCATCGAGCATAACTGCTTATATCATTATTTTTTCCTAACACTTCTTGTTGTGAACAGAAATTTTGAAATTTCGCCCGACCATTATTAATAATCTTTCCTTGCACTTGCCTTATCTCAAAAGACAGATTCCACTCTGAATTGTCTTTAGTAACATTATTAATTTTATCCAAAATGGTTTGCAAACGAAACCGCCATAGGTCAGATACATAATTGCTCATGGAAAGACCTTGCAGTATTTCTCTCATTTCTAAAAATGCAGCATGCATCTTATATTTGTCCTGTACGTCAGCACCTCGTTTGTATGATTCCTCACACCGCGCGTATTCGTCCGCCAAATATGACAACTTATCAATATAGTTTTCCATAGACTATCTTTAAATTGTGAAACAATATGACTAGGTCATTCGACAATGCAAAATTAGTAAAATAAGATTTCGTGGAACAAAAGAGAGAAAAAATACTTTGGCACAATACTTGCATATCTATCGGCGTTGAACATTTAAAAAAGATACAAAACGATGAAAAGAATAGCCTTAATTGCACTGATTGCCTTGATGAGCCTCACTGGTTTCGCCCAAATAGCATCCAAAAGCGAACCCACCAAAAAGAAAGTTGTTGTCCTCAAAAAGAAGGAAGCACCCAAGCCCCAGTCGGCAGTGGTCGACTTCTCCAATCCTGCCGAGCCCATCAATGGCAGCGTGGTCTATGGCCGCATCGATGAGAATGGCGACACCACCCTCATCGTCTACCTGCCCGAGGTTGACATCGACCTGATGCAACGCTACCTGCAGATCACCGACACGCGTCAAGGTCGCCGTCTGGCCTCGAATGTAAGAAAAGTGTTCCCTTACGCCAAACTGGCTGGCGCCAAGATGCAAGAATACGACTCCATCCTCGCCAACACGCCCGACAAAGCCGAACGCAAGCGACTGATGAAACAAGCCGAAGACGAGATTACCGAGCAATACACTGCCGAACTGAAGAACCTCACCATCTCGCAAGGACTCATCCTCGTGCGGCTCATCGACCGCGAGACGGGCAGCACTTCATACAAGGTGCTGCAAGACCTCCGAGGCAAATTCAGGGCTTTCTTCTACCAAGGTTTCGCACGACTATGGGGCTACAACCTCAAGACAGAGTTCGACCCGCACAACAACCCTGAAGACGACGAGATTGATACGATCATGACACTACTAGAACGCGGAGTCATCTAAAACAAGACAGCGGCACCTTCGGGTTCCGCTGTCTTGTTTTTATCCAAACCCTCAGGCAACAACTCTTTCGCATACCCCTTCACCAAGTCAAAACCCTTGTAAAGATAAGGCACCGTCTCTTCCACATGCCTATAAAGTGACGATCCCTGCCGCACCTCTTCCTTGATGATGCCTGTCCACTGAAAGTTGTTGAGCACCAGCACCAATGTGCTACACAGCAAGACACCCTTGAGCACGCCGAAAAGGAAGCCTCCCAATTTGTTGAAAAAGCCCAGATTCAAGGATTTGACAAGATTGGAGACGAGGCGCCCGATAAGGTTGACAACGACCACCAAAATGATGAAAGTCAGCACGAAAGCAACAGTATTGAGGTATTGCGGCTTGATGTCCAAGAAGTCCTGAAGATGCGCTGCGGTGAAGTCGGAGAAATGCATGGCACCATAGATACCCACTCCAAAAGCCAACAGCGTGACCACTTCGATGATAAGGCCCTTGCGTAGACCTTTCCAGCCAAAGATGAAGAGGATAATGGCTATTATTATGTCTAAGTAGTTCATTTCGAATAATAAAGTATCATCCGCTCAATGGCACGTTGGCAAACGGGGCAGAACTCGTGGCCTTTGAAGGTCTTCATCAGGCAGTCCATGTGGGGGCTGTAGATGCCCTTCGACTCGTAGCCGCCGCCCTCAAACACGCCGATGGTGCTCTCGTATTTTTTCTCGCGTGGCGTCGGGACGGGCGTTTTCTTGTCCATCATGTCCTTCCATTTCGCGTCGAAATCGACGAGTGTGGTCAGGTTAGGCTCCCATGGCTCAAGGTCGTTGTTGTACATGTCGCCGTAGGTGTCGTCGTTGTCGTAGAAATACTCGTCGGCGAGGCCCGCGAAGCCATGCCCGAACTCGTGGATGATGACATCGGAAGAGGAACCGTTGCTGGCCGCGCTCGAGCAGTAGAAGTTGTAAATTCCGCCGCCGCCGTATTTTTCCGTATTGACGAGAACATAAATTTGGTCGTAAGGCACTTGTCCGGCAAGGTCGCGGATGTCGCGGTTGTCGGTGCTCATGCAATAGCGCTCCGAGTCGAAGGTCCAGAAGCTGAAGCGCATGGCGGTGTTTTTGTAAACATGGTCGCCAGGCATGGTGCAGCCGCTTTCGGCGGAAGGGGCCATCACGCCGCGGATGTTGAAGCTCTCGCGGTAGCGGTCGTAGGGCGCATAGCTGAACAGGCTTTTCACGAAGAAGTCGCAGTCCTTGACGAACTTGCCCATCTCGGCTTGCGTGTAGCCTTCTGGAAGTATCACAATATCAACGGCTTTCGCGATGTCCTTGTTACCAATCCATGCGTCATAGACGGGCAGGTTGAGGTTGTCGTAATCGCGGATGAAATAGTCGTCGGGCGACACCGTGAGGCGCATCCCTTCCTTCAGCTCGCCAACCCAGTTGCGGTAAAAAAAAGCGATGTCGATTTTCACCTTCGGGAAAGGCACAACGACCGATTCCTCGAAGCTTTTGGTGAGGTTTTGTGCTTCCGTCGTGGTTTGCCACTCGCCGAAGAGGTTCTGGTAGCCCTTGGAAAACAGCAGCTTGTCCGTTCCAGCCTCAAACACCTTGACGATGTAGTTGCCGAACTCCAGCGTGTCGATGAGGTTGGTCTTGGAGCCGCTCCAATACGGCTCGCGGATGAGTTCCTTGTGCGAATAAACGGTTGTATTGTGGTTTCCCGTGAGGCAATAGTCCACGCGGAGCGAGGCTTCGGTGAAACAACGGTCGAACTGCGCCCAAGCCATGCAAGGCAAAAGGGCGAACAATAACAGCATGTGTTTTTTCATGGCGACAACACTCATTGAACCCTGATATTATTCGTAGTATTCGATGAAGCGGGTTTCTTCTGTTTCGTCGCTGAAATCAATGGAGGCATCCATATATTTTGCCCTTCTGCGCGTCCAGTTGCCGTAGCCGTCGAACTCAAGATAGGCATATTCCATAATGCAAAGAAGGTTGATTTCCTCGGGACCTTCGGTTTCGACAATCCCATTTTGTGTCAGTTTCACCAAACGTCCCGCTTCGTCGTACCCATAGATGGTCCACAACAGCTGTCCTTCGAAACCAGCCAGGATTTCAATCACACGCCCTTCGTGCCAACGGGTTTTTTGCACATATTCATAACAAATGATGGAGTCTATTTGGCCTTTGTCGTCACGGGTCCATCGACATTGATCCACAAAGGCACCCGTCGTGGTGTCGATGTCGCGATAGGGTTGTTCCAAGGCGAAGGGATCGACACCGTCTATGGTAACGATGGTGCCGTTGCGGTCGAACTCCACGCCGTCGCAGTTTTTCACCGGGCCTTTCAACTCGAAGTAGGTCAGGTCGGGCGAAGTCAGGTCAGAAGCGGGTGGGACTTGTTCCACATTCTCCGATTCCGCTTTTGAACCGGTGTTTTCGCCATTGTTGCTGTTGGCGCATGAGGCAAGGGTCATTGCGGTCGCCATGAAAAGCAGACCTAACATCATAGTAAACAGTACTTTCTTCATTTCATTTAGTGTTTAATGTTCGGCAAAAGTAACAAAAAAATGGAAATACGGGCAAAAATCCCTACTTTTGCGCCAAATCTCCCGCCATGCCGACACCTTTGTTAATAGTGCGCAACCTCAAGGTTTCCTTTTCCCGCGAAGGGCAATGGAGCGAAGCCGTGCATGGCATCGACCTTGAAGTGTTTGCGGGTCGCACACTTGGTTTGGTCGGCGAGTCGGGCTCGGGCAAGTCGGTGAGTTCTTTGGCCGTGATGCGCCTGCTCAACGAGAAACTGAGCCGCATCGAGGCCGACAGCATACAAATCGAAGGCGAGGAAATCAAGAACTTCGGCGAAAACCAGATGGCCAAAGTGCGCGGCAAGAGCATTTCGATGGTTTTCCAGGAGCCGATGACTTCGCTGAATCCAGTCTATAAGTGTGGTTTTCAGGTCAGTGAGATGATTTTGCAACACGAGCAGGTGAGCATGAAAGCCGCCAAGGAGCGCGTCATCAGCCTCTTCAAGCAGGTGATGCTGCCGCGCCCCGAGGCCATCTACGACAGCTACCCGCACGAGCTTTCGGGCGGACAGAAACAGCGCGTGATGATTGCCATGGCCATCGCATGCAACCCCAAGCTGCTCATCGCCGACGAACCTACAACCGCCTTGGACGTGACCGTGCAACTCGAAATCCTCAAGCTGCTGCGCAAACTGCAAGCCGAAACGGGCATGGGCATGGTTTTCATCACCCACGACCTCGGCGTGGTGGCCGAAATCGCCGACGATGTGGCCGTGATGCACAACGGCAGAATCCTCGAACACGGCACAGTGAAAGAGATACTCGACAATCCGCAACATCCTTACACCCAGGGACTCTTGGCCTGCCGTCCGCCGATGGACGTGAGGCTGAAACGCCTTCCCATCGTCAAGGAGTTTCTGGACAGGCAATGGCAAGGCGGCAAGCAACAGATCCTGAACGACTTGCAAATCTCACGCGAGGAACGCCAACAACAGCACAAAAAACTCTACAGCCAAACGCCGCTGCTGAAAGTGGAAGGCCTGAAGACTTGGTATCCGTTGCGCAAGGGCGTGTTTGGCCGCGTGTACGACCATGTGAAAGCCGTTGACAACGTGACGCTTGAAGTCTTTGAAGGCGAAACCCTTGGACTTGTCGGCGAGTCGGGTTGCGGCAAGACCACTTTGGGGCGTTCCATTTTGCGTTTGGCCGAGCCGACCGAAGGCAAAATCTGGTTCAACGGCATCGAGGTGACCGCCTTGAAAGGCCAGGCCTTGCGCGATTTCCGCAAACAAGCCCAAATCGTGTTCCAAGACCCCTACTCTTCCCTCAACCCGCGCCTCACCATCGGCGAGGCCATCGCCGAGCCAATGCGGGTGCACGGCATCGAGAATGACAACGACAAATGCCGCGCCTTGGTCTGCGACCTGTTAGAGCAAGTCGGGCTGCAAGCCGCGCACTACGACCGATATCCGCACGAGTTCTCGGGCGGGCAACGCCAGCGCATCTGCATCGCCCGCGCCTTGGCTGTCAACCCGCGCTTAGTCATCTGCGACGAGTCCGTTTCTGCTTTGGATGTTTCCGTACAAGCGCAAGTCTTGAATTTGCTGAACCGTCTGAAGGCCGAGCGCCACCTCACCTATATCTTCATCTCCCACGACCTCGGCGTGGTGCGCTTCATGAGCGACCGTGTGGTGGTGATGTTCAACGGCCGACCCGTAGAGACAAACGAAGCGGATGTCCTCTTCGAACATCCGCTTAACGCTTATACACAAAAACTGATTGATGCCCTACCGGGCAAGGCTATCATTTCAGCAACACATCGGGGCCCATGTTGAAATAGATGTCGGTGGGGACACCGGCTTTGTTCACGCGGTCGAGGTCGGCTTGCAGTTGGGGCTTGATGACGATTTGGTCGGCCATCCAAGCTTTGGTGGCTTCGTAGTCGCCGTCGCCTTGGTGCTTGAGGATGTCGCCAGCCAGTTTCTCAACGGCCACCTTCATCTTCTCGAAGTCGATGGCATAGCGGCCTTCTTCGTTGCGGGTGAAGGCGCCTTCGTTCTGGAAGTAGTTGAAGGTAAGCATGTTGGCCTTACCGTGGGCGCTGGCAGCACCGAAACGCACCGAGCGGAAGATGCCCGCCATGAAGGTGGTGTAGTTGTCTTCCATCGTGGTAGTGGTGTATTCGCCCATTTCGGCGAGCTTGGTAACGAGATAAAGACCCAACACATCGGCTTTGGCTTCCTCGATGGCGTTGTATTGGTTGCTCAAGGCTTCGCGCACGGTGCCCTTGCCCGTAATGGTGTTCTTGATGCCCATGCCGTGGGCGGTCTCGTGGAACATCACATTGGCGAAGAAAGCGTCAAACTTGATGTGTTCCATCGATTCGGGAGTCATCAGTTCCTTGGCGATGGGTTCCAGAATCTTGTCGAACTTGGCTTGCATGGAGTTCTTCAGTTGCAGTTTGCGGGTGCCGCGTTGCAGCTGTACGCGCTCGTCGTTGGGCAGGTTGATGGCGATGGTCTTGCTGTTGGCGTTGCAGTCGCCGGCGTAATACATGGCATCGTAGGCGGCCAAATCCACGTCGTCGCCGGGCTTCTCTTTCTTATACTCTTCCGGCACGGGAAGTTGCTTTTGGAGTTCAGGCACGAAAGCGGCATAGCGAGCCAGCTGTTTGGTCCATTCCTGGTCCTTGATGAGGATGAAACCTTCGTGTGAGGCCTTGATGCCGAAGCGGGCGTCGGTGTAGTTCTCAATGGGGCCAATCACGAGGTCGATGTTGTTGTTGCGCACGTCCATCCATTGCATGTCGCTCTCGAAATAGTCGTCGGTGCGGAGGGCTTTGGCGCGGAGTTTCAGGTATTGGGCAAACTCCTTGTCGCCAGCCAGCTCAGAGGCTTGGTCGAGCAGCGAAGCGGCTCTTTCGATTTCTTGGGCGAAGTAGTCGTGATACCACACGCATTTCAGTGCGCCGTTCTCGTCGCGGACAATCATGGTGTACTGGCTGTTTTTGTCCGGATCGACGAAGGCTTCCCATTCCTCTTCGGTCATGTCGGCGGGATAGAACTGAGCGCCAGCGGGTTTCGCGCCGATGCCTTCCACGAAAGGCTCATTGCCGTTGAGGCCGTCCCAAGGACCGTAGGCGATGGTGGCCAATTTCTTGATGTCGGCGTTGTCGCCGATTTTGGCCATGAGTTCGTTCTTGTCGCCGTAGTTCTCTCTCCAGAAGAGGCCATCCATGATGTCGCAGGCCTCGAAGAGCAACGGCAGCATTTGTTTCTCGTTGTCGCTCAGGTGACTGATGTTGGTCGTCAGGGTGTACTCGGCGTACTTGTCCGACAGATGGGTTTCTTGTTGAACAGGCTCAGCGGGCTGTTCAGGCTTCTTGTTGTTGTCGCAGGCGGTGGCCAAGATGGCTACAGTGGCGACAATTGCTAAATGTTTGATTTTCATTTGACTTTTATTTTTGATGAATGAATAATGAATGTCAGTTTTGACGAAAGATGGCGCAAAGATAGGCATTTATTGTTTCCAAAAAATGAAAATTCAGTCAGTTGACTAGCTGAATTAATAGGATTTCGAATCATGCTAGCACATATAACTATAATACGCAAGCCAAACATTGGGCTGAATTGCTGGTTTTGTACAAATTGCCGCTATTTCTGCCTATTTAAACATTGCAAGAATCACTCTAAGACTTGTATCTGTAAACGTATGCCAAATCATCAACTTGATGGGTTTATAATCTTCAAAAAGCTGTTTTACGAACTCTATTTCGAAGACTATTCGAATGTCGTTCTCATCACATTCCTGATGAATCTCATGTTTGGTTCCAACGCGGGCAACCTTTATGATATACAAATCCTTGATCCCCTTGCCTTTAGTATACGGCATGAAATAGTAAAGCTTGTTCAACTTAACGGTTGACGGGAATTTCTTTCCAGTGTAGTACACCTTGGCATTCTGCTGGTTAAATGGGTCGATATTCTCGCTAGTAATCAAACTCACAAGCACATTTTTTGAATCATCAAGGTCGCTGTTGTTGATACGTTTTCTTTTTCTATAAACGTTTCTGAGAATGTCTTTGGGATAAATCTTTTGTATATCTAATAGGTCTATGGGAAACAATTCTGGAGGCAACATCTCATTGGCTATACGATTCGCATCTTCAAACTGTGACTCCTCAGGATTTTGAGCATCGATGTCATTAAACAGCCTAATAAGAGAACGGCCTATTGCGTATGCAAGATTCACAGGAACAGCGTTGCCAATCTGCTTGTATTGGTCGGACACAGCCCCCTCAAATACCCAATTGTCGGGAAACGTCTGGATACGAGCATATTCACGAACTGTTAAAGGTCGGGTCTCTATAGGATGGCAACGCTCCGTTTGTTTTTGAGCTGGAGCACAAGTTAGTGTTAATGAAGGCTCATCCATCGACAAACGGCGTGCCATTCCTGTCTTGCCACCTTCCAAATAGAAACTGCCACCCATATAGTTCTTTTGCTCTTCTTCTGGCAAATCGCGCCAATCGCCACCTTCTGGAACCATTGCCATTACGCGAGCTTTCTTTTCTGGATAGGTTTGACCTTCTGAAGGAGGAACGTCACAATCAAAAAGATCTCCTTGATAGAAAGCATCACGAAGCGTCATCACGCGGCGATAAGGGTCTGGCCATTTGAAACGGACACCAGCCTCATAAATGTCGTTGCGAATGGCTATCAATATCAATCTTTCGCGCTTCTGTGGAACTTGATACATGATGGCTTTTAGAACACGAGGTTCAACCAAAGTATAGCCCAATTCAGCTATGGCATTACGAATAATTTCAAGAGTCCTTCCGTCATCGTGCGACAATAGTCCCTTCACGTTTTCGCCCATAAATACCTTAGGCTGAATTTCCTTCACCGCACGAGCCAATTCAAAGAATAGCGTACCACGAGTATCGTTCAAGCCGCCTTTCTTCCCCGCATAAGAAAATGCTTGACACGGAAAACCTCCAGAGAGAAAATCGACCTTACCTCGTAGAGGAGTGAAGTCAACCTGATGAATGTCGCCCTCATACACATTCCATTCGGGATGGTTTCTTCGCAAAGTCTGGCAAGCCATCGGGTCAATCTCATTAAGCAAAACATGACGGAATCCTGCCATGTGCATCCCGATAGCCAAACCACCAGCACCAGCAAACAATTCAACCGAAGTGTAATCGCGCAAAGGTGCCACATGAATTTCTTCGTCCCAATGGGTATTAAGCATCATTCTTACGGGTTCGACATCTGTGAGATCCTCCATGTAGAAACCTTCTTTTCCATTTTCATTCTTGTGGTAAGGATACATACCACTCTTACCCCATTTCTGTGCCGTGGCAAGAGAGGTACCCGTTAAATCGGCTAAATTCGTTGCAGATAGAAATGTCGGCATTGTTAGAAATTGTCAAATCCTTCGTAAGTTTTGAATGCGAGCAAGTAAAGGCTTTTCATGATGTCAGGCGAAATCGTTGCCAATTCAGAAAATACCGTGTTCTGGTTAGTATAACTACCCAATTCTTTAATAACATCATCAAGTATCGTAGGAAGAGCTTTGCACAACTTCGCAAAAGCCGCTGAATCACCAAATACAATTTCATAGAACTTATCAATCGAAACACGACGGATGTGGTCATTGTTGAATTGTTCTTTGTCAACTGTCACAACCCAAGTTTTATCCTGAGATCTTGTAGCTATGACTTCAACAAGCATACAAATGGCATGGCTATCGCGGACGATTTTGTTCTGCATCTTCATGTAGGTTTTCTGCGATGCCGCCGAATTCATGGTGTTATGCTTGTTCTTCATTTCGACAAAGATATGCCTTCCCTCGTTGACAACATCAAAACCTTGTGTGGGTACAGACCAACCATTGCCAGCATATCGGAATAAATTCTGGTGAAAATATCCAATATGATTGTTGTTTGATTTGTCCATCTGACGAATGCATTCCGATGCAACGACCTCTTCTATCGACCTTCCATAAACCTTTGCATCGAACGTCAATTTAATGGGATCAATGATGTTTTTATTAAACTCTTTGAGGTCTATATTTGCGCTGTACCTCAAAACAGTTTCTTTAACGTGCTTATAGATGTTTTCATCTGAAATGAAACCGAGGTTATACGTTCTCATATTAAAGTCCTTTCCATTTACCGATGGCAAAGATAGTCATTTTTTACAAAACGATATGTAGAGAAACAAGAATTCCGCAACCCAAGTCTTTGCCCAGATTGCGGATTTTGCAACACACTATCAACACCCAATAGCCCGCGAAATCACCAAACGGAGGATTTCGGAGGTACCTTCGCCGATTTGCAGGATGCGCTGGTCGCGGTAGAAGCGTTCCATGTCGAACTCCTTCAGCAGGCCGTGACCACCCATCACCTGAACGGCGTTGTCGCAGACCTCGGCGGCCACCTCGGAGCAATAGAGCTTTGCCATCGCGGCTTCCTTGCCGAAGGGACGGTGTTGGTCTTTCAGCCAGCAGGCATGATAGAGCAGGTTGCGCGCCGCCTCAATCTTCACGGCCATGTCGGCGAGCTTGAAGGCCACGGCTTGGAACTTGCACACGGGCTTGCCAAACTGCACACGCTTCTTCGAGTAGGCCAAAGCCATCTCGTAGGCACCTTGCGCACAGCCCAATCCCATGGCCGCAATCGACAGACGGCCCGAATCGAGGGTGGCGAGCATGATGTGGGAGCCTTCGCCCGGCTTGCCGAGAATGCAGTCTTCGCTGAGGCGCACGTCCTCAAAAACGAGCTTGCCCGTGTTGGAGGCGCGCCACATCATCTTGTCGTGCATGGGCGTTTGCGTGAAGCCTTCCTTCTTGTTTTCGACCAGCAGTGCGGTGAACTCCGGCTTGCCGTCCTTCTCGCCCGAAACGGCTTGCACCGTTGTGCCCAACGTAATAGGTGTCGCGCTGTTGGTGATGAAGATCTTGGAGCCGTTGAGGTGCCACAGTGTGCCGTCAAACTTGGCGGTGGTCTTGGTGCCGCGCGAGTCGCTGCCCGCGTCTTCTTCGGTCAGGCCGAACCCCCACAGACGGTCTTTGCAGAGGCGAGGCAGATAGCGTTGCTTCTGCTCCTCGGTGCCGTAGTCCTTGATGGGGCCTATGCCCAAGGAGTTGTCGGCGGCGATGGTGGCGGCGGTGGAGCCGTCCACTCGGGCCAGCTCTTCAACGGCGATGATATAACTCAGATTGTCAAGGCCTTGTCCGCCGTATTCCTTCGGGACGGTCATACCCAACAGGCCGAGTTCAGCCATTTTGAGTGTCAGGCCGACATCGAAATGCTGGTCTTCGTCGTTTTCGCGTGCGACGGGTTTCACTTCCTGTTCGGCGAAGTCGCGCACCCGTTGGCGGAGGGCTTCCTGTTCTTTTGTGAGGTCGAAGTTCATCTTTTTGATTTTATGTTGTTTATAATTATTTCCAAACTCAAGAGGCAAACAAATCGTCTAACGTCACTTGATTCTGCACGATGCCTGAATGAGGGTTAGGCATAACACCAAAAGTCGTGACAAAAGTGACGGCAACACCCTTTCGCGTCTTTGTTTCTGCCTTGAACAGGCTGATGCGCTCGCGGATACGCATTTCGTAAGCCTTATCAATGACAAACGGTCCTTGAGAAAACTTCATTTCGCATAGGTTTATTATCCTGTCGTCGCGGTCGATGAGCAAATCTATCTGGGTTTTGCGAGCGTCGCAACTGCTACGCCAAGAACACGAGCGGGTGGCAATGCCCGAAATGCCTAAACTCCTTTTGATTTGTTCCAAATGGACAAGGCTTACCAATTCAAACGTAAGTCCTTGCCATGCAAGCACTTGTGGTTTGTTCTGCCGATTACTCCAATAGTTTTGGTCGCGGCTGCTCTGGCCTTCTTCAAACTTGAAATGGAACAAGGTGAAGAAGTCGATGAGGCGATATATGGTGTTTTTGCTCGTGCTATTGAACTTGGAGTAGCCAAGGATGAAGTCGCAACGCTCTAAATTGCGCAAAATGGCGGTCAATCCACCGCCCGACAGCCCTGTTTCTTGTATGATTTCTTGCCGCGTCAGACCTTCACGCTTCTCTGCAAGTGCCTTTACTACAGCCACATACTTTTCAGCATTCTTGAAAAGCGCATGGTAAAGCTCATCAAACTCATGATTCAACATCCCGTCTTTCCGGAAGAAAAGAGCGTCAATGTTTTGCGTCCAACTCCATTGAGGATCAAGCAACTTGAGATAAAACGGAATGCCACCTAAAGCCATATAGCATTGCGTCAGTTGATAGCGATCCCAAACGAAACCGCGACTTTGCAAATAGGCCTCGCATTCAACCAAGGTAAATGGCGGCAAATAGACCCGATTGGTGATTCTGTTGTGAAGACCACCTTGATTCTCAACGAGTTTGTCAACCATCCAAGAGGATGCCGAACCGCAAGCGATGAAACAAATGTCGTCGCGCAAAGCCGCCCAACTGTTCCAAAAATCTTCCAAAGCCGCCACAAAATCAGAATGTTGCGTGTCAATCCAAGGCATTTCATCAATGAAAACCAACTTGCGGTCTTGCTTCGGCAGGGATTCCAAAAGCAACTCCAAATGGCGAAACGCATCAAACCAATCCTTCAGTTTTGGCGTAAACGTCGAGCGTCCATAGGCTTTGATGGCCTCCGAAAACTTTTCCAACTGCTGCTTGGGTTTCAGGTGATGGCCTCCCGTGTATCGGAAAGCATAACGGTCGGAAAACAAGCTGTTGACAAGGAAAGTCTTCCCCACTCGACGACGACCGTAAATGACAACAAACTCGGACTGCGTTGAATGATAGCTTTTTAGAAGTGATTCCGATTCTTTTTTCCTTCCGATTAACCGATCCATGAACTGATAGATATATGGCGCAAAAATACGGTATTTCTTTTATTTGTCAAACATTTTTGCAAGAAACCCGTCCAAATCATCAAAAAAAACAGAGATTTGGATGAGTTTCTGTTTACAAACTCGTCCAAATCTAACAAAAATATCGGGATTTGGATGAGTTTACGGGTTTTTGAAGGGTTAATCTATTTCTATCAATTGCATTTTATTATCCACCATCTGCCCCTCGGCGACGAGGATTTTCTTCACCTTCGCCGCGCCTGAAGCCACGATGTTGTTCTCCATTTTCATCGCCTCAACCACTATCATAATCGTTCCTTCGCTCACCATATCGCCTTCTTTTACGTTGATTTTCACCACCTTACCGGGCATGGGCGACACCAAGCGGCTCTTGTCGTTTGCCGTTTCCTTGCACGAATAGTCCATCGTGTCGTTCAGCTGGTCGGTGCGGAAGCAGGTGAAGTTGAGGCCATGGAAATTGACAATGGTCTTCTGGTCGTCGTTCACCGAGCAATAGATGGTTTCCGTTCGGCCGTTCAGCATGATTTTCAGCTGTTTGTCGTCGTATTGGATGAACTCCACCTTGAACGGTGCGCCGTTGATGCTGCCTTTGATGGCTCGCTCATCGGCATCGGTAATGCTGACGGGGATTTTCTGCCCTTCCACATCGACGGTCAGTTGCATGTGGTAGCGCCAATAGCCGATTTCCTCCCACACGTTTTCCGTATGGTGCTCAAACTGCCGCTTGCAGCAGTCGAACAATAAGAAAGAAGCCACTATATCATTGACATTCAAATTCTTGCGACTTTCACTCAAAGCTTTCAGCAAGGCCTCTTGGTGCGAGGCACAAAATCCTGTATCTACTTTGTTTTCAACGAAATCCGCGTTTTTGACAACTTCCCAAAGATAAGCCTTGTTGGTAGTCAGGCCTTGGATGATGAAGTCTTTCAGGGCGCGTTGTGCTGTTTCAAGAGCGGCTTGGCGGTCTTTGGCGTGACAACTCAGTTTGGCAATCATCGGATCGTAAGCCTCTGAAATCGTGCAACTTCCGTCGATGCCGCTATCCACTCTTGCGCCGCGCACTTGCGGCTCGTGATAGGCCGTCACCTTGCCGGGCGTGGGCAAAAAGCCGTTTACGGGGTTCTCGGCGTAGATGCGCAACTCCACGGCATGGCCATGTGGCTGTATGGCCTCTTGCGTCCAACCCATTTCCTTGCCTCGTGCGATGCGGATTTGCTCCTCCACGATGTCGATGCCCGTGCGCAGCTCCGTGACGGGATGCTCCACCTGAATGCGCGTGTTCATCTCCAAGAAATAAAAATTCAGGTCCTTATCGACCAAAAACTCCACCGTACCTGCGTTCTGGTAATGAATCGCTTTGCACAGCTTGACCGCCGTTTCGCACAGTTGCTGGCGTTTCTCGTCCGTCAAGGTCGGCGAGGGCGACTCCTCGATGATTTTCTGGTAACGTCGTTGTATGGTGCATTCGCGCTCGTGCAGGTGAATCACGTTGCCGAAGTGGTCGGCGAGGATTTGTACTTCGATATGTCGCGGATTTTCAATGTATTGCTCAACGAAGACAGTGCCGTCGCCGAAGTATTTCATCGCTTCGCGGGAGGCGCGTTCCATCTCGTCTTTCAGGTCGCTTTTTTCCCAAACGATATGCATCCCCTTGCCTCCGCCGCCTGCCGCCGCCTTTATTAATATGGGATAAGGCAAGCTGTCGGCTTGGTCGAGGATTTCGTCTTGGTCGCCCATCATGCCGAAGGTGACGGGGATGCCGTGCTTGACCGCGACTTTCCGCGCCGCAATCTTGTTACCCATCAGTCGCATGGTTTCGGCGTTGGGACCGATGAAAATCAGGTTGTTGGCCTCGCAGGCCTCGACCAAATCGGGGCTTTCGGAGAGGAAGCCATAGCCCGGATGTATGGCATCCGCGCCGGCATCCAAAGCCGCGTCGATGATTTTTTGGACATTGAGGTAGGTGTCTTTCAAGGTGCCGCCGCCCAATGGGCAGGCCTCGTCGGCCATGCGGCGGTGCAGGGCGTTGGCATCATTGTCGGCGAAGACCGCCACCGAGGCGATGTGCAGTTTGCGCAAAGTCTTGATGATACGCACGGCAATCTCTCCGCGATTGGCGATGAGGATCTTATTGATTCTTTTGCTGTTCATGTGACCATAATGATACCGCAAAAATACAAAAAGAAAGACAACCTTTGCAGATTGTCTTTCCTTTTTTACATTCGTTTGTACAGACGTTGTGCGTAACGTCTCTACTATCAGTACACCAGGAATTTCACGCTGGCACTGTTGGCACCCTGGCTGAGGCGCAGGATGTAGGAGCCTGTGCTGAGGTTCTCAACGTTGACGCTAACCTGATGTTCGCCGTTGTTGAGGCGACCCAAGTTCTGGTTCATCACCATACGGCCAGTCATGTCGAACACTTGATAACTGACATTGGCGCTCTCTTCGACATTGAAACTGAGCGTGGCTTGGCTGGCAACAGGGTTGGGATACATGCTGACAGTGATGTCGGCGACCTCTTCATTGTCGGGAACGCTCTCGAAATCCTTCTTGTAGTTTTCGCAGCGGAACACGCCCCTACCGTAAGTGGCGGCATAGATGACACCTGTGTTGTGGACACCAGGATAGACGGTGACAAAAGCACCTTCATCCGTCACGTTAACGGTTTGCTCATCCTCATGGAACAGCACTTGTTGCTTGAGGTCCATGACGGGCACTTCTCCGAGGATATTGCTGTCAGCAGTCCAAGTCGGATTCGACGATCCGATGCGCTTGCATCTATAGATGCCGCGATCGGTGCCGAGGATGACGTGACCCGTTTCCATTTCAATCAGCGAAGCGTATATAGGCATAGCGGGGAGCGTGCCTTGCTTGGCGGTGAAGTCAGGATTGGCTTCGGTAGCGTTGGTCGAATAGAACACATAGGTGTCATTGCCGTAGTTGCCGAGGGTGACGACGACCTTATTGGCATCTTGTGGATCGACGGTAATGGAGGTGATGCACTGGCCATCGACATCAGGCAGGGTGAGTTCGGTGGTGGTCACGGCGAAGGTCGAGTCTGTGATGGAGCCCGAAGCATCATCGATAACCGTGTTGAGGTTCGACACGCGGAAGAGTCTGCCCTCCTTGGTGCCGATGAACAGATGGTCGCCATCAGCGGAGATAGCCATGCCAAGAGGCTCGCCAACGAAACCAGAATGGCTCTTATCGGCCACCTTATACCAGTAAGTCTCGATGGCGAAGTCAAGCGGAGTGAGGGTCAAATAGATGGCATCCTTGAAGCCTACGACCAATTTGGCACTGATGGGGTCGTGAACGAGGATGGAATCTCCCGCAGGCAAGGAATGCTCAAGGGTATAGTTGAACGGGAAGTTGTTGTGGCTCATCACTTGAATGACATCGCCCGTATGCATATTATGACCCGTCTCGTTGAATGCCCATACCTCATAGGGGCTGTGATTATCGTTGTAGCTTTCGAACAGCACGATGGGAGTACGGAACGACGAGGAACTGATGGTGAGGCTCGAACTCGAGGTGAAGTTCGTCGAAACCCAGTCTTCGCCAGCGGTTTGGGTACGGGCAAGTCCACCAGCCTTATAGGTTACGAAGAAGGTGTTGGGGTTGATGTTGGAGATGACACAGGGGCCACCGTGTGAGTCATCGTCGAAATAACCCATATTGGTGCCTGTAGGATTAATCCAGAGGCCGGTGTTCAGGCTCAAGGCGTTCTCATCGCCTTCAATCTTCACGATGCCGTGGTCGAGGCCAGAGGCCAAGACGCGCGTGGCATTGCCAGAAGGAGCCACGCTGAACATACGGGTGGTGACATAGTTTCTGTTGCAGTTGGAGAAGGTGAATCTACCGTTGCCTTTATAGATACCGCCGTCTGTACCCACATAGCATTCATCGGCATTCTTGGGGTTGAACACCATAGTATGGAGGCCACAATGCAGGTATTCGGAGTTGTAGATCATGGAGGCTGTGGTCACCTGGACACAGATATAGTAGCCATTGCCCGTTTCGGGTTTTTGCAGTTGCCAGAGGTTATAGCCGAGGACATAGATAATTTCTTCGTTGGCGGGGTCGACAACGAGGCCGTGGTTGTTGAGGCCGAAGCCTTCAAAGACATTGTGTCCTTGGGCGATGGTGACACTAGGCAGGATCACAGACCAGTTTCCGCCCTTGTTCTCCGAAACATAGATGCCCGTATGGACACCGTTGCCATCGATACAGGCAGCGTAGATAACATTGGGGTTAGAAGGGGAGATAGCTACTTCGAGAAGGCCGGTTGCGGTGGGCAGCAGGGTGTCGCCAGCCATGCTGTTGCCTTCGATGGAGTGGCATGTCATGTGGTTGACACTGCCGCCGATGTATAACATGCCGTCGATGGAGGCGACGATGGTGTTATCCTTACCGACTTTGACCACATCGGCCCTGCCTTCGATGACGGTGCGCCAGGTCTCACCCATGTTGTTTGAGTATTTCAGGCCGTTGTTGGTGGCGGCGATGAGGTTGTTGCCAACTGTGGCGATGTCGTTGATATAAAGCCAGTCATCACCTTCGGGGGTCACGATGGGAGTCAATTCATCATTGGCGAGCTTATAGAGACCCGTACCGACGAAGCTGTTTTCGTAGCCTTGTTGGCTAAGACCGTTGAAAGAGGCAGCGTTGCCGCCGTCGCCGGTTCCAACGTAAATGACGCCATTGTCATCCTGGGCCATGCAACTGACCATCAGGTTGAGGCCGCCCACTTGGTGCCATGTGACACCGAAGTTATAGGACTTGTAGACACCGCCGCCTTTGGCACCGATGTAGATTTCATTCGACTGGTTGTCGTAGACAACAGCCGTCGTTTGGCCGCCCATATTGTCGGGACCCATGCTGATCCAATACAGCGGGTCGTCGGAGGCGTTTCTCGTGGCCGTAGTTTGCATGGCCTTGAGCACATCGGCTGGGTCAATCATGCCAGTGTGTTGGTTCGCACGGATGCTACCCATGAAAGCTTCCGCGTTGTTGGTTTGCTTGCGAGGGACATAATGCCCGCCTTGGTCAGCGATTGCCATCGTTTGACCGAAGATCATGATTACCAGAAGTAAACTGAAAGGTAAAAATCTCTTTTTCATATTGTGAAATTTTAATTAATTCTCTGTTTTTAACCGAATAACGGCAGTTTTTCATTTTAGATACGGTCTGCAAATATAGGACATTCTTTGAATGAAAAAGCATTTTTGCAAAAAAAAAATGTTTTTTTTTTCTCAAGACATTCATTTTGAGGTCGAAAAAAATCAGAAAATCCGCATTTCAGACACTTCAAGCCATCCAACGCTTCCGTTGGCGATTCGGATTTGCGCCCAACCGCCTTGGATATCCATCACATTGACTTTGGATCCTTCGTGAAGCACGAAAAGATCGACACTGCTTGTGCTTGGCGAGCTTTTTACCGTCACCGTGGGCGTCATGACGATGGCTTGGTCTTGTGTGTCGGCAAACTGCTTGAGCTGCACGGCGAAGACCACCGAGAGGGCGAAGACGACGAGGAAGACCAACCCCATGAAGAAGCCCAACTTGCGCATACCCACCTTGCGGGCGCGAAAGAAAAGGAAGAGCATGAGCAGCAGCATGGCGAAGGCGACGATGGAGCCCCATGCCCATTGGTCGCCCGACAGGGCCGACCGCAGGCTGTGCCACCACCTGACGATGAACGACTGTGGTATGGGCTCTATCTTATCCACGATGGCGGCGTTAGCGATGGCGAGATTGGCCTGTACGTCATCATCGGACGGGTCGAGTTTCAGGGCTTTTTCGTAGCAGTATATGGCCATGGGGTACTCCCGGAGCTTGTAATAGGCATTGCCCATGTTGTAGTAGACCGGCACCGACTCCATGCCAGCGTCGAGAATCTTCTCATAGACGACGATTGCGGTGTCGTAATTGCCCGAGTTGTAGGCGACATTGGCTTGTTCGAACCACGCATTGGCACCGTCTTTGGCGAACGACGTGCCCATCAGGGCGAGGAGACTTATTAATAATAAGGTGTATCTTTTCATGACATGATTCCTTTCTTTTGTTATAAGACTTTTTCGGCTTTCGAAATCACCTCGATGCCTTTTTGGTACAATTCATCCATCTTCTCTTCCGCGCTGCCAGGGGCAAAACGGGCGAACTCGCAGCTGTTGAGCGTGTCGACGAACTGTTGTGTCAGGTCGTCGGGGACGTTCTTGGCGCGCATCGTCTCGCTCACCGTGTCCATCGAGAGTTTGGAGCGTTCGATGCCCGTCTTGTCGGCGATGTAGCCCCAAAGGGCCTGCGACATCTCGACGTAGAATTTCTCCTGGTCTTTGGTCTTTAGGTATTGCAGGGCGTTCTTCAGTCGGCCACGCGCCACTTTGTCGGCCTTGCGGTTGCGGTTGGCGGCAGTGTCTCGTGTCAGTTGTTCGCGTTTCTTGAGCACGAGGAGCAGAATGACGAAGAGCGACAGGAGACCAAGCAGAGCCACGTAATAGGCCGCCGAGCCAAAGAAGGTGGTATGCATGGGGCGCAGTTTGGCATCGTCGCGTTTGATGTGGCGGATGTCGCTGCCGATGTATTTGATGCCCTCCTGATTAGAGGCATAGATGCCACCGCTTTGTTCGGAGTCCTTGCCTTTCTGCACGGCGAGGGTGTAGGCATCGGAGCACAAGGTTTGGTAGGTACCGTTGGCGGGATTGAAATAGGCGAACTCCACTGCCGGGACATTAAAGTTGCCAGCACGACGTGGGATGACGAGAAATTCCGCTTTCTTCGTTCCTGTGAAGCCTTGGGCGTTGTGGTCAACAGAGATGGTGACATTGGGGTCATAGATCTCGAAATCGGGCGGCAACACTGGCGTAGGCATCTGCAGCAGTTCGATGTTGCCTTGTCCTGACACGGTATAGGTCAGCGTGAAGGCTTCGTTGGTGCTTAGTTCGGTCTTGTCGACCTCCGACTTGAACGAATAACTGCCCACGTCGCCTGCAAAAGAGTTGGGTTTGTCGGCAACGGGCAGTTTCTTCACTTCGATGATCAGCGACGACGAGTTGAGCGATTTCCTCACGTTCTTTATGTTGCGGTTGAAGAAGGGGTCGTTGAAGAAGATATCGAAGGGGTCGTTGCTGCGGCGGTTGCTCTCCGTCCTGATTTGGGCGAGGCATTCGATGGTCATGGGCTCGAGGGAGAGGTTGCCGCTGCGTTGGGGCACGATGACCATCTTCTGGATTTCGGCCACGGTGTATTCGACACCGTTGATGTATTCGCTGCTTTGGCGCAAGGCACCGCCATTGTTCTCGGAGATGTCTTTGGTCCAGAAGCCGGCGTATGACGGCATTTTCTCGACCGAGAGCGACGAGACGGGCACTTTGGTGTATAGCTTGTAGGTCAGCACGAGTTGTTCGCCGACGTACACCGACTTTTTGGAAGGGACCACCTTGAGGAAAAGGTCTTTGCCGCTGGCTCCAGGGTCGTTGGTGCTTTGTTGTGGCTGTCCCCGTGTCGAGCTGCCGCCAGAGTAACCTCCCGCGCCTCCGCCGTTGTTGTTGCCGTCATCGGGCAACACCTTGATATCGAACGGTTCGCTGGTAATCTTGTCGCCGTTCACCGTCAGCGAGGCCGATCCGATGTGGAAGTTGCCCTCTTGATAGGCCTGCAAGGCGTAGGTGTAGGAATTGCGCACGGTGCGCGTCACTCCTACATTCGTCATCTGGATGCTCGAGCTTGACGAGGTGAAAGGGCCGCCCACCACATTGAATCCCTCGAACGAGGGCGCGCTGAAGTTCCTGCCTTCGGCGTTGGCTTCAAACACCACTTGGAAACGCTCGCCCACCACGACTTGCTTCTTAGCCGAGACAGTGAGTTTGGGGTCGTCTTGCGCCCAAAGCCACAACGGGCATAACATCAAAAACAAAATGAGTCGTTTATTCATAATTACCAATCTTTGTCGGGTTTGTTTTTGGGTTGTTGTCTTACCTTTTGTTCGTTGACCTTCTCCAAAGTCCTTTTCTCACGGTTCTCAAGGGCATCCAACATACGTTGGGCATCTTCCTTCGACATCTGCTGGTTCTGCTGCTGGTTTTGCTGCTGCTGTTGGTCTTGGTTCTGCTGGTCTTGCTGTTGCTCTTGATCCTGTTGGTCCTGTTGCTGGTCTTGTTGCTGGTCTTGGTTCTGCTGGTTGTCGCCTTCGTTCTTCTCGAAGATGGCAGAGACCTCCACGTCAAAGTCGGGCATGGTGAAGTAGTTGCCCAGCGGCTGCACCTTGACGGCGGTGTCGCCTACTTGGTGGATGACATACTCCTTGAACTGGTAGCCCGGCTTAGGGGCATTGTCGAGTTTCACCGTCTCGCGACGCGTGGCCTCGGTCTGGTCGAGCAGCACATGACCGCCTTGCAAGGTGGTGTCGGCGTTTACCTTATAGTAATCGGTGGCTTCAACGAAGTTGGCCTTCACCGTCACGTCAGCGTCGATCATCTGGAACATATTGTCGTCGCTGACAGGAGCCGAGTCGGTAGCGTCCCTGTCGCTGACTACGCGCAGGTCGCCTAACTGGTAGCCTTTGTCGGGCTTCACGATGATGCCGACATTGTCTCCCGGTTTAACAAGACTGTCGGTCGCCATAATTTTGCCATTGGCCACGCTGTCGACACTGACTTTCAACGCGCTACGGAAGGTAGCCGTCACTGTCACGTCGTAGTTGGGCATCTGGAAGGTCGTCTTGTTGACTGGCACCGTGTCGTTGCGGTTGCCCGTGCGGTAGACGGTAAGCTTGTCGAGCACCCAGTCGTCCTCGCCTTGGGCTTCAAGTTTCACCTGCTGGCCTTCGACGGCTTTCTGGCGGTCGGCACGCACCGTGCCGTTCTTGATATTGGGGTCGATGTCGATCTTGTGGGCTTGCTTGAACTCAGCCGAAACCTTTACGTCGAACTTGGGCATGATGAAACTACTGCCGCTCACTTGCACTTGAACCTCAGGGTTGTCGGCCCTCACGACGACATATTGCGAAAGGGCATAGTTGGTGTCGGGTGTGGCTTTCAGGTTGACGCGTTGCCCGTTGAAGGCCTCTTTCTCCTTGGCCTCCACCCTACCGTGTTCGGACTGCGACACGATGACCTTGCTCTTGACGAGATGGGCGCGGCAGTATTCGAGGTTGTAGAGGGCGTTGGCGTTGTCAGGGTTCAATTTCAGCGACACCTTATATATATTAAAGGCGTCGTAGTACTTTTCCTGAGCGAGGAGGCAGTTGCCCATGTTGTACACCGCATCGGACTTCAGCTTGGCATCGGGCGACATCTCAAGCACCTTCTGGAACTCGGCATAAGCCGTGTCGTAGGACTGTTTGGCGAAGTAGGCGTCGCCAAGGTTGAACTGTGCCTTGGCGTTGTTCGGCCTGATCTCCAGTGCCTCTCCATATCTCTCGATGGCCTGTTCGTAACGACCGCCCATGTAGTTGCGGTTGCCCTTTCGGATGGCCTTCTCGTCGCTTTGGGCCGAGGCCGACAGTGCAGAAAGCAGAATCGTTATGATTATTAGATATTTACTAAGCTTTTTCATCGTTCATCTCAAAAATGTTAAACTTACGTTCCCATCCCTTTTTACCCGAAGAGATAAGCACTTCGATGAGCAGAAGGACGATGGCAGCGCCCAAGAACCATTGGAACTGGTCTTCGTAGTCGGTGAAGACCTTGGCTTCGATTTCGGTCTTGTCGAGTTTGCTGATGTCGTTGTAGACTCTCTCCAGTCCGACGTTGGAGTTGCTGGCACGCGCATAGATGCCATTGCCTGCCGAGGCGATCTTTTGCAACATCTCTTCATCGAGGCGGGTGATGATGGTTTTGCCGTCGCGGTCCTTGCGGTAGCCCTTTTGTCGGCCGTATTGGTTGTATTCTGGGATGGGTGCTCCCTCTGCGAGCCCCATGCCTATGGTATAGACGTGCACGCCTTGTTTGGCGGCTTCCTGTGCAGCCTTAATGGCGGCATCGTTCTCATGGTCCTCGCCGTCGGAGATGATGACGATGGCCTTGCTATGGGGCTCGTCGGGAAACGACTTGAGGGCCAGGTTGATGGCTTCGGCGATGGCAGTGCCTTGTGAGGCCACAAGGCTCGTGTTGATGGTCGAGAGGAACATACGTGCCGCCGAATAGTCGGTGGTGATGGGCAACTGCACGAAGGCCTTGTCGGCAAAGACGATGATACCGAGGCGGTCGCCTCGCATTTCGCTGATGAGCTTGTTGATGGCCTGCTTCGAGCGTTCCATACGGCTGGGGACGATATCCTCGGCATTCATCGAATTGGAAACGTCAACGGCGAGGTAAAGGTCGATCCCCTCGCGTTTCACCTCCTCCAACTTACTGCCACTCTGCAAGTTGGCTAAGGCCAAAATGATGCAGGCGACCATAAGGAGGAATACGCCGAACTTGACGTGGGCACGGCGGTTGGAGTGCGTCGGCACTAAATAGTCGCGCATCCCGATTTGGGCGAAACGCTCGAAACGACGCTTTTGCGCGATGCGGAACAGGATATAGATGACAAGCAGTACCGGGATGACGAGCAGCCAGTAGAGGTATTCGGGGTGTTCAAATCGCAATACGTTTTCCATAAGAATCTTATATTGACGCGGGACGCAGGACTACGGGACTGAGGGACACGGGACATCACTCAAATGTCTCGCGTCGCGTGTCTCGAAGTCTCGTGTCAACATAAACGTCATTGTTTTCTAATTTAATCGGTTAAGGTTCTGAAAATGGTCTTTCTCAGTAGGAACTCGACGAGCAGCAAGGCTAGTGCCAATGCCACCAAGGGGTAGAACTCCTCGTGGAGGCGACGAAACTCGGTTACCTCAATTTTAGAGCGTTCCAACTTGTCGATTTCCTGATAGACCTCGTCCAACCTCTTATTGTTGTTGGCACGGAAGTACTTGCCGCCTGTCGAGTTGGCGATGGTAGTCAGCAGTTTCTCGTCGATTTCTACCTTTACTTGCTGGATGATCGTACCTCCGTAAGGAGTTTGCAGCGGCATCGGCGCGGTGCCATATGTGCCTACGCCGATGGTATAGACACGTATGCCATAAATTTTGGCGATTTCAGCGGCAGTGTAGGGGTCGACGGAGCCGACGTTGTTCATGCCGTCGGTGAGCAGGATGACCACCTTCGAGATGGCCTCGCTGTCCTTGAGTCGGCTGATGGCTGTGGCGAGGCCGTCGCCGATGGCGGTGCCGTCGTCGATAAGGCCGTTCTTCATTTCCGAAAGCATGTTGAGCATCACGGCGTGGTCGGTGGTCAGCGGCACTTGGGTGAAGGTCTCACCCGAGAAGATGACCAGTCCCATGCGGTCGCCAGGGCGTTCCTTGACGAAGTCGGAGGCCACACGTTTGGCGGCGGTGAGACGGTCAGGCTTGAGGTCGCGAGCCAACATGGAGCCTGAGACGTCCATAGCCATCACGATGTCAATGCCCTCGATGTTGGAGGTCGAGTTGGTCGACGAGCTCTGCGGACGCGCTATGGCCACGATGAGCAAGGCCAAGGCCGCCATCTTCAAGGCGAAGAGTAGATGGCGCAGATAGGCTTTCCACGTCTTGGGCAACTTGGCGAAACCCTTCAGGTCGGAGAAATTCAAGGCGGCTTCCTGTTTCTTGTGGCGCAAGATGTACCACACGATCAAAACCGGCACACACAGCAAGAGCCACAACAGCTTGGGATTTGCAAATTCAATGTTATCAAACATCTTTCACCTCCCCCTTCACTTTATCAGCCTCATTTTCATCGGCTTCCTTGGCTATCATATCCTGATAGTGCGCATAACTCTCGTTCACGAAGTCAGTCATGTTGTTCATGGCGATGTCGCTCTCCAAATTGCTGGCATTATATTTTGCAAACTTCACCAAGTCAGCGACTTCCATCGTCTCTTTCAACTTGGTGTAGGTCTCCTTCGGGAAATGCAGCGGCTTGATTTCCTCCAAAATGTCGCCTGTGGTCATTTCGACGGCATTCACGCCAAACTGTCCCTCGATGTACTCGCGCGCGATGTCGGTCAGCGAGGAGAAATACTCCTTCACCTTGCCCGACTGCCACATCTTTCCCTCACGCAGTCGTCTCAGGTCTTCGACCGCCTTGTTGTATGGCGGGATGGCGGGATCATGGACGATGTTGCCGTTTTCGTCGACTCTGTGTTTGCGACGGCGCACGAAAAGCCAGATGCCCAGAATAAGTAGTACAAGCATCAAAGCCGCCAAAATCCAGGGAAAGACTTCCTTCATTTGTATCGGGGCTTTCAAAGGCTCCACGATGGGCTTGTAGGCCTTCGTGGTGTCGACCGTCATGGTAGTCGAATAAAGACGGATGGGGTCGGTATAGGCCTGCAGGCGGTTCGGGTCGTCGAACGAGCGGGCATAGGTAAGGCCCACTGGCGGCACCTGCACTTGTCCTGTGTCGAAGGTCATCAGTGTCAGTTGTTGCTTCACGATGACATTGCTATCCGCATCGGCGGTGCGTTCCACTTCGCCACGCTTGATGATGTCGATTTGCTCCGTCAGCGTGTCGTTCGAAAAGTCGTTCCATTCCACAAACCAGCCGTAGGGCACCTTGAGGCTCAAATCGAGCGTGAAAGGCTTTCCGACTTGCACTTTCGTGTCGTTGACTTTGCCTTCCACCTCCACGTTTTGGGGCCGATTCGCAACTATTTGGGGAGACGCAAGGCATTGCGTCTCTACGGCCATCGCGACAACCAACAACGCTAATAAAACATATTTCTTCATCTTCTTGCCTCCCTTTTCTTGAAGAGTTGCATCAAAGGTTTCACATAGTCTTCATCGGTGTAAATCAGCGAGTTGTCGATACCTTGTTTGGTAAACTCACGGTTCAGTTCCGCCGATTTGTATTGGATCATCTGGAGATAGGCGTTATGCCAAGCCTTGCTCGAAGTGTCCACCCAGCGTTCCTTGCCCGTTTCCGAGTCGCGGAACTTCACCAAGCCCACCTTCGGGATGTCCATCTCGCGGCGGTCGGTGATACGCAGCGCGACCAAGTCGTGCTTGTTGGCGCAAATCTGCATTTCCTTCTCAAAGCTCTTGTCCGTCATGAAGTCGGAAATCAAGAATGCGGTCGTGCGCCGTTTGATGGCCGAGGTCAGGAAGCGCAAGCCCTCGCCGATGTCGGTTCCGCGTTCAGTCGGCTCAAAATCAACGATTTCGCGGATGATGCGGAGGATATGCGAACTACCCTTCTTCGGCGGGATGAACTTCTCGATTTTGCTGCTGAAAAAAATGACACCCACCTTGTCGTTGTTCTGGATGGCAGAAAACGCCAAAACGGCTGCCAATTCGGCAGTCAGGTCACGCTTCGACTGCGTCTGCGAGCCGAAGTCGTTGGACCCCGACACGTCGATGAGCAGCATGACCGTCATCTCACGCTCCTCCTCGAAAATCTTGACGAAAGGCCGGTTGAAACGGGCGGTGACGTTCCAGTCGATGTTGCGGATGTCGTCGCCGTACTCGTACTCGCGCACCTCGCTGAAGGTCATACCACGCCCCTTGAAGGCGCTGTGGTACTGCCCCGAGAAGATGTGGTTCGAGAGGCCTCGCGTCTTGATCTCGATTTTGCGGACTTTTTTGAATATCTCTGTTGATTCCAATTTTCGTAATTATTTTTGTTTCAACATTTTGCATAGGATTACACCCTACGCCATTTTTTTTGGCAGGGGTTTACACCGCCTGCCTACGCTGCTGCCGTCCCTACGGGACTGGTTTTTACGGTACTTCAACAGTGTTCAATATTTCGTTGATGATTTCTTCGGTGGTAATATTCTCTGCCTCAGCCTCGTATGTCAGTCCGATACGGTGACGCATCACATCCGGAGCCACGGCACGGATGTCCTCGGGGATGACGTAGCCACGGTGCTTGATGAAGGCGTAGGCCTTGGCTGCCAATGCCAAATTGATGG
>JBGUHI010000105.1:0-24727 GCA_045111995.1 Candidatus Limimorpha sp. | reverse complement strand
ATGAACCGCTCTGTCTCCCTCTTCTCCCTGCTCTTGCCCTCGGCATCAGCGAACATGTCCGCCATGCCGGATTCGCGTCTTATCCATCAAAAAAAATCTTTTTTTTCATTGCCATAAAGGGAAAATTCGTACTTTTGCCGCTCCTAAGCTTCAGGGCTAAAGAGAAAGTACAGAAAATCGTAATGAACAAACAACAACCCGAAAACATTTTATAAAAAAACTTCTACCACATATGAAGACATCAATGCATGTGCCACCTTGCCCCAGAGCAAGTCTGACTCTACCCCCCCCCCCGCATATCTTATTATAAATCAACAAATTACACAATATCTTCTTAAAAAAACACTCCTTTCGCACCACCCTTTCTCGAGCATGGCACGAAAGGATAACCACACACGAGACAACGGACATGTCTTGTGTCGTTTTTTTTGTGTCCCGAAGCAAAAGAAATCCATAATACAATTGAAAAACAAACAACAAATTACAATGAATACACAACACCAACACGGCCATAGCGCCAAACCTCAGAAAAAACAACTCATCCGCGTCTTGGCCATCGCCTTACTGATGGCTGTGGCTCCTGCCGTTTGGGCACAAGGTTTTCCGGCTTACCCAACCCAAGCCGAATTTGATGATATGTTGGAATGGACTGGGCAAGACAACGGTAAGTATAAAATCACGGAGGACAAGACGATCAGTAATTACGTTCATGTCACCGGTGGTAAAGTGTTGAAACTTTATCCTGTGGGAAACCGTACCATTACAAAAGGGGTAGAAAATGGTGAGATTTTTAAGGTGGGCACCAATAGCAAGTTGTATATCATTGGCCAAAAGGGCGACACTTTGAATTTCTATGGAAACTCAGGAAACCCTAACGGCCCCATCCCAACCCAAACTAGCTATCAGGGAGCAGCTATTTGGGGCACTGGGACCAACGCTCAGATTTGGCTGAAATATGTCAATTTTTATGGATTCATTACCCATACTAGTATTAATGATAATGGTGGTAATAATTTACCTCAAGGTGGAATAGTGACAATGGGTGATAATGGTAGTAATATTGAAGGCGAGTGCCACATGGACCATGTCACTTTCAAGAACAGTTATGGAGGGCCGGTTGATACGGATCACTTTAGGGGTTACGGAAGAATTATAAGTTTTGTAAAAGGTATATGGAACGTGGAAATGGACTCTGTGACGATTCATGACTGCATTATTTCCGAACCTTTGAATGGATATTACATTGGCGATCGTAAGATTGGAGGCATGGGCAGTGTCATCCGCTCGCAAGGCCAAGTGGGTGGTTCGCTCACCATGAGGTACTGCGAAGCCTATAACAACACCTATAGGGATTTGAGCAGGCATAGAAAAATTACCCAATACAATCAATGGGGTATGGACTCGATTAATGCCCAGCCCCTGTCGGGACAAGGGGGCGTCATCAACTGGCGCTCGGGAAGAAAACCAGAGTATGACCCTATTCAAAATAATGACACTACTACTCAAGTGTTCCTCCAGTATTGCAAATTCTATAACAATTCGGCGCAATGTGGCGGTGCTGTGGCCACTTGTGCCGCCATCAACTTGGACAATACTGAAATATGCAACAACGAGGCCGAGCGCGGCGGCGGCGTGTATTTCTACACTTATAACGGTACGGATGCACCTTACGACGGGCATGGCTTCAGGGCCGCTTTCGAAGATGGTGTGAATATCCATCACAACTCGGCCTCGGAATACGGCGGCGGCGTTTACCTGACCTTCGACGCCTCCAACGACGTGGGATTTAAACCAGACAACACCCCGATGAGTCCCGAATTCAGTTTGAATATCTATGCAGGCAGTGAAATCCATCATAACAAGGCCCCCAAGGGATCGGGCATCGCCCTCATGGATGCCTGCCCTTACAGCCATTATTATTCTGATATTGATGAATGGTCATTGGAATACCAGCGCACTGTCACCGTCAACGGTGGTAAGGTCTATGATAATTACGCCGAAGGCACCACGGGCGACGAAATAATGGCCGGCGGAGGCATCTACATCGAGAAATACGAATACGACAAAGACCACCCGCTATTCAAGTTCCATAAGGACTACACCGATTACGATTATTATGGCCTATCCTACTCCGGCCTGCTCACCGTCAATCTGTTAAGCGGTGAAATATATAACAACTCTGCCGGCAATGATACAATACCCGGACCCGGCTATGGCGGCGGCGTTTACATCGCCAGCCTCTTCACGGCGGACACCATCAACAGCATGCTCAATGTGAACATCGGCGCCGACAACATAACCGAACCCATCGAGATATACAACAACGAAGCCTACACCGACGGCGGCGGCGTGTATGTGCGGTACGACAAAGAGGATGGCCGCCTCAACCAAGGCACGGTCATAATGAACGATGGCATCATCGGTAGACGAAACCCCGAAACGGATGAAATCGAGGGTAACAAGGCCCTCACCGGCAACGGCGGCGGCATCTGCGTGATGAGCGGCAATGTGGAAGTGTACGGCGGCGACATCAAACTCAACACGGCGTATCAGGATGGCGGCGGCATCTGCGTGATGGGCGGCCTGTTGGATGTGTACGGCGGCTTCATCGAACTCAACAAGGCCGACCGAGACGGCGGCGGCATCTATCTGTACGATTCCTACGGGGCGGAAGTCAATATAATTGGCAACGTCAGCATCAGTCAAAACGAGGCTGACTTTAACGGCGGCGGTATCTGTGTGGATTATGGTTATCTGTACATCTTTTCTGACACAACTTTCAATGCCGTTTATGGTGATGTCCCTTATACCATCGATAGCGCCGAAGTCGAAAGCACCCAAGCCCGCATCACCAAAAACAAGGCTTTGCAAGGCAACGGCGGCGGCTTGTACTTAGGCGAGGGATTATTATACTTTCAGTCTGCTCTTATGTTCGACAACGAAGCCACCAATGGCAACGGCGGCGGGGTATACATCGGCTATGACGACGGGGTAAACATCGGCTATGGCGATTTAACTTTAAATGACTGCAAGATTCTCAAAAACACAGCCAAGAACCACGGCGGCGGCATAGGGTGTGAATATGGCTATTTCGGTTACTTGGGAGGTGACATCAGCGACAACATGGCCGAAGAAGGCAACGGCGGCGGTTTGTACTTCGAGTATGGCGATGTATGGATACTGAATACGAATCCCGACACTATCACGATAATCAACAACAACAAGGCAGGCGGCCACGGCGGTGCCATATACAACGAAAACGGGAGCATTGACATAACCTACACCAACATTACCAACAATGAGGCGGGCTACGGCAACGGCGGCGGCATATACTGCAATAACTGGTATGATGACGGGCAACCTAACCAACGCTTCACCTTTTGCAATTTCTCGGACAACAAGGCGCACGGCGACAGCGACGACGAAAACGACCCCTTGGGATGCGGCGGCGGCATCTTTATGGAGTACGGCCGCTATTACTCCGAATACAACACTTTCCTCCGCAACACCGCCCAAACGAGCGGCGGCGCCATATACTGCTACGACGGCGAACTGCGCGCCTACCAAGCCACCATCGGAAGCGCCGGCAATGGCAACACGGCCACCAATGGCCGGGGCGGCGGCATCCTCACTCGCGAAGGCGACATCACGATAGGCCCCTGCGACACCTATTACGTAGAGGGGACCCTCGATGAAATAAGCTACATCGAACACAACACCGCCAAAACCGACGGCGGCGGCATCTGCAACTTGCAGGGCAACATCACCCTCATCCGCTCCGGCATCAACCACAACACGGCCGAAGAAGGCAAGGGCGGCGGCGTGTTCATCACCGGCGGCGACCTCACCATGCTCGGCGGACAAATCAACAACAACACGGCCGAGCACCTCACCGAGGGCAAGGGCGGCGGCGTGTATAGCGGCGGCGGCACGTTCCAAATCATGAGCCGACAGCCCAACCCCATCGTCAATTTCTATGCGTTTAATGAAGCCAATCCCAGCATCAACCCCGACGGCTGGACTTACGTTTACAAGGTAACGCACCAAGGTCTCGCAAAGACCAACGATAGCATACTCTACCACGGCATCTCCTACACCACCGACCCCACTTGGAGCAGCGACTCCACGTATGTCGTATGTGATACTCTCTATGCTGGTATCGTGGAGGGTAGAGTCGTTTACACTTTTAATGGCGATACCTTCACTCCGAACACACCCTATTATTTTAAAGCTTGTGCATGGTACATGGACTCTATAGGGAATAAATACTACGGTGAATCGCCCGTGTATGAATATGATTTCTCGGACTACAAGGCCTCGGGCAAAGGGATTCGCAAGCACCGTTCCCCCAATCTCGGAACGTCCATCCCGGGCGACAAGGCCATGGGCAAGGCGAACCGCAGGCCTCGCAGCATCTATCCTGCCGTGGAGGAGAAGCACCCATACGGCAAGGCCATGGGCAAGGCGAGCAACCGCCCCCGCAGCATCTATCCTTCCGTGGAGGAGAAGCACCCATACGGCAAGGCCATGGGCAAGGCGAGCAACCGCCCCCGCAGCATCTATCCTGCCGTGGAGGAGAACCCCTTCTTCATGGAGCTTACGCCTTTGCAGCAGGCCATCATGGCTGACACGCCCGAAGCCGACAGCACCACTTTCCGCAAACGGAAAAACAGGCCCGTGAGAGACAGCGAGCCAAACGACACCCTACCGGAAATCAACAACAACACGGCCACCTACGGCGGCGGCGTGTACGTTGACGAAGAAGACGCCGAATTGATCTTCTCGGGCGGCGAAATCAAGGCCAACTTCGCCTCCGAGGACGGCGGCGGCGTCTATATCACCCAAAATGCCTCGATGCAGATGAAACGCCACTGCAAAGTGGTCGACAACCACGTGCCCGCAGGCAAGGACGGCGGCGGCATCTACCTTGACGGCACCCTCCTGGTCGGCGACAAAAGGGAAGACAACTCCACCTACCACTCACTGAAAGTGGAGCTGAACTGGGCCGGTGACGGCCCATACACCGAGGCCGAGCGCAACAACGTGTTTCTGCCTCTCGCCCCCATCCTCGACGGCGACGCGCTGCACAAGAAGCGCGTCATCACCCTCCTGTCCGACATCTCGGGCAAGACCAACGGCGTTTTCAACACCAAGATCGGTATCTCCGTTGACCGAGGCTTCCGCGAGGTCATCTATTCGGAGAACGACGAGCACGAGGGCGGCGCCGTGTCCACCAAGCAATGGCTCGAGAAACTCATGCCCGAATCGGGCAATGTGCTCAACTCGTCGCTCTTCGACGACAAGCAAACGTACTATGCCCTGCACGTCACCCCTTCCGACAACTTGTTTGACGAAGACTACATCTACTTCTGGAGCTGCTGGACCACGATTGTCAACTCCGACCCCAACCTCGACGGCACGGGCACGACACACTACACGAAAAGCGGCACCGGCGCCGACGAGGTTTGGCACATCAACACCAGCGAAGGTCTCGCGTGGTTCTCCTCCCTAATCAACGGCTTGAACGGCCTGACGGCCAACTCCGCCGCAAAAGCCTTCGTGGAGAACGACCTCGACATGAGCGCGCACCTCTGGGTGCCCTTGGGCTCGGTGAGCAAGGCGGAAGGCACCGGCACCGACATCATCTTCACCGACGGCGGCCAATATTCCGGCGAGTTCGACGGCCAGGGCAACATCATCAGCGGCTTGATCTGCACCTACATGACAGGCATTTTCAAGTACGGCCTGTTCGGCACCCTGTCGGCCGGCGCCAAGGTAAAGAACACCTTCATCGACGATTACATGTTCACCACATACAAGCAGAAAGACCCCACCAACCCGGGCAGCTACATCAACAATCCTGCCTACAAGATGGGAGGCATTGCCGCCGAGATGGACAACAGCACTGCCGTCATCAGCAATTGCGAGGCCCGAGGCCAAATGAAAGCCGTGATCTGTGACGCGGAGAACACATACGTCGGCGGCATCGCCGGCGACGTGCAGCAGGGCGCCATCCACAGCTGCATGGCCATGCCCACCATCATCGGCAGCGCCAAATACATGGGCGGCTTGGCGGGAAAACTTGCCTCCAGCACCACGCTGAAGAACAGTTTCGCCAACGTGCTGTTCTCCACCACACCTGCACCTACCTATAAAGTGGGTGGCATCGCTGGTGTAAACGATGGTCTTATAGAGAACGTGTATGTGCGCTACAACAACGCCACCAACACCCCCGACCTTGCCAATACCAAGTTTTACTGGATTGCAGGATTAAACCAGGGTAGCATCTCGTTCTGTTTCTCTCCTAAAGACAATACGGGTTCTGGAAAATGGGATTACACGGAGCCAAGTAGCACCGCTGCCACAAAGCGCCGCACCTACCAACCGACGGTACTTGTAAACAACAAATACGGCTTTGCCCACGACGATCAGAAGGCAGAAGCTTTTGATAACAATACTGACGGCACAGACTTGATCCCGATGGAGAACGGTAATCCCCTCAGCCGCATGACCTACGATGAAACCACCCACGAGACCTATTTCAACGGCCTTGTTGGCGCACTCAACAAATGGGTGGTGGCCAAATCGACAAGCGATTTGATTTACACCCCGTGGACGCGCACCATGGCCAGCACCATCAACGACGACTACCCCGTGCTCATGTTCGCCGACTTCAACGTGGTGGGCACCGAAGACGGCGTCTATATGAAATATGACTACAATGTCAACGACATGTGGGCGGAAAACGGCAAGAACTTCAAGGAGCTCACCGTCGCCGCCAACCCCAAGGCCGCCATGTATCTCTACAAGACCAACCCGACGGCCATCAGCGTGACGGGCAACACCGCCGTGCCGCTCCACATCCACCAGAATGTGGGTGTGTTGCAAGAAGAGGGCAAAAACCTCACCGCCCGCGTGGGCGTCACCTTCGACAACAGCGACGGCACCACCGCCAACGGCGGCATGCCTTACGACTGGCACATGTTCAGCTCGGCCCTGAAAGCCGCGCCGGTGGGCATCACCTACAACAGCGACAACACCGATGCCAACACTGGCGGCAAGAGTTATACGATTTGGAATGATTATGCGGCCTTGCAGTCGTCGGGCATCGCTGACGATCACTACAGGAGCCGCGAATACATGGACCCGCCCGTCATCACCTGGAACACCGAACCGGGCTCCGTCGGCTACTTCCCCACCAACACGCCTTACGGCAAGTGGGGCAACAGCGGCCACTGGCCAACGGCAGCCGCCAATCCCGATGCAGCCTTCAACACAGGCAGCTTCGACTTCTACGCCTTCGACGAGAAAAGCCGCCACTGGATCAACTTCAAGCGCGAAGGCTCAAATCGCTTCATGGACCACTGGCACCAAGACATCGACGCCACAGGCAAGCACCAAAACCTCGTCTACAAGAACGAGAACACGCTGCAACGAGGCAAAGGCTACATGATGGGCGTTTCGAAAGCCAGCATGCTCATGGCCGACGGCATTCTCAACAATGGCGAGATTGCTTCGGAGCAAGCCCTCTCCAACTCGGAATACAGCTTCAACATGACAGGCTACTCGGAAGAACTGCGCGGCTTCAATCTGGTGGGCAACCCCTACCACAGCTATCTGGACTTCGACGCCCTGGCCAACGAAAACAGCGCCATCATCAAGAACCAAGCCTACTATCTCTTCGATGCCGACGCCGGACGCTATCTCTGCTATCCCGCCGACGCATCGTCAAACCCCATCAACGCCCCGCGACACCTCCATCCCCACCAAGGATTCTTGGTGCTCACCCCCGACGACCAAAACGGCAAGAAACTGAAGTTCACCAACGCCATGCGCAAGGAAACACCCGAAACGGGCTCCCACTTCCGCGACGACAACCTCAACTATCCCTTGGTGAACCTGTTCTGCTACGACACCGCAGGCCACTACGACGTAACCACCGTGGAAATGAACCGTCCCGCAGCAGGCGGCGGCTTGAAGCTGAAAGACAAGAGCCATGTGAACGCGCTGATTTACGCCCGCATGGACAATGAGGACTTCCAAACGCTGTTTGCCCCCGAAGGCACCAACATGGTATCGGTGCGCTTCGAGCCAGTGAACAACGGTGTGTTCACGCTCAAGTGGAACACGCTTCACGGCGACTTCCACCACTTGCACCTCATCGACAACATAACCGGTGCCGACGTGGACTGCCTGCAACAGACGGAATACCGCTTTGAAGCCAATACCTCCGACTATGTGTCGCGCTTCAAGCTCTTGTTCGGAGTCACCGACGTAGAAGAGTTTGTTGCCGACGACGAAGCCTCCCATTTCGCCTTCCAATACGGCGACGAGCTGGTGGTCAACGGCAAAGGCCAACTGGCAGTGTTCGACCTCCAAGGCCGCTGCATCCTGTCCCAACGTCTGGTGGATGCCCAGAGCAGCATAGGAATGCCGCGCGTGGCCGCCGGACTCTATATCCTGCGCTTGGCTGGCGAAAAACAAGTGAAAACCCAAAAACTCATCATCAAATAACCAGAAACACAGAAACCCTATATGAAACACAAACGATTCTTCAAGATATTGGCATTGCTGATCATGCTGGACTTCGCTATGGCAAACATAGCACGAGCACAAGTGTTTATCATGGACGATGCAGAATACAACAACAACAGTAGAACCCCGACGGCTTCGGAGATGGTGACACCGCTTATTCCCTTCCAAGACCTCACCACCGACCAATACGCACCCATTGACGGAGGCTTGCTTCTTCTATGTGGATTCGGAGTGGCGTTTGCGCTCGGGAAGAGAAAAGCAAAGAATGGCAGGGTGACTCAAAAGTAGTCACCCACATTTCTTCGGGCTACCGAAAAAAGAACTATCTTTGCGGGAAATTTCAGAACAATGCCAAGAATACTCATCATCGATGACGAGGCCCCCATCCGGCGGGTGCTGCGCGACATCCTCGAAAACGAAAACTATCAAGTGGACGATGCCTCAACGGGCATGGAAGCCATACAAACCATCCAAGGCCAAGACTATGATGCCGTCTTTTGCGACATCAAAATGCCCGAAATGGACGGCATAGAGACCCTTGAGGCCATCCGCAAGGAATCGGACGTGCCCGTCATCATGCTCTCGGGCCACGGCACCATCGAAACCGCCGTGGAAGCCATCAAGAAAGGCGCTTTCGACTTCATCCCCAAGCCCCCCGACCTCAACCGGCTGCTCATCACCTTGCGCAACGCATTAGACAAGAAAAACCTGACCACAGAGAACAAGGTGCTGAAAAGAGCCGTCAAGTTGCAAAACCAGATGATTGGCGAATCGGAGCCCATGCTTGCGGTCAAGGATATGATCGGCAAGGTGGCCCCCACCAACGCCCGCGTGCTCATCACGGGCGAGAACGGCACGGGCAAGGAACTCGTGGCGCGGCAACTGCACGAATTTAGCACACGAAACAGCGGGCCGTTCATCGAGGTAAACTGCGCCGCCATCCCCTCGGAATTAATCGAAAGCCAGTTGTTCGGTCACGAGAAAGGCGCCTTCACCTCAGCCATCAAGCAGCGCAAGGGCGACTTCGAGCTGGCCGACGGCGGCACGCTCTTCCTGGACGAGATCGGCGACATGAGCCTCTCGGCCCAAGCCAAGGTGCTGCGTGCCTTGCAAGAGAACAAGATCGTGCGCGTGGGCGGCGAGAAGGAAATCCCCGTGAACGTGCGCATCTTGGCCGCCACCAACAAGGACCTGAGCATAGAAATCGAGAAAGGCAACTTCCGTGAAGACCTCTACCACCGCCTGAGCGTCATCGTCATACAAGTGCCGCCGTTGCGTGAGCGCAAGGACGACATCCCGCTGTTGGTGCAGCGTTTCGCCGAAGCCATCACCGCCGAGATGGGCAAGCCCTCCCCCACCTTCGACGACGAGGCCATGGAAGCGCTGAAGCAATTCCAATGGACGGGCAACATCCGCGAGTTGCACAACATCGTGGAACGCCTCATCATCCTATGCGGGGGCGACATCACCAAGGAGGATGTGGTGCAGTTTGGCAGTCCGCTGCGATGATTCATTGTCGCCGTCAGCGTCGCGTTGACAGGAAGCCTGCCGGGGTATGTGGTACTCCCCCGCCCTTCGGGCACCCCCTCAAGAGGGGAAGCCTGCCGGGGTGTGTGGCACTCCCCCGCCCTTCGGGCACCCCCTCAAGAGGGGGAAGCCTGCCGGGGTGCTGCCGCAGGTCGCGACCTGCGGTTACTAAAGTCAAGCCCCGTTCGGGGCTGCTTCAATCGTCAAAATATCGAAAAAATCCCTCATCCTCTTGCGGCATATCGAAAATAGATGTAATTTTGCAGCCTGTTCTTTGAGGAAGACAACACGAACTGTCAACCGAACGATTTGTGCGGCTGCCACAATGTGACAGCCCCACAACTGACAACCAACAAAGGGGATGTATGGTTTTGACAGCAAGATGAATTGTCATGTAAGCATGCCGAGCCTCGCAGTGACGCTCGTTAATCTTGACTGCAAAAAAGTAATTGGCGAAAACAACTACGCTCTCGCTGCCTGATTGAAGCACAGTAGATCACTGGCTTAATCCGCCCACAAGGTGGGCGGACGAGACATCCCGCAGGTGGAGATTCCTGATTCCGGCCTGATCACGGGGTGCTAAGCAATTTCGGGATAGCCTTGTCGGCGCTCCGACGGCAGGGCGAAACTTAGGGGATAAGGTCGCGTTTAGGGCGTTCGCTCCCTTGCGCGGCTCGAAAACCAACAGCGGAATAAGCATGTAGAAAGCCTGGGGGTTCCTTGTTTGGACGAGGGTTCGACTCCCTCCATCTCCACCGAAACGGAATCGAGCCGCCGAAGTTTTTCGGCGGCTCGATTCTTTTTTCACCATAAAACGCCCTGCCATCCATTTTTTTTGTATCTTTGCAGATTAATTAAATATCATCTGCCATGACACTTGACACAGAAAAATTTGTTGGTGAAGGTCTGACCTACGACGACGTCCTGTTGGTCCCTTCCTATAGTAACGTGCTCCCCCGTGAGACGAGCCTGAAGACAAAGTTCTCACGCAATATTGACCTCAACATCCCCGTGGTTTCCGCAGGCATGGACACCGTGACGGAGAGCCGCATGGCCATCGCCATTGCCCAGGAAGGCGGCATCGGCGTGTTGCACAAGAACATGACCATCGGCAAGCAGGCCGCCGAGGTGCGCAAGGTGAAACGCGCCGAGAACGGCATGATCAGCGACCCTGTGACCATCCACGTGGATGCCACCGTGAAAGACGCCCTCGACCTGATGAGCGAATACCACATTGGCGGCATCCCCGTTGTCGACAGCGGCAACATCCTCGTCGGCATCGTCACCAACCGCGACCTGCGCTTCGAGCGCGGCCTCGACCGTCCCATCGCCGAGGTGATGACGAGCAAAGACCTCATCACCACCACCGAGGTGTCGTTCGAGAAAGCCTCCGACATCCTTCAAGAGCACAAGATTGAGAAACTGCCCGTGGTCGACAAGGACAACCGTCTCGTCGGCCTCATCACCTATAAGGACATCATCAAGGTGAAGGCACGTCCCAACGCCTGCAAGGACTCGCGTGGACGTTTGCGCGTGGCCGCTGCCGTAGGCATCGCCGCCAACACCCTCGAACGCGCCGCCGCCTTGGTTGACGCGGGTGTCGACGCCCTCGTCGTCGACACGGCCCACGGCCATTCGCAGGGTGTCATCGACATGGTGCGCAACCTGAAGAACAACTATCCCGACATCGACATAGTGGCGGGCAACATTGCCACCGCCGAAGCCGCCAAGGCTTTGGCCGAGGCAGGCGCCGATGCCATCAAGGTGGGCATCGGCCCCGGCTCCATCTGCACCACACGCGTGGTGGCAGGCATCGGAGTGCCGCAACTCACCGCCGTCATGGACGTGTGCAAGGCCTTGGAAGGCACGGGGGTTCCCGTCATCGCCGACGGCGGCATCCGCTACACGGGCGACATCGTGAAAGCCCTCGCGGCGGGCGCCTCGTCCATCATGGCAGGCTCACTCTTCGCCGGTGTCGACGAGTCGCCTGGCGACACCATCATCTACGAGGGCCGCAAGTTCAAGACCTACAGGGGCATGGGCTCGCTCGAAGCCATGCAGCAAGGCTCGAAAGACCGTTACTTCCAAGACAACGTGGAAGACGCAAAGAAACTCGTCCCCGAAGGCATTGCCGGACGCGTCCCCTACAAAGGCACACTTGCCGAAGTCATCTACCAGATGGTGGGCGGACTGCGCTCGGGCATGGGATACACCGGATCGCACTCCATCGAAGAACTGAAGAAAGCCAAGTTCATCCGCATCACCAACTCGGGCATCCTTGAAAGCCATCCGCACGACGTAACCATCACGCAAGAAGCCCCGAACTATAGCAAGAGAAGCTAATGAAAGCGTCAATATCGTTCCCCGAGATACAGAACCTGCTGGCCGAGAAAACCCAACAAGCGGTGTCGTTCGCTTTTGTCGACAACAAGACCGTGAAAGTGACCTATCCCCTCAACTTGGGCTTCATCAAGAAAGACATCTCGGCCAACCTCATCATCAAAGAGCTGGTCGGCAGCGACTTGTTGTTGCAGCTTGATGCTGGCTTCGGTTCCGACACCATGCTCACCACCGTGCTCGGCCTGCTGAGAGACAAGACCCCGGAAGGCCTCATGGAGAAACGGCAAGACAGTTGCCTGCTGCTCCACCTCGACAAGGTCGAGCAAGTCAAGGCCGTCTTCGAGAAGGTCGACGTCACCGACCTGCATGTCCTCACCGAAGGGTTAGAAGTGGAAGGCGCATTGAAATAATATCCCATTATCCGCGTTAAAATGAAACAACAAACAACGAATATCAGAAATGAAAAAGCGTAATTTTTTGAAAATGTTCCTGTTGGCATCGTTTGTCATGCCAACCTTTTTTGCCAATGCACAATCGAAAACCGACAAGAAAGTGTTGATGACCATTGGCGACCGAGACATCACCGTGAAGGAGTTCTGCGACGTGTACTACAAGAACAACCTCAAGAGCGACGTCATTGAGAAGAAGAGCGTCGACGATTACCTGGACCTGTTCACCACTTTCCGCATGAAGGTGATGGAGGCCGAGCGCCTGAAGATAGACACCAGCGCCAAATTCCAGAAGGAACTGGCCGGCTACCGCAAGCAGCTCGCCAAGCCATTCATGAGCAGCGACGACATCACCGAGGAGCTTCTGGAGGAAGCCTACCAGCGCAAGCAGAAAGACATCCGCGCCTCGCACATCCTCATCCGTTGCGACAAGAACGCACTGCCTTCCGACACGCTAAAGGCTTACAACAAGGCCATGGAAGTCTACAAGAAAGCCGTCAAGGGAGAAGACTTCGCCAAACTGGCCGACCAATATTCAGAAGACCCGTCGGCCCGCGACAGCAAAGCCACTGGCGACAGTCCCGAACGTCCGGGCAACCATGGCGACTTGGGCTATTTCTCCGTCTTCGACATGGTCTACCCTTTTGAGACCGGCGCCTACAACACCAAGCAAGGCGAAGTGTCGATGCCCGTCCGCAGCGACTTCGGCTACCACATCATCAAGGTGAGGAGCGTGACCGATGCCATGGGCACCATTCAGGCCGCCCACATCTTCCTTCAGTTGCCTTTCAACGCCCCCGAGGAAGACGTTGCCGCCACCAAACAGAAAGCCGACAACATCTACGCCCAACTGATGGAACAAAACGGCAAGAACTGGAACGAGATGGTGAAGCAACACAGCGACGACAAAGGCACCGTCGCCAACAACGGTATGCTGAGCCAATTCACGGTCAACCGCATCGTACCCGAGTTCATCGAGGCGTGCAAGTCGATAAATGCCAACGAGATAGCGAAACCCGTGCGCACCAACTATGGTTTCCACATCATCAAATTGCTGAACACGACAGGCATAGGCTCCTTTGAGAAAGAAAGGCAAGGCCTCGTAGAGCGCGTAGAAAAGGACATGCGCTCGAAGAAGTCGGAAGAGATTGTGCTCAAGCAAGTGCGCAAGGAATACAAGTTCAAGCAAGACGACAAGAACCTGGAAGCCTTCATGGCCACCGTCGACAGCACCATCCTTGACAAGGCCTACAAGCCGTCAAGCGATGCGAAGATGGACGACGTGCTCTTCACCCTTCAAGGCGAGCCGACCAAGGTGAGCGATTTCGTCGACTACATCAACAAGAACATGACCAAGCAGAGATACGTCACACCCGCCACCTACGCCTACCTACTTTATGAGAGTTTCTGCAACGAGACCGTGATGGACTATGCCGACTCCCACCTTGAGGAGAAGCATCCCGAATTCAAGGCTTTGGTGCAGGAATACAAAGAAGGCATCATGCTCTTCGACCTGATGAACCTTGAAGTGTGGGACAAGGCGGTGAAAGACACCCTCGGCCTGAAGGAATACCATGCCCGCAATGCCTCCAAGTACATGTGGGACGAACGCGCCATGGCCACCATCATCACCGTGACCCGCCAAGAGTCGCTGCCCGCAGTGAAAGCCCTGTTAGACAAAGGCATCGAACTCGACAGCCTGAAGAACACCATCATCCACGACTCCATCAGATACGCATTCGTGCGCAAGGGTTATTATCAGAGAGGCGACAACCAGTATGTCGACCAAACCGAATGGAAGGCTGGCGTTCGCAACGAAATCCCCTCCACCGTCGACCAGTCGACCACCATCGTTTGCATCCGCGAAGTGCGCGCCCCCGAGCAAAAGACCCTCAAGGAAGCCCGAGGCCTCGTCACCTCCGACTACCAAGTGGAACTGGAAGAGCAATGGGTGCAAGCCCTGAAACAACGCTATCCCGTGAAAATCAACGAGAAAGTCTTGGACCAAGTCAGAGCGATGTATCGATGAGAAAACTCGGCGCAATCGGTGTCCTCTCCCTGCTGCTGTTGGCGGGCTGCGACTACTTCCAAAAGAGATCGAAGGATGTGGTGATAGCCGAATGCCACGGCAAGTACCTCTATGAGTCGGACCTCGAAGGTATCATACCCGAAGGCACTTCCATCATGGACAGCCTACAGCGCGTCAGCACCTTCATCGACTCGTGGGTCAGGAGGCAACTGCTGATCCACCAGGCCGAGAACAACCTCGACAAGGATGCGCTCAACCTCGACAAACAGATGGAGGAATACCGCAACTCGCTGGTCATCTACGAATACGAGAGCCAACTCGTCAACCAGAAACTGGACACCGTCGTCAGCGACGACGAGATCGCCGAATACTATGAGCAGAACAAGGAAGACTTCCAACTGCGCAACACCATGGTCAGGGCGGCCTACGTCATCATCGAAGACGACAGCAAGCAAGTTGACGACCTCAAGAAACTGATGGGCGACCCCGACACGCTGATGCTTCAGAACATCGACATACAAGCCACCTACCACGCCGCAAAAAGCCATTTGGACATCGACCAATGGATGCGCCTTGACGAACTGACCAACATCATCCCCATCCAAATCCTCAACGCCGAGAGTTTCCTCAAGAAAAACAGGTTCGTCTGCTTCGACGCCAACGACTACACCTACATGGTGCGCTTCGTCGACTACCTCTTGGAAGAAAGCACCTCGCCCTTGGAGATGGTGCGCGACAACATCAAGACCGTCATACTCGCACAACGCAAACAAGCCATGATCAAGAAGATGCAAGAGGCCATCTACGAGAAAGCGAAGAAAGAACACGCCTTCGAGGTCTACGTGGGGTCATCGAATTTGGAATGCGGAATGCGGAATGTGGAATGAGGAATGAGGAATTTTGAAATCTTGAAATTTGAAATCTTGAAATCTTAAATAATGAAAAGAAACTGGATAATCATAGCACTTATGCTGTTGGCCTTCCCAACGATGGCACAAAACCGTGAACCCCAAGTGGTTGACAAGGTGGTGGCCGTGGTCGGAAAGAACATCATCCTACAGTCCGACATCGAGAACCAATACATCCAATACCGCCTTCAAGGCATGGCCGAAGGCACCGGCAAGGAAGTGCGTGCCCGCATCTTGGAAGACTTGCTGTTGCAAAAACTCATGCTCAACCAAGCCGAGATGGACAGCATCACCGTGACCGACGAGCAGGTAGAGGCCGAATTGAACAGAAAAATCCAATATGCCGTGAACCGTTTCGGCTCGCAGGAGAAATTGGAAGCCCAATTCGGCAAAACCATGTCGGAGATTAAGGATGAGGTGCGCCAAGCCTCTAAAGACCAGATCCTGCAAGAGCAGGTGCAGATGAAAATCATGGACAACGTGGTGGTGACGCCCAAGGAGGTGCGCAATTTCTTCGACGACATCCCGAAGGACAGCCTTCCGACCATACAGCCCAACTACGAGATTGTGCAAATCGTGAAGCGTCCTCCCGTCAGCCTCGACGAGAAGTTGCAAGTGAAAGACCGCCTCTACCAGATCCGCAAGCGCATCCTTGAGGGAGAAAGCACCTTCTCCACCATGGCCGTGCTCTATAGCGAAGACCACGGCTCGGCCCGTCAGGGCGGCGAGCTAGGCTTAACGGGCAGAGGCGTATGGGCCCATGAATTTGAGACGGCAGCCTTCAACCTGCGCGACGGCGAGATCTCCGACGTGGTGGAGACCCAGTTCGGCCTCCATATCATCCAGCTCATCGAACGTCGTGGCGATGCCGTCAACTGCCGCCACATCCTGCTCACCGCCAAGGTGCCCATCGAGGCCTTGGAGAAAGCCCAAAACCAACTCGACACGGTGGCACAACTCGTCCGCAACGGCGACATGACCTTCGAAGAGGCCTGCAAGAAATACAGCGACGACGACTCGAAGAACAACGGCGGCTACCTCACCAACGCGGGCACAGGCGGCAACTGGCTCAGCCTGCAAGACCTTAAGGACATGGAAGAAGCCTATCCGGAATACAAGAACCTCGCCTTCGTCATCAGCCGCCTCGACGTGGGCGAACTGAGCGACCCGCTCCCCATGACCACCAACGAGAACAACGACGCCTTCCGCCTCGTCATGGTAAAACGCAAGACCGAGGCACATCAGGCCAACCTCAAGGACGACTACTACCTCATCCAAAACTGGGCCTTGAGCCAAAAACGCCAGGAAGCCATCGGAAAATGGGTGAGAAACAAGGCCGCAAAAGCCTATATCCGCTTGGACGACACCTATAAGAACAACGAATTTTATTACGATTGGAACTTTCAATGACACACTACGCTTCAGACGTCGACGGTGCCAACGCATTGGTCGAGAAATATGAGACTCTCCGCAAGGAAATCGGGAAAGTCATCGTCGGACAGCACGACATCATACACGACACCATCCTGTCCATCTTCAGCCAAGGCCACGTGCTGCTCGTGGGCGTGCCGGGACTGGCAAAGACCCTGTTGGTCAACACCATCGGCAAGGCCTTGGGCCTGAGCTTCAGCCGCATCCAGTTCACCCCCGACCTGATGCCATCCGACATCGTGGGCACGGAGATTTTGGACGAGTCGCGACAATTCAAGTTCATCAAAGGCCCCGTTTTCGCCAACATCGTGTTGGCCGACGAGATCAACCGCACCCCGCCCAAGACGCAGGCCGCCTTGTTAGAAGCCATGCAGGAGAAATGCATCACCGTGTCGGGCAAGACCTACAAACTACAGGAGCCGTTCTTCGTGTTGGCCACACAGAACCCCATCGAACAAGAAGGCACCTATCCCCTGCCCGAGGCCCAACTGGACCGTTTCATGTTCAACCTCATGCTCGACTATCCCTCGTATGATGAGGAAATCGACATCGTGAAGAGCACCACCGTGGGCGGCGTGGCAGAAGTCAACGCCGTGCTGTCGCCCGACGAGATCCTGTATTTCCAGCAGTTGGTGCGCCGTGTGCCCGTCCCCGACAACGTGTATGAATATGCGGTGAATCTGGTCGCGAAGACACGCCCCCACACCGTGAAAGCCCACGAATGGGCCAACCGTTACTTGAGTTGGGGTGCGGGTCCGCGTGCCTCGCAATATCTCATCATCGGTGCCAAGGCCAACGCCCTGCTGTCGGGCAAATACTCGCCCGACATCGAGGACGTGCAACGTGTGGCCGTCCCGATTTTGCGCCACCGCATCATCAGGAACTATACCGCTGAGGCTGAAGGGATTTCGATTGAAAAGATTATTGATACATTGAAATAAGCATTTTAGGGCTGTCACATTGTGGCAGCCGCTGCATGGAATCACAACAGCGGCTGCCATGGTACGACAGCCCTACAAGTTTATTCTCCACCGATAAACTTGAACCGCCAATGCGGTATGGCCACCAGATCGGGCACCGGGTCGCCATCGGGCAGGCGTTGCTCCAAAAAGGCAAACGAGAAAGCAATTTGATAAATGGCGCCTTTCACGGCGAAAGATTGTATTATACCAGTATTAATATGTGGCTGTGGCCATCCGTTGAACTATTCCTCATCCACGAGGAACACCGCCACTTGGCGGACACCGTTGGCCCCGATGACCAAGGTCTGCTCGATGTTGGTGCTGCGGCTCGGCCCCGTGATGATGGCCATCTGCGAGGGTTTGTCCTTGGCGTATTTCCGCTTCACGGTCTGGAAGGCTGTGCGCATTCCGGGGACGAGTTGTTCGGTGGTGGCATACACGAGGAGGATGTCAGGGATGGCGTATGCCTCGCGGGTTTGCGTCAACGCATCGGAAAGCACGATGCTGCCCGTTTGCGCCACCAAGCACTCGCAACCCGTCAGGCTGACGAGTTTCTGCTTAGGCTCTCGCTCCTTGCTTTCCGTGAAAGGAATGTCGTATTTCCTCAACAGGGCCTGCATGTCGGGGCTGGTGCACCATAGCGGTTCCCAGCCGTTTTCGGGCGCCAACTGCTTGATGCACTCGGCAAACTCGGCCTCGTTTTCCAGATAGATGAAGATGCCGCCGTGCTCCTTGAAGTTCTGCACGAAGGTGATGGCGGTGCCGTCTTCCTCCTTGATGGGCACCCATGTCTCTGTGCGCTGGTCAATGTCCTTGAACAAGGCCTCCTGCCGCTCGATGAGGGCGTTGCGCACCTTGGCAAGCATCTGCTCCTTGAAGGTGGCGTCCTTGTTCTCTCCTTTGTTGTCCCAAGCCATGGCGGTTATGCGTTTTCAGGTTCGTTTTCGGTTGCTTCGGCGGTCGTGTCTTCGGTGGTTTTCTTGGCGGCGTTCTTCAGTTTCTCGTCTTCCGAGTTGCCCCAGGGGCGTTTGCCGAAGATGCGTTCGAGGTCTTCGCCGAAGATGACTTCCTCGTCGATGAGTTTTTGGGCCAGTTCCGACAGGCCTCCTCGGTGGTCGGTCAGGATGGCGATGGCTTCCTGGTAGGCTTTCTCGATGAGTTTGCTCACCTGCTTGTCGATGGTTTCGGCGGTCTTCTCGCTGTAGGGCTTCGTCAGGCTGTAGTCTTGCTGGCCTGTCGAGTCGTAATAGCTCAGGTTGCCTATCTCGTCGTCCAAGCCGTAGTAAGTCACCATGGCGAAGGCTTGTTTGGTCACCTTTTCGAGGTCGGACAGTGCGCCAGTCGAGATTTGTCCGAAGACGACCTGTTCGGCGGCGCGGCCTCCGAGGGTGGCTATCATCTCGTGGTACATCTGTTCCTTGGTGGTGATTTGGCGTTCCTCCGGAAGATACCAAGCCGCGCCGAGCGACTTGCCTCGCGGCACGATGGTCACCTTGACCAGCGGATGCGCATATTGCAGCAGCCAACTTGTGGTGGCGTGCCCTGCCTCGTGGAAGGCGATGACTTTCTTTTCCTCTGGCGTGATGATCTTGTTTTTCTTTTCCAGACCTCCGATGATGCGGTCGACGGCGTCGAGGAAGTCTTGCTTGCCGATTTCTTCCTTGCCTTTTCGTGCGGCCATCAGTGCGGCCTCGTTGCACACGTTGGCGATGTCGGCACCCGAGAATCCCGGGGTTTGCTTGGCCAAGAACTCCTTGTCCACATCGGCATCGAGTTTCAGGTTGCGCATGTGCACCTCGAAGATTTCCTTGCGGCCCACGATGTCGGGCAGTTCCACATAGATTTGGCGGTCGAAACGTCCTGCACGAAGCAGGGCCTTGTCGAGGATGTCGGCGCGGTTGGTGGCGGCAAGCACGATGACGCCTGAGTTGGTGCCGAAGCCGTCCATCTCGGTAAGCAGCTGGTTCAATGTGCTTTCGCGCTCGTCGTTGCCGCCCGTGATGGCACCACGGCCACGGGCGCGACCGATGGCATCGATCTCGTCGATGAAGATGATGCAGGGCGACTTCGACTTGGCGTTGCCGAACAGGTCGCGCACGCGCGACGCGCCCACGCCGACGAACATCTCTACGAAGTCAGAGCCCGAAAGGCTGAAAAACGGCACGTTGGCCTCGCCTGCCACCGACTTGGCCAGCAGGGTCTTACCCGTTCCGGGAGGGCCTACGAGCAGCACGCCCTTCGGGATCTTGCCGCCGAGTTTGGTGTATTTCTCAGGGTTCTTCAGGAAGTCGACGACTTCCATGATCTCCACCTTGGCCTCTTCCAAGCCCGCCACGTCCTTGAAAGTGACGTTGACGTTGGTGTTCTTGTCATAGAGTTGGGCCCTCGACTTGCCGATGCTGAAAATGGAGCCTGCGCCGCTGCCCATGCCGCGCCCCATAAGACGCATGATGACGATCCAAAACACGACCAAAAGGATGAGTGGCAGGATGATACTGACCACCTCTGAAATCCAGTATTTTCGGCTCACATTGGTGATATACACGGGGTTGGCGATGTCTTCTTGGGCTTTTTCCACCTTCTCTTCAAAACGCTCCAAGGAGCCGATTTTATAAGAGAAATTCGGGGATTCGGCGATGCCTTTGGTGCTTGGCGACACATCGGGAAAATGGTTTCTCAAGCCCTTACTATTCAGATAGATATCGGCATCTTCACGGTTAACCAACTCTATCTTGCCCACTTCCTCTTTCCTCAGCATCTCGATGAGTTGGCCTTCATCGATATCCTTGTGAGGGGTGACGTTTTTTTTGCCGAAGAACTGTATTCCTATCAGCACGGCGAACAAGATGGCATAGATCCACATCAGGTTGAAGCGTTTCTTGCCATTGGGGCGCAGGTTGGGTTGGTTGGGTTGGGAAGGCTGGTTGCCGCCTCCTTTAGTCTCTTTATTCTCCATTGCAAAGTTTTGGTTTTGAAAAGATTAATCTTCGTTCGCTTTCACGATTCTCTCGGCATCGGCCCAAAGTTCCTCCAACTTGTAGTAGCCTCGCGCCGACTCAAGGAACACATGGACGACGACATCCACGAAGTCAATCAATATCCATTCCGTATTGTCGCGGCCCTCCACATGATAGGGCTTGTTGCGCGTTTTTTCGAAAACCAATTCTTCTACCTTGTCGGCGATGGCATCCACCTGCGTTTTTGAGGGCGCGTGGCAAATGACGAAATAGTCCGTCACGGCGGTTGTGATTTCCCTCAAGTCGAGGGTGACGATGTCCTTGCCTTTCACGGCTTCCATGGCCTCGATGGTGGCGGCCACAATCTCTTCTACGTTATCCGTTTGATGTCTTACTCTCATAATTTCAAGAAATAGGGCGCAAATTTACGCATTTTTGCGTTATCAAGCGGCATTTGCCGAAAATTCCCTATCTTTGGGGCATAAAAACGACTTACCATGAGCGAAATTGAATCCCTGCTTTCCCCCATCACCACTTTCATCTTCGACTTCGACGGCGTGATGACCGACGGCTCAGTTTTTTGCGACTTTGAAGGCCATCCTTTACGCGCCACCAACGTGAAAGACGGCTACGCGCTGCAACTGGCCATGAAACTGGGCTACAATGTAGCCGTCATTTCGGGGGCAGTCTGTCCTTCGACCATCGTGCGCATGAACAGTCTCGGCGTGACGGATGTGTTCACCGGCATTCCCAACAAAGTGCTGAAACTCAACGAATACATGGAGGCAAAAGGCCTGAAGTCCGAAGAAATCGTCTTCATGGGCGACGACATCCCCGACCTGCGCGTGATGCAGTGTGTGGGTCTCCCCGCCTGCCCCGCCGACGCCGTTCCAGAGGTGAAGGCCATCAGCAAGTTCGTCAGCGAGAAGCCTGGCGGCAAAGGCGCCGTCCGCGACCTCATCGAGCGCGTGCTGAAAGTGCATGGGAAATGGATGACGGCTGAGGCTTATTCTTGGTAAAGGCGATCCCTGAGCCTGCCGAAGGGCCGCTGTTATTGCACCACAATCCTTCTGTTCAGTTCCACCCCGTCCTCGTCCACGCAACGGAGACGGTAGGTGCCTTTCTCCACGTCGATGGGCATCTGGTGGTTGAGGCGCGTTTGGCCCAGAAACTCGTCGTTCAGGGTCCAGAAGATGGTCTTCTGCGGGCTGCGGTGGGCAATCTCGAAGATGACCTGTTGGCGGTCGCCACGGATGCCGATGGGAATGCTCACCTTGGCGTCGCTCTTGGGATAGACGAAGGCCATCACCTCGTCGGGATGGGCGGTGCCACAGCCGGGATAGAAGGCTGGCATGGGACGGAACAAGGGCGAGTGCTTCTTGTAGAACCACTCCATCACAGGCGGCAACACATAATACACCTCATAGCATTTCTGGTCGACGGGATAGCAGTCGGGCTTCACCTGATACTGCCGTGTCTCGTCCAAGAACACTTTCTTGTGATACGGACACACGCCCGTCTTGTTTTCCACATTGCAAACCCTGGTTTTCTTTGTGTGCGGGCAATACTCCGACTTGGGATAGCCCGACTCGGCACAGACCTCAATTCCTATGCTCCCTGGGGTGTTGGCGGGATAACTGTAATTGTCGTTGAGTTTTCCGACCACGTCAAACAGGATGGGAGCCGCCACGCTTACACCCGTCAGTCCAGGACGGCCCTCGCCGTCGGCGTTGCCGACCCACACACCCACCACATAGCGGTCGGTGAGCCCCACCGCCCAAGCGTCCTTGAAGCCGAAACTGGTGCCCGTCTTCCAGGCCACCCGCGCCGATGAAGAGAAGCCTCCCCACCCTATCTGGCTCGTGGGGCGTGTCAGGCCCTGCATCACATGGAACGTCTCGGCGATGGCCTCGGCAGAAAACGGCGACTCCTTTTCGTCGACCTTCGCGTTATAGTTCTCGTTCACATGGACGGCCAGTTTCCGCCCCATCTTGGCATAGGCGTTGGCGATGTCGAACAGCGAGGCCTCACCACCACCCACGATGAGCGACAGGCCATAGTGTTCCGCATCGAAGACGATGTCGCGCAGCGGCAACTGCTTCAGCAGGCTATGGAAACGTTGCTGACCGTATTCGCGCAACAGGTGGACGAAAGGCGCATTGAGGGAGTTTTGCAAGGCCTTGTCGGCTGGCACCGCGCCCCAGTATTCGCCGCTGTAGTTCTTCGGCGTGAAGCCTGAGAGGCTCATCGGGATATCGGGCACCACCATCTCGGGCAACAAAGTGCCTTCGTCGAGCATGGCGGCGAAGAGGAAAGGCTTCAGGATGCTGCCTGTCGAGCGTTGCGCCTTCACCATGTCGACCATGGCGGCATCGGAGGCATTGCTGTTGTTGCCTACATAGACCACAATCTCGTCATTCAGGTAATCGACCACATACACGGCGGCGTTGTCGATATTGTTCATCACGTTAACCTCATGGTGTCGGTGCATGATGTCTGTCACCGAGCGTTGCAGGTTATAGTCGATGGTCGAAGTGATATGTTGACCATGCCGTTGTTTGTCTTGGTCGCTGAGGTAATGGTAGGCCAGCATCGGCATCTCGAAAGGCTTAGCGGGGATGTCCTCCATCATGGCCAATTCGGCGTCTTCTTGAGACAGTCCTGGGATGTCAAAACGCCCCGGGATGTAGGCTTTGGCCTCGGGCAAACGTCGCAGCAGTTCGTCACGTTTCTTTTCCAAGCGGTCGCGCGAGCGGCCCGGATGGATCAAGGCGGGCGAGTTGGGCAGCACGGCGAGGGTGGCCGCCTCGGCCCATGAGAGGTCGTCAGGCGTGGTGTGGAAATAACGCCACGCCGCCGCGTCGATGCCGACCACATTGCCCCCGAATGGCGCGTTGGCGGCATACATGTCGAGGATGGACTTCTTGGAATAGCGCAGTTCGAGGCGCATGGCCAGAATGACTTCCCAAAGCTTCTCGGCGTAAGTCCGAGGCGGGTTGTCGCGCGACATCCTCACCACTTGCATCGAAATCGTGCTTCCGCCGCGCACCACCTCGCCCGCTTTCATGTTGTCGATGAACGACTTGACGAACGAAACGGGGTTGAAGCCCGGATGGAGAAAAAACCAGCGGTCTTCGTATTCCAGCAGGCAGGCCGTGTATTTCGGCGAATAGTGGTTCGTGGCCGGAAATCTCCATTGTCCGTCATCGGCGATTTTCGCCCCGAGCAGTTCGCCGTTTTTGGCTGTCAATACCGTGGAATAGGGTTTGTCGAACCTTGGCACGGGGATGCAGAGGAAGGCGATGAGGAGACTGGCGAGGGCGATTAGTGCTATCTTAAATCTTTTATGTTTCTTAGGCTTTTCCATGTTTTCCGAATTACAAATTCTTACATTCACAGCGGGCGAATTGCAAATTCGCCCGAACAAAAGGTTTTGCCAAGTTCAGCCGCATTTGCAATGCGGCTGGAATGAGTATGAGGATTTGCAATCCGATTCATAGCATGTCACCTTATCAATTCAACATTCAACAAACCTTTCTCACCAGCATAATCCATCGCCGAACTATACAGATAGTCCTCTGGACGTGCC
>JBGUHI010000104.1:0-7880 GCA_045111995.1 Candidatus Limimorpha sp. | reverse complement strand
TTTCTGGCGTGTGGTCAGCAAGACACCTGACGTGAAAAGTACCAACAACAAGTACCTCATGACAACACCTTACGAAGCCACCAAGGCTTTGGATATCCGTGGCTTAACTTATCAAACCTCTGGTAATGTGCGTATTATCCTTCGCTGCGAGAAGGACGGCTATATGCCGCAAGAGAAGGAATACGATGTGTGCATGGTGTTGGACCAAGAGGAGATTTCAGCGTTCTTTAGGCTGGTGAAGGAGGAATGATAGAATTGAATAATATGAATGTATTTGAATAGCGGAGGAGGGATTCTCTGCTATTCGTTTTTTAGAAGAACTAAACCCATCTCCAGCACCATTCGGCCAAGGGCGACGGACAACTGAGCAAGTTGCCATTGCGCTGTAAGTTGAGGAATGAGAAACGGATACGATTTTTAGGATGGTATTCTTGGTCGTAAACCGTGATGCTCCGTCCGCTGACGCAATTCTCGGCCTTTACTTCAACAGGAATGATTTCGTCTTGCCATTGGATGACAAATTCCACTTCTGCCTTGCTTTCTGGCGACCAATAATTGGGTGCTTCTCCCTCCATCATTGGCATGAGTGATTGCAAGACAGCGTTTTCTGCCATAGCACCTTTAAATTCTGTATAGTTGGCTGCCGAATCCATGATGATGCTGCCCGGCAGATGGGCCAACCTTCGGAGTAGACCACAATCGCAAGCATACACCTTGAAGGCATCAGGCTCCTCGTAGGCTTTGAGTGGCATACCCGGTTTTGAGATATTATTGATGCGGTAAATCATGCCAGCATCCTCAAGCCACAGCAATGCGTCCTCGTAATCCTTGGAACGGGCACCCGTCTTCACCACTTTATAGATGAATTTGCGGTTTTGCTTTCCTAATTGTGAAGGCAAAGAGTGCCAAATGGCATGGATGCGTGGGATTTCACGCGGCTCGGCATACTTGGCAAAGTCCAGTTCGTAAAGGTCCAAAATCCCCTGCAAGACACGATCCAATTCCTGCATGCCTTGGTTTCCCAACATGGCCACCACTGCATCCGGCATACCGCCGCTAATCATATAGCGACGGTATTCTGTCTTCAACTTGTTCAGTACGATTTCAGGCAAATGTACAGGCTCATGGAGGCTTTCCACATAGTCAAAAGTCTTTTCATCGCTGATACGTAAAAACTCCTTGAACGACACGGGAAACATCCTGACTACCTCCACTTTTCCGACAGGTACTGTCATTCTCCGCTTTTTCACGGCCACGCCAAGCAAGGAGCCTGCTGCAATAATGTGATATTCAGGTGCTTCCTCGCAAAAATACTTTAAACTGTTGAACGCTTCCTCACATTCCTGAATCTCATCGAAAATCAGCAAGGTTTTCCCTGCAATCAATGGCACATCGCTATAAACGGCCAACTCTTTAAGAATGCGTTTCGGATCTTTTGTGACTTGAAAGGCTGACTTCACTTCTGGTTGACGGTCGAAGTCGAATTTGGCACAATACTCGAAGCACTCTTTCCCGAAAGTTTCCATTGCCCAAGTCTTTCCTATTTGTCGGGCACCCTTCAAAAGGATGGGCTTGCGCTTCGGTTTTTCCTTCCATTGTTTGAAAACTTCGATGATGTCTCTTTTAATAATCATGGCTTTTACACTAATAACTGCCGATTTATGTATGTTTGATACATTTTTCGGCACTTGTTAGTGCAAAAGTACGATTTTTGTTCGAAATGACAATCTTATTGCATAGATTTTTTTCTTTTTTCAAAAACATGTACTTTTGCGTCCCAAATATACCTTATTAATATAGTATGCTCACCAACCTGAAAAAATACCATATCATCCTCGCCTCCAAATCCCCGCGCCGACAAGAACTGTTGCGCGGCATGGGTGTGGGGTTTTCCATTATGACCAAGGAAACCGATGAGAGTTTCCCGCCCGAGATGCCCTTGGATGAAGTGCCGAAGTACCTCAGTTTGCAAAAATCGTTGGCCTTCAATGAGGATGAGTTGCCCGCTGATTATCTGTTGATTACCTCTGATACCGTCGTGATTTGCGAAGGCGAGATTTTAGGCAAGCCAAAGGATAGGGAAGACGCTGAAAGGATGTTGCGACTGCTCTCGGGCAAGACGCATCTTGTGGTGACGGGCGTCACGGTGCGTTCGGCGGAGAAGACGGAATCATTTGCGGTGCGTTCCAATGTGACCTTTGCTGAACTCGACGCAGAGGAAATCGACTATTACATAGACACTTGCAAGCCCTTCGACAAGGCTGGCGCCTACGGCATCCAGGAATGGATCGGCTATGTGGGTATCAACGGTTTGGAAGGCTCGTTCTATAATGTGATGGGTCTCCCGACGCGAAAATTGTTCCAGGCCTTGAAAGGGTTTTGAGGAGTTTTTTCCCTACCTTTGCACCCATGAAACGGCATTTCTTCATAGGATTGATCTTGTTGTTGGCTTTGGCTGCCTGCAACAGCCCGCAGTGCGAGGCGCGGCAGATGGTGCGGCGGGCCGAGCGGCTGTTCGACACCAACCCCGACAGCACCGTGCGCCTGATTGACAGCGTGTTGCGCATGCCTGCCTATTTCGAGGAAGGCAAGCGCATGGACATTGCCATGCTGCAGGCCGAGGCCCTCTTTGGCGACCGCGACGACCGCGAGATCTCGCCCCTGATGGACGACGAGTTTTTCGACGACAAGCCCTTCCTCACCGCCAGTCCCGAGCTGGAGCGTGCCGCCGACTACTATGCCCGCATGAAGAAGTACGACAAGGCCGCCCACGCCGCGCTCTACAGCGGCTTCGTGCAGCAGCACTACGGCGAGAAGACCCATGCCATGCAGTCGCTCAAGAATGCAGAGCGATATGGCGGGATGGCGAAGGACAGTCTTACTGTGGCTTATTCACAATTTTGGATGGGAAAACTATTGTATAATGAAGGAAGGTTAGAAGAGGTGTTGACTTTATTAGATGATTCCAAAAAGAATATTGGGAATCGATTTGCCTACATTGTGTAGATATTTGTAGATGAATAGGTTAGGTTGCTTTAAATTAATAGCTATGAAATATTGTGCTATAGTAACACTTATGATATGTTCTTTGGTTGGTAAAGCTCAAAGCAAAACGCCTTTTACAACGCCTAATCCTTTCAACAAAGGCAATTTCAAAATAGACGTGAGTTATTTTGGCTTGATGCAAAAGTCCATGCTGGATAAATATCCCGATTTCCGTGTCGCCGTCGGCTATGGCTTTACAAATTGGTGTGTTGCAGGTGTCTTCGGTAACTTCGGCATCCACAATTATCACGTAAGCGTTTCGGATATACATACCTTTCAATATGATATACGAAGGAAATGTAAGCGACCATTATCTTCATTATGGTGTTCAGGCCGAAATGCACCCCTTGTCCGCCTTGTTGCCGAACTTTTATTTGATCGACCCGTATTGCCGTGTTGAACTGGGCATGAGAACTGTCATTGGACATTATAACCCAGATTACAACGGGACTCCAATTTTCGAGCCCGTCAGAAACGATTTCCTTTATGGAGGAAGCCTGGGGCTGGCCGTCAACCCGTCGCGCTATTTCGGCGTTTTCTATGAGTTGGCCTTCGACAACCTGAATAAAGAGATGGATTTATACACAAACGAAACACCAATAAAGCCCATCCACCGTTTCGGCCTCAATATCCGCTTTGGCGGGCCAAAGAAATGGGCTAAAGACAAATAGTGGCATAATTTTTCGGGATAATCGCCGTTGATATGGCTGAAATCAATTGTTGAACACCATGAAAACTACTTCCAAATTGTTGCTTTTCGCAATTTTGGCCTTGGCCTTTGGAAACACTTTTGCCCAAAGCGACATCCCTTCAACCTCACCAAAGCCTTTCAACAAAGGCAATTTCAAAATTGACGTGAGCTATTCGCGCCTGATGCAGAAATACCCTTCGTTTGATTATCCTGACTTCCGTGTTGGCGTAAGTTATGGCATTGCCAATTGGTGTGTGGTGGGTGTTTTCGGCAGTTTTGGCACCATTGAAAACTGGATGCAGGTCGGTGGTGGATATAGCATTCAAGGTGCGGATACCACTTACCATCCTGTTGTTTTTGATGGAACACATATCGAGCGTTACTATCATTATGGCATTGACGCGGAACTGCATCCTTTGTCCCTTTTGCTGCCGAACTTTTATTTCATCGACATTTACTGCCGTGGCGAATTGGGCATGAGAACCATTGCAGACCGTTATATACCCGACTACCAAGCCCCTGATCTCAATGATATTACCGACCGTTTCTACAACGATTTCCTTATTGGCGGCTGTGTGGGCGTGGCCGTCAATCCTTCAAGGTATTTCGGCCTCTTCTATGAATATGCATACGACAACCTGAACAAGGAGGGGTATTATGTCAGCACACAAAAACCAAAGTCCATCCACCGTTGGGGTCTCAATGTTCGATTCCCTGGATCAAAGAAATGGAGAAAGGAATAAACCATGAAAAAACACCTTATTGTTTTTCTATTTGTGGCAATAGCCATCAGCGGCTGCCGCAAGCAGGTCAGCGATTATGTTCGACCCGATTTTGCCCCAGAACCCACATTGAACGCCGTGCTTCAGGAAGACCAGCCCGTGTGGGCGCAGGTCACTTTTGCGCAGGGACTTGACTCGGTGCATCCCGCACCTTGCACTGATGCCGAAGTGCTGCTTTATGTGGACGGACGGTTTGCCGAAAAGCTGCAACACGAGGGCGATGGGCTTTATGTCGGCGAAACTACTGCCGAGGCCTTGCACGAATATGCTTGTAAGGTCATTATTCCTGGCTTCGACACCCTCTTTGCCCAAACCGAGATGCCGGAAAAGCCTGTGGTGACTGGCGTTGAAATCATGGAAAACGCCACCGTCGATGACGAAGGCCGTCCTTGTCCCGCATTCTTGGTCACATTCAGGACCGACCCCAACCGAAACTTGTATTACTATTCCAATATCTACGCCAGTTTTATCAACTATTACTTTGATGCAGAGACCCATGCACATCAAGGCTACTCCACAGAAGAAGGCACGATGAGCGCGTCCATCAACACCGACGACCCCGTGCTGCTCAACGAAGGTTCTGACCAACTGCTGTTCAGCAATGCCATCATCACCGACACGACCTATACCATGAAGGTGAACGCATGGTTCAGCAGCCACGGCTGGGGCGGACAGCACACGGGCGGCGTTATAGAGCGTTCGGGCGAGGTGGTGGTCAGGATGCACGGCCTCTCGGAATCGGCTTACCATTACATGAAGAGTCAAGATATTTTCGAAGAGCCTGATGCCTACACCAATCTTTTCCTAGGCGTCGTCACACCCATCAATCTTTATAGCAATGTAGAGAATGGCCGTGGCGTGTTTGCCGCCATTGCCCCCATGACCTGCGACACCATATTCATTCACCCGTAAACTGACTTGCCATGAAAAGAATGCTTTTGATAATGAGTCTTTTGGCTTCTCTTTTTGCCCAAGCCCAACAAATCCATATTTCCGGCTTCGTCAGCGATGCCAACGACGGCGAGCGCGTCATCGGGGTCAATGTCTTTCTTCAAGACCATTCAAAAGGCGTGGCCACCGACCAAAATGGATATTTCAACCTTGCCGTCGAACTGCCTGCCACGCTTTGCGTTTCGTGCATCGGCTATGAAGAAACCTGCCTTAAGGTGGATCATGCCGACCAGCCTTTGCAAATCCGTTTGAAACCTTTGACCGAAACCCTGCAATCTGTTGAAATCAGTGCCTCCCGCATTGAGCGAAAGACCTTCAACACCTTGACCCTCACGGCGAAGAGCATCGACCAAATCCCCACCTTGGGCAGTCGGCCTGACATCATCAAGGCGGCACAACAACTGCCAGGCATCGAAGCAGCCACCGAAGCCTCCAGCCTGATGATTGTGCGCGGTGGCAATCCAGGCGAGAACCTTTATTTACTTGACAATGTGCCGATTATCTACGTCAATCACTTGGGCGGATTCATGTCGGTGTTCAACTCCGAGATGATCAACACGATGGACATCTACAAGGGTGGCTTCCCCGCGCGTTATGGTGGCAAACTTTCATCTATCGTTGACCTCACCACCAAGAAAGGCGACCCTACGCGGCTGAAAGGTTCGCTCAGCGCAGGCCTCACTGACTTGGCCTTTGCCGTGGAAGGTCCTGGAGGACTGGAAAACTCCAGCTTCATCGTCACAGGCCGCAAGACTCTCACGGAGGCATTGCTTTATATTGCAAGCCAAATTAGCCAAGAACAGGGCGGACAAGACTACAATATGGCCTACGGCTTCCACGACATCAACGCCAAATATACCTGGTCGCCCGATGCCAAAAATAGTTTCTCCTTCAACCTTTACGAAGGCGACGACTATATGCGCATCTGGAAAAACAAGAAGGAGAACAATGATATTGAGCGCAGCAGCATCGGCAATGTCTGGGGTAACCTACTCGTCTCTGGCCAATGGAACAGCGCGGTCGGTTCGAGGTTGTTCATGGCTAACACGTTGTCGTTTACGCAATACCGATTGAAGAACAATATGAAGGCCTATTTGGAGAACGCCGTTGATACAACGGATTTCTTTGTCAAGACCTCATCGCGTGTCAGCGATGTTTCGCTCCGCTCTGATTGGAAACTCTTTGTCGGCAATGCGTACACCTTGGAGTATGGCTTGCAAAGCTCGTATCTTAACTACCGTCCCAACCACTTCACCAGCAGCTTCTCTGATGCTAACCTGCCCGACATTTCAAGTGTGTTCGACAATTCGCTTTATTTAGACAATAAGCTGAAATTCGGCAACTGGTTCAACGGCTCCATCGGCCTGAGGCTGAATAGTTTCCTGAATGGCGGCTATCATCATTTCGCTTGGGAGCCGAGGCTGAACCTCAACTTCAGCATCGGGCAAAGCACTGTCAACTTGACCGCCATGCGCGTCACGCAAAACGCACACTTGCTGATGACTCCTGGCTCCATTATGAACAACGAGGTGTGGATTCCCGCCGATGCCCGCATCAAGCCCGCCACTTCCGACCAAGCTTCAGTTGGCTGGCAACGAGGCTTTTGGAATAATCACATCAGCGTGGAAATCGATGCCTACTACAAGCTGCTTCGCGACTTGGCCACCTACCGCGAAGGCTACAGCGCCCTCCTTGGTGACTCCGATTGGCGCAGCAAGGTGGAAGCAGGCGGCAAGGGCAAGTCGTATGGCCTTGAAATGATGACCCGCTTCAACTTCAACCGCTTGGATGGCTATGTAGGCTATACTTGGTCGCACACCACACGACAATTCGACCATATCAATAACGGCAAGGAATATGTTTACGAATACGACCGCCCGCATTCCGTCAACATCAACGTGAACTATCAGCTTACGGAACGCTGGTCGCTGAGTGCTTTGTGGACTTACCAGACCGGACTGCCCTTTACACCCGTCATAGGAGTTCAGAACACGCCCGTCATCTCTCCTGAAGGCGATGTGTATTTTGAACAAGCCAACATTTATGGTGAACGCAACAGCGACAGGATGAAAGACTACCATCGCCTCGACTTGGCCGCCAAGTTCAAGACCAAGACCGAGAAAGGCCGTAAGGCTGAATGGACGTTCTCGATTTACAACGTGTATTGCCGACAGAACCCATACTATTACTACTACGGCGACCCGAAAGGCGACCCGCTGTATTGGAATCAATTCCCCGACGAGCCGCAAACGCTTTGGCAGCGGAGTTTCTTCCCTGTAATACCGTCGTTTTCTTATAAGGTTTGGTTTTAGGAATAGGAATTGTTCTTAAGTTCAACATAGAAGTGCGAACGAGACGATGAAGGTTGTGTTGGCACACCGGCTTCCGAATAGCAGGTGTGTGGCAAGAGA
>JBGUHI010000103.1:0-31641 GCA_045111995.1 Candidatus Limimorpha sp. | reverse complement strand
TCCCGTTTCGGCCTCTTTCTCCTTGTCCATCACCTTCCAGACATACATGCCCTTCGGCCATGCCTTGGCATCTATCGAGGTGACATTCTCCGTAATCTCTTGCCTGCAAACCATCCTTCCACTCATGTCATACACCTCCACCCGCGCATCCTTCAATCCCGTCCTGATGTTCAGCGCATCCTTCCCTGGGTTGGGATAGGCGATGGCCACTTTCAGGCCGCTGTCGTGGGCTTCGTCGATGCCGTCAAAGGCTTTGGCGGGGAATTTCGCCACCGCATTGAGTCTTTGGTTGGAGTTGCCTAACACATGAGAAGAGAATACCAGCAACACGCCGCTGTCGCTTGTTGTGGTGATGCTAAGTGCGATGCTGAAGTTGCCATCGTTTTCACCGCCAAGGTCGTAGTATAGTGCATCTATCGTTTCAAGGTCGGGTGTCAGACGTTCAATCATAATCCACGAATCCCTGTCGTACAGATAGCCCACGTTGAATGTATAGGCGAAATACACCGTGCCGTTTTCTGCCACTTCTACTGCTTTTGTTGTAGCAGGCATGTCCCAAATTGGCGTTGCTCGCTCCATATAGTTCAGTATAGGCAAAGGGTCAGGCGAGTCGAAGTTGTCGTCATATTCGTAGAGTCGGCAGTCCTCGTCTCTGTTCGGGTCATCCTTCGATTTTGCCGAAGTGGCAAGATAAGTCGTGTTGCGATGACTGCGGCTGACCGCAATGTTGTAGAAGGTGTTTTCGCTTTGGTTGTTTGGAATGGTGTTATAATGTTTGAATTGTTTGTAATTCAATATGTTGAAATGCTCATCTAGATAGAATACTGTGCCTTGCTTCGCCGCTCCGGCACCATAGCCAATCAGTCCTCCGTTCGACTGCACGAAATATTGGTAGCCCGTTTCGCTTTTGACCATGTGGTGCCTGCGATAAAACATTTGGTATGAAACTCCCGACTTGAAGGTTTCATAGCCCATCTTGTCGAGAAAATTGCCTTGGAAATCCATCCTAAAGAAAAATATGGAGTCGTGGTCACGCGGATTCGAAGGGCAATATGTTGAGGTTTTGGAATACACGCCAACGATGTTGCCTTCATCAACGAATGCAGAGTAAATGTAAATGTTTCCGCTATGTTCTTGAGGCAACAAATTCCAATAGACGTTTGTGTTGTTTTCGAAAGTGTCTATCACGAAACTGTGCTCGAAGGATTCTATGGGCTCCAAGTCGTCATTCAGTTTGTACAGGCCGATGATGGCGTCGGTGGGAGGATTTTCGTAGTTCAAGAAGTAGTTGAAATAAGTGGAGTCGTGGTCGGGGCTATACGACATGAGGGCAAACAGTTCGTCGTTCTCGTTTTGAAACAGATAAGGAAGGGTGGATCCCCAATAGCCTGGTCGGAAGAAATCTTTCTGGGAAAGCAGGGTGCCATCGTTGGAGAGCAGGGCGACATGGGGATGAGTTGTATAAAAGTCGCCCATCCCACTACGGTAAGTCAAAGCTCCGCTGAGGGCAACATTACCATTGTTGAGTTCGTAGGATTCAGTGCAGGCTCGTTGCACCGTGTCGGAAAGGTCGTCCATTTCAACACAGAATATCCAGTCCTGCCCAAAAGCCTTGGCCCCAACGATGAGGGCCAAGGCTATGAAAACAAATCGTTTCGAATTCATAATCAATCAAGTGAAGGGGTATACCAATAATAATTTGCATATTTGACACGCAAACTATGTATCCTTACGCTTCTTTTCTGTGAAAACGTACCGTACAAGTGGTGCCAAGCAAACGAACAATCAAAATATGGTGAGTGATAAGTTGGTGAATAATGAAGCACTCCGTTCGGGTTTTCCACAATATTGTTCACAGTGTGATAGTAACAGAGCAACTCGTCCCAGCAAATGTAGGGTTCGTAATCATATTCTCCAGCAGTGACATATAGCCAATGGTTGGCACACGAAGGAGACGTTGTTGGTTCCCAATACACCCAACCCAAGGTGTCATAAGGATAGTCATAGGCTACGTAAGAGACATATTCGACATTGGACATAATCAACCAAGACCCTTGAAACGGTGGTTCTTCATAAAACTCGAACAACTGGCTTAGGAAGTCGGTTGCGTCATCGAAGATGGACAGCGAGGGGGGTGAATATGCACCAAGTCCGTAGCCCCAATAAAGGCATAAGTCGGAGCTGTTGGTTGAGTTGTCGGGGCGGGTACTCTCTTTGCCTCTCGTGAAGATGACTTGGATGTTGTTGCCATCTTTAGCCCCTGTGTCTGGCATGATGATACTAAAACAACTCGGAACATTCATTCCATCGTTCACTCCAAGCATACATTTCTCCAAGGCGGTTTCAAAGGCATTGTAGGTTGCTACCACATCGGCATTGCTTACATACCCTTCTCCGTCAACAGTCGGCATAGCCACTTGCAAGGTATCAAGTACAGTGTTATGACAGTAGGTCATGTGCTCACTATGCTCATAGTTCGACACAAGGTCGAGAGCCTGGCGCATTTCTTCCACCGTCATGCTTCCGTCTGCTTTTGTTCCGGAATTGACAGCATCTCGCAGCGTTTGGAACGCCTCGATTCGGTTCAGCAAGGCTTGCGCCTCGCTATTTGTGGCTTTGGTAACCACTTCATCGTTGTCCTTCTTGCAGGACAGTACAGTTACTGAAACGATTGCAGCTACAATCAATGCTGCAACACACATGATGTTTTTCTTCATTTTTACTAAGGTTTTAGTTTGTTGATACTATTGTTAATACATCTGTTTTTCTATTTTTCTACCCGTCTTGCGAAGAACTCCTAATTTTTTGCCGCGCAAAAACGGGTATTCATCAATCCTCCACCGTAAATTCACCATAGTATTCGTCACCGTTGGGGAGGGTAAAGGTGACGATGTAGTCCCCGGCATGGGGTACGTAGAGATTCACGCCATTGGGCGTTCGGGTGGAAAGGCAGTCCATCGGCGTTCCCGTGGCCGTGGTCACTTCAATGGCCACTTGGCCGAGGTTTTCGGTAAAGACCACCGTGAGCACATGGCCATGGATGGAAGCTTGGATGGCGTGTCCTTTTGGTACACTTTGAACATGTGATACCTTGACTTCAATATTGCTTTCTCCATTAGTAGAGGTGGCGGTGTGGGCACCGCACCATGCTGCCGGCAGCAGCAGGCCGAGCAGCAGAACGAGTTGTTTGATGTTGTTGTTTCGCATAATGCATCGTTTTGATGGTTTGACGCTACAAAACTATTATGCAAAAACACCGAGGTCAAGAAAAACCGAATTCGGTTTTTTCGGATTTTTTTCGTAAGAACTTGATTATTAGATTGTAATAAAATCGCGAAGGATGGTGGCAACTTTGTCGTTGGAATCAAAAATCTTCTGCAAGCGTTTCTCACGTTCCCAAATGGTGCTGTTTGATTTCTGCAACAGGACGGCAATCTGCACGTTGTTGAGATCAAGAAGGCATAGGCAACAGTAAAGCCAATCCTTTTCTTTCAACGTGGGGTATTGTTGTTTCAGCTTTCCAAACAACGGGCCATAATGACGCATAGCCGCTTCCTTGAGTTGGGCCTTTTGCGCATCGGTGAGGGCAATGTCGGCGTATGCTGAAACGGGAACAGTTGACTTGATTGGGTTTTGGGCATCGTTGCAAACGGAGAGGATGTGCCGACAAACGGGTTCTTCGGCAAAACTGCAAGGAAATTCGTCGGAAACCTGCATTTCTCCAGCCGAAGAAGTCTTGCGTTCCGATTTTCGATGCTCCTTGAGGGTTTCGTTGCTCCTTTTCAGCCGTCCGGCCAATGCCTTTTTCTGTATCTCATGGGCATATCGCTCCGTTTCCAATTGTTTTTCGACGGCTTCTTTTTGCGACTGCAAGTGCTTGTGCCTTTTCTTGTGGGCGAAATGGAACGCCACGAAGACGGCGGCAAGCGTGACCAACAGCGCCAAAGCCACGCCAGCATATTTGCTGAGTTTCCGCAACTGTTTCTTGTGCGCGATTTCGAGCCTTTCTCGCTCATAGTCGTGGAGGGTATTCGCCAATTGCGATTTCACATGGCTTTGGTTTTCGTTTAAGTTGGCAAAAGGCATGAGAAAATGAGCGTATTCATGAATATCCTCAGTCCTTCCTTGCGCATTGCATATCTCAACCAACCACTCAGCAGCTTGTCTCTTTGATTCAACACCAGAAGCACTATGATATATCTTGTTCAGGTAAATCCACGCCGAATCGAAATCATTTTCGCGAAAAAGGATTCGTCCTATGGTCAAACAACGAGCGAAGTATTCCTTTTCACTTTCAGCTTGACCAAGAAAGGACTTCAGCCGCCTTAACGAACAAGCACTTCCTTCCCCTTGAACATAGGATAGAAAGGCAAGACGGGAGGCAAGGTCTCTAAAAGACAAGTTGTTCGTGTCTGGCAGAATTTTCTCCCCTTTTTGGTAATAACAAATAGCACTATCCAAAACGCCTTTCATTTCGTATTGTGATCCAATTTCACAAAGCATCCATGACAAATGCCAAGGCGTGGCATCATATTTCTGGTAATAAACAAGAGCCTCTTTGCCAAAATAGATGGCCTGCTCGTGAAGATACTGGTCGGAAAACAGACCTGTCAAATGCGTGTAAGCCAGCGCCATGAACCTCGCCCTTTTCCCCACCAGTTCCTTCTCCTCAAACCGCCCTTCCATGATTTCCAATGCCTTAAGGTATTCGCGACAGGCGGGCACGGCACTGTCGTTTTCGTAGTAGCCCACACCATTAATATAATGTGCGCGGGCGGCGAGGAAGGCCATTTGGCCGATTGGGTTGGGGCGTGTTTTGAATCCCCCCAACCTCCTTTGCAAAGGGGGAGTCCTTCCCACAAGGCTGTCGAAATACGCCACGGCCTGCTGCAATTCGGGGCGGTTGGTTTGGGCGTAGTCGTTCTTGTAGAGCAGTTCGGAGGTGAGCAGTTGGGCGTAATGGCGGTTGTAATCCGAGGAATCGCCTTCGTAGGCCATCAGAGCCATCAAGGCGCTGTCGGGCTGCTGCCATAAAAGGCTGTCGATGGCGGACAAGGCGGGGGATGGCTTTTCGACAGGCTCAACGACCATCGGCGGTCGGTGGCAGGCTGCCAAAGCTACCAGCAAAAGCATACCTATTATTATATGAAGCCGTTTCATGCTTGCTTATCCTCAGACAAGGATTCAAATCTCTCCTTATCAGCATAATAAACATCAATAGCAGCAATCAAGGCGGCGAGGCTCCACACGGGGATGGCCAGTTTGTCGGTGTCGAGGAAGTTGTTGAGGAAGCCGTGGACGAAATAGCTGATGAAGGCGAGCGTGGCGCCTAGCACCAAGACTTTGGCTTTCTTGTTTTTGCAACGTCCGTAGGTCTTGAGTCCGCAATACACCGTCACGATGACGAGCACGACGACGAGGAGCGAGCCTACGACTCCCTGCTCGGCCAGAGGGCCGAAATACTCGGAGTGGGCGTTGCCGCCGTCGCCGGCGTTGGTGCTGATGATGGTTTTCTCCTTCGACATCTGGTAGGGGGCGTAAACGAATTGGTAGGTGCCAGGTCCCCAGCCAAATACGGGTCGCTCGTTGAACAAACGGAAGGCCGACTGCCAGCGGTTGATGCGCTCGAGGTTGGAGGCGTCAGTGGAGATGTTGGTGATGGATTGTATGTTTTCCACAAGGTCGCCCGAGGCGTCTTGGTTGTTCTTCTCCAATGCGTCTATGATTTGGTTTTGGAAGGCGAAGAACATGCCGGCCAAAACCACGATGATGGTGGCCACCCATCGGAACTTGATGCGAAGCAGCACACACACGAGAACGCCCAAGGCTGCAACCATGCTCACCCATGCGGCACGGCAATTGGAAAGCGTCAAAGCGAGGCTCAACAAGGCTACTACTCCGATGATTATGAGTCTGTTGCGTTTGCGTACATCAGGAAGGAAGACATAGGTGAGCGCAAGGATGAGATAGATGGCCAAGGCTGCGCCGTAGGCCGTGTGGTCGTTATAGAAAGGCGACATCACCCAGTGCGCCGAGTCGCCATCGAAGCCGTATTGCGCATGGTGGGCGATGGTGAAGACGCACACGATGCACAGCGCGGCGATGTAAAGCCAGATGAAGCGGTGGATGTTTTTCGGTTCCTTGAAAAGCAGGGCGCAAAGGAAGAAGCCCGGCACGACGAACCACAGCCTTGAAGCGAGGAACTTGATGGACACCACGGGTATTTCGCTCGTGATGGTGGTGACCACCATCCAGGCGAACATGCAATAGATGACGATGGCGATGGGGTGTCGCGAGACGCGGCGGTCGTAGTGGCCGTCGTAGAGCATTTTGGCCACAAACAAGACCAAGATGCCCATCAGCAGCGGCTCGGCGGGTAGCGAGATGGCCAAGCCCGCATCAAGCGCTTTCAGGTTGACCGACAGGGGCACGGCAAAGGCTGTGAGCAGCAGCACCTTGTCTAACGAGAAGACATAGAGCAGCAAGACGCCCAGCACGACGGGAAGGGCGAAGAAGAGGTAGGTGTTCTTCTTCACCACAAGGAACAGGCCAACGGCCACGAAAAGGGCCGCGATGCCATAGAGCCAGGCTATTTTCGCTTTCTTCTCCACGGCTTATTTGTTTTCGGCGACGAAGCGTTTGCGGTTTTCGATGATGAAGACAACCACGATGGAGAGCAGCAGGGCGCCCAAGGCGCTCAGGGCGACCACTACCCAACGCACGGGGAAGGCTTTCTTGTCGGCAGGGAAAGGCTCGGTGATGATGTTGGAGTAGGTGAGTTGCGAATGGAAAAAGCGCAGTTCTTTTTCGTAATCCAGTTTGGTGGCGACGTAGGTGTTGCCTTCGGCGGCAATCTTGGTGTGAAGGTCGTGGATTTCAGCGCCGTATTGTTCGATGTTGTTTTTCATCTCCGAGGCTTTTGCCGAACCGCTCAGGAGTCCCTTTGTCACTTCGCGCGTTTGGCTCGAAATGTCGGTGATGCCGTAGGTCGTGCTGATTTCGGTGTAGCGTCGCTTCAACGAATCGATGTTGCGTTGTTTTTCCCTCAATTGTCTTTCGTACATGCTCACCACTTCGCCAACTTTTTGTGTGTGAAGCAGATGTACCTTTTGGTCGTAGAAATTGAGGATGTCCTTGGCGATGTTGCAAGCCACGAAGGGGTCTTTGTCCATCACGGTGACGGAGACGGCCTCGTAGGGGGTCTTGCCGATTTTGATCTTGCTACGGTACTCGTTGATCATATAGGTGCGGCCGAACTTGTAGTTTTTGTCGATATTGTAGTCGCTCCAGAGATCGTATTTCTCGATGACCGAGTCCATGATGGAGGTCGAGTTGATGATTTCGAGCATTTGTTCTGTCTCGCTTTCGTCGGAATAGGGGCTGATGTTGGCGGGATAGGCTATGGCCACCGACTTGTAGAGCGGGGTGATGAACATGGAACTCGAGAAAACGGCGCCGCAGAGGGCTGCCAACGTAGTGATGATGATGATGTGCCACTTCCATTTCAGGATGACTTGCACCAAAGAAAGGTTGTTGAAATTGTTATTCATTGTTGTTTGTGTTGTTTCTGGGATGATGTTGATGGGTTGGACGACGGGTGTCATGCTATCGGTCTTTCTGGGCTTGGGTGGTTTGTGCGACCGAGTTTTTCTCGGTCTCCCGACGAAAAAAGTCCCTCGATCGGTCGTAGAAAACGATGCAGAAGATGATGAGCAGGAACGTGCTCAATAGGGTTATCACCACGATGAGCCAGCGCACCGGGTAACTTTTGCGTTCGGCTTGGAAGGCTGAGGTGACCACGAACTTGTGTGGGATGTATTCGGTGGCGTCTACCTTGGCTTCCTCGTATTTCGACTTGACGAGCGAGAGTTGCAGACGGTCGTTGTCCAAACGTTCGTTGATGGCGTATGACGCGCCGCCATACTCGGCCAGGATGTCCATCTGCTCTTGTATGTTCCTGACGCCCTGTGTGTTGCTTTTTCCCAGCTCGACGGCCATCTGGCGGCTGAGCATCTCCACTTGCGACTCATAGTCGAACACGCCGAGTTTGCGCAAGGTGTTGAGCGAGTCCTCCAGCATGTTCATCTCGGCAACGAGGGTGTTGTAGGTCTGCTCTACGATGCGGAAGGCCTCAATGGCCACTTCCTTTTGCATCTGGTTCATGGTGCTGTCGAAAATCTCGGCAATCTCGTTGGCGATGCGGGCCGAAAGTGCCGGGTCTGAATCCAAAACGGTGATTTTCACGGCGTTGAATTCCGTTCGACGGAACTTTATGCGTGCGTCGTAGAGTTTGTTGAGTTTGGTGATGGGGTATTTGCCGTTGGCCTCGATGTTGTAGTGCTCCATCAGGTTGAAGCGGCTGATCACCTTGTCGCGCACGCGGTTCGAGTTGAGCACTTGCAGCATCTGTTCGGTCTGCTCGTCTTCGCCGAAGTTCATGATGTCTTTCTCCGACTGGTAGGTTGTGCTGATCAGGACTTTCGAGATGGAGTTGCTGGAGGTGGGATAGATGATGGTGGTGGATTTATAAAGAGGTGTGATGAAGAAGGGTGCGCTGAAAAGTATCGCGCAGAGGGCTGACACCGCCAAAATGATGAGGACAGGTTTCCTGTATTCCACCAAAAGCTTGCATAAGTATTTGGAATTGTATGTGTTACGTTGCTGTTCTTCCATAGGAATGAATGAAATAAGTCGTCAAAGATAGGGATTTACCTTGACATGGCAATGAAAAAAGTCATTTTAGGGCTTTTTTTCCTTGGGAAGGATGAGACCGACGATGTCCTTGAGACGGATCAGACGGGTGAAGAAGATGGCGCCGCAGTTGACGGAGAAGGCGATGACAAAGCCTAACATCCAATTGAGGTTCAGGTGTTTGGCGAGGAAGGTGACGAGCACGACTGTGGCCATGAACAACACGAGGTGGAGCCAATAGCGGCCGGCCATGTCGAGTTTCAGGATGCGCTTGGCGATGAGGTATTGCAGTATGGCCGTCACGGCTTGCACGCTGAGGCTCGTGCAGGCCGCTCCGACTGCCTTGAATCGCGGGATGACAATGAGATTCAGCAAGATATTGATAATCACGCCAGCTGCTGCAACGAGGTTGAGTTGTTTCAGGCTGCCGTTGGCGGTGAGCAAGGTGCCGAAAACGTAAGTCGTTGAAAGACAGAAGAAACTGCCCATAAGCAAAGGAAACACGTTGGCGTATTGCCCGATGCGCATGAGGTAGGCGGCTTCGGTTTCGGCCTCTTCAGGATGATACATTTCAAGCATGATTTCCTGACGGTAGAAAACGCACATGACCATCACGATGCCCGCCATGGCCACGATGACGTTGAACGAAGTCTTGACCAAGTTGTTGAGTTCCAGTTTGTTTTTTAATGTGGCGGCGAACATGGGCAGCAGCATGATGGCGAAGAGGTTGGAGATGTTGTTGCCCGCGTCGAAGAGACGGTAGGCGCGGCTGTAGATGCCGGCTTGCACGCCTTTGTCGTCCAAAAGCCGTTCAAGCAGCACGGGTTCGATGCGGCTGTAGACGCTCATCAGCAGCACAAGCAAAGCGAAAGGCAGACTTTGGCGTAGTATCTCCTTGAAAAACTGTGGGTTAATCTTGAAACTGAGGTTCCGTGCGTGGCGCAAGACGATGGCCAGGGCGAAAACGAGGGTGGCGATGTAGGCCAAGGTTTGGGCTTGCAGGTACCAAATGACGTTGAAACTTTCTTTCGGGAACCAGCCGCTCCACAACACGAGGCACATGATGACGATGGCCAGCACGCGGTCGAAGACTGAGAGGATGCTGTCTTGCTTGAACAGCAGAAGGCCTTGTATGTTCGACCTCAAATAGAGGATGAACGACAATAGGACTTGGTTCAGTCCGCACCAGCACAACAGCTTGAGTTTCAGGCCTTCGTTGTAGCCAAGGGAATAGCCGACGAGGAAGATGACGATGGCATAAAGCAGCCCGAGCAGCAGTTTGATTACGGTGAGGCCGCCGAAGTGCTTGGAGAGGCTCTTTGGGTCTTGCGCGACGGCGCGGCTGTTGAAGTTGGTGATGCCGAGGTCGAGCAATATATAAAAGAGGTAGGAGAAGTTGAACAGGGCCTGATAGGTGCCGTAGGACGCGTCGCCGAGGATGTTTTGCACCTCACGGTCGATGCCGAGGATCCAAAACGGCTTCACCAAGAGGTTCAGGAACAGCAGGAAGATGATATTTTTGATGAAGCGGTTGGGCATGTATGCGTTTTTGTTCGGGTGGCAAAAGTAGGAAAAAAAGCTTTTCGGGTGATTTTTCAGCCTCCATTTCAGAAATTATGCGTACTTTTACCACGCAAATTTTGACTTTGAACCATGCACAAAGAACAAGAATATACCGACACTCTGGTTGATGAACTCGTTGAAAATGAGAAGAGTCTGCTCCTCATCAACGATGACGTGAATACCTTTGAGTATGTCATCGAGATACTGATGAAGGTGTGCCACCATACCCGCGAGCAGGCCGAGACCTGCGCTTGGATTACGCATTATAAGGGCAAGTGCGCCGTCATGCACGGCAGCTTCGAGGAGTTGAAGCCTTATTACGACATCTTGCTCGGGCATCAACTGACGGTTAAAATCACCGACTAATGTCTGGCTACACTTCACTGGAAATATTGGCGATACAGCGGGCCTACGAGTCGATGATGGACGACATCAGCCCCTTTGTCAACGATCCTGGGCATATAGCCTTGATCGACAAGGCGTATCGCTATTGCCTGGAGAAATACGACGGGCGCAGTCTCGTGTCGGGGAAGGCCTACATGCTGCACCTCATCGAGATGGGGCGCATCGCCGTGGTGGAGGTGGGCTTGGGCTACATCTCGGTGGCGGCGGCTTTCCTCCACGGCATCGACTACAAGGAGAATGTGGGCATCAGTGAACTGGAGAGGGAGTTCGGCAAGACCGTGGCCATCGTGCTCGAGGACTTCAGCGAACTCTCAAAGTTGGATACAGAGAAAGTGGCCTACAACTCCGACAACTTCCAGGTGATGTTCCTCTCCTTGATTGACGACATGCGGGCCGTGCTGCTGAAAATCGTCCATCGCGTTTACGATGTCCGCAACCAAAACGACGTGGACACCGTTCGCCTGGCACGTTATTTCCATGAAATCAAGTACATTTACATCCCCATCCTGCACCGTCTAGGCCTCTATCGGTTGAAGTCGGAGATGGAGGAGAAGCTGATGCTGTATGAGAACCCCGAGATGTTCCACGAGATCGAGGAGAAGATCAAGGCATCGCAGGAAGCCCGCAGGCGGACGGCGGAGAAGTTCATCGCCCGCATCTCCGAAGGCATCGACAACGAACTGGAACGCACCAAGAAAAACAACAAGTACAAGTTCGCCTATTCCATCAAGTGGAGGCTCAAGTCGATTCCGTCGATCTATGCCAAGATGAAGGCGCAGAACGTGCCTTTCGAGGAAGTGTATGACCTCATGGCGGCACGTGTCATCATCCATTGCGCACTGAAGGACGAACAAGAGTGCTGCTGGAGCGTGTATTCGGCCATCACCAACATCTACGAACCCATGCCCGAACGCCTCCGCGACTGGATTACCAAGCCGAAAGCCACCGGCTACGAGTCGCTTCACACTACGGTGAAATACGACGACAGGCTTTGGCTTGAGGTGCAGATCCGGACTGCCCGCATGGACGACATCGCCGAGACGGGACAGGCGGCACACTATCTCTATAAGGGCGAGAAACAGTCGTCGGAAGGATGGCTCCTGCACGTCCGCGAGGTGCTTGAAAACCCCAGCGAGGTGTCGTTTGAATACTCCTACAGGAAAACGCACAAGTCGGACAAGATTTTCATCTTCACGCCCGAAGGCGACCTGAAACAACTGCCCGTAGGCTCCACTGTGCTCGACTTCGCATACGAGATACATACCCGTATGGGCGAGACGTGCAGCGGCGCACGGGTGAACGGCCGAATGGTGCCCATCCGCCATGTGCTGACCAACGGAGACCGCGTGGAAATCATCACCAGCAAGAAACAGTCGCCCAATGCCGACTGGCTCAACGCCGTGAAGACCGACAAGGCCAGAAACAAGATACGACGCTATCTCCTGGAACAAGAGCTGAAAGAGTCGGAAATGGGGAAAGGCATGTTGCAACGCAGGCTGAAGAACTGGAAACTGCCGTTTTCGGAGACCGTCGTCGACATGCTCGTCAAGGAGTTCAAACTGGAAAACTCGCTGCAGCTCTACCATCAGATTTCGACCGGGAAAATCGACATCGCCGACGTGAAACGCTTCCTGACGGCCAAGTTCGGGGAAGCCGCAGAACGGTCGGAAAAGCCCGTGCCCGAGGTGATCGAGACAGCGAAGAAAAGCCAAAACGCCGAGGTGGAGGAGTCGCTCTCCATCGGCGAGGACATCGACAACGTGACATACAAGCTGGCCAAATGCTGCAACCCCATCCCGGGCGACCACGTGTTCGGCTTCGTCACCACCGACGGCACCATCAGCATCCACCGCACCAACTGCCCCAATGCCAAGGGGATGCAGCAACGCTATGGCTACCGCATCATCAACGTGAAGTGGAATGGCGCCGAGGAACATGGATCGCAGGCCACCATCCGCATCCATGGCCGCGATGTGATGGGACTGCTCGGCAAAATCACAAAAGTAGTCTCGGAAGACTTGGAGGTGAACATAAAGAACATCGTGTTCAACACCGACAAGGAAGGCTTCTTTGAAGGGCGAATCGTGCTGCAAATCATGGATGCAGAAGCACTCGAACAACTGATGGACAAGATCAAGGCCATCAATGGCGTTTTCGATGTGGTTAGAATAGATATCTAATAATGTAAATCAAATAATTATGACCATGAAAAGACACAGTTTACTCATCAGCTTGATGCTGGTTTCAGGACTTGCGGTGGCGCAAGAACCGCAGAAAACGTATGGCATCGACCATGAGAAGAAAGTCATCGTCGCCACGGGACACATGCTCGACGGCATGAAACCTTACAAGGAGCCTGTGGAAGTCGAAGGCGAGACCTATACCTGTTATCGGAGCGAGATGCCGCTCATCACGATTACGACGGACGGCCCCATCGTCAATTCGCCCGCCGTTCACGGCACCATCAGCGTGGCCGACGCCAACGGGCATGTCATCACCATGCACGCGGGATTCAAGATACGCGGCACCTCGTCGCAACAGTACGACAAGAAGTCGTATCGCGTTGAGCTTTGGGCCGATGCGAGTGGCACGACCATGGCCGACACCACCTTTCTCGGGATGCGCAGCGACGACGACTGGAACCTTGAGGCGCTATGGGCGCAGCCGCTCCGCCTCCGCGACAAGGTGGCCAACGAACTTTGGATGGAGATGCACCAACTCTCTTACCAAGACCTCGAACCCGAAGCCCGAAGCGGTGTGCGCATGGAATACGCCGACCTGTTCGTAAATGGCTCGTATGTTGGTGTTTACGCCCTCAGCGAGCGCATGGACCGCAAGCAACTCGAGTTGAAGAAATACAACGGCGAAATCCGTGGCGTGCTGTACAAAGGCAACGGCCCAGGCACCCCGACTTTCGAGAACCTGCCGGCCTACGACAACACGCTCGGCACTTGGGACAACTACGAATGGGTGTATCCCAACGAGGCTGAGGCTTCATACAACTGGAGCCATCTCTACAGCTTCACCAACTTCGTGATGAACTCGTCCGACAATGTCTTCAATGCCCAGTATCCAGCCCAGTTCAACAAAGAGAACGCCATCGACTACTACCTGTTCATCAACGTGTTGAAAGCCATGGACAACATGGGACGCAACTTGTTTGTGGCGCGTTACAACAAGTCGGGCACATATTTCTACGCCCCTTGGGACTTGGATGCCATCTTGGGCTTGGACACCGACGGCAGCCTGACCCATGTCGCCGACGGCATGTTGGGCAACGGCTTCTACGACCGTTTGATCCAAGACTGCAACACCAACGGCTTCGTGGCCTCGGCCAAGGCGCGATACAATGCCTTGCGAAACAACATCCTGACCACCGACCATATCATGGGATTGGTTCAGAACCAATACGATGAGTTGTTGCAAAACGGTGCCTACGAGCGTGAGCACGAAGCTTGGCCGGAGTTTGCCGTTGATGAAAGCCAACTCAACTATATGCGCAAGTGGTTAGACGACCGCTTCAACTATCTGGATGCCGAAATCAACGCTTCGTGCGGCACTTGGGACGTGGAGGAAATGGTTGATGGACAATTGGTTGAGGTGTTTCCGAATCCAGCCAAGGACAGGGTCAACGTGCGTTTTGCAGAAGAAAGCGATGCCGTGGTCAGTCTTTATGATATGACTGGACGTTTGGTCTATACCTCCAATGCCACCACTCAATGCTTTGTCATCCCGACACAAGGCTTGAGCCAAGGGGTTTATACCTTGGTGACTTTTGTCGGTGGAAACCAGCAGGTGGATAGGGTGGTGGTAAGATAAGCCATAAATGGCGAGATGGACTATGGCTTCCACACCGCCTCCACCTTCAAGTCTGTTTTGTGGTTCCCTTCAATCAGTGTCAACCCGCTGCCGATTTCGTCACGGTCGCTGTAGATGGTGCGTCCGAGGCGTGCGTATAGGGTCAGCGAATTGTGCAATTTGACTTTTCCTAAGAGATAGAACCTCATGCCTTTGCCGTAAAGGGCGGGCACGCTGAAGGAATAGAGCACGTCGTTTTCGTATGCGTAGACGCGGGCGTTGTAGTCCTTCGCGTCGAAGAGGGCGTAGCGGAAGGTGAGGCTGTAAGGTTTGTTTTCTGGCTTGTAGGCGAGGTCCTGACAGAGGAAATAGCCGTGCTCGTTGGTGCCGTCATCGTTGCGGTAGTGGGCGTATTCGGCCTTGTTGCTGCAATGGAGGTCGCCGGCAATCTGGTAGTTGATGTTGAAGCGCACCGTGTTCTTGGTGTAGAAGATGGGGTAGTGGCTAAAGACGAGTGCGTCGGTCGAGTTCTTCATCTTGGTTTTCGAGCGGATTTGCAGGTAGGCGTTGGTGCGGCGGTTGAGACTGTGGCTGAGGCGCAGGTAATAGTCGTGCCCACGGCTCGGTGCGTTCACTTGCGAGGTCAGCCATGTGAACTGGAACTGGTCGACGTAGGCGAGGAGGTTCCAATACGGCGCTGGCGCCGCCTCCACGCCGAGATATACGCCGCGTTGCCCTTGGTTGCGGCTGCCTTCGCCGAAGGCATTGGAATAGAGGTTTTGGTAGGCCGTGCCATAGTCGCGGTACATCATCGTGAAGTTCAGGTATCCAGCCGGCTTGACGGTTACACCTGCTAACCCGGCAAAAGCAGGTCCCTGAGCCCGACGAAGGGCCGTGCTATCTGGGTTCATGCTCATCGCCACCTCGCCAAACAACGCGTATTTTCCCTTGACATATCTGAAGTCGAAGCCCTGGTCGGTGAGTCGGCTGCCTTGGAAATAGAACTGGTTGTAGTTGCTGGGCCTGAGCTCGAGTGGCACGCTGAGCCAGGTGTGGTGTGCCGTGTAGCCCATCTCGAAATGGGCGATGGCGTATGAGAGATGCCCGCCCACTATCTGTTGCCGTATGGCGTGGCGGTCTTGCAGTTCACCGATGGTGCGGTGGTAGCCCGTCTCTATCAGGCTGCTGACGAATTCGGCTTCGCTGTCCAAGGTGTCGGTCACGCTGATGTTGGCATCGACCAAGCGGTTGGAATAGAATATGGTACCTCTAAAAGGACCCTTGCCGAAGGTGACGGCGGTGCCACGCATGAAGGCGTATTCGCTGGCGGAGGCCTTCGGCGAAATGCCCCGACCTTGCTTCATCACGCTGCTGCCTGCGCCCGCCTTGCCGAAAGTCATGCCCGACCACATCGTCAGACCTTGCCCGAACGACACTTGGTAGTCGCCCAACACGGCGGCTTTCACGATGCCCAAGTCCTTGGCATAGAGGTGGAAACCTGCGAAGTCGAAGCCGCGACGGTAGTTCTTGCCAATCAAGGCTTGGATGGTGTCGCTGACTTTGTCGGTGAAGAACATCTCGCCGGCGTCTTTCTCCAGGACGAAGCCCGCACGAATCTTGTTCCTATAGTTATAGGTGTACCTGAACAGGTATTTCTGCGGGCTGCCGAGGTAGCGCGAGTTGGGCTTGGAAAGCAATGCCGAGTCGGTGGTGGGCTGATAGCCCTGCTGCCGTTCAAGGATTTGCTCGTAACGGCCAACAATCTGGTGTTTGCCGTAACGCGCCATCTTCTTGAGCGTGACTTTGTCTTTGTCCTTGTCTTGCCCGATGCATATCAAAGGACGGATGATGTCGATGGTTTGCCCGTCGATGCCTTCCACCATCGCCAACTCGTCCAAGAAGAGGAAGTCTCCATAGTAGCGGCGGTATTTCTTCAGTTCCTCGTATTGGAAAGCGTTGATGAGATGAAGTTCCAACAGTCGTGCCGTTTCGTCGCTGTTGAGGTTGATGGGGTTGTCGCTGAGGAAGATGTAGTAGTCCAGAAGTTCCTCGTAGTCGATGTCGTCGTCGCTGTCTTCGGCCATGCGCTCCACCTGCTCGATGAGCAGTTTGTTCAAGGCCTCGGTGCTGAGGGTGTCGATGGCGATTTGCGCCTTCGCAAAGGAGACCGCCAAAAAGGATAATATGACAAAGGCCAGGCGTTTCATGTCACTTTCCAATGCTGAAGATGGTGCCGATTTGTATGGATGCCCCCAATTCATTGTGCAACTGCGCCGCCACGTTCACTTGTGCGAAGTTGACGGAGTAGCCTAAGCCGAAACTTAGGATGCCAGGGTTTGACTGTGCGCCCGCACGGATGTATAGGTTTTTCGCGGCCTCGTATTCCAGCCCGCCGCGCAAACTGACACCCTCGCGTTCGGTGTTTTTCTCTATTTCGCATTGCCCGACGAAGTCTTTCGTGAACTGGTAAGCCATGCCGAAACGCATCACGATGGGAATTTTCTCGTGGTTGAGCGTCTGCTCGAAACTGAAGCTGACGGGGTTGAAGATATAGGTGCCGAGCGTCAGTTTGTCGGTGACATGCGATTGTATGCCCAGCTCGAAGGTGACGGCGCTGAAGGTGCCGTAGTCGTTGCCGACTTTGAGCAGGAGATAGTCGAGTTGCAGGCCGATTTGCAGGTAGCGCCCGAAGTCCTTGGCGTAGGCGAGGCCGAACTTGTTCTCGTTGAATTTCGAAGAGCCATATTGGTTGAAGCTCAACCCCAGCGTGCCGAATTTGGTGGGCAGGGCGAAAGCGCCGCATTTGTAAGCCATCTCGGGCAGCATCCAGCGGTTCTCGTAGTAGAGCCCGAGGCTGATCTTGTCCAAATTGGCCATTCCAGCGGGGTTGTTTTGCATGGCCCACAGCCCTTGTGAGGCCACCGATGATCCGCCCATCGCCGCCGCACGACCGCCGATGGGATGGATGACGTCGTGGGCGAAAAGCGTTGAGGTGGTAAGGATAATGGAGATGAGGAGTGATAGTTTCTTCATGCCGACAGTTTTAATGGTGCAAATGTAGTGTTGTTTTTCGGAAAAACAAAGCATTTGGATGAAAAACTGCGACAAATATGGCACTACATTGTCTTTTTTTATTATTTTCGCAGTCTTAAAACAATTGTTTGTTATGTTTTATGTATTGATGGTATTGGGTATTTTGTTGGTGCTGTTCGGTTTGGTGGGCGCCATTGTACCAGGCATCGCGGGGCCGCCTTTCAGCTATGCAGGCCTTCTCTTGGTGTCATTCATGGATGGAGTGGAGCATTCGCTGTGGTTCCTGGTGGTCATGGGCGTGTTAGGTGCAGTGGCATTCTTGCTCGACTATTTTGTGCCCATTTGGGGTACGAAGAAGTTCGGCGGCACGAAGCAGGGCATGTGGGGTAGCACGTTGGGCTTGTTGGCAGGCTTGATACTCACCACTTTTTTCAATTTCGCCTTCATCACCATCTTGGCCGGACCGTTTTTCGGAGCCTACATCGGAGAGCGGATTGCCAAAACCCCAAACAAGGCCGCATGGAAGGCCGCAGTGGGCTCGTTGGTCGGTTTCGTGTTAGGCACCGCCCTCAAACTGATCTATGCCTTCGCCTGCATCGTATTCGTGGTCAGGGACTTGATCTTGTTGATATAACGTCATTATGAACCATAAAAAACAACATGCTATGGATACCAAAGAGAAGAACAATCCGAGTCGGGAAAAACCCGTGAAGGTCGATGCCGAGGCACAAAAGAACTTTGAACGTGTCTTGAAGGAAATGAGCACCGACGACCTCGCCGAGTTTGTGCCCAGCCTGGGCAAACCGTTCTCGACTTGCCCGAAAGGCTTGTATAGTAGCAAGGTCTTGTATGACGGCTATGACTTCCATGACGAGAAGACCTTTGAGACATGCTACGACACCAAGGTCTACAGGCATTATATCGCCCAAGGCAAATACGACCACGCGCTCGACGAGACTTTGGCGCGAGCCTTGCACGACCATTTCATCACCCATGCACTCAACGTGATGCTTGAACAGTACAACGAGCGGGACGTCGTCGGGGTGATGGGCGGCCATGCCAAGCGGCGCGACGACCCGGGCTATCGCCAGATCGTCTTCCTCAGCAAGAAACTCACCGAGATGGATAGGCTGATGGTGACGGGTGGCGGCCCCGGTGCCATGGAGGCCACGCACCTCGGCGCTTGGATGGCAGGTAGGAGCGAGGCCGAGACCAACGAAGCCGTCGACATGCTGATGGCATCGCCTACCTTCAAGGACGAAGGCTGGCTGTGCCGTTCCTTTGAGGTGATGGAGCGTTTCCCGCTGCAATCGGACTACCGCAGTTTAGCCATCCCCACATGGTATTACGGCCATGAGCCTACGGCGCCTTTTGCCACCGACATCGCCAAGTATTTCGACAACAGCGTGCGCGAGGACGGCATCGTCACCATTGCCAAAGGCGGCATCATCTACACGCCCGGCAGCGCGGGCACCATGCAGGAGATCTTCCAAGACGCGGGACAGAACCACTACGAGAGCGTAGGCTTCGCCAGCCCGATGATTTTCATGGGCAAGGACTACTACACCAACTACATGCCTGCCTATTCGCTTCTGAAAGACCTCAGCGACCGCGGCATCTTCAAGAACATGCTGCTTACCATCAGCGACGACAACGACGAGATTATCGAGGCCATCGTGAAGTTTAGGGAAGGAAAATGAAAAAAGGTGCCAAAGCACCTTTTTTCGTTTAGCCATGCATCGGTTTCAGCAAGTCGTTCACCGTCTTCACGGGGTTGAAGGTCTCGATGGGCACTTCGACGAAGATGGTGATCCAGTCGGCCATGGCACCGTTCCACAGTCCAGGCAGTTCCAAAGCCTTCAGTTCGCGGCCGTCTTTCGACTTGTTGGAGACGAAGCCCGTGTTGTCGTCCACGTAGTCGGTCAGGTTGAAGCCCACGCCTCGGTAGTTCCAGCAGCCGCACACCAAGTCGACGGGATTGAAGTGGGTCGAGCCTTGGAAGATGGCTTCTTGTTGCGGGTTCTTGTGGTCGATTTGCGACGACTCGATGATTTGCAGCGACACCTCGTCGTCCAGGTTCTTCACCCAGAAGGGGCCGCCGCCTGGCTCGCCTTCGTTCTTCACCATGCCGCAGATGCGCATTGGGCGGTTGAGTTTATTGTACAGATAATCAATCTTTTCGATTTCGTTGTAGTCGTTCACGAAGTCGGGAATCTCAATCATCAGTTCCTCTTTGGCGAAGCCGGTGATTTCTTGCAATTCCTCTTCGGTCACAAAACCTTCGTCGAGCAGTTCAAGGTACTCGAAGGCGCGCTGTTGCAGGTGGAGGAGGAGGCCCGCCAACACCTTTTTATATATGATCGTCGCTTCGGCCTTGTTTTCCGGAACGATGTTGTCGATGTTTTTCACGAAGACGATTTCCTCTCTGAGGTCGTTGAGGTTCTCAATGAGGGCACCATGGCCGCCGGGACGGAACAGGATCTTGCCGTCCGCCTCGCGGAACAGTTCGCCGTTGGCGTCGATGGCCACGGTGTCGGTGGAGGGTTTCTGGCACGAGTAGGTGATGTCGTAGCGCACGCCGTAGTTCTTCTCATAGCCGTCTTTCAGCGCAGCGACGGTCTTTTTGAAAGGTTCCTCGTGCTCGGGCGACACGGTGAAGTGGAGTTTGGCGACACCTTCGTTGTCGGTGGCATAGCGGGCGGCTTCCACCAGATGTTCCTCCAAGGCCAGACGGTCGAAGGTGGGGTAGTGGTGGAACTTCAGCAGGGCCTTGGGTAGTTTGCCGTAGTTGAGGCCGTTGTCCAAGAGCAAAGCCTTCGCAATGTCAACCTTGCGGCCTTGCTGTATCATGGCGTCGATGTCGAGGCCGTGTAGTCTTTGCACGGCTTCGTTGAGGTCGTCAAAGAAGGCGAAACTATGGATATGGGCGAAAAAGATGTCGGTGAACTTGGTTTCCTCGCCGCTGTCGGCGAAGGCGAACAGGTCCTTGAACATGCGTGAAGCCGCGCCCGAGGCGGGGACGAACTTGGTGAACTGGTAGAACTCCTTGTCGGCGTCGAAGACTGCCGTCATCATGTTCACGGTTTCCTCGTCCATGCGAAGGATGCCGTCGCCGAGGGTGGCGGGGCGTATCAGTTGGACGTATTGCGTGCCGCGTTTCAACTGTGCAACTTGCTGTATTACCTGGTTTTCGGCGATGTTTCTTTCCGAAAGTTGTTGAAAGTCTTTTTCTGTAAGCATAGTTTGTAGGTTTTAAAGGCTTCAAAAATAGGAATTTATGTAATGCGAAGAAAAAAAAAGTGAAAATTTTTCAAAAAGTAGTTGTGGCATTGAAAAAAACTGTATCTTTGCAGCCGATTTTGAGCCCAGGTGGTGAAATTGGTAGACACGCCACTTTGAGGGGGTGGTGCCGATTACGGCATGCAAGTTCGACTCTTGTCCTGGGCACAATCACCAAGCCCCGATGGCGGAATTGGTAGACGCGTACGTTTCAGGTGCGTATATCGAGAGGTGTGCAGGTTCGACTCCTGTTCGGGGCACCCTAAAAACAAGAAACCTAATTGATGGTCAGTCAGTTAGGTTTTTCTTTTGGGTGGCTTGAAGGATGGACTAGTCACTCATCAGCCTGCTCGCACCCCATGTGTATTGTGGATAAACTATCTTGAGGTCGTTATAAAAATGACATGCAATAGCTTTTTTTGGAATTTTAGTAAATACATTTACTATATATTTATTTACTTTTTGTATTTTTGCGCCCTGTAAGTTGGTAAGTATACGTACTGTAAAATGGCTTACTTATATATAAGAGGTAGCGAACTTTCAAATTTCAAAAATACAGCCTAATGAAAAGAACATCCTTATCCGTCTTGAAAACCATGGCCTGCCTTCTGGTATGTGGCGGCCTGTTATCCTCGTTGGTCTCCTGCGGTGGCGGTGACCGTAAAGCTACAAAGAATGCCGATGGAGAGCTTAGCGGCAACATTACCATTTCGGGTGCCTTTGCGCTGTATCCTCTGGCCGTCAAGTGGTCGGAGGAATTCCAGAAACTCCATCAAGGCGTGCGCATCGACTTGTCGGCAGGCGGTGCCGGAAAGGGCATGACCGATGTGCTGGCCGACGTGGTGGATTTGGGGATGGTGTCGCGAGAGGTGTATGGCCCTGAGTTAGAGAAGGGCGCATTGCCTATTGCCACTGCCAAAGATGCTGTTGTCATCACTGTCAACGCCGAAAACCCATTGGCAAAGGAACTGATGCGACATGGCATCTCCAAAGAAACCGCCACTAAGATTTGGATTACTGGCGAATACACCACTTGGGGGCAGGTGCTTGGCACCGACAACAATACCCCGATACACGTATACACCCGTTCCGATGCCTGTGGCGCCGCCGAAACCTTTGCCATGTGGATGGGAATGAAGCAGGAAGACCTGTTGGGCACGGCGGTGTTTGGCGACCCCGGGCTGGCTTCTGCTATCCAGGCCGACAAACTGGGCATAGGTCTCAATAACATCGGCTATGCCTACGACGAAAAGAGCCGTAAACCCAACCCAGGGCTGTTGGTTTGCCCGATTGACGGCAACAGCGATGGCACCATCGATGCCGAAGAGTATTTCTATGACACAAAAGACGACTTCATTGCCGCCGTTGCGGAAGACAAGTATCCTTCACCGCCCGCCCGTGACCTTTACTTGGTGAGCCATGGCGTGCCCACCAATCCCATTGTGGTGGCGTTTTTGGAGTATGTACTCACCGAAGGCCAGCAGTACAACGTGCCGGTTGGCTATATTGGCCTTAGCGAAGACAAGTTGCAGAAGGGGTTGGAACTATTGAAAACAGATAATCAATGATTTATGCGCAAGTCCCGAATTGTCAAAGACAAGGCGGCGCAGGGCATCATGTTTACCCTCACCATCATCGCCATCCTGATGGTGGTGGTCATTGCCATAGGCCTTTATCTCAAGTCGGCTCCTGTCCTGCAGGATAAGTCGTTGGGGAAATTGCTGTTTTCCTCGGAATGGCGGCCCATGAAAGGGCAGTTTGGCTTTCTGCCGTTCGTCATGGGCACGATATGGGTGACCCTGTTGGCCATCCTGATAGCCCTACCCATTTCGTTGCTCACCGCAATCTATCTCACCGAATACTCCAAGTCGATAGTTCGGAAATTTGTGTTCCCGGCGTTGGACATCCTTGCCGCGCTGCCTTCTGTTATCTATGGGGTGTGGGGTGTATTGGTGATAGTGCCTTGGATCTCGCAGCATGTGGCGCCTCATTTTGTGGAGTTCTCAACGGGCTATACGGTGTTGGCTGCCGGCATTGTGCTGGGAGTCATGGTGATACCGTTGCTGGTGAGCCTTTTTATCGAGGTTTTCTCCAGCGTGCCGATGGAGTTGCGCGAGGCCTCGCTGGCGTTGGGTGCCACCCGCTGGCAAACCACCAAGAAAGTGGTGCTGCGCAAAACCCTGTCGGGCATTCTTGCCTCCACCGTTCTTGCGGTGTCGCGCGCCATGGGCGAGACCATCGCCGTACTGATGGTCTGCGGTTGTGTCATTGGCATCCCCCAAGGTGTTTTGGATTCCTGCTATCCGATTCCCGCTCTTATCGCCAACAACTATGGCGAGATGCTTTCGATGCCGCTTTACGAGTCGGCGCTGATGTTTGCAGCCTTGATCCTGTTCGTTGTCGTGCTGGTATTCAACCTCCTGTCCCGTATCGTTTTATATCGATTGGAAAAATCAGAAAATTAAGCAGTTATGAATATTGCGAAAAAGAAGAAACTAAAAGAGAGCGTTGCCAAGTGCTGCATGTGGGTCGCCATGTCCATTGTCTTCGGCTTTGTCATCAGCGTCATTTGGACCGTCTTTTCCAAAGGCTGCAAGGCGATGAGTTGGGACATGGTCAGCAAACTTCCCGGCGGCGGCTTCTATATCGGAAAGGAAGGCGGCTTCCTCAATGCCATCGTCGGTTCGCTTTACATCGTTGGGGCCTCCACTTTGCTGGGGCTGCTGGTTTCCATTCCCGTGGTCTTTTTTATGAATGTCTACCTGAAAAAGGATTCCAAGTTGGCCTACGTGGCGCGTATGGCTTTTGATGTGCTTTTCGGCGTGCCGTCTATCGTGTACGGCGCGTTCGGCTTCACCATTATGATATATTTCGGCTTGAGGACGTCTCTGTTAGGCGGTATTATCGTCATCACCTTGCTTATCATCCCGATTTTCATTCGCACCATGGACGAGGCGACACGAAACTTCCCGCGAGACATTTTGGAGGCGAGTTTCTCGCTGGGTGCAACGCGTTGGGAGACTTTGAAGGTAGTGCTGCGCCAAATAGCGCCTGGCATCGCCACCGCCACGTTGTTGTCGATTGGCCGCGCCATTGGCGATGCCGCCAGTGTGATGTTCACGGCGGGTTATACCGATAGTATCCCTACCTCCTTGTCGCAGCCTGCGGCCACGCTGCCTTTGGCGGTGTTCTTCCAGTTGAGCAGTCCTATTCCAGAAGTGGTGGATCGTGCCTATGCCGCTGCCTTAGTGCTTACCATCATCGTATTCGTACTCAGTATATGCGGACGCTTCATTACCAACCGATTTTCAAAAAACAAAGTGTAGAAAATGATTGAAACTCAAAATCTTAACATCTATATCAAGGGCAACCACATCCTGAAAAACGTGAACATCACACTGCCCGAAAAGCAGATCACCTGCATCATCGGTCCTTCGGGGTGCGGAAAAACCACCCTGCTGCGGACGCTCAACCGTCTGATAGACTCGGTGGAAGGTGTGCGCATGGAGGGACAGGTGCTGGTGGATGGCCAGGACATCATCCATAGTGGTGCTGAAATCACCGAGTTGCGCCGCAAAATCGGACTGGTGAGTCAACGCCCGTGCCCGCTCCCTATGTCAATTTTCGACAATGTGGCCTACGGCTGCCGCATTAACAAGATGTTCAAGAAACGTCAGCAGCTGATTGATCATGTGCAAAAGAACCTGGGGGCGGTGGGACTGCTGGACGAGGTAAAGGGACGCATACGAACGCCCGCCGCTCGCCTTTCCATCGGGCAGCAGCAACGGCTGTGTCTTGCCCGCTCTTTGGCCGTACATCCCGAATACATCCTCGCCGACGAGGCCACCAGCGCCTTGGATCCCATATCCGCCAAAACCGTGGAAGACCTCTTCGTGAAACTGAAGGAGGACTACTCCATCATTATGGTGACACACACTTTGCGGCAAGCACTTCGCATCGCCGACAATGTGGTCTTCATGTACCTCGGCGAAGTCATCGAAAGCGGCCCCGCCGAGCAGGTGTTCCATCATCCCCAGCACGAACTCACACAAAAATATCTTGCTGGAGCCTTCTCCTAATCAATTCAACAATTGACTACGTCGAATTATCATTTCAACAGTCCAACAATTCAACAATGTATAAACTCACCCATTTGAAAGAATTAGAATCCGAGTCCATCAATGTGCTGCGGGAAGTGGCGGCACAGTTTGAGCGGCCAGCCATCCTGTTTTCCGGCGGCAAGGACTCCATAGTGGTCACCTATTTGGCCTACAAGGCGTTTTATCCCGCCAAGATTCCGTTTCCACTATTGCACATCGACACTGGACACAATTTCCAGGAGACCCTTGACTACCGTGATGCGTTAGTGGAGAAATTAGGCGCACAACTGGTCGTCGGCTCCGTGCAAGAAAGTATCGACACGGGACGCGTGAAAGAGGAAAAAGGCTATAATGCAAGCCGCAACCGACTGCAAACCACCACTTTGCTGGATACCATCGAGAAACACAAATTCGATGCCTGCATCGGTGGGGCACGCCGCGACGAGGAAAAGGCTCGCGCCAAAGAGCGCTTTTTCTCACACCGTGACGAGTTCGGGCAATGGAACCCCAAAAACCAGCGACCCGAGCTGTGGAACATCTTCAACGGACACAAGAACATGGGCGAACACTTCCGTGTGTTCCCCATCAGCAACTGGACCGAGATGGACGTGTGGCAGTATATCTATCAAGAGAACATACCGCTGCCATCGCTATATTTCACACATGAGCGCAAATGCTTCTTGCGTGACGGACAATGGCTCGCTGCCGAGCCTTGCATGACGCTCAAGCCTACCGAGGTGGTCGAAACCCGTCGTGTGCGATGCCGCACCATAGGCGACATCACCTGCACGGGTCTCACCATCTCCGAAGCCAACAGTTTGGAGGACATCATCTCGGAGATTGCCGCTACCCGCATCACCGAGCGTGGCGGGCGCGCGGATGACAAGCGCAGCGAAACCGCTATGGAAGACCGAAAGAAAGAAGGATATTTCTAATAGTTTAGAGTTTAAAGTTTAGAGTTAATCAACTTTTACTGAAAAGAAATGGAAACCAAAGGATATTTAGATATGGAGTTGCTGCGCTTCACAACGGCAGGCAGCGTTGATGACGGCAAGAGCACCCTGATAGGAAGACTGCTGTACGACAGCAAGTCGATTTTCGAAGACCAATTGGAGGCCGTGGAAGCCGCTTCGCGAAGCAGGGGCAACGAGGAAGTCAATCTCGCACTGCTCACCGACGGACTGCGTGCCGAGCGTGAACAGGGCATCACCATCGATGTGGCTTACCGTTATTTTGCCACTCCAAAAAGGAAATTCATCATCGCCGACACCCCTGGCCATGTGCAGTACACCCGCAACATGGTGACGGGCGCATCCACCGCCGACCTCGCCATCATCCTTATCGATGCGCGCAATGGTGTCGTGGAACAAACCATAAGGCATTCTTATATCGCCTCGCTGCTTGGCATCCCTTTCATCACCGTTTGTGTGAACAAGATGGATTTGGTAGGTTTTAGCGAGGATGTTTTCAATAGCATTTGCCTGAATTACAAAAAGATGGCGGAAACCATCGGCATTCGCGCGGAGTTGAGGTTCATTCCCATTTCGGCCAAATATGGCGACAATGTGGTGACAGAGTCTACCAACATGCCGTGGTACACCAACGGCACATTGATGCACCTGTTGGAAACGGTGTCTATCGACCATAAGATGGGCGACCCTGGTCAACCTATGCGACTGCCCGTGCAGTATGTCATCCGTCCCATTTCCGACAAATTCCCCGACTACCGAGCCTATGCAGGGCGTATGGCCGGCGGTGTGTTGCGTGTAGGCGACCGCATACGGGTGCTGCCTTCGGGTTTGGAAAGCACCGTAAAATCCATCATGCAAGCCGATAAGGCATTGGAGATGGCCCACACTCCTGAATCCGTGTCGGTGTTGCTCAACGACGACATTGACATCAGCCGCGGTGACATGCTGGTCCTCAACGATGCCCCGCAGCCCATCATCACGCAGCAACTGAAGATGCGTTGCTGTTGGTTCAACGAGATGGAGATGCAACTGCGCAAACGCTATATCATTCGCACTGCCGTGGCTGAAACCGTTGGCATGGTGCAGTCTGTGGATTACAAGGTGGATATCAACACCTTGGAGAAGATGGAAGGCGTCTCTTCGCTGAAGATGAACGACATCGCGGTCATCAATGTTAAAACGGCCAATCCGTTGGTGGTGGATGCCTATACCGACAACCGCACAACGGGTTCTCTCATCTTCATCGACCCAGATACCTTCGAGACCATCGGTGCCGGAATGGTGGTGCTTTAGCGTTTAGAGTTAATTAGATGAGCATATTTAGTTTACATATTGGACACGAGACTGCGAGACACGAGACAATTGGTGTTTGTCCCGTGTTCCGAAGTCCCGTGTCCCGCGTCAAAAATATGTAGTTTAATTTTGAACAATTACTTAATAAAATGAAATACACTGCAAAAGATATTGAAGCCTTGAACCAACGGTTCGAGAAGTCAGCGCCAGAGGAGGTCCTCAGGCATTTTATGGATGTGTTTGGAGATCGTATAGCCTTGTCTTCCAGTTTGAGTATCGAAGACCAGACTTTGGCTGACATGATGTTGAAAATCAACCCTCAGGCAAGGATTTTCACCTTGGACACAGGACGGCTGTTCCCCGAAACGTACCAACTCATCGACAAAACCAACCTCCGTTATCACATCAAAATGGAGGTGTTTTGCCCGCAGACGGAGAATCTGCAACAATTTGTGCGCGAACAGGGCATCAATCCTTTTTACGAGAGCATTGAGAAACGTCATGCCTGCTGCGAAGTGCGCAAGTTGGAGCCGTTGCGCCGTGCTTTCCAGAACTTGGATGCTTGGGTGTGCGGCTTGCGGCAGGCGCAGTCGGTGACCCGCAGCGACATGCAGTTGGTGGAATGGGACGAACGGCACGGTCTGCTGAAAATCAACCCACTGATACACTGGTCGGAGGAGCAGGTGTGGGACTACATCAAAGCCAACCATGTGCCTTACAATAGCCTGCACGACAAAGGGTATCCGAGCATTGGCTGCGAACCTTGCACGCGCGCCATTCAACCTGGCGAGGACATTCGTGCTGGTCGCTGGTGGTGGGAGTCGCCCGAGCACCGCGAGTGCGGGCTGCATAGGAGATAAGGCTTTTAGCCTCACATCAGAACGCGAACTCGTACCCTGCGCCAATCCATCCTCGGAAGCCGGTTCCCTTGGTGTAGGACTTTAGTTTGGTGCCTTCGGCGTTGGCATCCACTTTCTTGTCCATGACATAGTCGCACAAGAAATGGATATTCAGAGTGTTGCGCCTGTCCAACCTGATTTCTGTGCCGAGTGCGCTTCGCAAGCGGTTCACATAGCAGCCGTTGAAACCTTCGAGGAACCAACCAGCCTCGCCCGTTTCGGAGTGGTCGTCAAGGGTTGCGTAAACGCCTCCGTCGAAGTCAGCCACGATGACGGGAGCGTTCAGATCGTTGCGCACTTCGAAATAGGCGTATGGTTGCATCTTGCCGAAGCCTTTGTGTTTGGCCATGAGCCGGCTTTTCAGCGACAGGGCATTCTTTGGGTTTTGGTACACGTTAAAGTCGCCCGTGCGGCGCGTCACCTGAAAGCGTTCCTTTAGCGAGAGGTTCCAGGCGCCAAGGTGCAGCGTGCCTGTGGCATCGGCCATCAGCCTGTGGCGCGGAGCCTTGAACGATTCCGACTTGTTGCCATAGCCGTTGATGAGGGCATAGCCCAATCCTAACTTGATGTTTGGATGCACCTTGTATTCGATGCCCGTGGTGGTTTGCAGGCGGTCGAAGTTACCGAAGTTATTGTCGAAACGCACCTCTTCCTCAAGGGAGACGTGCAGGCCTTTGGTGATTCTCTTGTCGGCCCTGACAGACAGTCGGGCTCCAAACTCGGGGTCGAGGGAGATGTCGGTTTGCGGGAATGCCATTTTTGCGCTTCCGGCAAACCATGCAGTCAGCACGACGAGCATTATGGGTTTCAAAAGTCGTTTCATGGGCGTAAGGCATGGTATCGGGAAAAGAACGGAGAACGGGGAGGGTTTATTGTAACTGTCTTATTCCGACTCGCTCTTGGGCATGTTCGGGAATGGCCTTGCGAACACTTTCGGGAAAGGGGTCTCAAACTCCATGTCCGTCTTTTTGATGGGGTGGTGAAAGCATAGTTTGTAGGCGTGCAGGCATAGTCGTCCCAATGAGTTGTCGTAGGCACCTGATTCTGAAACGCCGTATTTCGGGTCGCCCACCACGGGATGCCCGATGTCGGCCATGTGGACACGGATCTGGTTCTTGCGGCCCGTCTCCAGTTGTAGTTCTACCAAAGAGTATCTCGTGGTGGAATACAAGGTCTCGTAGTAGGTCTCGGCATATTTCCCTCCGTTGTCGGTCGGGCTCGAGTAGGAGATGAAGGCCTTGTTGTCTTTCAGCCACGAGGCCACCCTGCCTTCTTTTTTCTTCACGCATCCGCTGACTACGGCCACATAACGGCGGTCGTAAACGGTGTTTTTCCAGTCTTCCTCGAACATCAGCGCCACATCCTTGCTCTTGGCGAAGAGCATCAGCCCGCTAGTGTCTCGGTCGAGGCGGTGTATGGTGTGGGCGCGGCAACGTTGTTGGGTGTAGATGAAGTATTGGTTCAATATGCTTTGCGCCGTGTCTTTCTCCTTGGTGGGGCTGTTGGTCAAAAGACCTTCTTTCTTGTCAATGACCATGAGGTATTTGTCTTCGTAGACGATTTCCAGCCAAGGGTTGCGGAAGCGTTCCTTGGCCGTAGGCTTGCCGATCTCGACCACCATGCCTGGTTCAAGGGCGAAGTCGAATTGGGTGGTGCGCTCGCCGTCGACCGAAACGGTTTTGTTGGCCAGCATACGCTTGACTTTGCTTCGGCTGATGCCGTCGAGTTTCTTCATCAGGAAGTCCATCAGTTGCGAGGGCTCCTTGACGTTGAGTTTCAGTGGATTGCTCTTTGAATGCGGCGTTTTCTTGCTGTCGTTTTTCATCGTTTCTGTTTTGTGGAAGGGTTAATAGGGGAGGTCGGAGTCGGAACTGATGGTAGGATAGGCGACGAGGCTTTCTTCGTCGTTGAATTTCGAGTTGATGATTTGCTGGCTCTCGAATTTGTTGTTGGGCCCGATGGTGGTGAACTCGCTGTTGTCCAATCCTTGCTCGAACTCTTCGAAACGGGCGTACTGTCCCACGAAACGCAACTCCACCTCCCCAAGTTTGCCGTTGCGGTGCTTGGCGATGTCGATGACGCTGTAGCCCTTGGGCTTGTCCTCGGCATCGGCTTCGTTCTTGTAGTATTCCGGACGGTAGATGAACATCACCATGTCGGCGTCTTGCTCGATGGCGCCCGACTCGCGCAGGTCGGAAAGGATGGGCTTCTTCGACCCTGGGCGTTGCTCGACGCTACGGCTCAGTTGCGAGAGTGCCAGGACGGGGATTTCAAGTTCCTTGGCCAAACTCTTGAGCGATCGCGAGATGGTGCTGATTTCCTGTTCGCGGGTGTAGCCTCGTTCTCCCTTGGCTGTCATCAGTTGCAGGTAGTCGATGAAGACCATCTGGATGTCATGTTGTTGCTTTAGCCTGCGGCATTTGGCGCGTAGTTCGAAGATGGAGAGCTGTGGCGTGTCGTCGATAAAGATGGGAGCGTCGGTCAAAGGGGTGACCTTGGTGTTCAACTGTTGCCACTCGTATTCGGCCAAGTCGCCGCTGCGAAGCTTGTCGGCGGTGAGCGAGGTCTCGGTGGAAATCAAGCGGGTAACCAACTGAACCGACGACATTTCCAACGAGAAGAAGGCCACTGGACGGTTGAAGTTGACGGCGGCATTACGGGCCAAGTTCAAGGCAAAAGCGGTCTTACCCATGCTGGGACGCGCGGCCAGGATGATGAGGTCCGACTTCTGCCAGCCTTGCGTGATGCGGTCGAGCTCGGTGTAGCCCGAAGGCACGCCACGCAGTTTGTCGTCGGTGTTCTTGGCTTGGTGGATTTCGTCGATGGCCTTTCTGACCAGGTCCTGCATCGAGTCGTAACTGCGACGCAGGTTGTTCTCGCTGATTTGGAAGAGGTTGTCCTCAGCCTTGTCCAACAGGTCGAATACATCGGCGGTGTCTTCAAATGCCTCGCGGATCAAGCCAGAAGAAATCAGAATCAGTTGCCGCTGGATGTGTTTCTGCATGATGATGCGGGTGTGATACTCGATGTTGGCCGCCGAGACGACACGGTTGGTGAGCTTCGAGATGTAGTAAGCACCGCCTACCATCTCCAACTCGCCGCGTTGCTTCAGCTCGTTGGCGACGGTGAGGATGTCGATGGGCTCCGACTTGCCGAACAGCGACTTGATGGCCGCGAAAATCTTCTGGTGCTTGTCCAAATAGAAGGCTTCTGGCGACAAGATGTCGATGACTTCGTTGACGGCATCTCGTTCCAGCATAAGGGCTCCAAGCACGACTTCCTCAAGGTCGGTGGCCTGGGGAGGGATGCGGCCCTGGCTCGCGAAAACTTGCTCAGGTGTCATAAGGTTACGTTTCGCCGTGTCGCCAAAGGGACGGCGTGTGGTGGTATCGTTGGGCATGTCTTTGTCTTTTTTAGTAGGTGTAACGAATGGGCAAAAGTACGAATTAATATCCGCCCCCATGAAACTCTTCACGTGAAGTTATCAACTACTTGAGAAGATGTTGATAAGTTTTTGCAACAACTTCATTTTCAGCGATTAAGTCTTCCTTTGCCTGTTGATAACCTATGAGGTCGTGAGCGGTCGCTTCGAGGATGATTCGGCTGTGT
>JBGUHI010000102.1:0-10253 GCA_045111995.1 Candidatus Limimorpha sp. | reverse complement strand
TCTCTTGCCACACACCTGCTATTCGGAAGCCGGTGTGCCAACACAACCTTCATCGTCTCGTTCGCACTTCTATGTTGAACTTAAGATAGACAAAAGCGTTTTCGCTGGCTTTGCTCTTGAAGTTCCACAAATCAAGCATGACCAAGAAAGTATTAAACGCTCACGAGGAATCGTGGGTTTTCTTACTATGGTTGTGCAGGTCGTGGAACACCTAAGAGCAATAGAAAGTGTCCCACGATTTGTTTTTTATAAAATCAAACTAATTAACTCAATAACAAATTATTAAAAGTTGCGCCCGTCACGAATTTAGGGAAAAGTTATGGAACAAAATCATTCAAGTCAAAACCTCACGGAAACAAAGCCTAACAACTACCTTGCATGGTCAATTATTGTTACGGTTCTCTGTTGTTTGCCATTAGGCATTCCTGCTATCGTTAATTCAAACAAGGTTGACAAATTGTGGAATAGTGGCGATAAGATTGGTGCCTATAAAGCGGCGACAAAGGCAAAAATGTTTTGCTTCATCTCGTTGGGATTGGGCATTCTTGTCAATATTATTCTGTTTGCTATTGGTGTGATTGCAGAATTGGTTGATTTCTAAAAAAATGTGATAGAGAGAGCACTTGTTTTGTGAAGAAGAAAACAGTTTTGATAGGATTGGGAATAGTAGATGTGTTTTTGGTAGGATTCATCTACTATTCCTTTGATCCTACGATTGTGAAATGGATGCCGAAATGTCCATTCCAGTTGCTTACAGGTTTTGATTGTCCAGCATGTGGTAATCAGCGGGCTTTGCATGCTTTGCTGCATGGTAGAGTTTTAGAGGCATTCTTGTTTAACCCATTTTTGTTCATTTCATTACCTTATCTATTCTTGTTGATCGTATCATTCAAAAGCAATAGCGGATTGTTGGGGAGAATCCACGACTTGGTTCAGCATCGGATGGCTGTGAACTGCTTTGTTATAGCGATTTGTGCTTGGTGGATTCTTAGGAATGTTTTGCCATTATGACCATTTTAGGAATTATTGTTTGTTTTGCACGCTGAGATAGTTTTTTAGACGTTGCACGCAACGTCTCTACGGGGTTTTACGGGGCATAAAATTCATCGTCCACCCAATTCGCCACATTGTTTTCGATATAATCCGCGATGCGGTTCATTTCAGAGGTGTCGCGAACAATGTGGTCGTGAAAACGGGATTGCCAGGCGAAATCGAGGGCGTTTTCATTTGCAAATTTTGTAACCGCAGATTTTAATCCACGAATGACGACGGCCAATGAACCTTGTTTCGGCGACCTTTCCGCCATGTATTCATTTTTGTCCGTTGGGTTTGTAGAGACGTAGCGTGCTACGTCTTGATTTGGCATGATGATACCATTTAGACGTTGCACGCAACGTCTCTACAATTTCACGATTATTTCAAATACTTATCCAACCAATTATAGAACCTCCGTTGCCACAAAACACCATTCTGAGGTTTCAGCACCCAGTGGTTCTCGTCGGGGAAATAGAGAAATTCCGCGTCGAGGCCGCGAAGGATGGCAGCGTTGTAGGCCTGCATTCCTTGCGTGAAGCAGATGCGGTAGTCGAGGCCGCCGTGGATGACGAGGATGGGTGCGGTCCATTTGTCGACAAAGAGGTGGGGCGAGTTGGCGTAGGTCTTGCGGACGGTCGGGTTGTTCCAGTCCCAATAGGGGCCGCCGAGGTCCCAGTTGACGAACCACATCTCCTCAGTCTCAAGGTATTGTGCCTCAAGGTTGAACATGCCATCGTGGGCGATGAGGGCCTTGAAACGGTTGTCGTGGTGACCGGCCAACCAAAACACGCTGAAGCCGCCGAAGCTGGCACCCACGGCACCGAGGCGGTTTTCGTCGATGTAAGGTTCTTTTTTCAGTTCGTCGATGGCGCTGAGGTAGTCCTTCATGCACTGTCCGCCGTAGTCGCCGCTGATTTCCTCAAGCCATTCCTGACCGAAGCCAGGCAAGCCGCGACGGTTGGGCGCAACCACGATATAGTCGTTGGCAGCCATCATCTGGAAGTTCCAACGGTACGACCAGAACTGGCTCACGGTGCTTTGCGGTCCGCCCTCGCAGTAGAGCAGGGCAGGGTATTGCTTGTTGGCATCGAAGTGGGGCGGATAGATGACCCACACGAGCATGTCCTTGCCGTCGGTGGTTTTTACCCAGCGTTCTTTCACATCGCCCATGGTGAGTTGCGCAAAAATCTTGTCATTGACGGTGGTGATTTGCGTGGCTTCGCCCGTGGCGGGATTCACGCTGAACAGTTCCGTCGGGTGGCTCATCGACTGACGACCAGCAATCAGGTTCTCACCGTTGTAATGCACTGATACATAGTTATGTTTGCCTTCCGTCAGCTTTTTGATGTCGCCGTTCTCGATGTTGAGAGCGTAAAGTTGGTCGGTGGCGTAGGCATCGCTGATGAAGTAGAGGGTCTTGCTGTCGTCGGCCCAACTGAAGCCCGTGCAGCACTGGTCGAACTTGGCCGAGTAGTCGGTCTTCTCACCGGTTTCGAGGTTCATCACGAAGAGGCGTTGCTTGTCGCTCTCGTAGCCGTCACGTTCCATGCTCTCCCAGGCCATCCATTTGCCGTCGGGCGAGATGACGGGGTTGAGGTCGTAGCCCATCATGCCCTCGGTGAGGTTCTTGCACTCGCCGCTCAGGATGATGTATTGGTAGATGTCGGTGTTGGTGGAGAGGGCATAGTCCTTGCCGATTTTCTTGCGGCAGCAATAGACAAAGCTCTTGCCGTCGGGCAGCCACTGCACCTGCTCCATGCCGCCGAAGGGACGCACGGGGGCTTCCCATTGCTCGCCTTGCAAGGCGTCAAACGAAGCCTCGATTTTTCCGCTGCTGAAGTTGCCCACGAAGATGTGTCCGTAAGTGTCCACCCAATGGTCCCAGTGGCGATACATCAGGTCGTTGTTGATGCGGCCCGAGGACTTGTCGAGGTCGGGATAGATGTCGGCGACAGTCTCTTTCAGTTTCACTTCCTTGGTAAAAAGTACCTGCTGGCAGTCAGGAGAATAGAGGAAACCGTTGATGTCGTCTTTCTCGTTGGAGACGCATTCAACACCGCTTCCGTCGGGGTTCACTTCCCAAAGTTGCATGACGTCGTCCTTGGGCGCGAGGAAACCGATTTTCTTTCCGTCGGGGCGCCATTGCGGGCTATATTGGCTGTCCTTGCTTTCGACCAACACCTTGTTTCCGCTGCCGTCGGCGTTCATAATATACAAGGTGGAACCGCTGCGGTTTTCGGGCACGCTGTAGTAGGTCACGTTGTAAACGATTTGCGAGTGGTCGGGCGAGAGGCTGTATTCTCCGATGCGGCCCATGGCCCACAGCACCTCGGGCGTCATGATGTCCGATTGTAGGGTGAGTTCCGCCGGACCGATTTTGTCTTTGACTTCGGTCTTGTTATCCGCTTTCTTCTCATTCTCAGACCCGTTCTCACGGGGTGACTGTGTGTTGCACGATACGATTGAACAGGTGATCATGGCTAACAGGAATAGTTTGTTTTTTCTCATATTGGTAAGGTTTAGAAATTTGGGCGTAAAATTAGGGAATATTTTAATATGCGGCGCGCGTGGATGGCTTTTTTGTGGGCATGGTCGTTTCTTTCGCCCCGCTGGGGCTTGATTTGGAATCATTTTTTCGGCAGGGGTTCCTGCCTATAATCCGCCGTCCCTACGGGACTTTGCAGCACAATGGAACCCCGTAGGGGTGACGGGACGTTAGGCAGGTGGTTTCAACTCCTGCCGGAAAAAAACGATGATGCCAAGGCAAAACAATTATCTTTAAAGCCGCCTCAAAAATTCTGGAGAAACAGAGTAGGAGGGTGGCTTTTTTTTTGCAATTAATTTGCGCGGTATGAAAAAACGCTGTATTTTTGCGTGAAAATTTGGAGTGATATTCCAAATTTTCATAAAATTGTGATAAAGCTATGATAAACAGAGATTTGAGTTCTGAGTTTTTGCGCCTATCGGAATTGTTTCCTGTGGTTACGCTGGTAGGACCTCGGCAATCGGGCAAGACAACCTTGTGCAAGATGCTCTTCCCTGATTTCCTATACTTCAATTTGGAGGATGTCCGAAACCGTGAAATGATTGCTCCAGATGCCTTTGATTTCTTCTTGCGACAGAATCAAAACATCATTTTGGACGAGGTTCACAACATGCCCGAACTTTTTTCCACCATCCAAGTGTTTGTTGACGAACATCCCGAACGGCGTTTCATACTCACAGGCAGCAGCAATTTTGCTTTGTTGGAAAAGATAACGCAGTCATTGGCTGGCAGAACTGCCGTACTGACATTGCTGCCGCTTTCTTTGCATGAGTTGAAAGAATACATAGTGGATACTGACACATTAATGTTTAACGGGGGCTATCCTGCTGTTTGGAGCACGGCTCGAACCTCAATGGATGTGTGCCGCCATTATTATAACACTTATATTGAGCGGGATGTTAGGAAAATTGTCAATATTAATGAAATAACTCAATTCCAGCATTTTATGCGTTTGTGTGCTACGAGGGTTGGTTGCGAGTTCAATGCTTCGGAACTATCCAATGAAATTGGAATTTCCGTGAAAACAGCCCAACATTGGCTTGCGGTTTTGAACGCATCCTATATTGTGGCCATGCTTCCGCCTTATTATCGGAATATTGGGAAACGCATAGTGAAACGTCACAAACTTTATTTTCTTGATACGGGTTTGGTGTGTTTCCTTTTGGGCATCGAAAACAAGGAGCAACTTGAAAACCATCCACTTAGAGGAAATATCTTTGAAAATCTGGTCGTGACCGAATTTCTTAAGACCCAGTATAATGCTGGAAAAGAACCCAATATATATTTTTATCGCGACAGCCAACAAAAAGAGGTAGACATCGTACAGGAAAGAGGCTTTGACAATTTGTATGCCTTTGAAATTAAGTCTGCCAGAAGTTACCATTCCGATTTTGAGAAGAATCTGAATTATTTCCGAAATCTTTTCAAGGAATCGGTAAAGTCCACACAAACTTTGTATGACGGTACATTCGAGATGGATACGCGTAATAACGGCTATCTTAATTTTAGAAATTGCAAGGCGTATTATGGATGAAATTCCTATCAATATCACTTTTTTTCATAAAACCTTTGCCATTTCCCTGAAATCCACTACCTTTGCACGCTCAAATCTTGAAATGCGAAGCATTCAACAAAGTTAAATTTGAAATCTGAAATATTAAATATTAAATCCATAAAATTATGTTAAGTCAAGACGTTAAGATTGGAAGTGCCATCCGTATGGACGGAAAGATTTATTTCTGCATTGACTTCCAACATGTTAAGCCCGGTAAAGGCAACACTATCATGCGTATCAAACTGAAGGATGTGATGAGCGGCAACGTTCTGGAAAAGCGCTTCGACATTGGCGTGAAGCTCGAAGACGTGCGCGTTGAGCACCGTCCTTACCAGTACCTCTACAAGGAAGGTGAGGACTTCATGTTCATGCACACCGAGACCTACGACCAAATCCCGATCGCTGGCGACAGCATCACGGGCGTGAAGTTCATGAAGGAAAACGACATCGTCGATGTCATCGTTGATGCCTCCACCGAGACCATCCTCTACGCCGAAATGCCGGTGAAGACCGTGCTGAAAATCACCTATACCGAGCCGGGCGAGAAGGGCAACACCGCCACCAACACCTTGAAGGAAGCCACCGTCGAGACGGGAGCGAAAGTTCGCGTGCCGCTGTTCATCAACACGGACGACATGATTCGCGTCGATACCCGCACGGGCGAGTACTGCGAGCGCGTGAAGGCCTGATTGGGGCAGAAAACATCTCTACCAAGGCAGTTGTAATCGATTGGATTACAACTGCTTTTGTTTTTCGCCTCCGCAAAAGACTCTACCCGAGCCTAACCCTTGCGAATCGCCCGTTTTTCGCTATACTTTTGCAGGGTCAAACCTAAAAAGTATATGCAATGAAGACACGAAACCTTTTCCTCACAGCGGTACTTGCCGCGCTCACGATGCCCGCTTTGGCCCAAAACGAAGTCCCGAAACAACCTGTCGACAGCCTGACGCCGACCATCGACACTTTGATGCTCGAAGGCATCACCATCACGGCAGAGCGACCGCTGTTTTCTGTGGAGGGCGAGAAGACGCTCTATCAAGTTTCCGACGACCCGACTGTGCAGGGCGGCGTGGCTTCCGATGCCTTGCAGAATGCGCCGGGCGTGAGCGTTGATGTGGAAGGCAATGTTGCCCTCCGTGGCACGTCGTCGGTCGAGATTTGGATTAACGACCAACCCTCGAACCTCAACAAAGAGAACCTGAAAGCCTATCTGCAAACCCTTCCGGCCAATGCCATCGACCGTATCGAGGTGATTACCAACCCTTCGGCGCGTTATGCCACCTCCGCCGACGGCATCATCAACATCGTGATGAACGCCAAGATCAAGCGGAACGAGTTCGTTTGCTTTGGAGCCAATGCCTCGTCGCAGCCTTACATCATGCCTTGGACTTCCTACGTATGGAAAAACGACAAATGGACGGTGAACGCCTTCGCCAGCACCTATTTCTATCACGGCGAGATGGACTCGCAATACCAGCGCGACCTTTACCGCAAGGATGAAAACGGCAACCTCGTGCAAACCAGCCACATCACGAACACGAGGCACAATGAATACCGCACCTACAGCCCGGGTGGCAGCCTTAGTGTCAATTATGAGCCTGACAAGAAGAACGCTTATTCCTTTTATGTGAATTTATGGGATTCGTTTGGCCCTTCAACGGTGTGGCAAGAGCGGGAACGCACCGAATACCTGGAGCAAGCAGGTTTTTATAAGTATTTGATTACCAATACCTCAAATTCAAATTACCTTTACCTCAATTCAGGGCTGTATTACCAACACAAGTTCAATGAGGAAGGCCAAAACTTGACTTTCCGCCTGAATGGCACTTGGAATCGCAATGCCATGTTTTTGGAAGACCACACTGATTACACCTTGCCTGCGCCGCGCGAATGGGTCTTCACGATGGATTACCTTTATTCCAATGCGCCCATTTCGGCAAACGTCGATTACAACCTGCCGTATTCCAAGAACGGCGAGTTCAGCGTGGGGCTTAATGGCAGTTTGGAGACGGAGCGCGTCGATGTGTTGGTGGATTCTTTGGCAGGCGATGTGTATCTGCATGATTCGGCTATGTCTTACCGATATCTGAACCGAAACCAGAGTTTGGGCGGCTATTTCATGGTGCGGCATCGTTTCGGTGGTTTTACGGTGCAGCCGGGCATCAACCTGAAATACTATCGGACGGGCATTGCTTATACAGATGCGCCTGATTATGACTTCGTTACGGATAATTTCGATGTCTTGCCCTTTGATGTCATGCCTTCCTTGCATCTTTCGTATCGCACCAAGTCGATGCACAATTTCAAGATGAGCTATTCCATGAAAATCAAGCATCCTACGGCGGTGCAACTCAGCCCTTTCAACCAATATGACATAGAAATGTACGCCACGGGCAATCCTTATTTGGAGCCGATTTACACACAAAACCTGGAAGCCAGTTGGACAAAGTATTGGGACGACTTCGGCTCGGTGGGGATGACGGGCTATTACAAGGGCAAGAAAAACGACATCAACACGAGTTATGAGTCTGGGTATCAAGGGCATTTCGGGCGGACGGTGTTCTTCACGAAGCCCGTGAACGTGGGGCGTTCCTACACGGCGGGCGGCGAGTTCAACATGATGTATCGTCCGAGCGGGATGTTCAACCTGCGCTTTTACGCCAATCTGTACGACTCCTATCTTGAGAGCGACTACGGAACTTCTGGAACGCTGAAACCGAGTGAGTTATGGTCGTACAGCCTACAGTTGAGCGCGTGGGCCAAACTGTGGAACCGCTTGGAAATCCATGCTTCGGGCCGTTACACTTCGCCGGTGCAGACGCTGTTTCAGGAAGTCGGCGCAAACTATTCCATCGACTGCGGGATGCGCACCGATTTCTTCGACCACAAGCTGTCGGTGTTCGTCAACGGATACGACCTTTTCGGCTTGAGGCGTTACAGCAACACCTACTCGAATCCCGTGATGCAAGGCACTTCCTCCATGCGGACCAATTCCACCTATATCTGCGTGGGCTTTACCTTGCGTTTCGGCAATGTTGAATTGGAGAACGAAGCGCAAACGGCTGGAGAATCGGGCGGACAATGAGGTTGGTTGATAGGTGGCAGTTGATAGTTGATAGTTGATAGTTGATAGTTGATAGTTGGCAGTTGTAGGGCTGTCACATTGTGGCAGCCTTTATGTCATTGCAAGGAGGAACGACGAATCAATCCAGTCCATTATGTTTTCGTTAAGTATAATAACAAAACCAGTGTTTTTGCGTTAAGTATTTGCGATGATGTCAGAATTGCTATATAAATCAAGATGTTGGCTGGCTTTTGCACTGATTTGTCTTCTTGCGGCCTGCAACGTGAAGTCCGACATGGACAACATGGAGCGTATGGTGATGGAAATCGAGGGCAAGTTCAGCAGGGGAGAGGACATCTCGCAAGACACGTCCATCTTTCAGGCGCGGCGTTACTTCAACCTCACCGACGATGCCGAAATGAAAACATTGTCAGCGCTTTACAGCGGTTGCGTCTATTGGCAGCAAAACAACTACGACTCGGCTATGTCGGCCTTGAACGAGGCCATCGTCTTGGCCAAGTCGAGTGAGGACATCAAACTGATGAAAAAGGTGCAGACGACCATTTCCGCCCTCAACGGCGATTTGGACCATAGCGAGAACATGATTAGCGTGTTCCTCCGTCGAAGGAAAATGCTCATTTTCATATCGTTGGCATTGGCTGTGTCGGTGGCTTTTGTGTTTTTCCTCTTGTACCGTTCGGCACAAAAACGCGCCACGATCGCCGAGATGAACTTGAGCATCGCCGAGTTGCAAAAGGAATCGGAGACTTTGGCCGAAACCAACCATAACAACCTGATTCGCAAGGTGATGATGATTTACAAGGTCTTTCTGATTGGTGAAAACAAGGACATTGACAAGGCTTCGTTCCAAAAGTTGAAGTCGTGTGTTTGCGGTCGCGAGGCCACGAATGCCTACGATGCCATCTTTGAGGAGTACAACAAGGTCTATCCCGATGTGGTTCAGCGCATTGCGAACAAACAACCCGCCCTGACCGAAGGCGAGTTCAAGGTTTGTGTCCTTTCCATGATGCCTTTCTCGGTGAAGGAAGTGGCCGACATTATGAAGGTTTCGCCTGCGATGATTGGCAAGTCGCGCACAAGCATCCGCAAGAAACTGGGCATGACCGAGGCGCGGGGGAGCATCGAGGAGTTTGTGGCGACCACCATGTGAGTTTTGTGTCGCATTTAGTTTGCAAAAAGAGACATGGAAACAAATCCAAAATCCGTTCAAACCGCATTTAGAACCCTGTTTTTCATGGTTCCGAGCAGGCTATGGACGGAAAAATGTTTGAAAAAAGGACTAAAGAACCGATGTTAAATATTTCATTTATAGGTTTGTAGGGCTGTCACACCGTGGCAGCCGCGAAAAACAACAAAACACCCGCCCCGAAGGGGCGAAACCCCATTAACCGTAGGTCGCGACCTACGGCAACAGTCCGATAGGCCATCCCAACCCAGCGCGGCTGCCGTAATACGACAGCCCTACAAACCAACGGGACAATCCCACCATGGGTTTGTAGGGCTGTCACACCGTTGGTTTGTAGGGCTGTCACACCGTGGCAGCCGCAAAAAAACGGCAAACACAAACCCAAACAGCCCGCCAAAAAACATTCTGGCGGGCGTTTCGGTTTCACAATACATTCATTCTTCTTTCTTGCGCTTGGCACAAGCGTATGCCGCAGCACAGCCGATTAAGACGGCTACACCACTGCCAAGGGGAGTTGGATCTGGATCTTCTCCGGTTCCACCACTACCAGGATCATCACCTCCACCAGGATCAATTCCTCTGTTGGGTGATTCATTATGGGTTGGCCATTCGTCTCTCTGGAACAGAGATGACTGTGCAAGCATTTGTTGCGTTCCGAATGCCAACAGGCACAGGGCAAATGCGACTCTTAATTTTTTTTATTTCAGCTAACGAACTTTTTAGTTTGAGGCGGCAAAAATTACGGCTTTTTTGGGAATTGGCCTTAAGTTCAACATAGAAGTGCGAACGAGACGATGAAGGTTGTGTTGGCACACCGGCTTCCGAATAGCAGGTGTGTGGCAAGAGA
>JBGUHI010000101.1:0-14589 GCA_045111995.1 Candidatus Limimorpha sp. | reverse complement strand
GGAAATCATTTCCCACCAAACGCCCATGTATTTCACGGGATGGATCCACGACACGTCCTTGATGGCGCAAGGCTCGTTGAGGTTGAGGATCAGGCGTGAAGCGAGCACTTCGGTGGCCGATGTGCAGACCATCACCGTGCGCCAAGGCGTGTGGCAAGGCGTTTGGATGCGGCCTTTGTAGCCCGTGGCATCGGGGCAGAGATGGGTGCGAAACACGAGGCTTTGGTCGTCCAAGTCGAGGTTCATGGTGGGGAAGTCCAAAACGGCGGCCTCGTGGATATTGAGGTAAAGGCCGTCGTCGGTCTTCATCTGAAGGGCGGTCTGCACGCCCGTGGGCGAGAAGTTCTTCCACGGCCAGCCGCAGCCCCAGTGCGCTGCGTCGTAAAGCCCACGGATTTCGGTCAGCCGCGACTCGGTGTAGTTGTACTCTTGCGTTTCATAGTCGCCCGGAATCCACCACGCCGTGTGGTTGCCGGCCATGGCGAACTCGGTCAGCTCCTCCTTGATCCAGAAATAGACCAAGGCGTTCTCCATCGGGAACTCGTAGCGGAAGCCGAGGCCGTCGTCATAAAGGCGGAAACGCACCTGCATGACGGTGGGTTTCTTTTGCGTCGATTCGTCCATACTTCCCACAGAGCCAATGGGTTGCTCCAAGGTGACGAGCATCTCGTTGTAGTGGTTGCGGATTTTGGCCTCCTCGCCCCAGACAGGTTCCCAGGTCTCGTCGAAGGTGCTGTGTTTCGTGTCCTTCAGCACGAAGGCATGGGCGAGGTCGTCGCGCCATTCGAGGGTGAAGCCCATCTTCGAGGGCAGCACCACGGGTTTTCCGGCACGGTCGAGCGAATACTGCGGCACGCCGTCAACGACTTCGAATTTCAGTTCGAGTTGTCCGTCGGGGCTTTGAAGTTTGACAGGGCCATCGGCATAGGCCGACATGGCAAGAACAACTGTAAACAAGATAATGGATAGAAACTTTCTCATAACAAACTCTATTTATGATTGTCTTAATTGAAACCACAAAAATAAGAAAAATAATCGTACTTTTGCCACATCATTAAGAGAAACGAAGCAAATGGAAGAAAAACAGATACTTTTAGGCAAGACCCCTGCCGAGATTCAGGAGGTCGTCGAACAACTGGCGTTGCCCAAGTTCACGGGCAAGCAATTGGTGGACTGGCTCTATCTGAAGCGTTGTGCTTCTTTTGAGGGCATGACCAACCTCAGCAAGGCCTCGCGCGCCCTTTTGGCCGAGCACTACGAGACGGGGCTGAAGGCACCCGTCAAGGAGCAGGTCTCAAAGGACGGCACGAAGAAATACCTCTTCCCCGCTGGCGAGCATTTCGTTGAGGCGGCCTACATCCCCGATCGCGAGCGCGCCACGCTGTGCGTCAGCACGCAGGTGGGCTGCCAGATGGACTGCCTTTTCTGCGCCACGGGCAAGCAAGGTTTCCAAAAGAACCTCTCTGTGGCCGAAATCATGAACCAAATCCTCAGCCTGCCCGAGTTCGACACGCTGACCAACATTGTCTTCATGGGCATGGGTGAGCCTTTGGCCAACTACGACAACCTGATGCGCTCATTGGACATCCTCACCCAGGAATGGGCCTTGGGCTGGAGCCCGACACGCATCACCGTCTCCACCAGTGGCCTCATCCCCAACCTGAAGCGGTTCCTCGTGGAGTCGAAGTGCAACCTCGCCATCAGTATGCACAGCCCCTTCCACGACGAGCGCCTCAAACTGATGCCCATAGAGAAAACTTATCCCATCAAAGAGGTGATTCACGCCGTCAGGCAGCACGACTGGCACGGGCAACGCAGGCTGTCGTTTGAATATATTGTGTTCAAGGACCTGAACCACAGCAAGGACCACGTCAAGGAGATGGCGCGGCTGTTGGGCAGCACACGTTGTCGCGTCAATCTGATCAGGTATCATGCCGTGCCTGGCATCCCACTGAAAAGCCCTGATGCCGCCACGATGACCTGGTTCCGCGACGCTTTGAACGAAAAGGGCATCATCGCCACCATCCGCGCCTCACGCGGACAAGACATCGATGCGGCTTGCGGGCTGCTGTCAACGATGAATTTGTTGTGAAACAATTTCCATTATGAAGATACTCCCGTAGAAGCCAACACATATTGGAATTGCAGAGTCCTACCCACCGCATCATGCGGAATCAATACATACTTCCATGGCTTTGAGGTCTCTTTTGAAACCACTGAACAATATTCCAAGGCGGCCTTTTTCTTCTCTACAACATCTTCATTTTTCAGTTCATTATTTGCTTTGGTTTCAACCATATAAATGACATCCTTTGTCTCAACCACAAAGTCAGGTTCATAGCGATGGGTACCATTGCCCCAATAAATTCTGAACTGGTTGGGCACGGGACGAAGCCATCTCAATACATTGGAGTCGTTTTCAAGCAAATAGGCAAAATCCAGTTCAGTAGAGCTGTCAAATTTATAGGTCAAGTAGTAGGATTTGAGGAAGCCCGTAAAAATGTACTTCTTGACCAATGACTTCTGATTATCGGCAAACTGAAGTCGGTAATCCCGTTCACCGTATGAGGTTTCCTTGGTAAGATGTTGAGGCAGCAATTCCACAAACGGAAGCACACGCGAACTTGCGTAACCCTGCTTTTCCAAGGTAAAATGCTCTTTCATTTGACTGTAAATCCGGTTTGCAATCGCCATCTTGAACTGATGCACTTTGTTTGCGACATCACGCCCTTCTTCCGTTTGTCTCTTCACCGCTTCAATCGCTTGATTGGCCAAATGATACAGCAACTCGGCATTTTCGTCATAATCCACTTCCTCAAAATTCATCAATTGGGCAACAATCTCCTTTACAGGGTCATCAAAATAACCGCTTGAAATGGCCGTCAGCACTTCAACCTCATTGTCTTTCAAGCCCATGCGGATGATTTCATTGTTCAATTCGGGGAAAGAAAAACCCTCTTTGGTGTCCAAATCGAAAGGATGGAAAACGGCAGTAGCTTTGGGTTGCTCGATAACAACACGAGGAATTTCAATGATGTTGTCGATATAATCCTTGACCACAATGTTGATCACGGGCATCATCTCGCGTAGCTGCATTTCCGATTCCTCGTCCGCAAACAAAGGATTGGCTTCCCTTGCCTTTTCGCGAATGATGTTTTCCGTGATAACTTTCAGTTTCTCAATGTTCTCGGGCTTGGCCAATTCCTCTTTGCTCTTTACCTCGGTATTCATTTTGGGAATGGCATCCCAAACCGCCATACGTGCATCGCAAATGGCCTTGGCTTTGGCCTTGTCAAGTTCCTTTTCCGCTTTTTGCCTCTCTTCGGCAATCTTTTCCTCAATGGCAGTTCTTCCCTTGACAACCTCGCCTGAAATTGGCTTCAACTCATCTTCATCCAACTCCACATAACTCAACTTATTGAGCAACGAATTCGGGTCTTGCGCCCGTTTGATGACTTCATCGAAATTCTCGTGGGCAATGACCGTCAGTTTGTCAACTTCAGCATTTCCAGTGCGTTTGCCACCGTATGGAAGACGCAAGCCTCGGCCTATGGTCTGCTCCACCAAAGTGATGGCATCGGCAGCACGAAGTGGCACGATGGTATATAGATTGGTCACATCCCAACCTTCTTTCAGCATGTTCACATGAACCACGATCTCTATTTTGTTATTTGGGTCTTCAAGTGAAACAAACTGCTGGTCAATCTCATCGTTTTTCTTGGTCGAACTGTCGATTTGTAGCACCTTGCCCTTGTATTTGCCTTCATAGATTTTGTTCTCAATCAAATCAACCGTTTCCTTGGCATGTTGGATATTTCGGCAAACCACCAAAATAAATGGCTTCACCAATGGAACATTATTATCCAGCGCATACTGCTGAAGATGCAACTTTGTGTTTTCGTGAACGCTAATAGCATCTTCCAGTTTCAACACATCCAACTCTTCTGGCTTTTGGTCTTTCTTCTCAAAGTTCCTACGTTTGGCAATGGTGGGATTCTTCACATACTTGCCTTCAGCCAAAGCCTCCGCCAAATTGTACTCAAAAACGATGTTCTTGAACGACTTGCCGCTTTCATCGTAAGGCGTTGCCGTCATTTCCAAGCCCATGATAGGACGCAACTCATTGATGGCCTTGCGCGAAGCATCGGCATGATAGCGATGTGCCTCGTCCATCAGAATCATCAGGTCTTCAAGATTGGCGAGATAGTTGAAATAGGATTGCCCAAGATATTCGGACAAACGTTTCATTTTTGGTGCACCCTTCTTGCTCTCCTTGCTGTCAGTGTTGAACTTCGAGATGTTGAACACGTTGATTTGTATCTGTTTTTCGGAAAAGAGCGAATGGGCTTGGTCGTAGTTGTCGCCCGTGATGACCATAGGCTGGTTGTGGACAAACTCTGAAATGCCCTTGAACACATACTTTTCATAGGATGGGTCACCAAAATCACGAATCAGTTTTTGGTAAAGCGTCAGGTTGGGAGCCAACACAAAGAAATGCCGAATGCCTTTCTTCAAATACAGATAGGCGATGCAAGCCCCCATCAGCCTCGTCTTACCAATGCCAGTGGCAATCGAAAAGGCAAACGACGGAAATTCGCGCTCGAAATCCTTGCACTGCGGACAGATTTCCTGCACTTTCGCCATTTCCGCATCAAGAAAAGCCGCTTGTTCTTCGGCTTTGGGTTTCTTCAGCGACAACTTGTCCGTCAGTTTCACGACCACATCAAGAGCCTTGCACAAAGGCTCCCGCAAGGAAAGGCGTTGCTTGATATTGTTGGCGGTTGTGTTCATTGCCTGCATATTGCAATTAATTTGTCAATCCATGCCTTGAATCGTGGGCATCTATGGAGCATTGTATCCAAACCTATTGTTAAGGCTATTACATTTCCTTCCAAAATTTTATCATATTTATCCCGAATCGCCAATAAACGCTTTGAAGGTGCCCCATTAGGTGAGGAATTGATGTCTTCCGGATTGTCGTAATCATTAACAATTGATGACAACTTGAAAGCCTCCTCTTCAGAATAATAGTGGTTGAATCCTTCGTTAGAAGAAAACAACAACGCCTCAAATTCATGCAATTGAATATTAGGAACAAAACGGTAATCATTTATATCATCAGCAATGCATTTTTCCATGATTGCCACTTGTTCTACATGATTACAAATGCTTTTCCATTTTTCAGGAAAGGGCAATTCGGGGCAACGGAAAAAATCAACCATTGTAGTCACAACAATATCCTTACTGTTGGTTCTCAACAAATCTTCAACCTTATTTTTGAGATGGGCATAATTCACGAAACCACCCTTCCCCATAACACTCGTATGAATAATTACAGGAGTAACACTATATATTCCAAATTGCTGAAAATAAGGAGTCAACAAAGATTCAACAAATTCTTCTTCGGTCTGTCCTTCTACAACTATATATAACCTCTTCATATTCACTATCCTTTCAGCAAATTCATCGTCCATATCTCACCCAATGCATATTTTTTCGTCCATATCTCCAGACGTTCCTTGTCCAACCTCTCAAATGTGGTTTGATTGTCTTTCCTGTCAACGACAAGAACATCCTCAACATCAAAATTATTCAAAAGTTCAACGGATTGCGTGGCAACTATTATCTGTGATTTTACAGACGCCCTTCTAATAAGAGCCGACAATTTATTGATAGCTCGTGGATGCAATCCCAATTCAGGCTCATCAATAATAACGGTTGCTGGCAGATTGTCTTGGATAAGAAGCGTGGCCAACGCAATAAAACGTATGGTTCCATCAGAAAGGCTATAGGCATCCATATATGCATCACTGTCCATTTCTTTCCATTCCAACTTGATTTCTTCATTGGGCAACACTTCCGGTTTCAAGTCGAATCTTTGGAAATATGGTGCGATAGACCTGATTGTCGATTCCAACAATTTGAAATTCTTGGGTTCAGTTTCTTGTAATCTGTATAGATATGCCGCCAAATTAGACGCATCATGTCGAAGATAAGTGTTATCGCTTATTTTGCTGGGCGACCTCATTGGAGAAAGAAGGCTCGTGTCATGGAAGTGATAAACAGTGAAACTATTAAGAAACTTCTTTAGGTATTCCGCCCTCCATTTAAGGCTATCCATAATGCCAGACTCTTCCACCGACCTGTCCCAAGAAGTTTTATTCCAGAGTTCACTATAATTCTTTATGCTACATGATTTTGAATTCAAAAAGTCTCCAGAATACTCAATAAAAGCCTTATTCCCCGCAACCATTGGAAGTAATTTGAAGAAAAAAGCATTCGTATTGTCAAAGTCTATGAGGCCTTTTAAATATGCGGAATTATTCCTTCCATTATATAAAAAACGGTCAAAACCACCTCGGGTAAGCACATAGCTACCCAATTTTTGGTTAATCATAGACTGTACCAATTCAAAAAACGAAATCAAGTTACTTTTCCCTGACCCATTTGAACCAATAAGCACATTTAGCTTTCGCAATGGAAGCTGTGCATATTTTATTGATTTGTAGTTTTCTATTATAATCTGTTCAATCATATTTGTTTTGTGTTTGTTCAAAATAACGAAGTCTGTATCAATTTATTATCTTTGCTTTCAGGCATTTCTTCGGTGGCTTCTTCGATGAAATCATCGTCGAGGTCGTCGTCCATGGGGGGCATGTCGATGATGTGGAGGGAATAGTCGTCTTTGTTGAACTCGCAGCGACCGAGGAGCATCTGTGGGATTTTCTTTACGGTGATGTTCTTGGCGTGGTTGGTGCATTCCTTTTGGAACGCCGTGCAGCAAATGAGAAGGCTTTCGTCCTCCTGCATGGTCTCGCTGATGGCATCGAGGCTCTCGACGGTGAGGAACTGCGTGGTGGTATAGATGTGGTCATGTTCCGAGCTGCGTCCCTGCTTCCAATAGAGTGCCGTATCGGGTTGGTAGGTGTAGCCTTCCTGCTTGGCCATGGCTGCGGCGAGCATGTCGGCGTTGTATTCCTTGTTGATGACGAGGTTGCCGAACTTGTCTTCCTTCAACAGGCTTGGGGCCAACTCGTAGAACTTGAAGCCACTGCCGCCTTTCCAGTTTACCTCTTTTGTTATTCCTGTTTTGTCCTTCCCTGATACGACCCGGCGCATTCTCTCAAAACAATGTGAATAGGCTTGCTCTCCCATTTCTATTCCAATCCATTTTCTATTCATTTTATTAGCAACAGCAGCGGTACTTCCTGAGCCTAAAAAACTATCTAAAACCAAATCTCCTTCGTCGGAGAAATGATTAAGTATGATTTTAATTAATGCCTCTGGCTTTTTACCTCCACGAAAATCAACACCTCCTTCTGTTCTACAATTGCCAAAACTTCCCGCTAAATCATAAAAGTTATTGATCGGAGTGTATTTTATGTTTTCTTCATTGTTCAATTGACTTATTGGAACTCCTTGAAAATATTTGCCTTTGGTTGCGCCAACGCGTTGCGGACCAGTAAAATACCTGAATTCAAATTTATCATCTCCTATTCCATACACTTTATAAAGGACTCCATATCCATCAGTGGTATATCTACCGTCAAGGAAATCGCGGAAAAAGCGTCCTGAAGAATTTCCGTCAAGGATTGTTCCTGTAGCCCAAATCTCTTTACGTCCCTCTTCAGAACCTTCAGCAACGGAGATGCTCCATTCTTTTGGTCTAAACATTACAACTCGTTTACCTCCTAACATCATCTCGGTCCCACTTGATAATTCTTCAAAATAGCAGTTGTATTTATCATATGAAGCAACAGACATGTTGCGTTTAGGTTTTGCTCCGTATTCTTTTCGATAAACATGAATGTATTCTATTTCTTTATGAAAATCCATGTCTTGCTTTAGTGTCTTGTCTGGATACCGAACACGAATATATAATGATGACAAATAATTGTTTCTTCCAAACACTTCATCCATTAATACTTTGAGATATTGTCCTTCACTATCATCTATATGGCAACAAATAAAACCATCATTTGACAATAGATTTCGCAAAATTTGAAGTCTTTTACGCATTAAACTCAACCATATTGAATGTTCAATACTATCATCATAGTACTCAAAAGCACTACCTGTATTATACGGAGGGTCAATGTAAATGCACTTCACTTTGCCAGAATACTCCTGTTCCAACGCCTTCAATGCCAGCAGGTTGTCGCCATGAATGAGCATATTGCCGCTTTCGGTGTCGCCGTAGCTGTATTTTGGGTCTTCAATGAGGATGCGCGGCTCAATGGCTTCGCGCTCATCATCTTTCCCAATCCAGGTGAGTTCTAATTTTTGTAGTTTATTTTGGGTCATTGATTATGAGTTTTTAAATGCAATCATCTGTTCAAACCATTTTTTCAATTCATCTAATGCATTTCTTTGAATTAATCTGTCGATGGTCATTTTTTCAACAGCAGCCTTATTTAAAAATGTTTTTACTTTAGATTCTTTTTTGTGTTTTTCATCATCTGTTTTTGTATCAAAATCAGGATAACGTAAAAGACATATAAGATGCGGAACATCAGTATCGTCTTCTATTTCTTGAGGAATAGTAATTGATTGAGTGCATTCACGATATGCTTCTTCAATTGCATCTTTACACAAAAATGCTTCCATCTCGATTTTAGATGTGTTAAATGCTACTTTTTGTGGATTATTTTCGTCGTTGACTTGTGTAACAATTTTTCGGTACTCTTCTTTATCATTGTCATAAATATGCAGTTGCGATTTCCCCAAATTCCCTAAATAGTTGTTTTGAACATAATATTTTAGAGAAGATCCTCCTGTAATCACTATTCCAATCATTTCATCTTGTGACATAATGTCTTCTTGTATCTTTCCTCCATCAAACAATATCTTAGAATAGCGTTTCAGCGCATTAATGTCATTAATTCCCTCAACAAAAAGGAGGAACTTTACTGTATCTGCTGGATTGGGAAGAATACCTAAAGTTGCTATAACTTTTGCTAATACTTCATCATTTGCAGCACCATCTTTCGCAGTACCTTCTTCAACTGATATTACACCTTTATCCATAGAAATAAAACGAATAGAAGGTAAAGGCATCTCTTTTACCAGATTAGCACTATGGCTAGTAAAAATAACTTGAGTGTTAGGGGCTTGTGATAGTTCAACCAAACTTCGAATAATTTCTAATTGATGGTTTGGGTGCTGAGATGTTTCCGGCTCTTCGATAGCATATATAATACTAGGACTATTTTTTTCTTGTTGTCTTTTTTCAGCCTGTGCTTGGAAGAAACTTAACAGAACCAAACGCCTAATTCCACTACCACGTTTATTGAGAGGAATGTTTTTCTCATTCAATAATGTAATATCAAAAACGCTAGACCACTTAGGTAACTTTGAAAAACTAGACCTAAGATTCTCGGCCAATTGTTTATCAAAGTTTTCCATTTTTTTTATTGTTGTATCTGCTACATCTGTCGTTCTTTCCTTGACAAATTCTTCTATTTCATGAAGTTTTTGCTGAATCTCATCAACCTTCAAAGCCTCGTCTATTGCTAGTTTTAATGGATCCTGGACATTATCATCTTTGTCGCTTAAAACTTTATCCATTTTAAAAAGTGCAAATGTAGGAAGTTGGTCATTGATTTTTTTCCAAATGGCTTTAATATTATCTTCTGCTGTTAAATTTCCATCTACCTTAATTTGTTGGCTAGTTTTTCCCGAAGGAAATGCTTCTCTTATTTTTGCACGTATTTCTCTGTTGATTTTTTTGTCAACTCCTGATAAATCAACACCTTTTTCTTGTGCAAAATTTTTCAATGCACTATTCTTTAGTTTTAAAATATCAATTAATTCTGGAGATGAATAGTAATTGCAATTAACGAAAGTTGCTTTGCTAACTGTCTTTCCAGAAAAATCAAATAATCTCTCTATTTCCAAATCTTTATCTCCGTTTAACAAACCTTCTTCTTCCAGATTACTAGGAACACTAGAGTCTAATACCAGTTCTTTTGGCAGATTATCAAAGATACATGTTATTGATACTTTTTTATCAGCACCATCCGTACATACATCAGATGAATCAATTGTATCATAAAAGAAAGCATTAATGGCTTCCATAATCGATGATTTACCAATGTCATTTTGACCAATGATACATGTTAATCCTGCAATGCTTATGGTTGTCTCCTCTTTATAACAACGGTAATTCTTGAGTTTTACACTTTTTAATCTCATAATATATTTATTCTATAATCCATCTAAACATAAACAAAGTTTCTTCCTTGATGCCTTTTTGCGACAGCGTCATTTCCACTTCATCGAAGAGCTTGTCTTTCTTGGCATCGATCTCGTCTTGCGCGTCAAACAGGCTGCGGCGTTTCTCGCTGCGGCGTTTTTCAAGGTCTTTCACCAGGCGTTGGGCTTCTACCTTTTCCTCCAAACGGCTCATTTTCCGTGCCTCCGACTTGCGGAGTTTAATTTCCGCGTCAAGGTCGCTGATTTCGCGCTCTAAACCCAACTTCACATCATCGGCCCAAAGGTTGAGTTTTTCGATTTCAGTCTCAAAAAACTGCTTGTTGCGTTCCTCGTTTTCTTTGCGTGTTTCTTCCTTTTGCCGCATGATGTCTTGCTCCATGAGGGCAGATATTTCTTGGCTTATTTGTGCCCGTTTGCCTTCTTGGGCGTTCAATGAGAACATCCGTTCGGCCACTTCAGGCGGAATGGGTTCGCCGTTGTCGTTATAGCAAGCCACGAGCAGATAATCCTCCGGCTCCGAGGCTTCAATGGTGTATTTGTCAATCCGTATCCATCCCGAATGGCCAATCTGTTGCTCCAACAAAGCCACTTTGACGGGCGTGTGCGTGTAGTCGAAAACAACCTCATGGCAAGGTAGGCTCAATTGTTTGAACTCGTTCAAAATGCTTTGCGCCAATGGATGCCCGACGCGATAGATTTGGGCATGGTTGGGAAGCACCACATCACTTTTCTTTTCGCCCTCTCTCGGCACCACCATGCAATAGGTCTCGCCCGATGCGCTGACAAAAGAATGGCTATCCTCGTCAAAAGAGGCTTTGCCGTCCAAGGCATATTTGGTCAGTTCCCATAGGCGTTTCTCAAAGAGATTAAGGTTGGTGATGCTTTGGGCAAGGTGTAGTTTCAGTTTCTCGCCCACCGATTCGTCAAAGTTCTCCAATAGGGCTGAACGGGCTTTTAGCATCTTGTCTGAAATCTCGGCACGAAGCTCCTCTTGCAGTTGGTCGAAAGCCTGTTCAATTTCTTCAGTGGTGCGACATTCGTTGTAAATTTGCGTGATGCGTTTCTCGAAATCCACTCCATTGCCGATGCTGCCCAACACCTCATCACTGGCACCAAACACGCCGCTGAAAAGCTTGAATTTTTCATCTAACAACTCATACACTCGTACATCAGCGGCATTCCGCTTGTTGAGGAAATTGATGACTACCACATCGTGTTTTTGTCCGTAACGATGGCAACGCCCGATGCGCTGCTCTATGCGCTGAGGGTTCCAAGGCATGTCGTAATTCACCACCAACGAGCAGAATTGTAAGTTGATGCCTTCGGCTGCCGCTTCGGTGGCAATCATGATGGTGGCATTGTCGCGAAAATGCTCCACGATGGCCGCCCTTCGGTCAGCAGTGGCCGAACCCGTGATTTTGCTACTGCCTTTGTGTTTTTCAAGCCAAGCCTTGTATATGGCTGTTGATTGCTTGTCGCTGTTCGAACCGTTGAACAACACCACTTTGCCTTTGTAGCCTTTCTTTTCAAGCAGTTCGAACAAGAAATCTTGTGTCCGCCTCGATTCGGTGAACAACAAAGCCTTCTTGTTGGCACCCAATTTCTCCAATTCCTCAAAGCCCTTGTTCAAGGCGACAAAGAGGTGTTCCGCCTTGCTGTTTCTGCGGATTTTCGCGGCAAGTGCCTGAAACTCGCGTAAGTCGGCCAACTCATTTTTGATACCTTCAATCTCGTTGGGATGCAAGCCATATTCGGGTGCGGATTCATTGGCCAAAAACGCATAGGTTTCTTCTTCGTCATCATCCAACCAATAGTCAAGGTTGTCGTCAAGGCTATCGAAATCAAGGTAAAGGTCTAAAGGCGACGCTTCCGCTACCGTTGAAATGTCCTGTTGGCGAAGAATTTCCTCCAAGCGATTGATTAACCGCGTCAAAGTGCCATAAATGGCGTAAGTTGAGGAAGCCAACAATTTGCGCAACACCATCGTCATCAGTTGCCGCTGGCTGTTGGGCAAGGCAAATAATTTGGGTCGTTGCAGGTAAGCGGAAACCAACTCATAGAGTTTTTGCTCGTCATCTGTAGGATAATACTCCTCACAAATGGCGATGCGCTTGGTGTATCGAATGTATTCCAATACTTGGCGGCGCAAGGTTCTCTTGCAAACGGGCTGCAATCGGTTCCGCAGCAAATGATAATCGCTTTCTGTCAGGATTTTGCTGAACTGGCTCTTGAAACTTTTCAGGTCACCAAACACAAATTCATCGATGATGGAAACCAAACCGTATAATTCAAGAATGGAGTTTTGCAACGGCGTGGCGGTCAGAAGCACCTTTTTTCGTTTCAGCAGTGCATCCTTGATGGCATTGGCGATTCTGTTGTTGGGCTTGTAAACATTGCGAAGCCTATGCGCTTCATCAATGACCACCAAATCCCATTGGGTATGATGCAGATAAGGTGCTTTGGCTTTGGCAAACTGATAGGAACAAATGATAATGCCGTCTTTGCTAAACGGATTCAGATTGCCACATTCAATTTCCTGATTGAAACTTTTCGTTTCAAGAATGCAAGAAGGCAGAAAGAACTTTTCTTGTAGTTCTGCCGACCATTGCTTACGCAAGTTGGCGGGACAAATCACCAAAAGTCGGCGCTTGTGCTCGGCCCAATGTTGAGAAAGGATGATACCAGCTTCTATCGTTTTCCCCAAACCCACTTCATCAGCCAAAATTGCCCCATTCGACAACGGCGACTTGAAGGCAAATAGCGCCGCATCAATCTGGTGCGGAGTCAAGTCAACCTGTGCGTCATGCAAAGATGCCGTCAACTTGTCCAGATTATTGGCGGGCAATCGCCTCGTCAGATAATGAGCGAAATACTTGGCGTGATATGGGGTGATGGTGGTCATTCAAAGCATTGAATTTCATTAAAGTATTACATTATCCCTTACATCCTAAACACCCCAAACTGCTGCGGCGGGAAGGGCTGGTTCAGCGAGGCGGCGATGCCCAAGGCAAGAATCTTGCGCGTATCGACGGGGTCGATGATGCCGTCGTCCCAAAGGCGGGCGGTGCTGTAGAAGGCCGAGCCTTCGTAGTCGTACTTGGCCAAAATCTCTTTCTTCAATTGGGTGATTTCATCAGTCGGCACCTCCAAGCCCTTGAATTTGTATTGGTCTTCCTTCACCGTGGCAAGGACGCTGGCCGCCTGCTCGCCACCCATGACGGAGATTTTGGCGTTGGGCCACATGAAAAGCAACCTTGGGCTGTAGGCGCGACCTGCCATGCCATAGTTGCCTGCACCAAACGAGCCACCAAAGATGACCGTGAACTTGGGCACATTGGCGTTCGAGACTGCATGAACCATTTTTGCACCGTCCTTGGCGATGCCGCCCTGCTCGTACTGCTTGCCCACCATAAAGCCCGTAATGTTCTGCAAAAACACCAACGGAATGTTTCTTTGACAGCACAATTCAATAAAATGAGTGGCTTTCAATGCTGATTCTGAGAACAATACACCAAAGTTGGCGATAATGCCCACGGGGAAGCCCATCAAATGGGCGAAGCCGCAGACAACAGTGGTGGCATACCGCGACTTGAACTCCTGAAAACGGCTGCCATCCACAATGCGGGCGATGATCTCACGAGGGTCAACCAGCTTGTGGAAATCGATGGGGGCGAGGCCGTAGAGGTCGTGTGGGTCATATAAGGGTGCCTCAACGGGCAGCATGTCGAGTTTTTGGCGGTGCGACTTCTCCAAGGTTTTGAAGATGTTGCGGCAGATTTGGAGGGCATGTTGGTCGTTTTCGGCCAAGTGGTCGGCGACGCCCGAAATCGAGGTGTGCATCTCGCCGCCGCCCAGTTCCTCTGCCGTGACGATTTCGCCCGTGGCGGCCTTCACCAAAGGCGGACCGCCGAGGTAGATCGTGCCTTGGTTGCGCACGATGATGGTCTCGTCGCTCATGGCCGGAACGTAGGCACCGCCAGCAGTGCACATGCCCATCACGATGGCGATTTGCGGGATGCCAAGTGCCGACATTCGCGCTTGGTTGTAGAAGAAACGTCCGAAGTGGTCGCGGTCGGGGAAGACCGTGTCCTGCTCAGGCAGGAAAGCGCCGCCGCTATCGACCATATAGACGCAAGGCAGGTGGTTTTCCATCGCAATCTCCTGAGCACGAAGGTGTTTCTTTACCGTGTATTGCATGTAGGTGCCGCCTTTCACGGTGGCATCGTTGGCCACGATGACCGCCTCGCGCCCTTGTATCACACCGATGCCGGTGATGATGCCCGCCGAGGGGAAGTCGTTATTATAGGTGCCGTATGCCGCCATCGGCGAGAGTTCCAAAAACGGCGTGTTCGGGTCGATGAGGAGGTCGATGCG
>JBGUHI010000100.1:0-15085 GCA_045111995.1 Candidatus Limimorpha sp. | reverse complement strand
TCTCTTGCCACACACCTGCTATTCGGAAGCCGGTGTGCCAACACAACCTTCATCGTCTCGTTCGCACTTCTATGTTGAACTTAAGGTTTTCAATATTTCCTGTCTCTTCCAAACAATGCCCCAATCCAATGCCGATTGAGCCGTGAGATGTTCTGCCGTTTGATGAGTTTAGGGCATTCGGCTTCGCAAGCGTAGGTGTTGGTGCAATTGCCAAAGCCTAACTCATCCATCTTGGCGACCATTTTATGCACTCGGTCGGCGGCCTCGATTTTGCCTTGGGGCAACAAGGCCAAATGGCTGACTTTGGCACCCACAAACAGCATGGCACTGGCGTTCTTGCAAGCCGCCACGCAAGCGCCGCAACCAATACATGAGGCCGCATCCATCGCCATGTCTGCCTTGTGTTTTGGAATAGGGATCGTGTTGGCATCGGGGACGCCGCCCGTGGTAGTGCTGATGTAGCCGCCCGCTTGGATGATCTTGTCGAAGGCGGTGCGGTCCACCACGAGGTCGCGGATGACGGGGAAAGCCTTGGCGCGCCAGGGCTCGATCCAGATGTCGTCGCCATCCTTGAACTTCCGCATGTGGAGTTGGCAAGTGGTGATGCCGTCGTCGTTGCCGTGAGGTCGCCCGTTGATATACAATCCGCACATGCCGCAGATGCCCTCGCGGCAGTCGTTGTCGAAACAGACTGGATGTGCGATGCGGTCGTTGATGAGCCGCTCGTTCAGGATGTCGAGCATTTCAAGGAAGGAACAATCCGCCGAAATGTTGTCGATGGGATAAGACTCGAAATGGCCCTTGGCGCGGGCGTTCTCCTGACGCCAAATATGTAGTGTGAAGTTCATGGTGTTCTTTTTTTGACACGGGACTTCGGGACGCGGGACGATGACTCGTGTCTCGCAGTCTCGCGTCTCGTGTCCTATTTATAGTTTCGCGTAGCGATTTGAATATGTTCGTAATTGAGCGTTTCCTTCTCCATTGTCTCAGGCAAGCTGTGGCCTTGGTATTCCCACGCCGCCACGTACATGAAACGCTCGTCGTCGCGGAGGGTTTCGCCATCGGCGGTCTGGTGTTCGGTGCGGAAATGCCCGCCGCAAGATTCCTCGCGGTGCAAGGCATCGGCAATGACAAGTTGCGCCAATTCGAAATAGTCTTCCAAGCGGCAGGCTTTCTCCAGTTCAGGGTTGAATTCGTTGGCCGTGCCAGGCACGAAAACCGACTTCCAAAACTCGTTTTCCAACTCAGAAACCAATTCCTTGGCTTTCGTGAGGCTCTCGGTGTTGCGTGCCATGCCGCAGTATTCCCACATGATTTTGCCCAATTGTTTGTGGAAATGGTCGACGGTTTTTTCGCCACCAATTCCCAACAATCGGTTAATCCGTTGTTGCACAGCCTTCTCAGTTGTATCAAATTCCGTCGTTGTAGTGGAAATTCTGCCCACATTGATTTGGTCGGCAAGATAGTTTTGCAGGGTGTAAGGCAGCACAAAATAACCGTCGGCCAGTCCCTGCATCAGTGCCGATGCACCGAGGCGATTGGCACCGTGGTCGCTGAAGTTGGCCTCGCCGGCGGCGAACAGACCAGGAATGGTAGTCTGCAATTCGTAATCCACCCAAAGCCCGCCCATTGTGTAATGGATGGCGGGATAAATCATCATCGGCGTTTCGTAAGGGTTTTCGTCGGTGATTTTCTGGTACATCTGGAAGAGGTTGCCGTACTTTTCTTCAATGGCCTCTTTTCCAAGGCGTTGGATGGCATCCGCGAAGTCAAGATAGACAGCATAACCTGTGCCTACACCATAGCCGGCGTCACAACGTTCCTTGGCGGCACGAGAAGCCACATCACGGGGAACGAGGTTGCCGAAAGCGGGATAACGGCGTTCCAAGTAATAGTCGCGGTCTTCTTCAGGGATGTCAATGGCTCTCAACTTGCCCGCACGGATGGCTTCGGCGTCTTCTTTTTTCTTGGGCACCCATATACGGCCGTCGTTGCGGAGGCTCTCACTCATCAAGGTCAGTTTGCTTTGATAGTCGCCGTGGACGGGGATGCAAGTCGGGTGAATTTGCACATAGCAAGGGTTGGCGAAGGCAGCACCTTTCCGGTGACACACCCATGCTGCGCTGCCGTTGCTATTCATGGCGTTGGTGGAAAGATAATAAAGATTACCGTAACCGCCGGTGGCCAATACCACGGCATGAGCCGCATAACGTTCCAATTCACCGGTGACGAGATTCCGAACTATGATGCCTCGGGCGCGACCATCGACTATGACCAAATCCATCATTTCTCGGCGTTCGTGGAATTTCACGGTGCCACGAGCGATTTCACGACTCAAAGCACCGTAGGCACCAAGCAAAAGTTGTTGTCCGGTTTGGCCTTTGGCGTAGAAGGTTCTGCTCACTTGTGCGCCGCCGAAAGAACGGTTGTCCAACAATCCGCCATAATCGCGGGCGAAGGGCACACCTTGGGCCACACATTGGTCGATGATGGCACCGCTGACCTCAGCCAAACGATACACATTGGCCTCTCGGGCACGATAGTCGCCACCCTTGATGGTATCGCGGAAAAGGCGTTCCACGCTGTCGCCGTCGTTCTGGTAGTTTTTGGCCGCATTGATGCCGCCTTGGGCAGCGATGCTATGGGCGCGACGGGGCGAATCTTGGATGCAGAAAATATCCACATTGAAGCCCAAGGCACCCAACGAGGCGGCTGCCGAGGCTCCGGCCAAGCCCGTGCCTACCACAATAATGTCGAGTTTGCGCTTGTTGGCTGGGTTGACCAATTTCTGCGAGGCCTTGTAGTTGGTCCATTTCTCGGCGAGCGGACCGGCTGGTATTTTTGAGTCTAAATTCATTTCTTGTGTTTTTGAGTGGGCCCTTCGACAGGCTCAGGGACCCTTAAATTCAAGCGGCTTGAAAGAATGTGACGATAACAACAACGGCGAACATCAGGCAGACGACCGTGGCGAATATGATGCCGATAATCTCGATAGCCTTGCCGAATTTATAATTGTATAGACCTAATGTCTGGAACATGGCCGCGAAACCATGTCGCATGTGGAACCAAACCACAACGAAGAATATCAAATATGCAATGGCAATGTGCGGAATTTGGAATTTTTCGCGCGCCTGCTCATAAAAGTTGAGGTTGCCGTCTACGAGGCCGATTTTCACGAAATAAAAGTCCATGAAATGCGCGAAGAGACAAACGATGATGAGGATGCCCGTCCAGACTTGCAGTTTCGAGCCAGTGTGTGTCTTGCTGCGTTGAGGTTTATGATAGCCAACAGGTCGCGCCTTTTTGTTGGTGATGGCCAACCAAATCGATAGGACAATGTGGAGCAGAAACGTGCCTAACAAAATGATTTCAAACACTTTGACGACATAGTTCGTGCCCATGAAATCGCAGAAGGCGTTGTACCATTCGCCACCGTCGTTGCGGAGAATGAGCAGGTTGGCGGCGGCATGGAACAATAGAAAAATGCTCAAGAAGGCACCAAGCAGTGCCACAACGATTTTCTTGCTGATGGAGTGGATTTTAGGGAGGTTCATTATGGATAAAATTTCATGGTTAAAACGAATACTACCACGGTTGATGCTGATTTAGATACTCATTTTTTACTTCATTACCCCATGATTGAGGCCCAATGGCTCCACCCATGAACTCAAAAGTGCAGTATTCATTATAGGGAATAAATTCAGAGTATTTCATTACAGACTGCTTTTCTTCATCAGTCATGGGACGTGAGTAGATGTTGTAATTGTAAAGCGCAAACCCTACATAACGGAACATAATGCTCATGCTTTCGGGGGTGGTTTGAGAGTAATTGATGCCTATGCAATCCATTGACTTTAGCCTTTTGCGGATTCCATTAATCTTCTCATAGGTTAATCCTGTCACGGTCATTAAAGAGTCTTTAAGTTGGAGCGCATCCTTTTCCCGCCATGTAGCATACTTGTCATCCAATACATTGTGGACTTGAAACCTATTAAGTTTGTTTCCGCTAAATTCCAACATAACACCACAACTATCTGCTACAGAGGCTTTAACATAACGATGAAGTTCTTCCATCTCTGTGCGGTGCTTCTCATAATGTTTTCCCATAATGTTGGCATCGCAACGTTGCTTGGGCAACTGCACAAGAAGAAAAATGATGAACAGTAACAAATTGGCAATGCCCAAAATAACGGCTGCGCGTTGCCAGTTGTCACGCCGACGCAATCCCATGAAAAAAAACACGATGGATAGAATAATGGCTGGTATCGTCAGCCACCATAGAGCCGCCGCAATCATCGCACCAAAAAGGACATCTCTCCATATCAGGATGATTATCGCCGTAACGATTGGAAATGGAATCAATTTCAGAATTTGAAGTAGTGTTTTCATTAGTAGTTGGATTGATTATTTCTGACTGCAAAAGTAGTGTTTTTTTTCGGCAGACGGACAAACGAAAGCAAGAAACTCCTATTTTTGCGACTCATTGACAAAACCATTTGAAAGCCATGAAAAAGTTTTTCCTTATTGGTCTATTGATTTGTGTCGTAGGATGCTTTATCTCATGCAAAACCAGTTCTTCCACGACGACAGGCTGTGCAGTCAAACCAATTAAAATAACGGGAATGTCCTTGCATGAGCATTATCCAAGACATTACAAATCCCCCATTGACAGCATCGAATATTCAAGTTTTTCAATCGATACGCTCACCATATTCTATCGATGTGTTTCGGATACTATGTTGGTGGGCTATGCGCTCGTTCCTACAGGAATTGACACCCTTTTGCAAGTCATTTGGGTCGGCGATGCCAGTTTCGTAAACTTCAAAAAGACGGTTACGATGGAGGATGTGCAACTCGCAGAGAACGCATTGGCCAAATGTGTATGCAATGAAGAAGTTGAAAACCGTTTTTTTCATATCAACAAGCGATATGCTGATTATGGAAGACAATATCTCTTTTACTATAACAAGGATGGTGATTTGTGCGTGAATGTGAATTGCAGTTGCGAAAAATACGACCAATTGTTTTCCGAGAGATACAATGTAGTGTTGGATGGTGGCGATTGCTATTGGAACATGAACATCAATCTGATGAAGAACAAAATCATTAGTTGGTATGTGAATGGGAAGGCCTAAGTAAAACTTTTGAGAGAGAATTATTTAATCACTTTATAATCAACCGATAAACAATTAAAAAATGGAAGCAAAAGAACAAGTACTGCAAGCCATGCGCGAGGCTGGACAGCCCGTGAACGCTGGCAAAGTGGCCGAAATGACCGGCCTCGACCGCAAAATCGTTGACAAGGCCTTTGATGCTTTGAAGAAAGAAGGTGCCATCGTGTCGCCCGTCCGCTGCAAGTGGGAGCCGGCGAAATAAACCATGCCTCCTCTTTTTGAATTTGATGCCGTCATCCTCCAAAACGAGGACATGGACGCTGCCTATGTGGAGGTGCCTTTCGACATCAAGGTGCTGTTCGGCAAGGGGCGACTGCTGGTTCATGCCACCTTTGACGGGGTGCCTTATGACGGTCAGATTGTGAAGATGGGAACATCGTGTCATATCATCGGGGTGCGGAAGGATGTCCGCAAGAAGATAGGGAAGACCTTCGGCGACACGGTGCACGTGACTTTTTGCGAGAGGAGTTGAAAAGGAATCATGTCAGAACTAAAGAACATATTGTCCGGTCGAATTAGCGGTAGTGATGCCAAGGTCTTGGCGGGTGCCGACTTCAAGGAGGAACTGTTCCAGTTGCTTTTCGAAGACGACAAGCGTACCTCCGACAACGCCGCTTGGGTGATGACGCACCTGCCCAAAACGGCAGACGTTTGGCTGGCCGAGCGCCAAAACACCCTCATCGACGAGGCCATGCGCACCGAGAGCACCACGAAGCGTCGGTTGATTATGAACCTCTTGGATAGAACCCCTTTTGAGCGCGACAGCATCCGCACGGATTTCCTTGATTTCTGTTTCAACATCATCTTTTCCGACGAACCCATCGGTGTGAAGACCTTGGCTATCAAGCTGACATACGCACAAAGTGTCTATTATCCCGAATTGCTGGAAGAGCTCAATACAGCACTACAAATGATGGAACCAGAGGTGTTACCTGCTGCGTTGAAGCATCTTAGGGGTAAGATGCTGAAAAAATGATCCATTGTAGGGTTCTTGAGCCTGTCGAAGGACCTGTTACTAACCTAGAAATGAACAAATAAACTATGAACACTCAATTCACTATCCGCCCCGCCAAGCCCGAAGAGGCAGGTCTCGTCCTTGAGTTCATCAAGAAACTCGCCGTTTACGAGAAATGCGCCGATGAGGTCGTGGCTGACGAAGCTACTTTGTACCATTCCCTTTTCGTGGAGCGTTCCGCCGAGGTTGTCTTTGCCGAGGAAGACGGCGCGGTCATTGGCTTCGCCTTGTTTTTCCACAACTTCTCCACCTTTGTTGGGCGCAAGGGCCTGTATCTCGAAGACCTGTTCATCCTCCCCGAGAAACGCGGTCGGGGCTATGGCAAGGCTTTGTTGAAATACCTGGCCAAGATCGCCGTGGAGCGCAATTGTGGCCGCATGGAGTGGATCTGCCTTGATTGGAACAAACCCGCATTGACCGTTTACCGCAGCATCGGAGCTATTCCAATGGACGAATGGACCGTGCAGCGCTTGGATGAGGTGGCTTTGCAAAAGTTTGCATCGGAGGATTGACGATGGATGTGTTCCGCTATCAGACACCTGAGGGTTTCATCTTTACGTTATGAAAATCAAGTAATTATGGAATTCAAATGGGAAGACGGCTTTGGTATAGCCACGAGAATTGAGGTTGATCGCACCATTGTCATATCTGCCAATGCGGCAGGACTGCGTTCGCTGGCCAATCATTTTCTGGCGCTTGCCGATGAAGAATCTACTCGCTCACACTTTCATCTCGACGAATACAATTCTTTGGAGGACAACTCCGTGGAATTAATTGTAGAGAAGGTGGAGGCATCCTAAAAAAAAGATTGCGATGAGATAACCAATCCAGCCATCAGACAAAACAGAATAGTTTGGTCATTTGAAACCGAAGAATTCCTTCAAGCCTTTCTTTTCTTTCAGTTCCTCGGGCGTAAAGCCATAATGTGCCGCTGCTGAGAGTGTGACCACGTTTTCGAGGAACTCGTCGAAGGATAGTTCGAACCATTCCTCAGGGATTTCGGTATGGATAGTGCCTCCATCGTTGTGACCGCCGCCCCACCACCACGATTCGTCGAGCGAGGCTTGAAAAGTGCCGTCGTCCATCTTGTCGAAGGCATACCAAGTGGCCCATTCTTTCATCCCTTCTGGAGTCTTTTCTCCTTCATAATGCGGAGCGGAATGATCCTTCGATGAATAGCCTGGCTCGTTCTTATTGGCGCTGCGGCGGTAGACCAAGAAGCGGTCGCCGGTCTCCATCGGGACTCGCTCCAGGGTGAAGTCATCTTCTTCGAAGATGGGCCTCTTCCGGCCCGCAACACGGTTTTCCTCCTTTATCATAGCCTCGATGACAGCGATGGGTTGCTTCGATTCGATGTCCTTCAGCAAGCCCTTTTGCGCCAACAGGTCCTTGCAGTCTTTGATGTCGCTCTCCCAACTGGTGACATAATAGCTGTAAGTGTGGTTGTCGAGAACATAATAAATCCCCACAAAATTGGTTTTGTAGGTCAGCTTGTATTCGTCTTTGATTCTTGCCATAATCTTGAGATTTTATTGTTTTGGAGCACCACCGCTGAAATCATCGTAAAGGATGTTTTCAGGCATAACACCCAAATTGTCGAGCATATTGACTACGGCGACACTCATCGGGCCGGGACCGCACATGTAGTATTCAATGTCCTCGGGCGCAGGATGGTCTTTCAGATAGGTTTCGTACAACACATTGTGCACAAAACCAGCGGTATACTTCACGCCTTGGGCATCGGCGGCGGTGTCGGGACGGTCAAGGGCGAGGTGGAAATGGAAGTTCGAGAAATCCTGTTCAAGTTGCAGGAAATCTTGCAGATAGAAGACCTCGTTCAAAGCGCGAGCACCGTAGAAATAGTGCATTTCGCGGTCTCTGACATTCATGGTACGCGTCAGGTGCATGATTTGTGCCCGCAAGGGAGCCATACCAGCACCACCGCCCACCCAAATCATTTCTGGAAGCAAGGTCCCTGAGCCTGTCGAAGGGCCGTCCTCTGCTGTGTTATGCTCCTTGACATGGAACTCGCCAAAAGGACCAGACATCAGCACTTTGTCTCCGGGTTTTAAAGAGAAAATATAAGACGAAGCAACGCCTGGATTGACGTTCATAAAGCCAGAACGGTCAGGCTTGAATGGGGGCGTAGCGATACGCACGGTCAGCATGAAGACATCGCCTTCAGCGGGATAGTTGGCCATGGAATAGGCGCGGATGGTCGGCTCGGTGTTGACGCAACGCAGGTCGAACATCTTGAACTTCTCCCAAGCGGGAAGATATTCAGAACCAATTAGTTCCTTATTAAAATCGGCATAATTGAGGTTGAATTTCGGGATGCGGATTTGGGCGTATGAGCCGGGGATGAAATCCATGTGTGCGCCTTCGGGCAGCTGCACCTTGAACTCCTTGATGAAAGTGGCCACGTTGCGGTTCGAAACCACCGTGCATTCATATTCCTTGACATCCAAAACCGACTGCGGCACCAAAATCTTCAAGTCTTCCTTCACTTTCACCTGACAACCCAGGCGCCAATGCTCTTGGATTTGCTTGCGCGAGAAGAAACCGACCTCGGTGGGCAAAATGCTGCCCCCACCTTCCACCACGCGACATTTACACTGGCCGCAGTTGCCTTTGCCGCCACAGGCCGAGGGCAGAAATACCTTTTCATCAGCCAAAGTGGTCATCAGCGAGGTGCCAGGCTGTACCTCCAACTCTTTTTCTCCGTTGATGGTGATTTTCACTTTACCCTTGGGCATCAACTTGTTGCGCACCCATAGCAGCAGGGCGACAAGTAGCAGCACAATGCCTAAGAAAACAGCGATGCTTAATACTATGGTTGAAGTGAGACTCATTGTTTCACACTGCAATGCCTGTAAGCATTACATCTTCATAAAGCGGAGACCATTGGTTTTCAATCATCAGAACTGGCTCTATGCGCAGATTCACCTTGCGCACATTACGGTTGAGGGCAATGGATAGTTTCAGCCAATCGCCTTCGAGTGTTGGAATGATAACGGCTACATCAATGTCACTCCAAGGATTGGCGTTTCCTTTGCTGTATGAGCCGTAGAGATACACCTTGACCTTGCCGTCGAAAAGCGGTTCAATCGCTTGTTTGTATTCTCTTACAATGTCAAGAGCCTCGGCTTGTGTCAGAACTTTTGGAGTATCCATTGTTTGGTAGTTTCTCGCTGCAAAAATAGAAATTTTTTCGGATTGGGCTTGAATCTGCAAAATTTCCCTATTTTTGTCTTCGGTTTTGGGATGAAAGTCTCTATACCAAGACATATTCAAATAATGCTGTGCTTTTCACAATTTGAATCGTTTTTTCTCGTTTTCTTTTCATCGTGAAAACAAACTGTCTGCATATTATCGTATTGTTTTGGTTGTCAGCGTTCCTTGCCGCTTGTGGAAGTACTGGTAGCAAAGATGTTTGGAACGTATCGCCTGAACTGGCAACCATCGACAGCCTGATGTGGCAGCAGTCCGATAGCGCGTTGGTCGTGTTGATGGATTATTTGGACGACGACGGTATAGACGGTGCACGCACCGTCTATACAAACGAGACATTCGATAGCCATTACGCCCAATTGCTAACCTCGGAATTGCTGTTCAAAAACGATTACGCGCAAACCAACCGTGCGGAATTGTTGCAGGCCATGGCGTATTTCGATTCGTTGTGCGGTAGAGACGGTGGGCACACCGTCTCTACAACCGTTGCATTTTTGGGCGCCCGCGCCCATTATATCTATGGTGCGGGTTATTACGAACAAGGGGATTTGGTGAATGCCTGCGCCGAATACCTCAACACCCTTCGGATCATGGAAAGCCATTTTGCCGAGAATGAATTGGTGGGCAAGAAGGCGCGGTTTATGGCTTTGACCTATAACCGTTTGTTGGATTTGTTCAAGAGCCAACTTATGCCAGAACCAGCCATCTATTGTGCCAGGCAGTCCTTGATTTACACCCAGATTGCACCGACTTCGCTTAACGCCAAAGCCAATATCTTGTATCAGATTGGATTACAACATGATATATTGAGAGAAAAGGATAGTGCGGTTTTCTATTATGAAGCGGCATTAAACGCCTTGCATGATAGAAACACTATTGTTTACAGGGATTTGATGGCTTCGCGAGCATTGTTTGATTATTGTGATCTCCAAGATACCATAAAAGCCTTGGACAGTCTGAAAAGCATGGTAGCACAAGCCGAAAGCGAATCCGAAAGAATAACCCGATATTCAACCATTGGCTATGTCTATAATGATGCAGGACAACTCGATTCTGCCAAGGTTTATAAGGAACTTGTATTCGAATTTGCAGAGAAGGCCATTGATAAAAAACTTGCAGCAAAGACTTTGCATGACATTGCCATTAGCGAAGGCGACACACTGAAAGCCAACCAATATGCGCAATTCCTCATAGAAGATGTAGCCGCAGCAGCCGAAAACCAAGCACAAGTCTCGAAACTGAACGACCTGTTCCAGAACTACTTGCAGGAGAAGCAGGAAGCGGCTTCGCTCCGTGAACGAAGGAAGGCGGTGAGACTGACGCTTATGGTGTTGGTGCCGCTATTAGTGGCCATTGGTTTGGCGGTGGCCATCGTGATGCGACGCAGGCACAGAAAACGCTTGGCGGCACAAGAGGCGGACGCGCAACAACGATTGGAGGAGGAACGTCAAAGCCATCGCATGGAACAGGCGGCGCTTTCGGGACGGCTGAAACGGAGCAACGAGACCTTGCGCGAGTTGCAAGACCAAGTGCGGCAACAGAACGACACGACACCGAAACCCGAAACGCAGGCGGCGAGCTTTGCCGAGGAGCCGATTTGCCGCCTGATTATGCAGCGGGTGAATGAGGGGCAATTCAAGTCGCAGATGGACTGCACGGCTTACAAGGAGTATGCCTTGGGGAAGGAACAGGTGACGGCGTTGCGGGAGGCTGCTGACCGACACTTCGGGCAGTTCACGAGCCGACTGGCCAAGGCCTATCCAGAGCTCACCCGTGGCGACTTGGATTATTGCTGCCTGTATCTTTTAGGGCTTTCTGACGCTGATATTGCCGCTTTGATGCAGAAAGCCTATCCGACCGTGTCGCATCGTGCCCGAAAGATGAAGGCTATTTTTAAAAGTGAGTCACCTCTGCCTACAACACTTCTTGATTTTGCCAAGGAATCAAATGGTTAAAAATCAAGATATTGTGTAAAAATTGATACAAATTGATACATTGTTTTTCTTGACAGGTTTTTATAGTGAGTCTACTTTTGCATCAAAAATCAAACACAAAAGTATTCACGATAAAAAACTCAAAGCAATGAAAAAATTATTCGTAACCTTAATGATTGTGGTCGGCTTCGCGATGCAAGCCCTGGCATATGATTTCCAGTCGGGGAATCTGCTGTATTCAATTATCTGGATGGACCCGCCACAGGTGAGCGTTGACGGACACATCGACGGGCAAGCCGCCCAAGGCGAACTTGTCATTCCTGGAACCGTGACTTATGATGGAACGACTTATAGTGTGACCGAAATCAAGGAAGGTGCGTTTTATTTCTACACAGGGCTTGAACACCTGACCATAGGAGACGGCGTTGAAATCATTGGCAGATCTGCTTTTGAAAGATGCTCTGGTCTGACAGGTGACCTCGTTATCCCCAATTCAGTAAACGAAATCAGACTCAATGCGTTTTATCTTTGCTCGGGTCTAGAAAGTTTGACCATTGAAGAAGGCGTTGAATTCATCGGCAAGTCTGCCTTTAACGGATGCACAGGCCTGACGGGTGACCTTGTTATCCCTAATACGGTGTATGAAATCGGAATAGATGCGTTTTATGATTGCCATGGGTTAGACGGAGACTTCGTTCTTCCCGACAATCTTGCCATTATCAGCACTCATGCTTTTTATAATTGCCATGGGTTTACTGGGCAACTCATTATACCAGAGTCGGTTGTCATGATAAATTGGGGTGCCTTTGAAGGTTGTAGTGGCTTCACTGGTGATTTGGTGATACCCAATTCAGTGGAAGATATTGGCCCTCTGGCTTTCTCCGGTTGCAGCGGTTTTGACGGAAAACTGACCATCGGCAATTCCGTCAGAGTAATCGAAGGGCATGCTTTCGAATTCTGTACCGGCTTTTATGGAGATTTGGTCATCCCTAATTCGGTTGAAGAAATCCAAATGGCCGCCTTTGAGAATTGCACTGGTTTTGACGGTTGCCTTAAACTCTCATCAAATCTCGCCACAATAGGACGATCTGTATTTAGGGGTTGCAACGGATTTATTGGAGACCTTGTCATTCCAAACAGCGTAACGACAATGGGTTGGAATGCATTCATGGACTGCAGCGGCTTCACGGGCAACCTGGAAATATCCGACAACCTAGAAGAGATTGAAGAAACTGCTTTCAGTGGCTGTAATTTCACGAGCCTTGAGATGGGGAGTTCTGTCAGCAAAATTCATAGCTGGGCGTTTAAGGATAATCCTTTGCAGTCGATGACGATTAAAGCGGAAACGCCACCTGTCTTCATCAATGCCGACCTTTTCCCTGCTTTTGAGAATGTCCCAAAAGACATTCCTGTCATCGTCCCATGCGGCACCTTGGAGGCATATCGCAACGCTGAGGGTTGGAACGAGTTCACCGACATTACCGAGGACTGTGATGGCATTATTGAAACTGCCGAAACAATAAACGTGTTTCCCAATCCTGCACAAAGTTTTGTGCATATTGAGGGTATCACTGCCAGTGAAATACAATGCTACAATGAACTTGGGCAGGTGGTGAAGAGGTTGCAAAACTCAAACAGAATCAGTGTGGCTGATTTGGCCGAAGGGGTTTATTTTCTGCGGATTACAGATGTTAATGGAACCATGAAGACAAAACGCATCATGGTAACAAAGTAATCAAAAACATACGACTATGAAAACGACAAAACAATTCTTGATGATTTGCTGCCTGATGGTGATGGCGGCGACGAGTTACGGACAGCAATGGGAAATTGACTATTCCAATGGCGAGAGTTATATCGCCTATGTGAATGGTATTCTTGACGCGGAAGGGAATGGTATCATGGTGGGTGGATGCGGCCCTGTCTATCCAAATTGCCACCCGATTGTGATGCATATTGAGTCGGACGGAACGCATTTTGAGCGTGAATACGAAGGCTTTGACGGGTTGATATTGACAGATGTTGTGCAACTGCCCAACGGCAACTATTTTGCGGCAGGCGTCGCTTCGGAAGAATCCGTAGTGGTGATGGTGCTTGATGCCAATTTGGATATCGTTGCAGACAAGCGCTACGAAAAGACGGAAACCGCCCTCTCGCTCCACGGAGGGCGGTTTCTTCTTGACGATGATGGTACGGTGGTTATGTGTGGGAGTGCCAGATATACATCACCAAACGGAGGATACCATAGACGGCCATTTTTATATAGGTTTGATGAAAATGCCGACACCCTGCATTGTCGCTATGTCATGGCAGAAATGCCGGATCCCGAATACTTCTTGATTCAATTTGAATGCCATCAGATTTTAAAAAATCCAAAGAATGACGGTTTGATTTTAATGGGAGTAGGAAGAAATGGCAAGCCTGCCCTAATTTGCTATGACCACGACTTCAATTACATTGACAACATTTGGATGGAGAACAACCACATGTTGCTTTTCACCCAATATAGTTCTTGCTGTTGGCTTTCAGATGATGACCTGTTGGTTTTCGGAACATTAAGCCCGAATGACAATTTATCTCGTTCTATTGCATTGCTTGACGTGAATTTGAGTGGTGGTGTTCCACGACTGGATACCATTCTCGCCGAACCTGTGCTTCCGTATCGGATTGCGTCAAATAAATACAACTGTGCTACTTTTGTCAATGATACAACCATCTATGGTTCTTATTATTCTTCTGAAAGCTTATTTGAACCCTATTATCCAAGCGTCTGCCTGTTTGACAAAGACATGGAAATTCTTGGCAATAAGGTGTTTCTTGATGAAGAATACATCAATCATCCTTCATACTTCATCTTGCCTCAAAATGATGGAGGGTGCATCGTCGTGACTCTATATACTTTGAGCAATCACATGACCCAAGGCAAACTCATCAAAATGCGGCGTGAAGATTTCAATCCCATTCCTACCGAAGTAAAAGAATTGCCACAAGAAACGATAAAGGTATTGGCCTATCCCAATCCTGCCAAGGATTTCGTGAGAATTGAAGGAGCGGAAGCTGCCGAGGTGCAGGTTTACAATGCCCTTGGGCAGATGGTAAAGACCATCCAAGGCAGCAATGAAATCAATGTGAGCGGTTTGGCGGAAGGAGTTTATCTGCTGCGCATTACGGATGCGAATGGGAAAAACCATGTAACACGGGTGGTGGTGAAAAAATAGAGATTCACACTCAGTGAAATTTGGCCTGATTTTTGCAATAAAAACGCCTTGTAATTTCAAAATCAATTGGTTATGAAAGCAACAATCAAATTCATGCTGATGCTGCTGGTAGTGGCAGGCATGGCAACTTTGACCTCATGTCAGAAAGAAGAACTAGAAAATCCAGGACAAGGGCAAGTAAGCCCAGACGGCTTCACGGTGTATCCTGCTGCCTCAGAATACCATTACGATGGCGATGGCATCAACCACCCTTACGTTGACCTCGGCCTGCCGAGCGGAACGCTTTGGGCTACCTACAATGTGGGTGCAGACAGCACAGATGCTTTCGGATGGTTTATCGCTTGGGGCGAGACCAAGCCGAAGTCCGTTTACGATTGGAGCACTTACAAATATTGCGAAGGCAGCCAATTAAAACTGACCAAGTATAGCCACGATGCCAGCCCTGATTTCCTTAAATTTGGCTACAATGGTTACTGCGATACGCTTTCCGTCTTGCTCCCCTGCGATGATGCC
>JBGUHI010000099.1:0-60148 GCA_045111995.1 Candidatus Limimorpha sp. | reverse complement strand
ACACCAGCAGCCTCAGCAGCGGCGTCTACTTCGTCACCGTGAAGGCCAACGGCTTTGAGAACACCATGAAGTTCGTCGTGAAGTAAGTAAAAAACACTCACACAACTTGAAAAACGAAAAAAAGGAGGCCGAGGCCTCCTTTTTTCGTTCAATTGCTCTTCCTTGAACCAACGACATCCGCGGCGAGGAACACCGCCTTGCGGTAGTCGTCGGGTACGGCACGGTTGGTGTTGGCAATGTCGAAGCCAGGGCCATGCAACGGTGCGGCGCACACCACAGGAAGCCCGGCCCAATAGGAGGCGCAACCGCCCGTGGTCATCAGCCTGAGCGGAAGGATGCCTTGCTCGTAATGCAATGCCATCACCGCGTCGTATTTCCTCCACAAGCCCGTGGCAAAGAGCTGAGTGGACGAGAACGGCCCGAAGGCAAAGATGCTTTTCTTCCGAGCCTCGCCAACAGCAGCCACCACCTTGTCGTCGGCGGCAGGCTTGGTGCCAGAATGAGGGTTGAGGCCCATGACAGCAATCTTTGGCGCGTTGAGGCCGAAATCCTTCGACAAAGACTGAGAGAACGTGGCCAGCTTCGCTACGAGGAATCGGACATCGATGAGGGCCAAGGCATCGGCAAGCGGCATGTCATCGGTAGCCAATCCGATGCGCAGCAAGTCGTTGACCATCACGCGCATCGGTTCTTTCTCTTTGTGGAACGACATCAGGTATTCGAGGTTGCACTTGGCAATCGAAGGGCTGTCGGGAGCCATGACCAAGGCGTCGATGTAACCGTTGTTGAGATCCTCAACGGCACGTTTCATCGAAAGCACCGACATGTCGGCAGAGACATCGGTAGGCGTACCAGGCTCAATCTTCACCTCGTTTTCCACAATGTTGACGATGTTGAACTTCTTGTCGCCCGACTGCCTCGCATCGCGTGTCAACGAATAGTTTGGGCTTTCGAGGCCGAAGTTTTTCTTGTAGTAGGAAAACGCCTTGGACTGCCCATACAAGACAGGAGTTAGCGACTCAAACATACGTGTGTCGGCAAAAGTTTTCAGGATGATTTCATAGCCGATGCCGTTAAGGTCGCCATGGCTAAGCCCGACAAGGGGTAAGTGTTGGATAGTTTTGTCTTGCATAGGCGTCACTTTATATCAAACTGTATTTCAACGCGAAATCAGCCTTCAAAATTAGTCATTAAAAACAAGAAACCAAAAAAAAATTGCTTTTTTTACGAAAAAAGTGTTTTTTCCAATCTCTCCATGATGCTTTCGGTGGCTCCGACCTGAGCATTGAGGTAGTCGATGCAGACTCCAGAGGCATGGGTGAGGAATGCCTCGTCGCCAATCAAGACTTGGAAGACCGACTTCAATTCTTCGGCATTCTCGATGGTGAAAGCCCCTTCGAGTGCCACCAAGTCGACCGCCTCGCGGAAGCTCTTGTATTTGGGCCCGAACACCACAGGGCAGCCAAAGGTGACAGGCTCCTGGATGTTGTGGATATTGGCACCGAAGCCGCCACCGATATAGACAAACTGCGCATATTGGTAAAGCTGCGAGAGAATGCCTATCGTGTTGACAACCAAAACTTTGGATTGTTTTTCCGAATCCAGTTCCGTATAAAGCTGATTGTCAGAAAATTGTGTCTTGATTTGTGCGATATGAGATGCCGAGATGTCGTGCGGCGCGATGATGAGGCAATAGTCGTCAGGCATCTGCGGCAGGAAGCCAAGCAGCAGGCGTTCGTCGGGCGGCCACGTGCTGCCCGCGATAACGCACTTGCGCCCATTGACGAACCGTTCGACCTCGGGGAAGGGCTTGGCCTGCCTCGCTATGGCCGCCACACGGTCGAAACGGGTGTCGCCACACACGGTGACGTTGGTCATGCCGTTGGCTTGCAGGCACTGGGCCGTGGCCTCGTCTTGCGCGAAAAAATGCGTCACGTTTTTGAGTTGCCGGAAAAACCACGTGCCATACCAACGGAAGAAATAGGTGTCGGGCTTGAGGATGAGCGAGATGTAGAACAAGGGAATGCCGGCATCCTTGAGGGCTTGCATATAGTTGAACCAGAACTCGTATTTGATGAAGACGGCGGCCACATAATGGTGGCGTCGCACCCATTGTGCGGCATGGGCAGGCGTATCGGAAGGCAGGTAGAGCACTTCGTCGGCCAAGGGATAGTCCTTGCGTATCTCGTAGCCTGAAGGCGAGAAGAACGTAAGGGAGATTTTCAACTCGGGATGACGTTCCTTCAATGCCTCGATGACGGGGCGGCCCTGCTCGAACTCGCCGAGGGAAGCGGCGTGGAACCAAATCCAGGCGTCAGCGTTTTGAGCCGCTGGCTCAAAACGCTGACGCCTGCGACCTTCCCCCCACAGCATGGCCTTGGCATGTCCAAAGAGGGCGGCCACGCGCACGCCGAAAGAATAGAGAAGGATGCCTATGGTATAGAAAAACCTCACGGTTTAATTGTAATAGTAGTCATCTGGTTTGCGCTCGTAGGTCGGGATGCTCCACGTGACCCGGATGCCGTAATAGAAGTCGTTGTAGCGCTTGTGCGGGTCGGTGGGACCCACAGGTTCGAGTTGTCCTGTCTCAGGGTTGGTGAACACACGGAAGTCGTAGTCGCGCAGGTCGCGGGTGCGGGCGTAGGTCACCTCAAGGGCGACGGAGAGGTTGAACATACGTGTGTCGCTGAGATAGAGGTATCCCGTCCCGAAATGCACCGCCGGGCCGCCGCGCATACGGTCGTAGCCGTATTGGTAGTCGCCTTCCACCTGATAGGGCGGGTTGAGCAAGGTTTGCTGGAAATCGACGCGGAGACGGTTGCGGAGATAGCCGAGGCCGCCTTGCACGAAGACGCCGCTGTTGGGATTGGGACCCATAGGGAACAGTTTGCCCATCTCAGCCCTGACATGGAGCCCGCGTTGGTTGATATCGAACAACGCGACACTACCCGCGCCGCCGATAATCTCGCCATCGACGGTGGTGATGCCTTCGCCGAAGATGTCGACACGGTCGCCCTTCACCCTGTCGCCGACGATGAAGTTGACATTGGCAGCGAAGAGCCAGTTCGACTCGGTCTTGTAGGCGAATCCGCCGCCAACATTATGGGTAATACCATACATCTCACGGGTATCGAAAGCGGGCAGTTGGAACGCGTATGTGGCTTGAAACATGGCTACGGGAATAGGGTCTTTCATAATGTCTTTCGCTGGCTGCGCCGTAATGCGAAGCACCATTCCCACCAAAAGAAAAAGCATAAGAGTTTTGCGCATAACGATTCGTTTTTTATTGAACGAGCAAATGACGGTTTTAGTATCGCGCCGCAAAAATACGTATTTTTGCGCGCAATTATCTCAGAAATGCTGGACAACAAATCGTTCGACAAACACAACAACTATAACGAATCCGTCTTTCCAAACGGTATAAGACTGATACACAAGGAGAAAAAAGGCGAAATAGCGCATCTCGTGCTGATGGTGGAGACTGGCACCCGCGACGAATTGGCACACCAAAACGGCCTCGCCCACTTCGTGGAGCACACCATCTTCAAGGGTACCCAAAACCGCAAGGCTTATCATATTTTGAGCTGCCTCGACAACGTGGGCGGCGACCTCAACGCCTTCACCACCAAGGAAGAGACCTGCATCCAGGCCTCGTTCCTGAAGCAGCACTACAAACGAGCCCTCGGCCTCTTCGCCGACATCGCCTTCCGTTCCACCTTCCCCGAAAACGAGTTGGCCAAGGAAAAGGAGGTCATCCTCGACGAGATCAACTCCTACTTGGACTCGCCCTCCGACGAAATCTACGACCTCTTCGAGGAGATGGTATTCAAGGGACATCCCTTGTCGCGCAACATCCTGGGCACCACTGAGTTGGTAAAGAGTTTCAAACGCGATGACATCCTTGACTTCATGGCGCATAACTACAGCACCGACCAGATGATCCTGGCCACCGTCGGCGACATCAGCTTCAAGGAATTTGAGCGTCTGGCCATGACCTATTTCGGCAACCAACCAGCGCATGTCGTCAGCCAAAAACGTGAGGCTTTCAAAGGCTACAATCCGGAAATCCGCACTTTGGAGCGCAACAACCACTTGAGCCACTGCATCATTGGCGGAACAGCACCCGAATACGGCAGCCCGCTACGAATGCCCATCGTGATGCTCAACAATGTGTTGGGCGGTCCCGCCATGAGTTCGCGCCTGGGTCTCAACATCCGCGAGAAATACGGCTTCGCCTACACCATCGAGTCGCAATACACCGCCTATTCCGATGTCGGCCTCATCAACGTCTATATGGCCGTCGATCCCGACTCGTTGGACAAAGCCATCGAGTTGGTACACAAGGAATTAGAAAAACTTTGCACACAGAAATTGGGTACTTTGCAACTACACCACGCCAAACAGCAACTCATCGGGCAAGCCGCACTCGGCCTCGAAAGCGGCATGACAGAACTCCTCAGCGCGACCCGCTCGCTCCTCATGGGCGAACCCATCGAATACATGGACGAAATCATCCGTAACATAGAAGCCGTCAGTGCAAACGACATCCTCGAGGTGGCCAATCGGGTGTTTGATAGGGGGCGGTTGAGTCGGATTGTTTTTCTTGGGGAGAGAGGTGGGAAGTAAGAGGTAAGAGGTAAGAAGTAAGAGGTAGGAGGTTTGAAGTTAGTATTATTTTGTATTGTTTTCTTTGATGGTTTTGATTGAGGTTACGAGGAGTTTTATGATTTCTTCGCAGTCGGCGTAGATGCTATCGAACATTTCTTTGGTGATGTACTCCGTTTCAACAAGCAATTCTAACCAATACTCGGTTTCTTCGGCTTCTTTGAGAGAGATGAAAAGCTTTGCGTAAAAGTCTGCTGTAGTCTGGGCGCGTTTTGCCTCTCTGATATTAGCTCCAATGCTGGTACCACTTCTCAGAACCTGCTTCGAAAGAATGTATTCCTTTTCCTCCTCGCAAAGATATTAGTACATTCTGATTTACTACATTCCATTGTGCTATGCCAGAGGTGCTATAGTTTTGCGGCATCAAGCAAAACGAAAGCATTATGCGAAACAAGCGCCCCTTTTGGATGAAACTCGACTGGCGTGGTGGCCGACCACTCACGCTTCGGGAACTCATCATGAATTGGAATTGAGGAAGAAGGCCGAGGAAGAGAAGCGGAGGGAGTGGTATCGCAAACGGAGGAGAAGCAGACAAAGAAACAAACATAAAACAATAAAAACCATGCAACAGGAAAAGCACATTATCAAAAACGAAAGAGAAAACGCAACAAGGCCAAAGGTTTAGATGCCATTTTGAGAGCTGGATATGCTGGATAACGAAATGATAAAATATGAAAAACAAGTCAAAAACAAAGGAGTTTTTTGAAGGTCTTGGAATGACTTTGAGTATCATTTGGATGAGCCCTATATTGATTTGCGAGGAAATCAAGGAGCATTGTGAGAAGAAAAAGAAAGCGAAGGAGTCCAAGCCGGAACCCATCAAATTTGTCTGCTCCGAGTGTGGAGAAATCTTCACCTCGGAAAACAAGGAAAAAGCAGTGCAAGGAAGCGATGGATTCTCCTACTACGAGCCAAAAGAATGCCCCAAATGCCACGGTATGAGAACCAGCCCCGAAGGTGCGGACATCAGCGTGTATGAAAAGATTTGGGACAGGGATGAATTGTGGTCGTTCGTACAAGATATGGAGCGTGATTGGGATTACAGGTGTTCGACCGTAGACAATGGATTGAGAGAATACAGATGCACTGGATGTGGCACCGTTTTCAAAGCGCGTGACATTGGGCATAGTTCGTGGCAAGGTAGGTTTCGGTCGAAAAATCCTTTTCCGTCAAGATGTCCCAACTGCCATCAAATGAGAACCTTACCCATTGACGAAAAGAACATTGAAATCTACAAGCCTTTATGGACAATGCTGGAATTGGCCGAGCAAACGAAAGAAGCAAGGAAAATGAAAAAACTATTGGAGAGAGTAGCTTTTGTGTTTTGATTCTGGAATCTGTGTGATGCGTGCCGAGAGCCGACATGGTATCCACCGGGAACGCCGTTGAGGATTGAATAATTGTCGGTTTGGATTATTTTGGGGAAGTGGTATAATGGTCCGATAAAACTTTTTATCAATAATTCCAAATATATCCCTACTTTTGTGGTCTAAAACAGACTAAAATGAAAACCTCAAAAAAACAAGTATTAGCCGAAGTCAAGCGTTACGTCATCATCACTTTGGCGCTGTTGGTGATGGTCTTCGGGTGGACGGCCTTCCTCATTCCGAACCACGTGTTGGGCGGCGGTGTGAGCGGTATCGCCACCTTGATTTTCTATGCCACGGGCATCTCGACGGGTATCTCTGTGTTCGTCATCAACGGCATCCTCGTGCTTATCTCCTTGAAGGTGCTTGGGCCGTCTTTCGGCATCAAGACGGTGTATTCCATCGCCGTGTCGTCGTTGTTTTTCTTCTTCTTGCAACGCTGGATCACCGACCCGATGCTGGCGGGCGAAATCAAGCCTTTTGTGGAGGAGAAGATTCTGGCGGCCATCCTTGGCGGCGGCTTGGCGGGCTTGGCCATCGGCGTGGCCTTCACCCAAGGCGGTAGCACGGGCGGCACCGACATCGTCGCGATGATGGTCTGCAAATACCGCAACATCTCGCAAGGTCGCGTCATCCTGCTCATCGACATCGTCATCATCTCCTGCTCCTATTTCGTCATCGAGAACGACAAGATCCAAGCCATCATCTACGGCTTCGTGGTGATGGGCGTGTGCAGCTATTGCATCGACCTCGTCTTGACGGGCAACAAGCAGACCGTGCAGGCGTTCATCTTTTCCTCCAAACCTAACGAAGTGGCCGAGCGCATCGCGAAGGAGACCAACCGAGGCGTGACGCTCATCAAAGGAACGGGCTGGTACACGAAACACGAGGGAGACATCCTCATGGTGGTGACGCACAAGCGCGAGTCGCAGCAGATTCTGCGCATCGTGAAAGAGGAAGACCCCAAGGCCTTTATGACGATGAACACCGTGATGGGCACCTACGGCAAAGGCTTTGAGCAATTCAAACGCTGAGGCTATTGGAAATAAGGCTCAAAAAACTCCGTAAGAGCCTCAAAAATGCGTTGCGCTTTCTCCGTTGAGGCCTTGTCAACGCTACGACCGCCAAAACGGGCGATGTCTTTTGAGTCATAATCGGTAAAGAGGAACCAAGTGTCGTTGCCCGTGAATTTGTCCTCGGCTTTGTCAAGGCCAAAAGATTCCACCAATTCCTGCAACCTCGCCATGTCCTCGTCGCCCATCTTGCCTTCGCGACGGTTTTTCCTTTGGTCGTAGTGGCTGAGAGAGAACCCTTCGCCTTCCTTGATGACGTAATACTTGACCTCGCTAAATCCGGAGAACGCGAACAAATATTCGAGCCTGGTGAGGTTGCCGCGAATGGGTAGCCAACGGTCGAAGAAACACACGAATGCGCTCTCCAGTCCGCCAAGGAAGGTGGTGTGGTACCCTTGGAAGTCGATGGTGTCGCCCGTGTTGTAGCTGACGAAGAACCGGTAAGCCGACGCGCTGTCGTCGTCGGTGGTGCGGCTGTTTTCGTCCTTCATGCGATAGATATTGACAAGCTCCTGAAGCTCAGTTAGATGGTCGTTGCTGACTGTCAATTGCTTGTCCGTTTCATATTCGGCGTTGCGCATGTATAGGGTGGCTTGCTGTTCGCCGCGCTCGAGGCGATACTCGATGTCGCAGCCTTGCTTGTTCGTGCAGGTGTAATGGAACAGGTTGATTTCCTTGGCTTGAATGGGATAGTCCCTCCACTTCTGGAAATACTCGCCGATGGCTTGTCGAGCTTCGCGGTAGTTGTCGGGCCAGGCCATGTAGCCGCCTGAGCTGACGCTACGTTTGGAGTCGTAACTGTAGGAAAGCGACCACGAATCGCCATCGAAGATTTCCATCTTGGGCTTGTAGTTGTTTTTGTATTTGTCCATCTTGAGTTGCTTCACGATGGCTTGCAAATCGTCGAAAATGGTCGTGTCGTCGATGTAGAAGTCCTTTTCGTTAGGATAACCCTCGTCTATGACGATATGGATTCTGCCGTCTTTTTGGGTGCTGACCAGATAGCTTTCTCCGTTGAAGCGGGCCATGGTGTTGTGATGGTTGAAGCTGAAATAATTGAGGCGCTCGTTGTTCATTTCCTTTGGGTTTTGGGGCGATTGCGACACGCAGGAAGCCACTATGGCCAGCAGCCCGATTAATAGGATGATTTTCCACATAACTTGTTGGCTTTTATTGTTTTGTTATTATAGTTAAGGGAAAGCCTTCCGACTTTCCCTTAACCGTGTTGGCTTCAAAAAAGGCCGTTTTACTTGATGCCCAGTTTCTTGGCGATGTCTTTCGGCAGGGCGTCCTTGTGGACCACGATGTTCATGGTCTTGTAGCGGGCGAAGGCCTTGCTGACGTACCAGATGCCGTCGTAATTGCCGGCTTTGCCCCAGCTGTTCTTGACGATGAAGTATTCGTTGCCGATTTGGTCCTTGGCGGTGCCGTAGATGAGCATACCGTGGTCGTCGCCGGTTTCGTAGTTGTCGTAGGCGATTTGGCGTTCCTTTTGCGTGACCCATTTCTGCGGAGTGGGGCTGTTTTGTGCCTCTTTCTTGCGGTCGGCGGCGCTCAAGCCCATCCAGCGGGCCATGTCGCTGCCTTGCAGGTCTTGGCCTTTGGCGGTGAGGTCGGGGAGGACAGCCACGCCCGACATGTCGCCGCGCAGCCAGCCAGCCTCGCTCACGTCGCTACCCCAAGCAATGGTGTAGCCTTTCTCGATGGCGTTGTCCATCACTTCCATCATCTCGTCGATGGGGAGGTTCCAAGCACGACCCCAGCGCCAGTTGTCTTGCACTTCGATGACAAACTCCTCATAGAAAGGATGGTGCGTGAAGGAAGTGATATTGACATAGTCGTTCATGTTGAGGCCAGTGGATTCGGCAAAGCTCTTGGGCGTGTATTTCTTGCCTTTGTAGGTGAACTCGGTCGGGGGAACGCCGAGGTAGGCATCGTAAATGCCAGCCAAGGCTTTCTTCCACAGCGGGTTGCCGTCGGCATCCATCTGGATTTTGCGGCTCTTGACGATGCCAGCCACAAACGGGTCGGTGACGGCAGTGAGTTCGTTGAAGTTCGACAGCGAGTCGCCGTGCATGGCACCAGCGGGCATCAGCTCATCGGGAACGAGGCCGTAGTTCTTGATGGCATACAGCACGTCGCCGAAGGAGCCGCCTTGCGAGAACGATACGTCGCCGTGGGTGCGGATGGCGGCCTCAGCGCGGTCGAGGTAGGTCTTGTAAACGATGAACATCTCCGAGAAGTCGTACTCGGGCTTGCCCATGCGGAGCAGTTCGGCTTCGAAGAAAGCCAACGAGCTGTAGCACCAGCATGTGCCGGCTTGGTTTTGGTTTTTGACGGAAGTGACGGGCAATTCCTTGATGGTTTCGAACTTGAAGCCTTTTTCTTCCTTGGCTTCGTCTTTAGCCTTTGGCTGGGCAACGACGCTGACGCTGAGCATCAAAGCGGTTGCGGTGAGTAAGTGTTTGAATTTCATTGTTTTATGATTTAAAATTTAAGATTTAGATTGACTATGTCGAATGCTTCGTATTTCAAGATTCAAAGTCCCAAGTCTTTCTTTATCGCTTTCGGGAGGGCGTCCTTGTGGAGCGTGAAGAAGATGGTGTATAGGCGCAGGTATTGCTCAGAGCAGTACCAGTAGCCTTCGTAAGGGCCGGCATCACCCCATGAGTTCTTGATTTTGTAGTATTTGTTGCCGTTCTGGTCTTTGGCGATACCAACCACCAACATACTGTGGTCGTCGCCGGCATCCCAGTTGTCGTAGGCGGTCTGGTGGATTTCATCGGTGATTTGCTTTTCGACGACAATCTCTTTCCAAAGATTCTCGTCTTTCGGGTCTTCGGGAACGATGCCGACGCCTTCCTTGCGCGAGAAGCCCGGGTTGCTGACGTCCTGTGCCCAACCGAGCGTGTAGCCGTGCTCAAGGGCGTGATCGACGACCTCCATGAGTTTGTCAAGCGTCATGTTGTAGGCAGGCGTCCAAGTCCAATTGTCGGGGATTTCGACCATGCAGGGCTTGTTGTATTCCTCGTTAGTGAAGGAGCAGATTTCGATGTAGTTGGCTGGGTCGATGCGGTATTTTTCCGCAAACGACTTGGGCGTGTATTTCTTGCCATCGACGGTAAACTCTTCCGGCACTTCGCCGAGATAGGCATCCAAAACGCCTTGCACGGCTTGCGGTCCTGCGGGCGATATTTTCTTGTTGCCATTCTTGGTGATGGCACGAGCCACCGAACTGACGACTTCGTTCATCTCGTTGTGCATGTGGCGGTCTTCGCCGATGACCTTGCCGCTGTAATCGGCTTCGGGCATCATGCCGTACTTGTCGATCATGTAAAGCACGTCGCACACCTCGCCGCCTTGGCTGAGGGTGTTGTTGCCATGCATTCGGATGAACTTCGCCACTTTTTCAGTCCAAGCGTTGCGGACGATAAACATTTCGGAGAGATTGAGTTCCTTGCCATAAATGCGTTGGATTTCGGCCTCCACTAAGCCGACACCGGCAAAGCACCAGCAGGTGCCCGAGCTGCCTTGGTTATCGACGGGGGTGTGCTTCACATTGACGGTCTCGGTGATTTGGTAGACGGGTTCTTTTTCGTCCTTGTCTTGGGCGATAAGCGTTGTTCCAGTGCCCAATAGCAGCGCGGTGGCCGCCAATCTCAAGAGTTTGTTCATGTCGTTTTGGTTTATTGGAGTTTGACTATTTTCCTGACTTCTTGGCGCGAACCCGTTAGTTTAATGAAATAGGTGCCTTCGGGAAACGAGGTCATGTCGATGGCGGCTTGTCCGTCGATGGCGTTTTGGCGCAGCAGTTCTTGTCCCATCAGGTTGAAGACGCTGGCTTCCTTCATGTCTTGGCTTTCGATGTAGACCATGCCGGAAGTGGGGTTGGGGTAGATGACAGTGGCCTGGATGTCGTTGTCTTCCGAGGTGCCGGTGGTCCAGTCGACAAACACTTCGTTGGAAGGGTTGGATTCGAGGTTGCCCGATTGTCCCGTCACGGTATAGCGGTACGACTCCGAGGAGGTGGCTGTGCGGTCGACGAAGTCGGTGCCAGTGCTGTGTCCGATGCATTGTCCGTTGCGATAGATGTTGATTTTCTCGGCCATGGAGGCTTTATCCCATTGGAGGATGACTTGTCCTTCATGGATGAGGAATCTGAGGTGTTGCGGAATGATGGTTTTGTTGACCGACAGGAAGTTCAGTTCGGGGTTGCTTTCGGTTGGGGCGTATGCTGAGTAGCAGTCGGTGTCCCTATAGTAAGCCACCACGGCATATTCATAATGATGGTCGGTTTGGCTGCTGAGGTTGTCGGTGGTGGTGGCGTTGCTGGTCAGTTTGACGCGCTTGAACTCTTCGCCTCTGGCGCGGCGGTAGAGGATGTAGCCGGTCGGTGCGGGGTCGGGGACATCCCACGCGAGGCTCACCCTGACGGGCGTTGTCATTTCATAACGGAAGTTGGTGGGAGCCACGCATGAAGGCTCGGGTTGCACGTTGCAGTGGTTGGAAGCGGCGGTCTCGCCATCTTCGGTAAAGGCGGTGACGCAATAGTTGTGGAAGATGTCGAGCGCGTCGGTGTCGGTGAAATGGGTGTCGGTGGCGATGGCATAGAGGATGTTGTCGCGATACACGTGGTAATTGATGGGGCTGATCATGTCGGGGGCACTCCAGTTGAGGTCGACGTTTTGGCCCGCGACGACCGCCGTGAGGTTGGTGGGGCCGTCGGCCTCGGTGCCTTTGTCGTTGCAGGTGTTGTTAAGGATATAGAACAGTCCCTTGACGAGGTCTTCCGACGATCCTTGATAGTTTGCCTTGACGTTGTTGTTCTCGTCCTTGACGCTGAAGCTCATGTCTTCGATGCCTTGCGAGGGAATGTTCCAGTGAATCTCGACATGGCCGAGGGGCAGGGTGATGGTGTGGCTGGCGTTTGATGAATTGGTTGTGACATTGGCCACTTCATTGCCTGCCTCGTTGACGAACGACAGCGATCCTTCGTGCCAGCCTTGCGAATCTGACGAGGTCATTGTCACTGTCCAACGGCAAGTTGGGCCAAGCAGCACGTCGTTTTCGGTGACGGGTAGGCCGGCGGCGTTGTGGGAGATGGCATACACGCCATAGTTCACCATGGCGGGCATGTGATGGTCGGTGAAGGTCATGTTTTGGCCTGGAGTCACGCTGTTGAAGGTTTGGATGATGGCACCGTCGCGGGTGACCACGATCTGGTCAATGGACGAGAGGTTGCTGAGATGGATGTTTTGGGTGGGGTTGGTCCAACTCAACGTGGCGGTATAGTCGAAGTTGCCGCTGGGTTCCACCGACAGGTTGTCGGGTGGCAAGGGTTGGTAGTTGTAGACATCCGAAGGCACGAAGTTGATCAAGGCTTGGGCCCAGTCGGCGTAGTCGATTTCGTCGATGACGAACCAGCCGTCGCTACTGCCGCCCCAACCCCAGTTGAAATGGAAGAGGTCGTTGTCGTCGTAGCCGTCGCAAACGAAGGCGTGGCCGCCGCTTTCGCTGTAGCCTGAGTAGTATACTGGCCAGCCGATGTCGAATTGTCCTTTGAGCAGGTTCTTCCAGTTGGTGAGCGAGTACTCGTTGCGGCTTTTCAAACTACAATTGTTGGAATAGGAGAAATAGTTCCGGATGGACGAGGGCACGTCCCAAGAACTGGCTCCGCTGCCTGAGGGCGAGAAGTTCATGTCGACAGCCACGGCGCAGTGGTACATCAGCAGCGCCACGGCCTCTATCTCCTGTTGTGTGGCACCGGAGAGACGGTTGGGCATGTGGTCCCAATCGTAAGTGGTGTTGCCGAAGTTGGCCGATAACGAGCCATAGCCGTAGCAGTAATACGAGTGGCTTCCAGAGCCGTGAAGAGGATGGTTCCAGCGTTTCATCACCTGGCTCATGGCGGTGGCGACACATCCAGCATAGCAACGGCCGCCAGGGCCGCCGCTCGCTTCTGGCGCATACAGATTATATGGCGAGTCTTGGTTCCACTTGGTGGAGCAGATGTAGTCGACGCTTCGGCCTCCGTTGCGCGAGAGCAGTTTGCCCGATGTCGCCACACTCTGCCATTCTTCGGCGTTGCGGTCGTCGAACACGGCGTTGCGGCTCGTGCGCGCCTCGATGATCTTGCTCAGATAAAACTCTAGTTCGGGCGACATGTTCTCGGTTGCAAACGGACCCTCGTCGGAATAGCCCACAATAGGACGGAAACGGTCGTCGGCACTGACGATAACGAACCCTTCTTGCCCTACGTTGAAGGCATAGAAGCAGGCTTCGTTGCGATGGGAAACACCTATGTGAACCAATTGCAATTCGTTGGACTTCAAGCTGTTGTTGAAGTTGGCACAGACAAATCTTTGTCCGATGTTCTTGGCTTTGGCCGCATCCACGGGACGGGCGTTCAGCGCGGTCATGCAGGCAAGCATGACGATAAGCGTTAATACGAGTTGTTTCTTCATAATGAGTGTTGTTTCTAAAAAGGCCTCAAAAATATGAAAAATAATGAAACGGATGGTTTTTTTCGATAAGAAATCTTTCAAAATTGTCCGTCAGAGTGAGATGGTCTCATCCATTTTGATGTCGAAAGGTTCGGCGGGAATGGTGTCAACTATTTGGAAACCAAAGCAAATGCCAATGCGCTTCACGCCCATGTGTTGGCAGAGGGAACGGTCGTAGTAGCCCTTGCCGCGACCCAAGCGGTTTCTCTTCAATGCCTTGATGTAGGCACGCAGTTCTTTTTTATCCATTAAGGGCGTGATTTGTGGCAAGAGTTGGGAAAAAAGATGACCATGGCCTGAAAATGGTCATGGTCATCGTGATGGGTCATGGTCAAATAGAATTATCTTCCGCTGTAGTTTCCGCTTAGGGTCTCAATGAAGCCGTTGGCGGCTGTCTTCATGTTGATGAAGTCGCTGCCGAGCGAGCTGGAGCAGTCGAGCACGAGCATGATCATCGCGCTTTTGTATTCGTTGACGACCTGGGTGTTGCCCGAGGGCGTGAACTCGCTGTTGTATTGCCATTGCGACGACGACTCGAGCCAGTTCCATTGTTTCACGTAGTCGGTGCTTATTTGTGTGCCGTTCATGTCGGTGAGGTTCTGGAACGAGAACAGGTCGAAGATGCCTTCTGTCGAAGCCGTGACAGCGATGCCCGACATGCAGGCCAAGCCAACGTATTGGATGTCGGTGAGCTGGCCTTTGCCGCTGTTGCGGATGTAGGTGCCTTCGATGTAGCATTGCGACTCGTTGACATCGGTCACGTTGTCGAACGTGAAACGGATCTTGGTGTTGGGTTCCTGTGCGGGCAACTTGAGGGTGACGTTGTAGAGCGTGCTTTGGTTGTAGAGCTGCTGCGCGATTTGTGCGAATTTCTCGGAGGCTTCGCTCATGTTGCTAACCTCAAAGACGTTGTTGACGGGGTCGCTCGAAAGTTTCTTGAGGTTGTTCCTGAAACCTTCGATGTCGCTTACGTCCGAACCGCGCACGCCGATGGAATAGGCTGAGATGTTGGCCCCGCCAATAAGTTCGTTGTTGATTCTGGAATTGACTGCGGACAAGTATTCGTTACCCGAGTTGTAGCTGTCGGAGAGCACGTATGAACCTTGGTCAAGACCATCGGTGAAAGTCACCACTGAGACGTTGATGAGGTTTTCCGGAATCTTGGCGGCTGCAAGGCTGTTGAGCCCTGTGTTGACGGCATGATAGAGGATGGTGCCGTTCTGCATCGAGAGACCGTCGACGAAACTCACAAATTCTCGCTTTGTGTCTTGGTTGAGCAAGCCGAGAGGCATGGTGTAGAGTTCGCTGTTGAACCCTACGATGCCAAGATAAAGGCCTTCCTTGGCGGGAGTGGTGTCCTCGGCCATGGGTTTTCTGCAACTGGTGAAGGCGGTGAGCATAACGGCAATCGTCAAAACCGCCACCGATACGATGTGTTTCTTCATATTCAGTTAGTTTTAGTCTTTTCTATAACGTGGAGATGTCTGTTTAATTGTATGGGTGGCAAAAAACTTCAATGCCCTAATGCCTGCCTGACGGCCTTGGCCAACTGGTCGGGGCAGGAGGTGCCTTTGAAGCCGCAATTGATGCCTTCCAACTTGGCGATGACATCCTCGGCCTTCATGCCCTCCACGAGGGCGGCAACGCCTTGCGTGTTGCCGTTGCAGCCGCCATAGAACTGCACGTTCTTCACAATGCCGTCCTCGATTTCAAACTCAATGGCTTGGCTGCAGGTGCCTTGGGTTCGGTAAGTGTGTTTCATTTGTTTATTTAAGATTCAAAATTTAAGATTTAAAATTGTTTGGTTTGTTGTTCGGTCGGATTTGCAATTCGACCGCATAGGGCATGGGGATTTGCAATCCCCTTTTCAACTCCGAGGGATTGCAAATCCGTCGGAACGAATTATTAAAACTTACTCATAAACTTTTGGCTATCAACCACAAACCTTTCATGGATGCCTTCGCCGACGAGAGTTTCGCCCTCGAAGCATTTTACCTCGAAGACCAAACGACGACGATCCACCTCAATGATTTCAGCCTCGCAGTGGATGATCGCGCCTACGGGACTGGCTTTCAAATGCTTGATATTGACCGCGATACCCACGGTAGTGTTGCCTTCGCCGATTTTGTCGGCAACGGCTTCCAAGCAGGTCTTTTCCATCAAGGCAATCATGGCGGGGGTGGCAAACACTTCCAATGCGCCCGAGCCGTACACGGCGGCGGTGTCCTTATGCTCCACCACGAGCTTTAGGCTGTGACGGAGTCCTTTCAGCATGTCGTGTTCCATCAGCCTTGGAAATTCATGGTGATGTTCACGATGACCTCGGGGTGCAGCGAGCGACCCACGGGGCAGCTTTCGGCGGCGGCCCAAAGCAGTTTTTTCTGGCGCTCGGTGTATTCCTTCGCGGGGAAGTTGAACACGATGTCGATCTGCCCGATGCGGCGCGGGTCGGCGCTCATGGTCTTGGTCACCTCGTAGGTGGTGCCGTCAATGTCGAATTTGTGGCCTTGCGCGCTGATGCCCATGATGGTCATCATGCAGGCGGCGAGAGCGCCGCAGGCAAGGTCGGTGGGCGAGAAGGCTTCGCCTTTGCCGTGATTGTCAGTAGGTGCATCGGTGAGGATGGTGCCGCCCGATTGCAGATGGGTCATCTCGTTGCGGAGATTGCCCTTGTAGGTTCCTTTTATTGTCATGTTGAATTGTTGATTGTTTAATTGTTTAATTGTTGTTGTCGCTTTGCGTCATTGCGAGGAGGAACGACGAAGCAATCCAGAGATTAAGCCAGTTGTCTGGACTGCTTCGTGCCTCGCAGTGACGCGAAGCGGGTCAATTCTTTATATTATAATGTCGAGAATCAGGTTTGCCAAGCGGCTTGTGCCCACACGGAAGAGGTTCGGGTTGAGCCATTGTTCGCCGAGGATGTTTTTCACCAAATAATAATAGGTGAGGGCGTCCTCTGGGGTCTTCATGCCGCCCGCAGGCTTGAAACCAACTTTCTTCCCCGTGGCCTCATAGTATTCCTTGATAGTGTCAATCATAACGATGGCGGCCAAAGGCGTGGCGGCCACCGGCACCTTGCCCGTCGAGGTCTTGATGAAGTCGGCGCCGGCGAGGATGGCGAGTTCACTTGCCTTGCGGATGTTTTCCACGGACTTCAGTTCGCCCGTCTCAAGGATGACTTTCAGGTGGGCTTTATTGCCACAAGTTTCCTTGATGGTCTTGATTTCTTCAAAGACCTCGTCGTAGCGTTCCGCGAGGAACGTGCCGCGCGAGATGACCATATCGACCTCATCGGCGCCTTCATTGACGCAATACTCCACCTCCTTGACTTTCAGGTCGAAAGGCATCTGTCCCGAGGGGAAACAGCAGGCCACCGTGGCCACGCGGATGCCGCTGCCTTCAAGCAGTTGCTTGGCCTGACGGATGAAGGGGTTGTAGATGCAGATGGCGGGTACCGAGAGGTGCGGCTTCTGCTTCGGGAAGGCCAGAGCCTTCTCGCAGAAGTCTTTGATTTTCGCCTCGTTGTCGAAGGCTTCCAAAGTCGTGAAGTCAATGCTTTGGAAGATGGTTTTCAAGGCTTCCTTTTCGCTGCCTTTCTTCTTTTCTTCGCTGACAATCAGCGCAATGCGCTCGTTGAGCGCGGCTTCGCTATGGTTGTAGGGCTTGAATTTCATGGTGGTTATGTTTGAATGTGGTGCAAAGGTAGGGAAAAAATGGTGATTTGCAATAAAAGCCATATTTTTGCCGTTGAAAACGCAAATTTTGTTCTTAACCAATCAAATTAACCTAAAAACCGATGCCCCGATGGTATATAACGGCGGCAAAATTAAAATGAAAAAGTGTTTTGTGGTGCTTTCAGCATTCATTTTGATTGCCTTCAGCAGTTGCCAGAAGTTTGCGGGCGACCCAATCACGAAGGCTTTCAGCATTTCAGGAACCTACACCGAGCTTGAAGTGCAGGATGCGTTTGAGGTCACCGTCAGCGATGCAGTTGATGTTATCACCATCACGGTAGGCGAAAATGTCATGCCGAAAGTTGTGGTGGAAGTCGTTGACAATACGCTGAAAATCAGACTCAAGCCTAAGTCCAACGTTTATGGAGGTGAAATGAAGGCCCTTATCCCTTACAATGCCAACTTGACGAGCGTCGAGCTGTCGGGTGCCTCCGAATTCCATTCGGAATATGGTCTTTATGGCGAGAAGGTTGAAGTTGAACTTTCGGGGGCTTCGGATTTCTATTGCGACATTGATGCCAACGAAATCGACATGGACCTTTCGGGCGCTTCCTATGTCGAAGGCACTATTGATGCCTCCGAACTTGACCTTGACATGAGCGGTGCTTCCGATGCCAACTTGAGGGGTCAGGTCACCACGCTTGACCTTGATTTGTCGGGTGCCAGTAGTATTAAGAAAACCATCGTTGGCTCAAGTTACGGTTTTGAATGTGATGTTTGTAAAGGAGAAATGTCAGGCGGCAGCGATGCCTATATCCATTGTAATTCGATTATTAAAGTCAGCCTTTCGGGTGCCAGCGACTTGCACTTTACAGGCAATGCTTTTACTGGTGACAGCAGCACTTCCGGCGGCTCGGAGATCATCCACGATGTGCTGCCGTAAGTCACATAATAAATCAAAAGAGATTGAAGCCGGGACCGCAACAGGTTCTGGCTTTTTTATTGCCTCAGCCAAAGCCCAAAAAAGCGGTCATAAACGCTGTAGCCGTCCTCGTCTTCCGTGATGAGTTCTTTGTCTAATAGGACGCTGATGGCGTTTCGCACGGTGCTGGCCGCGCCGGGTTGATGCTTTTCCAAAAATCCCCGACTGTTCACTTCCTTCACCTTGCCTTCTTGTGCGATGGCTTTTATAAGGTTCAATTGATTGGATGTGATGAGTTTACAGTAAATCCTGAAGGTTTCCTTGTATTCGGCCATGATGCTTTCGGTTGCGGCCAAGAAGGCTTGTTGGCCGATGTGGCGCGCCCCGAGTTGGTAAAGCCGGTTGAGCATACACTGGATATACCATGTGTGACCGTAAAGCATCGTGTATATCTCATGGAAAGTCGTTTCGGAAAGGTCTTGGCCATGTCGCGCAAAATGGCGTTGGGCGAACTCGAAATAGGCATCTTCGGGGATTTCGTACAACGGAAACATCTGTGTGCTTTGAAAAAACGGGCGGTTGGCCGCCATGAACATTTCCGTCATCAGGTGTTTCTGGCTGCCCGCGAAGATGAAATTGACATTGGTGAGATGCTGGATGTGGCTGCGAAGCAAGGCCTCCATTTTCGGCTCGGGATAGTCGGCGATGACCTGAAACTCGTCGAAGGCCACATAACACGGAAGTTTCGACTTTTCGAGCCAACCGAACAACTCGCTCAATGAGGTTTCTGCCGCAGTGGGTTGCACATCAAGGCTCAGCTGGGGCATCCCTGCTGGGTCGGCGGTCATGACAGGACGAAACGACTTGAACCACGCGAGGATTTCCTTCCAAACGCGCTCCGATGGCTTCCCGATTTTCTTCAAGACGACCTCTCCGAACACCTTGACCATGTCGGCCAAGCAGGTGGTTTGGTCCAAATCGACATAAAGACAAAAGGCTTCTTTTGGGTCAAATTGGTTAAAAACATGCTTGATTAATCCAGTTTTTCCCATTCTTCTTGGGCTAATCAGGGTTACATTTCGCCCGTTTTCCAAGGCTTCTTTGAGCTGTTTTGTCTCGTTTTCTCGGTCACAGAAGTAGTCGCTGCCAAGGTAAGAAAGGATTGAAAACGGATTGATTTCCTTTGTTTTAGATGCCATATCAGTCGAAACTTTATTGTTGAAAATCACTTTATTTTATAGCGAAAAAGTTGCGGCGAAAAAGTTGCGGCAATATTTTCGCTACAAAAGTAGGCAAATTTTTCAACACGGCAAGTCTTCCAAAGAATTTTTCATCCGCCACTTCCACTGGTTTTTGGCGTTTGCGGGAACGTTGATTTGGTCGTCCGCAGGGTTGGGCGACCAATTCTTTTCGTCCCTGTCCAAAAGGTCTTGCAGCGGGTAGATGTTCCATTTCGATGGGCTGTCCAAGTGTTTGTCCATCACCTTTTTAATCGTCTTGGCGGTGACTTTTCGGTCGTCGAGGTCGAGGCTGTCTAAGAATTGTCGGGTGCGCACGCGGTCTTCGGCCAACCAGCCGCGCAGGGTGGGCATGTCGTGGGTGCCCGTGGTATAGACGCAATTTTCAGGAAGGTCTTCTGTCTGCACAAACTGATGGCCAAAAACTTTGGGCATACGCTGCACCTCAAGGCTCATAATGCCCAACTCTTGCATCACTTCAGGCACGCAGGCGGGAATCATGCCGAGGTCTTCACCGCAAGCAATCATTGAGGTTGCATTGATGAGGGCGGGCAACTTTTCCAAAGCTTTCTGTTTCCAAAACTCGTTGTGGCGATGGAAATAGAAGTCCTCATAAATGTTGTCGATGGCTTGTTTTTGTTCGTCGGAAAGATTTTGGTAGGCCTTGGTTTTTTGCAGTTCGATGCGGGGTATGTATTTGTTCTTCTCGTTAGGGTCGGGGATGAAAAGGGAGTCAATGCCTTTCTTCAAGTGTTTGCTTTTCACGAAATTAAATCCAAAATGCTCGATTTCTTCCTCGCTCAAGGGCAGGGCAGGAGAGAAGTGACCCAACAAGCCCGATTTGGCCGTTTTCGGGATTTCCCAAATGCGGAAGAAGCCCAAGATATGGTCAATGCGATAGGCGTCGAAATAGCGCGCCATCACTTGCAGGCGGCGACGCCACCAAGCGTAGTCGTCCTTGGCCATGGCCTCCCAGTTGTAGGATGGGAAACCCCAATTTTGTCCTTCGGCGGCAAAATCATCGGGCGGGGCGCCTACTTGCACGTCAAGGTTGAACAAATCGGGATGCGATTTCACGTCCACGCCCTTGGGATTCACGCCGATAGGAATGTCGCCCTTCAGCAGCAAACCCTTGTCGTGCAAGGCTTTAACGGCCTCGCGCAGTTGCTTGTCGCAGTGGTATTGCAGGAAAAGGTGGATTTTCGTGCCGTTGTCGTCGCGCTCGGCGCAGAATTGGGCGTAGTCGGGGAGCCAATCTTCGTTTTCTTTGCAGAATTGTTGGAAATCATCGCTGTTTTTCAGCATTTCCCATTGCTGCTCAAAGGCGATTTGGAAGTGTTTCCATTTGGTTTTCAGTACTTTGGGATAATCGACCAAGTCTTTTCCGTTGAGCATCGTCCGTGTCCGCTTGAAAGCGGCATTTTCCTTGATACCCAATTGTTTGAGGTTCAGATAAATCGGATTCAATGCAAAGGCCGAAATGGCATTATAAGGATAAGAATCGCGCCAGTCGTAGTGCGCTGTCGTGTCGTTGATGGGCAGGATTTGGATGATTTTCAAATCGTTGGCCACGCACCAGTCGCCCAATTTGGGTAAGTCGGCAAACTCGCCGATGCCGAAATCATCCTCCGTGCGCAGGCTGAACAGCGGCACGGCCACGCCTTTCATCGTTTTGCGTTCAGTGAGGCCGAACCAATCCCAAACTCGGTCTTTGCCTTCGGGCAGAATGCGGTTGGGGCCGTCTTCCCAACGGGTTTGTCCGTTTTCGCGGATGAAATATTTATATTCAACGGTTTGTAGAGACGCGCCATGGCACGTCTCTACGGAGGCCGACCAAATGCCTGACCCCACATATTCCATTTTTACGGCCTTGTTCGTGTTCCAAAGTCCTAATTCCGAGGTGTTTCCCGTGAGGAACAGTTCTTCTCCCCAGCGGCTGTCATATCTTAATCGGAATGATGTTTTCATGGCGCAAAAGTAGGAAATTATTTCACGCAGAAATCGCAGATTCGACGAAGTCAATTTTGGGAATTATGAGAAATTGGTTAGACGATAGATTTGCGTCGCTTCGCGCTTCCCATAATTCTGCGTATTCTGCGTGAGGAAATCTATTCTATCCTCACCCGATTAATCACCCCTTGGTTTCGCGATGAATCGAAAAACACGCTGTAGGCATAGCCGTCATGCACCTTGAAAACTTTGGGATAAATCTTTCCGCTGGCTTTTTGTCCCATGCCCACGGTGCCCGCCTTGGGGTCGTAAAGGCCGAGGTAATTCATGCCGTCTTTGGTGAACAGGCCGTAAGTCTTGCCCGAGGCTTGGTCTTTCAAAAACTCGTTCATGAAGTATTGCTCGCCCGAAGTGACCTTGAGAGGCCGTCTCGCACCAATCTTGAAGTCGTCGCCGATTTCCACGATTTCGCGGTTGTCCAAGTCGGCGAATTGCAGGATGTTGTTGAATATCAATGGTGTGATTTGGTATTCTTTTTTCGCGGTGACGGCACAGTACCATTGCACTTTCATCTGTAAACTTGAGTTTTGGATTAACTGCACCAAATTACCGTCCCAAATTTCCTCGTTAATGAGGTCGATGCCGTTATTCTCAGCCACTACTTGGTGGTATTCGTTTTGGATGGACATCCATTGCGACTGGCAGGCGCGGTAGCCTATGGTGTCAATGAAACTGCACAGATATTGTGGCCCTTTTTCTGGATTGTCTTTCGTCACATAATAGAAGTCCTGACTTTTGCCGTGGTTGTATTTGAGCCAATAGAGGCCTTTGTCATGCACCATGGTCTTGACGATGTAAGCCTCGTTGAACTCGCACACGATTTTGAGCAGCTTGTTGCGAAAGTCCTCCCGCGAGAAGGTGGAAACGGGCTGAATCCCTTGTTCTTCATCAAGATATATTTGCAGGCAACTATCCTGCCCGACGAGAATGATGTTGTTGAAAGCGTCATTGTGCAGTTTTTCAAAGAGTTGGTCATAATCCTTGTGGGCTTGCTCCACGCCGTCGTTGTCTAAGACGATCATCGAGGATGCCTTGGGGCGGTTTTCGAGCAGGTAGATTTTCCCGTCCAAAAAGGCCATGTCGGCAATGTTGCGGTTGGTTTTCGACCTGTAGAAATCTCGACTCGCCGAAACGGACACCTCTTGAAGGCCGTAGCTCATCTTCCTCATTTTGAAGCTGATATTGAGTGAGTCGCACTGCAACTGCTTCGGCGTGAGGCTCACCAACGTGTCCTGATAGCCAATGCAAGAATAATACAGGTTGACGGATTCCGTGCGGTCGAAAATGGGCAACTCATAACGGCCTTTGGCATCCGTGCTCGTGCCGTATGGCGTATTGACGATGCTGATGTTCACGTTCTCCACGTCGAGGTTGCCGTAAACGGTGGTTTTGGTTTGGGCGAAAAGCGCGGAAGCAAGGAAAAGCAAAAGCAATGTTAGGGTAGAGTTCTTTTTCATAAGCGGAGGAATTTTGCAGGTAATACAGGTAGAAATCCTGCAAAAATCGTTCCAGTTTACGCGCTTGGCATTTTTTGATTATCGTATTGACAATCAATCAAATAATCTCGTTATCCCATAACGCCTTGAAGAAGTCGGTCACGTAATACAAATCGATTTCTCCGCTGCGACGGCTGATTCTGTCGCGCGACACAAGAACCTGCTTCACATTCGGATGCTCCTTGGCAAATTCGACCAAACCTTTCTTGTGACTGGCTTGAATCGAGTCGGCCGATTTGATTTCGATGGCCACCCGAGCATCACCAACGACGGCATCCACCTCAATATCATCGTAAGTGTGCCAATAAGTCAACTTTTCTTCGCTGTCTTTGTAGCCTAGATAAGCCGCAATCTCTTGCATCACAAGATGCTCGAAGGCGTGTCCGTATTCGGGTGTCTTGGGGGCAAGATGGTGGCGACCAGTCAGATAGTTGGCAATGCCCACGTCAAAGAAGTAGAATCTTGATGCCTTGGTAAGTTTCCGTTTGATGACTTTTCGGAAGGCTGGCACTTCAAAGCCCAACAACGTGTCGCAAAGTATCCGGTAATAGGCTTTGACCGTATTGGCCGAAACGCCGCAATCGGTGGCCACGTTCTCATAATTCAGCATTTCGCCGTCCGAGATGGCAGCCACTTCCAAAAAACGGACGAAATCATCCACCTTTTGCACGGCGGCTTCCTCAATGATTTCTTCCTTCAGGTAAAGGTCGATATAGGACTTGATTCGGTTGCGGGCATTGGCAACCATATAATGCCGAGGAATCATGCCGTTCTGTATGGCGCGGTCAAGGTCGTAATCAGGTATTTCCGCACTAACCAAAGGGAACAGCGTCTCTGGAATGGCCCGACCACCGAGGTTGTTGGCACCGCTCTTTCTCAACTTGCGTGCGCTCGAGCCGCTGAGGATAAAGAAAAGACCCTTGTTCACCATCAGCCAGTGGACTTCGTCCAACAGGTCAGGCACTTTTTGTATTTCGTCCACAACAACCAAGGTTTCTGGCGGATATCGAAGCAAACTTTCCCGAAACTCCTCGGGATGTTGCTGGAAACGATTTCTCAGTTCAGAATTCAAAAGGTCGATGTAAACAGCCTTTGGGAAGCGTTCTTTTAGCAAGGTGGACTTGCCCACCTGACGACCGCCGAACAAGAACATGGCTTCGTCCAAACGGTTCTCTATGTCAAATATTCTATGGTACATAACAAACTTGAATTTCTTCAAATTGGCTGCGGATATTCTCGGAAAATCCGCAACGTGATTGCGGATATTCTCGGAAAATCCGCAACGACACTGCAAAAATAGTAAAGTTTATTCAAACAAAAACAAGCGGTTAGAAAAAAAATGATATTTTTCTTCATTTTTTATATTTGAAACATCCGCAGCGTGGCAGAGAGCGGCTCGTCACTGCCGAAAGTGGCCTTCATTTTGCGGGCGCGCTGCGATACGGTATTATCATCACAACCATCAAAACAACGTCAATGCAAACACGCAGTTTCATGGTTGCGAAATTACTCAAAATCCATTAAACTCAATTAGGAAATCTATCACCACAAGGCACAAAAGGTTTCCGCATCTTTGCGTGTTATAAAACCTCATTTTCGGCTCTTGAATCGCCGTTCCAGTTCTCTCATGCTGTCCATTAGTTCGGCGAAGGTTGGGTGGGGGCCGTAGATCATGGCACCTATCATCAACTCGTAATCAATTTGCCAGTTTTCGCGACATTCTTTGGGCGGAACGAGTTGGATGCGGTCGCGAATATCAGGCGTATAATCAACACCTTGTATACTGGTCAATGTGGAGCGGTGATGGCTGATGGTTTCCCACAACGCATCGTCTTGAATGGCTTTCTCCGTAATGCCATTTCGCATCATCATGTGAAGGTCATAGATATGGCGCGAGCGTCGACGGGCTTCTACCGAATTGCTAACCGAAAACAGTTCGTGTAAAAGAAAGGCTTTTTCCAAAAAAGTCTTTTCAGCCACGGCAGTTTTAATGAAAGTCTCAGAAATCATAGTGGAAACGGTAGGCATTGCATCCTCAATCATGCTGTTTATCTTTCTGTTTTCAGCTGGTTCGAGCAAAGAACGCGCACCTGCTTCTATCTTGATGATGGGTGCTATGTAATCCAATTTGTCGTCGAAAATGGATTGGTATCGCACAAATATAATTCGCGGTTCGGGATAGGTTGACTCGCCTTCGTCGTCAGGTTGTGCTTCAATCCGACACAACTCTTTAAGAGGAGTGTTGTTGACGGCATCTTGCAACTGATGACAAAGTTCTTCCCTGACGAAAATCGATGATGCTTTGCGCAGCATTTTGACGCCTTTTTTCGTCAGGTCGCCATCAAGGTTGAAAAGGTTTCGGTCTATGGCCAAATCTATGTCCTCAGAAAAGCGGTTGATTAGTCCCCAAACTTTGCTGAGGGAGGTGCCGCCCTTGAAAACGAGGCTTTCGGCGCAGGGAAGTCCGAACATGATTTGAAGCATGGCCGTAACCCACAAGTCCTTTTCAATGGCTTGCACGGGCAACGACAGGCGGATGGCGCTTTGTTCCATAATGAGCCGCTGTTCGGCGACAGTCATGGTGAAATAGTTATTCTTCATAGAGCGATTTGAGAATTGACGACACCCACGCAGGCATCAGTTTGTAATCTTGTTTCACGCTTTGGTTGGTGTCTTTCTCCAATAATTCTTTGGTGTGGGCAAGAACCTCATCGGTGATATTGTCCTTCCCTAAACTCTTGAAAGCAAAAGTGAGCAGCATGGCCAGATGGGAATTGAAAGCCAAGTTTTTAGGCGCGGTGTGTTTAAACTCGATGGTTGCGCCGTTGTACAGGGTGAGTTTGCGGTTGCTGCCATCAGTCAGGTATTGGATATTCATTGGGATTTGGGTGGAAAAACCAAGCCTGTTGAGCGCATAAAGCCCTGTGGGCACAATCCGGGCTTTGTCGCGTTTGGCGATGGCTTCGGCGATGGTTTCCAAAGTAGGATACAATACGCCTATCCCCAATTTCTTGTCAATTTTTGGGTAGTAATAAACGCCCCTACTGACGCGAAGAAGGATGCCTTCCTTGGCCATTCTTTCCAAGACCTTGTTGATGGTTTTTTGCTCTCCGAAACGCACAAAATCCGAGGAAAAAATTGCGATACCCCTTCCGCATTTTTTGATACTTTTAAGTATTTTGTTATCAATGGATTGAGTGTCCATAATTGATGTAATTTTGTCGCAAAAATACAATATTTTTACGACAAAAAGCACTTGGAATCATTTTTAATCGATTCTAACTTGATACAACGCCTTCCGCCGATTAATACCCGTCGGATAGATGAAATACAACACTCCATCGTGAATCCTCATGTTTTGCGCGAAGGGATAGCCGCTGAGGTCCATGACGGAGGTGACGGTGCCGGTCTTCAGGTCGATGCGTTTTAGGGTGTAGATGCCGTCGTTGACGAAGAAGGTGTAGAATTCTTTTCGGGCTTCGTCATACATCATCTTCTGTTTCCAGCGGCGGTCGGGCTCCATCTTGCCGTTCCATTTGCGGTATTTGTGGAAGGTCAAAGGATAACGTTCCAGTTCTTTGCCGACGGCATCGAAGACGATGGTCTCGTTGTCGGTGTAGGCAAAGAGGTAAAACTTGTTGTCGATGGCGTAAATCGGGTTATAGATTGGGTCGGCAACCCAAAAGTTGGCACCGATACCACCCTTCGTATGTGTCAATAGCCAGATGTCGTCGCGGCCTTCCTCGTCCACGATGTAATGGAGCAGTTCCGGCTCGTTGTCGCTGCCCAATCGGTTGCGGTAATAGCCCATCTCCTTGTTGTAATAGAAGTACCGCCCCGTGATGAAAACGCTGTCGGAGGCGGCCACAATGGTGGAGAACTTGTCGAAGAAAGTCTTGCGCGACATGGAATGGTAGAAGTTCATCTGGCCTTTTCTCCCGTTGCCATACTCAATGAATCCAATCTGGCTGGCTTGGTAGTCGTTGATGGCGTAGATGTCGCCGAAAGCGTCCTTGTTGAGGTATTTGTAGCGCGACGAAATCGGCATCTCGTGCAGTGTGTCCATGTCGAAAGAGAGGTGGAGCAGGGCAGAGTTGCGGCGGCGATAGACAATCAAATAAATGCCGTCCTCGCGGATGGTATAGTCGAGCACAGTCATCACGGGATTGTCGAAGGCAATGTGGGGCGCGTTGGCTGTGATTTGAACTTCAAGCAATTCGTGGCTTCGGATTTTCATGCTGATAGTCAGGTTCTTGCCATTAATGTCCTTTTCTTTGATGGTATAATAAGTCGGCTCGAAGACCATGTGCGCGAAACGGAGTTTTTCGCCTGTTTTGGCATGACCGTAGGTGAAGCGACCTTGGTCGTCGGTCACTGAAACGAGAAGCGAGTCATGCGCATAAACGCTCACGTTTTCAATGGCTTTGCCGTTCTCGTCCTTGCAGTAGCCTTGGATGATTTGGCGTTCTTGGGCTGACATTTGGATGTCCATCAGCACAAGGGCAAGCATGATGAAGAGTTTTCCTGTTTTCATCGTAGCAGGGTTTGGTCGTTTAATCGCCGCAAAAATAACAAAAACCGCATTGTGTAAACAAAACGGGATTAGAAATGTAAGAAATTTCTTCCAAACATTATTGCGGATATAGAAAAATGTCTATTTTTGCGGAATGAATTGTGTTGTAAGAGAGATATTATATTCAGAGGAATACAAGTCGTATTATAATGGCTTGGATTCGAGGATACAAACGAAATATGATTATGTGGAGCAAATCATTAGGACACAATATGTTGTGAATGAGAAGTTTGTAAAACATTTGGGAAATACGGACTTTTACGAGGCGAGAGTTTCTGTTGGTACCAATGAATATAGGACGATACTCTTTGCCATTGAAACACAGAGTTTTATGGAGAGCAAAAGGGTGTTGTTTTTGAATTCGTTTTTGAAAAAGGACAACAAACAATATAAAAAGGAAATCAAAATCGCTGAAGGAATATTGGCGAAATATGTTAAGGAGGACGAAAAATGATTACGCTTGATGAGAGAAAATTGGCTGGTCTGACCACATCATCGGCTCGCCTTGATGAGAAATACGGCAAGGTTGGTTCGCAAAGCCGAGAAGAATTTGAGGCAAAAGCGGAAGCATGGTACTATGCCGAAATGCTCAAAAACGAACGCAAACGACAAAAACTAACCCAACAGGAATTGGGTGATCGGGTGGGGAAGAAACGTGAATATATTTCCTCGCTTGAACAAGGGAAAACAGATATGCAACTATCAACGTTTGTGTTGATTGCCAATGCGTTAGGATTGAGATTTTCTTTGGTTTCTGTAAAAAAATAGGTAGCCATGACCAGTTTTGACTTTTGGAATATCCTCCGCTCCATTCCGAAGACCTTGCGCTTCAACCTGCATTATTTTCCGCTGAAAACAGCCTTGAAGTTGCCCGTCGTCGTGTCGCATCGAACCTATTTTCGGGAATTGCACGGCAAGGTGGAACTTCCTAAGAATGTGGAAACTGCAATGGTGAAAATCGGCTTCGGCGATGTGGGGCATTACGACAGAAAGCGCTCGCGCGGCATCTGGCAGGTGAGCGGCACGGTCAGTTTCGGTGGCAAGGCGAGCATCGGGCACGGCTCCAAACTCTCGGTGCGCGGCGACTTGAAACTGGGTGCAGACTTCAACATGACGGCGGAAAGCACCATCGTCTGCGCCAAGGAAATCCGTTTCGGCGATGACTGCCTGCTGAGTTGGGACATCCTCGTGATGGACACCGACGAGCATCCTTTATATAATAGACACGAGACTACGAGACGCGGGACACCAGACTCTGATCCAATCCCAAGTCCCGAAGTCCCAAGTCTCGAAGTCCCGAAGTCTCGAAGTCCCGAAGTCCCGAAGTCTCGAAGTCCCGAAGTCTCGAAGTCCCGAAGTCCCGAAGTCCCGAAGTCCCGAAGTCCCGAAGTCTCGAAGTCAAGAAACAAGGAAAACGAACGCATCAATCCCGACAAGCCCATCCTCGTGGGCAACCATGTCTGGATTGGGTGCAAGTGTGTGTTGCTGAAAGGTGCCGAAGTGCCCGACAATACGGTTTTGGCGGCAGGCACGCTGCTGAAATCATCTTTTTTAGGTGAAAATCAAGTGATTGGCGGCAATCCGCCGAGTGTCCTCAAAAACGATGTTCGCTGGGAACACTAAAGACGCGTTGTTTTATGCTTTGTAGGGCTGTCACATTGTGGCAGCCGCTTCGTCAATCCGAGTTGCGGTTGCCGTAGTAAGACAGCCCTACAAACCTATCCCAACAGGGGCAAATCGGCGATTTATAGTGCATCAATAACTTTGCAGAGGTTCTCAAAGATTTCCGGGATTTCGCCTACGCCGTTCACCGGATGCAGGTTGCCCTTTTCCAAGTAGAAGTCCGTCACGGGATGCGTCTTCTCGTAATACTCCTCAAAGCGGTGCTTGATGGATTCGAGGTTGTCGTCGGCGCGACCGCTGGTCTTGCCGCGTTCCAACATGCGCTCGATGAGCATTTCCTCAGGCACTTCGAGGCTCAGAACGCCTGTCAGCGACATGCCGAATTTCTCCAACAATTCCTCAAGCATCTCAGCTTGGCGCACGGTGCGCGGGAAACCGTCGAAGAGGAAGCCCGACGTGTCGGGATGGTCGATGAATTTCTTCACGATGATATGCGCCACGATTTCGTCGGAAACGAGGCCGCCTCCGCCGATGAGTTCCCTTATCTGAAGCCCCAATTCGCTCTCGGCTGCGATTTCCTCGCGCAGAATCTGTCCCGTCGAGATGTAGGTCAGGTCGTATTTCTCGCGCAGGAACTGCGACTGGGTTCCCTTGCCAGCCCCGGGAGGACCAAATAGTATGATGTTTAGCATGATGTTGTGTTGATTGTTGAAATGATAATTCGACGTAGTCAATTGTTGAATTGTTTGGCTTTCAGCTTTCAGCAGTCAGCTTGGTTGTACTATGCTGATAGCTGACGGCTGAAAACTTATGGCTCAATTATCTTATAAATATCCGGCAGATTCCGTCCCTGTTGGTCATAGTCCAGCCCGTAGCCCACGATGAAGTCGTTGCCGATGTCCATGCCCTTGTAGTCGATGGGGTAGTCGTATTGGAAGTTTTCGGGCTTGAAGAACAGCGTGGCGATGCGCACGTCGGCGGCCTTCAGGTCGCGGAGCTTCTTGATGGTGTAGCGCATGGTGTGGCCCGTATCGACGATGTCTTCCACGATGACCACATGGCGGCCGTCAAGCGAATGGTCGAGGCCGATGAGTTCGCGGACGACGGAGGTGGTCTCGGTGCCGGCGTATGACGACAGCTTCACGAACGAGATCTCGCACGGGATGGTCAGTCGCTTGAACAACTCGGAGGCGAACATGAAAGCGCCGTTGAGCACCACGAGAAACAGCGGGTTCATGCCGTCCATGTCCTTGTTGATCTGGTCGGCCACGGTTTGGATGTCGGCTTCAATCTTTTCTTGGGGGATATACAGCCCAAATTCCTTGTCTAAAACTTTTACCGTTTTCATTTTCAGAGAATTATATTAATCCTACCTATAATGGTATGCCGACACAAAAATACAAAATTCGGCAATTGTGCATACTTTGCACCGAAAAATCGCACAACAAAAAAACGCCAGCGGTTGGACTGGCGGTTTTGGTTAATGAGAGGGGAATCTCATTGCTCCTTCGGCGGCTCCACCACCGTGCCGTTGATGCGCAGCACCGTTGTGGGCGATTCCGCGTCGTTCGTCTTCACGACGATGGCCTTGATGAAGTGGCCGGTCTTGCTCGTGTTGTATTTCACCTTGATGCTACCACTCGCCTTGGGTGAAAGTGGTTCCTTCGGCCATTCCGGCACCACGCAGCCGCACGACGAGAACGCCGAGGTGACGAGCAAGGGCGCATCGCCCTCGTTGGCGAAGCGGAACACATGCTCCGCGTTGCCGTTTTGCACAATGGTGTCGAAATTGAACACGGTCTCCTCAAAGACGATTTTAGGCGTGGCCTCTTGTGCCGACAACCGGAGAATGGCGATAAGGATTATAGTTGTTATGATGATAGCGTTCTTCATGGTTTACTTGTTTTGGTGTCGTTTCTCGTAGTTCGCCTTGGCTTCGAGGAGTTCGGAGTAGTCGCCCAAGTCAGAGGTTTCATAGACAATTTGCTTGTCGGGCGAGATGAGGTAATAGTAGCCCATGGAGGGAATACGGATGACGCTGCTCATTCCAACAGCCGAATACAACAATTTGCTTGTACCGGTCTTTTCTCCCACGGTGCCTATTAATTCGAAGTTGTTCGATGTGTAGTTGATGGCCAGAATTTTAACGTCCTTGCCTTCGAGGAAATACCGCCCTAAGGAATCTTTCTCGTGTCCCATTTCCTTCAAATGTTCCATACATGGCGGACAGTTGTAAGTCCAAAAATTGAGCAACACCCATCCTTTTTGTTCCCTTATCGTTTTTGTGGTACCTGCCAATTCTATGAGCGGGAAATCCAACACTGCAGCCGTAGCCTTCTTGTTTTCACTGATGGAACGCGAAGGCGGACGGTTCTTGTTGTCGTAGCGACCGTAATCCCGATAGCAGACATTGTCGAAATTGAAGACAGAGTCGATGTAATGCTGCTGATTTGAAAAATCTACGTTTTTGATGCGAATAATGGTCTTTCTGTTCTCATAATCAAGCGGATATTGTACACAATAGGCACTATCCATGATGTTGGTCTCCGCATTGATGAACCAGTTTACCTCGTCAGACACCCTGACCCGTTGGTTAAAAGAGTTATACGAGTATGTGCTCAAGGTAGACTTACCGTGATACTTGTTGTAGGGTATGTTATGAATGGTCACAGACTCATGGGAATTCACCTTATGTATCGTGTATTGTTTGACGCGAATTTTCTTTCGCATCGGTGCAAGATAGTAATACAGATGGTAGAAATAACCTGGTATAAACTCCGTTATCCCGAAAAATGAATAATCATCCCAAATTACATGTTTGTTTTTAAAACTTGCAATTTCATACAGGTCATGATTAATCCAAATATATTTATCCTTGTCCATCCAATAAGATACAGATATTCTATCGTCATTATTTGAGTCGTAATTCTCAAGGCATATAACGGGATTCTCCTCATCATAATGCAGGATAGCGCGCGAATGTCGCATCCATAGTTTGTTGCCATCCAGATACATTTCAGTGAAGTAGTCAAAACTCACCCAAGAGTGCTCGTCAGCGATATTGGGCAACTCCTTTTTTTGAACTTGCCCATAGAAAGAGCCTAAAAGGAAAAACAGCATCAGGCTTATGGCAATTTTCTTTTGAAAGATTATCAGCATAATTAATATGAATTTATGAATTGTCTAATGATTCAAGATAAGCCAAGAAGTAACATAACATGAACATTTCTTGGCTTATCCATAGGCATATGCTATATTATAATGTTGTAAATCAGAGGATTAGCCCTAACACAATTGACACAATTGATACGGTAATGGCTGCCCAGGGCGCAAAACTATCATTACACTTGCCATCGGCGGGGCTTTCGCATGGTTTGCATTGCGAATGCCACCAAGAGCCTTGCTTTTCGCATATTATTCCACAATTTTGCGCCATGCAGGTCAATAAAGGCCGAGGCAGAGTCATGCAAAATGTAGAATCAATTTCTGTAGTGATGAGATTATCGCCATTTACAGATACCATATAGTATTTTCCATCAGATCGATACCCAAAATCATAGTTACCAGAGGCTACCTCTGTGTCAGAATAATAGTCGGTCATATCCTGACGAACTTTTTTATCGGTAAAGCGATGCATCAACCATGCAGTAATAGTGGACTCTGTTTCCACATCAAGAATGGTGACCTTTATTTCTGCATACACCGACTCGTCTGTCGGGGCTTTGTCCAAAACTTCCACAGATTCGACGATGTAACGATTAGATATGCTCCTGGAAACCATTTGCTCGTTCAATTGCAGTTGTAGCGTTTCCGTATCAAAATGATACGTCATTTGTCCAGTAGCGTTGTCGAAAGTCGCTATGGGTTTCCGAGCGGCTTCCACTTCGGTAGGTTGCTGTGTGGCTGTTTCCTTTTCCTTGTTGCAGGCGAAGAACGCCACCGCAACAACGACGGCTGCCGCGCATAGGGCAACCCGCAGTTTATTCAAGTGTTTCATCTTTCTTAAGATTTAAGTTTTTGTTGTATTTGTTTTCGGCATCCATGCGCTTCCCTCTTCGTTTTGCCTTACGATTCGGAGGTGTCTTGTTGTCTCACCGCCTATGTTTCGGATTCGCCCCGCCAACGGCAAGCCTGTGCAATGGCGAGGCGGCAAGCCGGATGAACTTGTTCTTGCCCAATTGGCGGAGTTCCTTGGCAAGGCGCCAGGCTTGCCGTCGTTGCGTCTTGTCAGGAAATTCTCCATTACAGCAAAATCTTTGTAAATCGTTTATTATCAGATACTTGGCTGGTGGTGGGGGGTAAATGCGAAAGCAGATGCAGCGAGCATCCAACTCGCATTAGCGGCTCGGAGGAAACGGTGTAGTATGTCAATCCAGCGTTTCACGGGTCGTTTGTATATTTACGGCTGCAAAGAAAAGACAAAAAAAACAATTGTGCAAGTTTTTTGGGGGATTATTTTGGTCGCAGGTTCAAATAGCGAGTGCGGGAATGTTGAAAATGTCATGGTTCATGCAGGTGAAACGAAAAAATGACTATTTTTGCGTCATAAACCGAACAACCGAACAACTGAATAACCGAACAACTGAATAACTGAACAACTGAACAACTGAATAACTGAACAACTGATATGACTCCAATCGTAAGCATCATCATGGGAAGCACCTCAGACCTTCCCGTTCTCGAAAAAGCCGCGCAGTTCTTTGATGAGATGGCGATCCCGTTTGAAATGAACGCCTTGAGTGCGCACCGTACGCCGCAAGAGGTGGAACAGTTTGCCCGCGAAGCCCAAGGCCGTGGCATCAAAGTGATTATCGCCGCTGCGGGTATGGCCGCCGCCTTGCCGGGCGTGATTGCGGCCAACACCACCCTGCCCGTCATCGGTGTGCCAGTGAAAGGCATGTTGGACGGCTTAGACGCCATGCTGTCCATCATCCAGATGCCTCCCGGCATTCCCGTGGCCACGGTGGGCGTGAACGGTGCCCTCAACGCCGCCATCCTCGCCGCCGAAATGCTCGCCATCGGCGATGCGGAAATAGCCGATAAGGTCGCGAACTATAAAGAAAATCTGAAAAACAAAATCACGAAAGCCAACGCGGAACTGAAAGCGGTGAAATACCAGTTCAAAACGAATTGATTTGTGAGGTAGGAAGTAGGAGGTATGAGGTATGTAATTGCTAAAACATTGAATTATGAAGGAAACTGCATTGCAGAAAAAGAGCAAGGCTTTTGCTGTAAGGATTAACTTACCATATCACCCAACCCTTTCCACATCCAAATAAGCCATGCTCAAAGCACCTGCTTTCTTGATGTCAATTCCATAAATCCGCATGAAGGCATCCACCACGGCTTGGCCGCCGTTGGTTGTTACGGGGTTGCTCATGCTGTTGCTTACCACATCAACGGACATCCCTTTCTCTACACGGATGCCGTTAGATAGTTTCGAGTTCTTTACTGTGATTCTGTAGATCATAGTGCTTTCTTCTTTTGCCCGCAAATCCCACTAAGACAGGCGTTTCTATTTAATTTGAGAACAAGAAAAGCGTGAGACTCGATTCACTCAAGCCGCTTGATTGCAGGTATCGCCAAACACCTTCTACGGAACGGTCGAAGAAACAATTTCTCACGCTCGTTTTTATATCAAGTGGGTGTTTGGCACCTTGTTGATAACAAAAACGAAAGGTGAGCATCGGTCTTCGTCTCCCGTATAATTTTGGCGAATTTTACAATCAGAGACTCAGAATGCCTTCCTTGCCGAGCCGGGATTGCTCCCCCAACTCGCTTGCAAAAATAGTCATTTTTCAGACCAATGCTCAAGTCATCGATATTTTTTCTTCAGATGATTCATTGCTCGTTATTTTTGGCGAAAATATAGGCTTCCCACCTAACAACAATGGAATGTAGTGAATTATAGTAAAAAAAACAACTTTTCGCGAACATCAATCTGTCAGAAAAAAACCAAAATGTTCCGCCAAACTTTGATTTTTTTTGCAAGTTTGGCGGAACATTTCAAGAAAAACACTACCTTTGCAAAAACATTAGAACGCTATGGATAAGATCATTGGACGAGACACGGAACTGGCGAAGTTGTCAGCCTACAACCAAAGCGGAAAGTGCGAATTTGTCGCGTTGTATGGAAGGCGTCGCGTTGGCAAAACCTCACTTATTCGTTATTTTTTCAAGGATAAATTCGACTTTTTTGCCAGCGGCGTGTTGGAAGGAAATCGGGAAGACCAAAGGGAAGCCTTCTTGTCGGCCCTGACCAAATATGGCTACGATGGCCCCGAACCGAAGAACTGGAAACAGGCTTTTGAGGCTTTGGGAACCATTATCGAGAAAAACAAGCGCAAGAAACGTTGTGTGGTTTTCATCGACGAAATCTCTTGCTTCGACTTCGAGTATTCCGGTTTCGTCAAAGAACTGGGCAGGTTTTGGAATAACATCGCCTCGTGGTACGACAACGTGTTTCTGGTCATCTGCGGAAGTGCCACCTCGTGGATGATTCGCAACGTCATCGAAAATCGGGGCGGCTTGCACAAGCGAACCACACACGAAATGCACCTGCGCCCCTTCAACCTTTACCAGTCCGAGATGTACTTCAAGGCCAAACACTACAGGTGGGACAGGATGACCATCCTCCAACTTTATCTGGCATTGGGCGGTGTGCCCTACTATTTCTCCCTGCTCGACCCGGCCAAGAGTGCGGCCGAGAACATCGATATGCTGTTCTTCTCCACCAATGCGGAATTCAAGAACGAGTTCCAACGCTTGTACACATCCCTGTTCAAAACACCTGAGCGATACATGGACATCATCCGCCTGCTTTCGAAGAGCAAGGAAGGGATGACAAGGGGACAGATTGCCACTGCCCTCAAAATGTCTTCAGGCGAGGAATTGACCAAGATGCTCAAGGATTTGGTTTATTGCGACCTCATCATCCACCATAGTGACGGAGGCAAAAAGAACTCCGGCATCTACAGATTGATTGACTTCTTCACCATCTTCTACCAGACTTTCTGCGCCTCCGAAACCATCACCGACCGCGCTTATTGGAGGCACACCCTCAACACACCTGGCCAAAACACTTGGTATGGGCTGGCTTTTGAACGCCTATGTATGTATCATATTTGGGAAATCATACAATCCCTGCGATTGGACTCCATCCTCACCTCTTACTATTCTTGGCGTAGCCGCAAGTCCACCCCGGGGGCGCAGATTGACATGATAATAGACCGCGCCGATGGCGTTATTGATATTTGCGAGATGAAATACTCCCGCTATGAATACAGCCAAGACGCCGAGGAGAGCCAAAAACTTGGAAACCGCATCAAGACCTTCCAGACCGAAACCAAGACTTCAAAAGCCATTCGGACTATCCTCATAACCACCAAGGGATTGGCTCAAGGTGAACATAGTGATGATTTTACTAAAATTCTGACAATAAACAATTTATTTGTTGAAAGCACCGAGGAAGGTTAAGCCAAACTTACCAAAAAATCCAAAGTTTGGCGGTAAATATCACCTTTGGAATCACTTCATAAACTCGCAAACGTCAGGATAAAACTCCGCCATTTTCCTCCTGAATTCCGAATCAGCGGAATTTGAATAGAGGATGTGACTATTTGTCCCCGAAAGCGCTTTTTTGCATTTCAGGGAAAAATAAACAGGTGTTTATTTGTCTGTGAATGGATTTTTTGTATCTTTGCGGAAAAATAAAGGTTTTATATTATGGCTCAGATTATAGGAAGAGGCACTGAAACAGAGGAACTTATGCAGTTGTATCGAGGCAATAGACCCGAATTTGTCGCGGTTTATGGCCGCAGAAGGGTAGGAAAGACCTATCTTGTCAAGGAATTGTTCAAGGATAAGATGACGTTCTACCACACAGGGATGTCGCCCATCGAAAATGAAACGACGAACATTTTGCAGGATCAACTGAAGAGTTTCTACAACTCGCTTATCCGTTATGGTTTGGAACCTACACAGCCGCCTAAAAGCTGGATTGAGGCTTTCTTCCTGTTGGAGAATCTGCTCGAAAGTATGGGCAGCAAGGGCCGTCAAGTGGTCTTCATCGACGAACTGCCTTGGATGGACACGCCTCGGTCAGGGTTCATGTCGGCTTTCGAGCATTTTTGGAACGGATGGGGCTCGGGACGCGACAACCTGATGCTTATCGTGTGCGGCTCTGCCACCTCGTGGATGGAAGACAACCTCATCAACAACCATGGCGGACTTTATGGGCGAATCACTTACGAAATCAAGCTCTCGCCGTTTACCCTGCGCGAATGTGAGGCCTATTTCAAGTCGGCTGGGCTGAAATTGTCGCGTTACGACATCATCCAAGCCTATATGGCTGTGGGCGGGATACCTTATTATTTGGGTTTCTTCCGCAAGGGATTGAGCCTCGGGCAAAACATCGACTTGCTGTTTTTTGCCCGAAACGCCAAGCTGACAAACGAATTCGACCGTTTGTTTGCCTCTTTGTTTTCAAAGCCGGCAAACTACAAGAAAATCATCAGTTTGTTGGCTTCCAAGCACTGTGGGTTCACGCGAGACGAGATTGCCTCCGCAACAGGAATACAGAAAGGTGGAGGCTTCTCAAAGATGTTGGCTGCCCTTGAAGCCAGCGACTTCATCAGACGTTATGTGCCTTTTGGCCGCTCAAAACGTGAAGAGCATTACAAATTGGTTGACCCTTTCTGTTTGTTTTATTCGAAATTCGTGGCCCACGGAGAAATTACCGACCCCGAGTTTTGGGAGAAAAACCAGAATGCCCAGCGGCTTTCGGCATGGAAAGGCATCGCTTTTGAGGAAGTGTGCCTTAACCATATTCAACAGATTAAGAACGCCTTGGGCGTTGGCGCAATCACCTCCGAGGAATCGGCATGGAGCCTGCGAGGCGACGATGAAACTGAAGGCACCCAAATCGACCTGTTGATTGACCGTGCCGACCGAGTAGTGAACCTTTGCGAAATGAAGTTCTACAAAGACGAGTTCGCCATCGACAAGGCTTACGATGCCAAATTGAGACATCGGACGCAACAACTGATTGACAGCCTGCCCAAAAACCGCAATGTGCATCTGACATTGATAACAACTTACGGCTTGACTTACAATGAGTATTTCAGTCGAATCCAGAAATTGGTCACGATGGATGAGTTGTTTATGGCATAAATGCCAATAGCCAACCTAATGTTTTTTGTCCTAACACATTCTTTCAATTAGCTCTTTATGTTGCGGAAAAATCCGTATCAGTTCCTCTTTCTTCGCCAACTCGAAGTTCCCAAAGGTAAAGGCAGGAGCCACAGCGCAACCTACGAGGGAGAATCCCTTTTTGCCAGGCAATTCCGCTGCAAACCATTGTTCAGGCTCAATGACGACCTGCATCTCGTCATCGGCTGAAAGGTGATGCACAGCCAAATCTCCATCGGAAGAAATGACATAGATGTCGAGCGGTTCACCAGCATGGTAATACCAAATTTCAACCAAATCATGCAAGCGATGGAAAGCCGAGAAATCCTCGTCGCAGAGCATATAATAGATGGTGGAAACCTGTTTCTCGCCACTTTCGTCGTTGCCATACACCTGACGATACCAGCCGCCTTCGGGATGGGGCCGCAAATCGAGTGTTTTGATGTATTCTTTCGCGTCCATGTTCAAATTGAATGAGGGTTATTGTCAGACAACATTTTGGTGGGGCAAATGTAGGGATTATTTTGAAATAATGATGGAAATGTGGCTTTTCCTTATTTTTGTATCGCCCCATGTCACAAAACGGTCTCCCAATCCGTCTTGTCATTGTAGAAAGTTCCCACGATGGACCCCGCATTTGAAAAGACATATCGAAACTACCACCCGAAACTGTCGAGGATTGCAGCCAAGTTGCTGCAAGACCCGGAAGGCGCAAAGGATGTCGTGCAAGACGTGTTCACGGCGTATTACTTCGTCATGAACAACGAGAATGCCATTCGCGACACGAAAAGCTGGCTCGTCAGGTGTACCATCAACAAAGCCATCGACTACAAACGGAAAACGGCAAGGACCGTCGCGATGGAAAACCCACTGCCCGAAACAGACGAGCGTCAGCACGACGAGGCTTCCGACATCCTCAACGCAATAGCGCATCTCAACGAGAAGGAACAAACGCTCATCGTGCTTTACAGCGAGGGCTACTCCTACAAGGAAATCGCGGAAATGACGGGGCGCAACTTCCCTTCCATCGGAAAAACCCTGTCAAGAATCTTGGATAAAATCAAAAAACACGTGCTATGAAACATCTGAATGACACAACGATACAAAACTATATCGACAACGAACTGCCGGAAAACGAAAGAAAGAACGTGGAAATGCACCTCGATGAATGCCCATCGTGCAGGCAAAAAGCGGAATCGCGGCGCGCTTTCTCCGACAAAGTGAAAAGTTCGTTGGAAACTTTGGCTCCTGACGAGGTCAAAGTGCCAGATTTCCGTTTCGGAAACACAGCAAGCCCCCAAGTGAACGTCACACGCATCGCCATTATCTCCTCCTTGTCCACGGCTTGTGCCATTGCACTTATCATGCTGGTTGTCAATCTGATGTCGAAACCCAAGCCGAGCAACCGCATCATCGACTATTACACCATCGAAGACTACGACGCCAACAAGCCTTATGCCGAACAGGAGTTTGCCGAATTCAAATTGCGTACACAAACAGAAATAGCGAATATGAACCTCTAAATCTCAAAGCCATGAAAAAACTGTTTTTAATTGTCGTTTTGGCCATCGCCACTTGCTTTCAAGTTGATGCACAAGTGATTACGCTCGTGCCCGATGAAACATACGGAGCAGGAAACAATTGGGACAAAATCTTCGACACCTACTACGACACCTTGAATGGCCGTCCCTACGGATTGCGAAAGCAACTCGTCGTTTTCGACGATGGCAAAGCCATGGTCAGCCATGCCACGAGAAACAGGTATTCCCTTTTCGACTCAAACGGCAAGTTCTTGAAAGACATTGTCTTGTACTTTGCCGACAAAGGCAAGAAACCGCGCAACCTCCAGCCCGTGGAAGGAAAATTGGGCAACTTGTATTTCACACGGGCAAACAATACAGGCGACATTTACCTTTTCGACGACAAAGGATTGATCGTCAAGGAACTGAAAATCAAATACCAAGCCTTGGAAATGCTGGCATTGGACGACCACCATATCGCCATCTTCGGAGGCACGTCGTGGACTAATAAATACAGGCACTTAGTATCCATTTTGGATACAAAAACAGGCAAAGAAAAAATCATTTGCGACGCATTTGAAGACTCGAGAGAAGACCTCAAAAACAAGGGCTACTTCATTTACACTGAAAGCAAAAGGAACGACCTGAAAGGCCGATGGCAAATCGCGAAAGCCAACGGCAAACTCATCGTTTCCAACCCAATAGACGGACTTGTGAGAACCTACGATTTCGGTGGCAACAAGATTTCGGAAAAGCTGTTGGATTGGGAACCGCAAACCCTGTCCGTTGAAGAGCAGATTGCCTTGCAAAACGCACGAATCCAAGACTTGAAAAATGATTTGCCGCAAGTGACTGATGAACGAATGATTCCGTTTTATAACGACCTGATTTCCTATAATGAAAACGGCATCCAACACATCAAGGAGCCTATCAACATGGGTTGGTTCACCATGGCCATCAGGGGCAACGATGACGACATCCTCTTCTTTGGCGATGCCGAGGAATCAGGCAAAAACACGTTCCACATCTATTCTGTCAGCAAAGGGCAAAGCCTTTCGGAAGGCTCCTTCCAATGCAAAGATTACGACCTTGCTCTAACGAAAAAACGCTTCGTGTGCCACAACGGGTTTTATTACGGCGTTCAAGAGCTGAAGGATTGCAAAGGTATGCCACTGAGGTTGGTGAGGTTTAGGGCGGAATGAGAATGACTGTGCTTGTTCCATGCTTTTAGATGCCATTGAAAGGCCATTTGGCTAATTAGAAAATATTGTGTAATTTTGCTTTCTGAAATCATATTGAAAAGTAAGCAAACATCATCATGATAACTAAAGAAACAAGAAGACAAAAAGAAGAAGCATTGATGATTTTCGCATCATCTTGTGTGGAATCAGCAGCAAGGGCAGAAAATGTCTCCTCGTCTGAAATGTACCTGAGGATGAAGCGCGTTGGTCTGATAGAAGGTTTCATATTGAAATGTTATGAAGGCCTTCACACCCAAAGCCGCCAACATGTCACTGAAGACGTGCTTGGCGCACTTGCCATTTGGGAAGCCAAGAAAGGAGTGGTGGCAGCATGAAAACTGTTTACCATGGCAGCATTGAAACCATCGAGCAACCTTTAGTGCATATTGGTCGCGACAATCTTGATTTTGGCAAAGGTTTCTACATTACTGATATTTTAAGTCAAGCCAAGACTTGGGCGACCATCAAAAGCAGATATTACATGGATGCCATCGGAGTCATCAACCATTATCTTTTTGAATATGACAAGGCCATTGCGGAATTCCGTTACAAGAGATTTGATCGTTACGATGGAGAATGGCTTCATTTCATCATGGACAGTCGGAACGGTAAAAAGGTATGGAAAGACTTTGACTTCATAGAAGGTGGTGTGGCGAATGACAAGGTGATTGATACTATCGAAAACTTCATGGCAGGCATGATTGACGAGGAAAAAGCATTGGGACTATTGGCACAGCACCAGCCAAACAATCAAATCTGCATCCTAAACCAAAAGATAATTGAAACTTGCTTGAAATTCGAGAAAGCAGTCAAAATGGAAGGGGAATGACATGTTGAGCGATTTACTAATGTGGAACAAAATTGGGCGCATTGTTACGCTACTTTCGGAACGCCTCGACATTTCAGGCGAGCGGGCTTTAGACATTTTCTACACTTCCAAAACCAACGAGCGTTTGCACGACCCTACAACCATGCTCTATACTTTTGGCGACTTGTATATCGTTGATGAAATAATCAGGGAACTTCAGCGGTAGTTTATCGAAAAAACCAAAAAAGAGAAACCTTCTGCAAACAACTGGTTTACAGAAGGTTTTTTTGTACCCGAGGCCGGGCTCGAACCGGCACGGCTTTAAAGGCCAAGGGATTTTAAGTCCCTCGTGTCTACCAATTCCACCACTCAGGCACTTACACAAAAAATCCCGAACTGAATCGGGACCTTGTGGAGCGGAAAACGAGACTCGAACTCGCGACCCCGACCTTGGCAAGGTCGTGCTCTACCAACTGAGCTATTTCCGCTTGTCTTTGCGGCTGCAAAAGTACAACTTTTTTCAATGCCGCAAACATTTTTGAGAAAAAAATTCTTTCTTTGTAGTTTTTTCACTGATTTTGCGTCTAAAAGACAAACGATTCCGACCATGAAGGAGAAAGAAAACGAGTTTACCGACATCGTGAAGAGGTACAAAAACACCATCTACACCGTGTGCTACCTGTTCTCGAAGGACAACGACGAGGTGAACGACCTGTTCCAAGAAACGCTCATCAACCTCTGGCGGGGCTTCGACACGTTCAAAGGGCAATGCGACGTGAAGACTTGGATTTGGCGCGTCAGCCTCAACACCTGCCTCAGTTTCGAGCGCAAGAAGAAACGCAGTGTGGAGACCGTCCCGCTCTCGATGGAAATCAACCTCTTCACCGACACCGACGACGACACCCGACAAATCCAGCAACTCTACCGCCGCATCAACAAACTCGGCGTGGTGGACAGGGCCATCATCCTGCTTTGGCTCGAAAACATGAGTTACGAGGAAATCGGGCAAATCATCGGCATCTCCACCAAGAATGTCTCCGTCAAATTGGTCAGAATCAAGGAACAACTGAAAAAAATGTCAAACGATTAAAAACGCAAAACAATGGAAAACAAGGAATTGGAAGAAATGCGGGCGCAATTGGCCACCTTGAACGAAAAGTTGGAGAACGAAAGCATAGTTGACGAAAGGCTTTTTGGCGAAGCCTCTAAAAAGCATTTGTCCGAATTGCAACGGAAACTGATTGGCAGAATCGTCTTGTTTAGTGTGCTGGCCCCTTTTTTATATTATTTTCTTGGGCTTTATTTCGGACTCTGGTGCTTGGGAATCGTCATCTTAAGCATTTATGTTTATCGAATGACCGGCAAAACCTATTCCGCCTCCATACCTGTGACGGAATACGCACGGCGAATCCGTAAGGCCCTGAAGATCTACAAAAAAGGAAATAGGTTTTTATGGGTTTTAACCATTTTGCACATATTGGCATGGGGAGCATACGTACTCATCTTAAATTGGCCATCAAATTTAGAAAAGGTGTTCTTCGTTTTCTTTGTGTGTGGCTTTATCGCCCTCATCATGTGGGTTTCCTATTGCATTAGCAACGTGTATGTTTCGCCTGATGTGGAACTCATGTTAGAGCAGGTTTTGGAGGATTTGGAGAAGGACAATGAGATAGCCTAATAAAGCAACCCAAACATCCACAAAGGAATGCGGTTCAAATGGCCTATTTCCACATCGTCGATGGCGAGATAACTGTTGGGAATGTTGGCGATTTGCCTGAAATTCTTGCTGCTACCACCCACCTCGAACAAGTATTTTCCATCCAACAGGAAATCACCCTTCTCAGGCATGGTCAGTTGTCCGATGGCCGACAACTGGTTGGCAAAGAAGGTCTCACGGCAAGTGCCAAGATTCACCGTGCTTGACAAAGCATACATCAAATTGCCGTCGCCAAGGAAGATTTTTCCGGGTTTTGCGAGATGCTTGTAGTCTTTTTGCTCCTTTGTCAGCAGCAACAACAGCCCTGCCTTATCCAACAGATAAAGGATTTTCAAGCATTGCGAAGGTGTCACTTCCAATTCTTGGCTCAGTCTGCTGATATTGGGCTGCAAAGGTACATTGGGCGCAATCACCATTAGCAACTGCTTGGCTTTCTGCACCGTGGCGTATGTGATTTCTTCCACAGCGGGCATGTCGCTTTCCACCACCACATTGGCCACCTCGCGCAAACGCGAATGGTAGTCGTCCGTCGAGGTTGATTCCTTGTAAAAAGGATAATGGCCCATCTGCAAATAACGGTCGAAATGTTGCAACACGCGGGTGTGCGATACAATTTCCATCGCTATGGACAAATGCGACCCAAGTAGTTCCTCAACACTCACGACGGGAAACGCGCCAACACCTTCAAACTCAAGATACTCGCGAAACGAAAGGCCGCGCAGCGTATAAAGCATCTGCCGACGCGAAAGATCAACTTTGGAATGGTCAATCTCCAACATCGAGGAACCCGTATAGACGATATGCAGCTGGGGATAGCTGTCGTAGATGTTTTTGATATAACGGCTCCAATCGTTGAGTTTATGCACCTCGTCCAAAAACAGATGGGTGAATCCGTGCGTATAAAGGTATTCCACCAGCTCCAACAGGTCGTGGGCGCGAAACCACAAATCGTCCAACGAAGCATAAAACACCTTCTGCGTATCGGGAAAACTCTCTTTGATATGTTGCAGCAACAAAGTGCTTTTTCCCACGCCTCGGGCACCCTTGATGCCAATCAGCCTTGCCTTCCAGTTGATTTTGTGGTGAAGATAACGCTTGAAGGTCAAATCCACCATCGTCATCTTGTTATTGAACTGATTCACAAGGGGTAAAATATCTTGATATTCCATATCTGTATGTTTTTATGCCGCAAAAATAAGCATTTTCTGCTTTCTAAAGCATAAAATTTGATATTTTTATACTTTCTAAAGCATAAAATATGACATTTTTCTGCTTTCCAAAGCATAAAATCTGCAAAAATCCTTCTTTCCAAAACAGAAATCATCATTTCTGGACTGCTTCGTACCTCGCGGTGACGCAAAGCGGCACTAAGACTGTCCCGTGTCTCGCGTCCCGAAGTCCCGCGTCTTTAGCGATTCAACAACTTCTTAATCTCATTCAGCTTCATCAAAGCCTCGACTGGCGTCAAAGTGTCGATGTTGGTGTTCAAAATGTCTTCCTTGATTTGAAGCAATAGCGGGTCGTCCAATTGGATGAAACTCAGCTGCATACCGTCATCGGTCTTTTTGGTGGCGGCTTTTTCAACATCCTCGCTGGTGTGCGATTTCTCCAAAACTGAGAGCAAGGCCGTGGCGCGCTCGATGACCTTGCGGGGCATTCCGGCCATTTCGGCCACATGGATACCAAAACTATGAGCGCTGCCACCGCGTTTGAGTTTTCTCAAAAACACGACCTTATTGCCGACTTCCTTCACCGAAACATGGTAATTCTTAATGCGAGCAAAGGAATCCTCCATCTCGTTCAGTTCGTGGTAGTGCGTGGCAAACATCACCTTGGCGCGACTCACGGGGTGGTCGTGGAGGAACTCGGTGATGGCCCAAGCGATGCTGATGCCGTCGTAGGTGCTGGTGCCGCGCCCGATTTCGTCTAAAAGCACGAGGCTCCGCGACGACACATTATTTAATATGCTCGCCGTCTCGTTCATCTCCACCATGAAGGTCGATTCGCCAGAGGAGATGTTGTCGGAAGCTCCAACGCGGGTGAAAATCTTGTCCACCAGACCGATACGCGCCGAAGCCGCTGGAACGAAGCAGCCCATCTGCGCCAGCAAAACAATCAAAGCGGTTTGGCGCAGCAAGGCCGACTTACCCGACATGTTCGGGCCGGTGATGATGATGATTTGCTGCTTTTCGGTGTCGAGATAGACATCGTTGGCGATGTAACTCTCGCCCACGGGCATCATCTGCTCAATGACGGGGTGGCGGCCTTCCTTGATGTCGAGGACAAACGAGTCGTCGATAACGGGACGCACATAGTTGAATTTCAGTGAAATGTCGGCAAAGCTTACTAAACAGTCGATACGGGCGACCAAGGAAGCATTTACTTGAATCGGTTCTACAAATTCGGTCACGGCGGTGACCAATTCATTGTAAATCCGCTGCTCAATGACGCTGATTTTCTCCTCCGCGCCGAGGATTTTCTGCTCGTATTCCTTCAGTTCTTCGGTGATGTAACGCTCGGCGTTGGTCAGGGTTTGCTTGCGAATCCACTCTTGCGGCACCTTGTCTTTGTGCGCATTGGTCACTTCGAGATAGTAGCCGAAAACGTTGTTGTAGCCCACTTTCAGCGAACTTATGCCCGTCAGTTCCATCTCGCGACGTTGTATGCCCATCAGGTATTCCTTGCCCGAGCGCGACAGGCTGCGCAAGTCGTCGAGTTCGGCATCCACGCTGTCGGCGATGTAGTTGCCTTTGGAAATCACCGCCGGCGCGTCGGGATTCAGCGTCTTTTTGATTCTTTCGCGGATGGACGCGCAGGGGTTGAACTGCTCGGCGTATTTCTGCAAAGACACATGTCCGCTTTCCTCGCAAGCCGTCTTCAGTATCTCAATTTGATCTAAGGCGCGCCCCACTTGCAGCAGTTCCCGAGGATTCACTCTTGAAAGTGAAACCTTCGAGATAAGTCGCTCCAAATCACCCACTTGTCTAACTGCATCTTGAAATTTGGCTATCAAGTCGCGGTGGTCGGTGAAAAACTGCACCACTTCATAACGCGCTTCGATTTGTTCCTTGTTTTTCAAAGGCAGACTCAACCAACGGCGCATCAGTCGGCCGCCCATCGGGGAAACGGTCTTGTCGATGACGTCAATCAAGGTCTTGGCATTCAAGTTGGTCGTATGCAGCAACTCCAAATTGCGAATCGTGAACTTGTCTAACCACACATACTGCCCTTGGTCGATGCGCGAAAGCGAGGTGATATGGTCGATTTTATCGTGTTGTGTTTCAAGCAAATAATGAATGGCCGCGCCTGCTGCCACGATGCCTTTCGGGAAGTCATCAACGCCGAAGCCTTTCAGCGAAACCGTATGGAAATGCTTGTTCAACACCTCGTTGGCGTAGTCGTCGGAGAAGACCCAGTCGTCGAAAACGGTGAGATAATACTTGCCGCCAAACAGGTCAATGAACTCTTTCCGATGGTTGCGTTGTACCAAAACCTCAGACGGGTTGAAACTCTGCAACAGCTTGTCAATGTATTCGTTACTGCCTTGCGTGAGGTAAAACTCGCCTGTCGAGACATCAAGGAAGGCGATGCCAGAAATCTCTTTTTCGAGGTGCACCGAGGCAAGGAAATTGTTCTCCTTTTGCTCAAGTACGTTGTCGTTGTAAGTCACTCCCGGCGTGACCATCTCCACCACGCCGCGTTTCACCAATTTCTTGGCCAATTTCGGGTCTTCGAGTTGCTCGCAAATCGCCACTTTCAGGCCGGCGCGAACCAGTTTCGGCAGGTAGGAATCCAAGGAATGGTAAGGGAATCCTGCCAACTCCACATCCGCCGAGGCACCGTTGGAGCGCTTCGTCAGCACAATGCCCAGAATCTTCGACGACTTCACCGCGTCCTCGCCGTAAGTCTCGTAAAAATCGCCCACGCGAAACAGCAGCATCGCATCAGGATACTTCGCCTTAAACGAATAATACTGCTTCATCAACGGGGTTTCAGTTGCCTTTCCTGCCATAAAAATCTCGAATTAAAGGGTACAAAATTAGCGTTTTGTTTGAAACAATCGGCGTGTTCGTCCAAAAAAATCCACATCCACGGCCATTGAGTATCTTTTTTCGCTTACTTTGCCGCAAAATAATTTCGGATTATGCGCAAATTAGGCACCGATGAATTGAACCGCCTCAGCAAGGAAGACTTCGAGCGGGTCGAGAAACTACCTATTATATTAATACTCGACAACATCCGCTCGTTGAGCAACGTGGGTGCCTTTTTCCGCACCGCCGACGCCTTCCGCATCGAGGCACTTTATTTGTGCGGCATCACGGCCTGTCCGCCCCATCGCGAGATACACAAGACCGCCTTGGGTGCCGACGAAACCGTGCGTTGGCGTTATTTCGAGACCACCGAAGCCGCCTGCCAAACGTTGAAAGCCGTAGGCTATCGGGTTTTCGCCGTCGAGCAGGTGGAAGGCAGTGTCGCGCTGCAAGATTTCGAGTTTGCCCCACACACGGCCTATGTTTTGGGCAACGAGGTTGACGGCGTGAGCGAGGGAGCCCTACCCTACTGCGACGGCGCCGTCGAGCTCCCGCAAGAAGGCACAAAGCACTCGTTGAACGTCTCCGTTTGCGCCGGCATCCTCATGTGGAAAGCCTTCGAACAGTTGCGATTGAAACCCAAATAGCACTGTTTTTCGGCTGTTTTTTGGGGAAAAACGGCAAAAAACGGCAAAAAATGACAAAAAAAAACGCTTTTTGGTGTTGCCAATTGAAATATTTCCTATTTTTGTTCGCTAATTGGAATAAGACCAAACATATAGAAATCAATAAAACACTTAAATTACAAACCTAACACAATTGCGTTATGAAGAAAAACTTGACTATTTCGAAGCTGCTGATGCTTGTCATCATGGCTGTCCTTCCTTTCAGCATGTTTGCTCAGGAAGGCAAGAACAAGAAACCGGTTGAAAAATACTGGTACATTCAGGCTGACGGAGGTCTCTCCATCTACCACGGCGATTTGGCCAACTACAGAGGTGGTATTTGGAACGATTTCAACCATTATTGGAAAGATGGCGAAGCCTTGAAGAACTGGAACGCCCATTTTGGCATTGGTTACCAATTCGGCAAGGTCGTCGGCATGAACCTTAAAGGCGGTTACGGCCTTTATGCCGGCCACAAGCACAATCAAGCCCTCGTGTTGAACAGTGCCACTGACGTGACCCGTTACAACCTTGGCCTTGACCAATCGAACTACCTCGAAGGCAACCTGAACCTGACCTTCAACTTGTTCAACATGTTCAATTACAACCCGAGAAGAGTCATCAACCTGGTGCCCCATATCGGTATTGGTGGTGTTTACTACAAGGCTGGTGCTGTCAGCCACATCAATGCTGACGATGCCGCCGATACTCCTGCCATAGCCGAAGCCGCCAACGAGCGCGAGCTGACCTTCTCGGTTCCCGCAGGTATGGAGATTACTTTCAACTTGGCTCCCAAGTTCGACATCTTCTTGGACTACACCTACCTCTTCACCGGCACCGACAACATGGACCAAGTGGCCAAGATCGCTACCGACGAAGCCAAGCACGTCATCAACGACAAGGATATGTACAGCCAAGTCAACCTCGGCCTGCGTTACAAGTTCAACAATCCTTGCGACATCGAGAAGATGGCCCGCGAATCGAAGAAGATCACCTACCGCGTCAATCCTGACCCGTTGGTTGAAGGCGAAGACGGCAATGTCTGCTTCGATATCATCGTCACCATCCCTGGCGAATACTTCGAGAAGAAGGCCGTGTTGAACCTGAAGCCTTACCTGGCTTACGACGGTGGCCAAATCGACATCGACCCCATCACCTTCGTTGGTGAAAAGGTCAAGGGCGAAGGCGACTTCCGCGTCAACTACAAGGAAGGCGGCGAGTTCACCAAGCACTATTGCATGCCTTACCAAGAGGAAATGGCCAACTGCGAGCTCAAGGGCGACCCGATGTTCTACGTCTACGACGGCACCATCTATCCCACCCAGGATGAAATCGTGAAGAACACCTACTTCACCCGTGGCGCCACCGAAAAACTGGCCGACGGCGTTGTGCACAAAGACGAGTACGTTGACAAAACCGTCTATGACACCACCTATGTTGACAATTATGTCGCCAAGTGTGTCTATTTCTTCAACAAGGACAAGTACAACATCGCCGACAGAAAGAAACTCAACAAAGCTGCTGACAAGGCTTTCCAAGAACTGCTTGAAGCTGGTATTACCGACTTCCGCGTCGAGGCTTGGGCTTCACCCGAAGGCGAGGAAGACCACAACAACACGCTGTCCAACAACCGCGACAGAGTCGTTGAAGAACAATTGGCCAAACTTGCCAAGGACAAGAACATCAAGGTCAACGGCGTTGGCAAGGGCGAAGACATCAACAAGTTCCGCGAACTGGTTGCCAACTCCAACCTGAGAGACAAGGACGCCATCGTGAACGTCTTCGACAACGCCGGCAACAAGTACAGTGCCGTTGAAGACCTCTGCCGCACCTACGAGAGACAACTTGAGAAAGACATCCTGCCTCAGTTGCGTCGCGCCGAAGTGATGGTGAACGAGCCTCAGATGAAGGTCACCGAAAGAACCATCAAAGTGAAAGTCGAGAAGAAATAACCTTTCTTGACCGACAACAAAAAAGCCGCCCAAAAATCGGGCGGCTTTTTTGTTGTCATAACGACACCCGATGCAACCCAACGTCGTAAGGCTGTCCGATCACTTCGATGATTCGGCGGTAGTCGCTTTCGCTGGCCACAAAGTCGAGCCGATTCGTGTCGATGAGAAGGATACGCATGCTGTTCTGCTGTTGCCTAAGGAAGTCGAAATAGCCCTGCTGGATGCTGTCGAGGTAGTCATTGCTGATTTCCTGCTCGTAGCTGCGTCCGCGTTTGCGGATGTTGGCCTGCAGACGATCGACATCGGAATAGAGATAGACCAACAATTCAGGCTTAGGCATATCGGAGAAGATGATGTTGAAAAACCGCGAAAACAGCTGATACTCGTCGTCCTGAAGGTTGTTCTTCGAGAAGATCAGCGACTTGGCCACGTAATAGTCAGAGATGATGAAGTCGTGGAAGAGGTCGAGCGCCCCCAACTTATCCTTCAACTGCTGGTATCGCAAGGCAAGAAAAGTCATCTCCACCTGAAACGAATACTTGTCGGGTTCCTTATAGAACTTGGGTAGGAAAGGGTTCTTGTCGGCTTCAAACTCTTCAAGCACGAGTTTCCCGTTGAAGTCGTGTGCGATGCGCGTGGCCAAAGTGGTCTTTCCGGCGCCAAGCGTACCCTCTATGGCGATATAGTTGTAGTTCATAATCTTATTCCTTTACTCTAACGATTGCATCATCTGGACATCGCTGTAGCAGTTCCTGTTGCGAGGCACGAAAGACGGGATGCACCAAATCGGGAGCCATCTCGCAAAGCGGCAGCAAGGCGAACCTTCGGAGGTGCAACCGAGGATGCGGCACCATCAGCGTGGGCGCGACGACGACCCGTTGTCCATAATACATGATGTCCAAATCGGCGGTTCGCGAGGTGTAGCCGTCGGCCTCGTGATGACGCACACGGCCAAGCTCCGCCTCGATGCCCAACAACTCGCGCATCATGGCCTTTGGCTCCAGTTTGGCGTCAACCACGACAAGGCGGTTGAGAAACCACTCTTCGGCCTCGAAACCCCATGGCTCCGACTCGTAAGACGACGAAACACCAACAACAGCGCCACACCTATTATTAATAAGCTGGCAGGCTTTGGCAAAAACCAACTCTTTGTCGCCCATGTTCGACCCAAAAAGCACATAACAAGTTTCCATCGCTGCCTATTTTTTGCAAAGGTAAATGTTTTAGGCAACAAAACAACCTATCGTTCAAACAAAATGTTTACTTTTGCAGTCTAAACAAAACAAAATCAAAACATCATGAAATTCTCAAAAATCTTATTGGCAGCCTTTTTAGGCACCTTGATTGCTTTAGCAGTCAACTTCTTCATCAAGATAGGCGTGGTTTCGTCCATGATATCCGCCATGTCGAAGCCGACCGAGACATCAACCATCGTCAAGCCGAACTCCGTGCTTCACATGAAACTCGACTATGCCATTCCGGACCGCACTACCGACAACCCTTTCAGCGGCATCAACTTCCGCACAATGGAATCGCAAGACATGACGGGCATGAACGACATCTTGCGCAACATCGAACACGCCAAGACAGACTCCAACATCAAGGGTATCTACCTCGAACTAAGCAGCATACCCACCTCAACAGCAACCCTTCAAGAGCTTCGCGACAAGCTCATCGAGTTCAAGGCATCGGGCAAATTCATCGTCGCCTACGGCGAGACTTACTCGCAAAGCGCCTACTACATGGCATCCATTGCCGACAAAATCTATCTGAATCCCGAGGGGATGCTCGACCTCCACGGCATGTCGTCGCAAATCATGTTCTACAAGCATCTTTTGGACAAACTCGACATCGAGATGCAGATTGTTCGCGGCCCGAACAACAAGTTCAAGAGCGCCGTCGAGCCATACTTCCTTGACAAGATGAGCGAAGCCAACCGCGAGCAGATGGACAAGATGCTGGGCTCCGTTTGGGGACAGATTCTCATGGGTATCAGCCAGAGCCGCAACATCAGCGTGGAACAACTCAACAAGATCGCCGACAACCTTGAGACCTATTTCAGCGCCGAAAAGGCTTTGGAGTATGGACTGGTCGACAACCTGTACTATAAAGACCAGGTATTAGACGAGCTGAAGGGCATGACGGGAAGCAACAAATCCATCAATGCCGTGGGCAACACCAACTACGCCAAGTCGTACAAAGACAAAAACAACAACAAGAACGAGGTGGCCGTCATCTACGCTTCGGGACAGATCTATGACGGCAAGGGCGACGAGAGCGCCAACATATATTCGGAGAACCTCAGCAAGACCATCCGCAAGGCTCGCGAGGACGAGAACGTGAAAGCCATCGTGCTTCGTGTCAACTCGCCCGGCGGAAGCGCTGTGGCTTCGGCCATCATAGGCCGCGAACTCGACCTGACCAAGGAAGAGAAGCCTATCATCGTCTCGATGGGCAACTACGCCGCATCGGGCGGCTACTGGATCTCGGCCAAGGCCGACTACATCTACGCCGATGCCACCACCCTCACCGGCTCCATCGGCGTGTTTGGCACTTTCCCCAACATGCAGGGCTTCTTGAACGACAAAGTCGGCCTGACCTTCGACGTGGCCAAGACCAACGAGAACGCCGACTTCGGCAGTGTCACACAACCCCTCACCGAGTTCCAGCATGGCAAGCTACAGGAAATGGTGGTGAAGACCTACGACCAGTTCACCAAGCGCGTGGCCGAAGGCCGTGGCCTGAGCCAGACTTACGTCGACAGCATCGGACAAGGCCGCGTGTGGGCAGGTGTCGACGCCCTCGAACTCGGCCTCGTCGACGAACTGGGCGACATGGAAGACGCCATCGCCTACGCCGCACAGAAAGCCAACCTCGGCAATGACTACAAAGTGAGCGAATGGCCCAAACAGAAAGATTTCTTCACTCGCTTGATGGAATCGCTGAGCAACCGCGAGTCCGACAAGCTCGATGCCGTCATGCGTAGCAAACTCGGCGTCTATTACGACTATATGAAAGGATTGGAAAACCTGCAAGATAACACGGGCATCCAAGCAAGAATGCCATTCGACATGATTATCGAATGATGAAAAACGGGGCTAAGCCCCGTTTTTTTATTTGCCATATTCCGTCAACACCTCTTCCCGTTCTATCTGCTTCTCGCCCCAGTCGTCCATCAGGGCTTGTAGTTCCTCTTTCTTCTTGCCGTAGGCCCAATACCAGTCGTTGTCTATCTTGATGTCGGGATGTTGGTCGGGATTGGCCATGATGGTGTCTTGCTCGGCCAATTCGGCTTCCAGTTTGCCTATGGCTTCCTCAAGGCGTTGGATTTCCTTGTCCACCTTGCGCAACTTGGCGTCAATCTGCTTCTTGCGCTCGTAATTGATCTTGTTTTGCGACACAGGCCCAGCGGCAACCTTTTGAGGCTGTTGCTTGGCGGCAACCTCCAATTCTTTAAGGTGGCTGAGGTTTTTCTGTTCCAAGAAGTCGTAAATGTCGCCATTGTATTCCTTGATGTTGGGCTTGCGGAACTCATAGACCTTGTTAGTGAGGCCTTGTAGGAAGTCGCGGTCATGGGAGACGATGATGAGCGTGCCGTCGTATTGAATCAGCGCGTTTTTCAGGATGTCTTTTGAGAGCATGTCCAAGTGGTTGGTCGGCTCGTCCAAGACCAGTAAATTGGTCGGGAAAAGGAGCATCTTGGCCAAGGAAAGGCGCGCTTTCTCGCCGCCCGAGAGCACTTTCACCTTCTTGTCGATGTCGTCGCCACGGAACAGGAAGGAGCCGAGCAACGCCTTCACTTTCAGGCGCATGTCGCCAACGGCCACGTCGTCCAAGGTCTCGAAGACGGTCTTGTTCATGTCGAGCATGTCCTGTTGGTTTTGGGCATAATATCCAATCTTGACCTCGTGGCCCAGTTTCACCTCGCCATCATGGTCGAGCACGCCGCAGATGATTTTCGACAATGTGGACTTGCCCTCGCCGTTGCGACCCACAAAGGCTATCTTCTCCCCTCTCGGAATCAGCAGATTGATGTCTTTGAGAATCACTTGGTCACCGTAAGCTTTGCCCACATGATTCAGTTCTAGCGTCACCTTGCCGGAATGCGGCGCAGGCGGGAACTTGAAGTGGATGGCCGTGCTGTCGATGTCGTCAATCACAATCTCGTCCATCTTCTCGAGCAGTTTCACTCGGCTTTGCACCTGCTTGGCCTTGGTGGCCTTGTAGCGGAAACGCTCGATGAAGGCCTCGATGTTCTTGATTTCGCGCTGCTGATTTTCGTATGCAGAACGTTGCATGTCGACGCGTTCCTCGCGCAGGCTGACATAATCGGAATACGACACCTTGTAATCGTAAATCTTGCCGTTGCTGATCTCCACCGTGCGGATGGTGATGTTGTCGAGGAAGGCGCGGTCGTGCGACACCATCAGGATGGCGCCGTAATAGGCTTTCAGGAAGCCTTCGAGCCATTGGATGGACTCGATGTCGAGGTGGTTGGTGGGCTCGTCAAGAAGGAGCAGGTTGGGTTTCTTCAACAGGATTTTGGCCAGTTCCACGCGCATCTGCCAGCCGTTGCTGAACTCGCGCATGGGACGCGTCATGTCCTCGTGGCCGAAGCCCAAGCCGACGAGAATCCTTTCTGCCTCACCCTCGATGGAATTGCCGCCGAGCAAGGCCAAGCGGTCGTTCAAGTTGTTCAGCTTGACGATAAGTTTCTCGTATTGCGGGCTTTCATAGTCGGTGCGCTCGGCCAGTTCCATTTGCAGGCGTTCCACGTCGCGTTCCAACTGATGGTATTCGTCGAAAGCGGAAAGCGCCTCGTCCAACACCGTTTTCGTGCTGTTGACGTTCTTCTCTTGAGGCAGATAGCCGATTGTAACTCCCTGTGGGACAATTACATCTCCCTTCGATGGCTGTTCGATACCGCAGATGAGCTTCAGCAGTGTGGTCTTGCCCGCGCCATTCTTACCTACCAAGCCGATGCGGTCCTTCTCGCGAATCAAGAAGGAAATGTCGGTGAAGAGGTCCTCACCGGTGAAATGCATGCTCAGGTTTTGGATTGAAATCATCGTTTACCGTTTGGAGCGGCAAAGATATGGCTTTTTATCGTGTTAGGCAGCATTTTCGCATTGCAAATGCTGACACTCGCGACTCCCGAATTGCAAATTCGGGAGAATGGAATCTGCAATTCGGGAGAACGGGGGGTTAGTTTTTTTCCGAAATCATCAATCAAGTCTATCAATAACCCTAGTAACGTATTCACGATAGTTTTTTATCACCCACGTCACCTCATAGCCATCTTTTTCGCTCTTGAAATAGATGTAAGTATAATAACTGTCTTTTGAGCGAAAGACTTTCCAGTTGCCAACAACAGGTTTCCTTCTCTTTGACCAACCAGTAATTCTATTGGGTTTGTTGTCTATGGAAAAATAAGGATTTGGGATGTCGTCAAACGGTTTTTTCTCCAACCCGTATCTGATCTTTCCATGAGCAAGGCCCGTTATTCCTGTAAAGACATTATTTCCTTCTCCATACCCAATGGCTATCGACACTGTTGGCATGGAAGAAAAAAAACTTCCATCTTCAAAAACGACAGACTGTATCTTGTTTATCGTATCATCGTGGAAAACCCCTATAGGAACTTTTTTTACCTGTGTTTTGTTTGCTCTCTCTTGTTTGGTCGCTGCCTTTTGGACAAAACAAGAAATCTCATTCTTTATTTTTCCTGACGGCAGGCTGTCGAAACTTTCTATCGCAATTCCTGTGAGTTGTTTATGTTCCTGTGACATTGTCGGATTCATTGTCGACAGAAGCGACATTAAAACCATTACAAACATCTTTCTCATAGTGACTTCAATGTCTTTGTCTTTTTATTTGTATCAGATAAGGACAATGTCTGTCGCCGTTTGGCGGTTCAGGTGGTCGTATGTGAAGGTCTCTTCCAAGTTGCGCAGATTGTCCTTTCGGGCTGCTAAATTAGCGAAAATATCGTAAGCGTAGCCAAAATCCTCAAAATGTTTCCGCAACCCTTTTCCGCATTGCAAATGCTAATACTCGCGACTCCCGAATTGCAAATTCGGGAGAACGGGGGTCCGCCCGAAGAACAACACCATTAATCAAGTTTGTCTATCACTCGGCCTACATACTTCTCTCTATCAATAATCCACGTCGCTTCATACCGATACTTGTAGTTGACCATGTGGATGTAAAGCCTAAAAGCACCTTTTGGAATATAGATTTCCCAATTGTCAATGATTGGTCTATGCTTATTCTTGTGCCAAACACCCTTGAAACCATGTCTGTGACTTGCTTGGTCTGTTTCGTTATCCTTTATCCAGTAAACAGAAAAAGTCGGATCGATTATGTCACATATTGCGCTGTCTGGTATATAGCGATAATGTTTCATAAAAGTATAGAAAATGTACTTTATGGTTGTAGTATCATCATCTCCTTCAATCACAATAGAGATAGGTCTATTACGATAAGCAAATTCTGACGGCATGAACTGGGCTTGACCTTTTGTCAATCGTCGAACCTCTACATCGCCAAAATAGTTTGACTTCGTTTTTGCATTCTTATGGTTACCACATTTAATAGTAAACAAAGCCATTTCGTCCTTATATATCCCATCGGGATAGTTATTGAAGCTTTCCTTCTCATCGAACTCGACCGCGTTTTGTTCTTGAGAGAAACCTGTATTACAAGCCAAGCCGAACAATGACAACAAAACGATGATTAACTTATTGTTCATAGCATACCGACATTAATACTGAATCAAGTATGGGTTCTTATTTCGCTTTTCTTCTCCATTTTTTCCACCATTTGGCGAGACAGTCCTCAACAATCAAATCCACTTTGTTGGAAACTATGACTCCATAGAAACTAGTAATTTGATTACTTTTTGAAACAGATGACAATTTCTCGTCTTCTTTGAAACTGTAATACAAATAGATTGTATACTTTCCTGGCTTTAGCCTTTCGGTTTGCAGAATGGCATAAAGTGTTAGAGTTGTGTCAGAATGACTTATGACGAGTTGACAATCATCGTAATACACAAGACTATCACAAGAAATTAATTTGGAATAGGTTGTCATGTTTTGTTCGTCCACGAATACCCTTCTTTTATAACAATCTTTTCCATTGTCTTCTGAAATGAGGGTCGGTTGTGACAAGATGGGTAAGAATCCTGGATAACCTGGGTAAGTTGGCAGGTGAATGATATGGCCTGAATTGTCTTCAAGGACATATATCAATCCAACATCTTGTGTGTTTTCTCCACGCTCCAACTCATCAGTAACAAGAGGGTCTGTTACAATATGCTTGTGAATTTTATGCAGGCAAAGCCTTTTCTCTTCTGATAAAGGGAAGGACATGCTTACATTTATTGCTACCACATCTTGGTGGATGCTTTTTGTTAACAAAGTGTCAACAATCGTTATGGTCTGACTCGTTCCAAATAATGGCCAAGTTAATGACAAGACAAAGATAAAACGTTTCATAATGCAAAGAGGTTGTCTTTTCGAGCGGCTAAATTAGCGAAAATATCGTAAGCGTAGCCAAAATCCTCAAAATGTTTCCGCAACCCTTTTTCGCATTGCAAATGCTGACACTCGTGACTCCCGAATTGCAAATTCGGGAAAACGGAATCTGCAATTCGGGAGAACGGGGGTTATTTAAAAAACAACAACGCTATCACATTTTTTGCTGGAGATTAATTTGGTTTTTCCATGAGCCATAAAACAAATCAGGCCATTCGTTATCTGGAAAGTCTTCAATAGGACACATTCTCATAGAGTTTGGTACAATGGAACGGTCATAGTGAAAAACATGAAAACCTCCTTGCCAATCCACTCCAAAAAAACAAAGATGGTTCATGATGGTGTTATATCCATCTCGACGTAAGGTAAAAACGAACTTTATTCCTTTTGCATTGATGTATTTTGCCATCTCTGATTGGAATCCTCCATTATGCTTATGGATCATAGACCCGTCAAAAACAGCTATCAAACTCCCGTCTGAAGTCATTATTAAGGCATATTCTCGAAAGTACCTTGGCCATGGTTCCTTTAACCTTCTATTCTTCAACCAGAAACATAGTTTTTTTATAAAAGACCAATCATCTCCTCTATGAATGTAATTCAGAATTTCACCGGTCTCTACAAACGCTTTACTAAGACGGATGGTGTCATCGTAATAAGCCGTACATAGGTTTAAAACAAAAACAGAATCAAAGGGAGGGACTTGTGACAGTTTGCGATACTGACACATTATGTCATTGTATTGCAATCGAATCTCCCTTTTTGTTGCAATCTTTTCAGAAATGTCCTGCGAAAATGCATCAATCACAAATAAAGACAATACGATGATGAATAGAATCCGTTTCATCTCAACCTCCTTTATCGTATCATTAACCACCCCACATTGCGGGCGTTCCAGATGTCGTATCCAGCCACTGGACGATATCCACCACCATTATTTATTGGGGCAGGATTCATCACCCTGAAACTATATTCAGAATATGGCCTACCCCACATATTAGTTCCAGTTTTGTAGGTGACGGTTTCGACACCAACAGCATGCCCCATCGTTCCATCAAGGTTCACCATGACCAATCCACCATTGTTGATGACATCAAAGAGCTGTTGGCACAACCCATTATAATCCATATTCTTCTTGTTGAGATATGCGGGATCCATGCCCTTTCTGCTTGCATATTTGTATAAACTGGTAAGGTCTTGTGCCTTGCCTATCTCATTATACGCACATCTGCCTTCAACAAAGTCTTGATCCGTAAAATAAACGATACAATTTTGAATATCCGCTTCTGTCAATTGGCCTCCTTGAACATCATTAAACCAACTTAAAACACTCACGACACAATCGCTGGTTCCTTCTCCTTGATGAACAGAAGGCACATTGTTGGGATTGGCATCGGCTGTTTGGGAGGAGATAATCTGCGGCTGCTGCATCCTGTTGTAGTATCCGTTTGCCCCGAATGTCCATCCTCCCGAACCGTAGCCTATCGAAAGGCCGCCACCGTAATAGGCGTTCATGTTGCTGTTGTAGTACAACCCTATTCCCGCATTGACATTCCAAAATGTGGTATTGCTCACCCAATCCTTGCCAGCTGAACCTCCCAATGAAAAACAGCCCAATGAGCCATATACAAATACCGAGGTCGGCGTGCTCCAGCCCGTAGCAAAGCTATAGTCAACGCTTTGTTGCACCCCCACTCCAGCTCCTAATCCGATTCCTCCAACACGATATCCTACTTCTCCATATAAACCGACAGAGCCTCCATTGGTCCAACTCACATTCAAACCAAAACCCAATGGATAACCCGCCGGTGTGAAATTCAGGCCAATGCTGAATCCACATTGGTTGATGCTCCATGTAAGGAAATCCCCGCTCGGGTCAGTGTATCGCAGCGGATTGTTCAAGCAATAAGCATACCTGTTGAAACTCTGAGAGAAATCAGGTGCCTGCACGTAGTTGTCCACCGAAAGGAAAGACGACATAATCGGGTCGTACATCCGCCCGTTCATGTTGATGAGGCGGCCAAACATCAGGTGCTCGTGCCCGGTGAAGCCTCTGTTAAACATCAGTGTGATGTTGTAATCGCCGCTCCAAGTCTCAGGGTCGCGAGGGTTGCCCCATGCGTCGAAACTCTGCTCGCGCACGACGGTGCCTTCAGCATCGGTTATCGTCGTCCAGCTGCCGAGGTGGTCCTTGTAAATGTAATGAACGTTTTCCTCGCCGTTATGCTTCTCCACCACGGCGAACACGCCCAACGAGCCGCTGTAGGGCTGTCGCATTGCGGCAGCCGCGTAGAAACCCCAGCGGCTGCCACGGTGTGACAGCCCTACAACGTAAACGACAAT
>JBGUHI010000098.1:0-5569 GCA_045111995.1 Candidatus Limimorpha sp. | reverse complement strand
ACTTCATTTTCAGCGATTAAGTCTTCCTTTGCCTGTTGATAACCTATGAGGTCGTGAGCGGTCGCTTCGAGGATGATTCGGCTGTGTTCGAAGAGTTTAGCCTCGCCGAAAAGTGCCGTTTCAAGGCGTTGCAAGGTGAGGCCGCGCTTGATGGCGGGATGGTAAAAATGGGCCTGCTGGAGGATGTCGAACAGGTTGAAAACCTTGTGGCCAACTTCGCGGTTCTGGATGATCTCGTGACGAAGCAAGGTAGTGGTAAGGTTTTGCGGTGTGAAACACACGATAAGCTCGTATTTTGACAACTTATCTATCAGTAAATCAATGGATTCTTTCCAATGGCTGTGGTCTTCGAAGCACTCCCAAACAGAAACGCCGTCTGGCTCGTGTTCACCATGAAGTGCAAAGGCCAAAATCATCTCTTCGTAAGGCTTTGTCCCATCGATTTCGGGAACGGCGGGACGGTGCAGCAGCAGGTTCAGGTAGGCCACTGACTTCGGCTCAGGTTGTGGTTTTAAGGAGTAAAGTGTCTTGTAATCAACATAATACGAGTTGGTTTCCAAGGCCTCAATTTGGTGAGCCGCCTCCGAGTCGGGGGCGAGTTGCTGGAGCATCTTGGCGTTGCTGTTCACACCGTTGAAGTAGTTTTGGAACAGCGTTTCGTCGTCCATCGCCGTGGTGAACAAATAGCTGTTTTTAGGCACATGTTTCCAGCAATGTCCCTGAAAATCACAAGGGTAGGGGTTGTGGCATTGCGTCCCGATATTGACCACTGGCGAATGTGGCAGCCCGACCACGGCTTTCAGCCGCTCCACGTTTTGCGACACAAATTCCTCTCTTTCAATGACATAATCCAACACCGATTCCAACTTGAACAGCTGCTTCACATCGATAGGGCCGTCTTTGACGTAGTCGGCGTTGAGGTACATCAGCTTGAAGTCGCTGAGCGGCACGCCGCAGCCTTTCAAGACATAATATTGCAGCGCTGCGTCATTGTAATAGGTGTCGCTGAGGCGCAACGAACTTTTCACCTCTATGGCCAGCCAACGGTCGCCGTCGCGGACGAGCATGTCGAGCATGATGAGCGTGTCATTGTGTTGAAAGACAGCTTCGTACATTACGTTTACGGCGGGATTATTGAGGTTTTCCATCGTTTCTTGCACCCTTTTCGGGAACTGCGAAGGTGAGTTTGGACTCATGTCGATGCCGTTAGGGAAATACTCGTGCGCCAACACGCCGACATCCGTACCGCGCTGAAACTTAGCCCTTTGCTCGATGCTGAGCTTGTCGCGCAGATAAGGGTGCTTTTTGTACATGTACAGGGCTTTCTCGCACTGCAAACCCTTGATATACGTGGACTTGGAGAGGATGTGCATGGTCAGTTGGTGTAATCCACGAGGTCTTCCGTGATGAGCGGCAGGTAGTTGAAGCGGCGCAGGAGTTGCGCAATGGCCAATACGTCCTTTTGGCAGTAGGTCTTGATGCGCTCAAGGTCGTTCTCCTGCCAATACACGCGCCCCACTTCGCTCCCGTTGATGTCGTCTTTGGGCGTGGGAATGTCCATGATGGCGCAAAGCAAGTCCAAGGAAGTGAAGGTCTTGTAGTCGCCGAACTTCCAGAGTTCCATCGTGTCGATGAAGTTGGTTTCCCAAGGCTTCTTGCCTGCAACTTGCAGAACACGAGGGATTTTGATGCCGTTCACCATCATGCGGCGGGCGAGGTAAGGGAAGTCGAACTCCTTGCCGTTGTGGGCGCAGAGCTGGGCATCGGGGAAGGCATAGTAACGGTCGAGCATGTTGGCGAACTCGGTCAGCAGTGCCTTTTCGTCGTGGCCGTAGAACGACTTCAGCCGAAAACGGTTCTCGTTGAAGAAACCCACTGATATACAGATGGTTTTGCCAAACTCGGCGTAAATTGAGGCGCGCTCGTAGAGCGACTCGGGCGTGGCGTTTTCGTCGCCTTTGGCGATTTGTTCGGCCTTGTGCGCCCAAAGTTTCTGCATCCGTTCGTCCAGTTCATCAAAGGTCTTTTTTTGCGAAACGGTCTCGATGTCTAAAAAGAGGATTTTGGAGAAGTCTATCATGTTAGTTTTCAGTTGTTCAGTTGTTCAGTTGTTCAGTTATTCAGTTATTCAGTTATTCAGTTGTCAGTTGTTCAGTTGTCAGTTGTCGCTTTGCGTCATCGCGAGGAACGAAGCGATCCAGATGCTTTTGTTATCTTATCTCCTGAAAATCAGGATGTTTTCCTGTTGCGGGAATGGCCTTTATCTTCATGTCCGTTATTAATGAATAAGGTGTGCCTTCGCCGCAGAGGAGCGTGAAGAGGTCCAGGTCCTTCTCTTCGCCCTCAGCCTCGATGTGGACGCAGTCGTCGGCGTAGTCGTTCTCCACAAAGCCTGCCACGTTGTTTGCGACGGCGTAGCGGTGCACATACCGCCGGAAACCCACGTTGAACACGCGACCGTAAATCCTTATGTCGTAGGCTTTTGTCATAGCGCGAACTTGATTTCAGGGATGTTTTTCAGGCCGTCGTAAACGGCGTTCATCTGTTCTTGGCTTTCGAGGTCGATGTTGTAGGTGTAGGTGATGTAATTGCCTTTGGCACTGGCTCTTGCGCTCACGAAACTGTGCACGGCCTTGCATTCGCTGAACACGCGGCTGATGTTGGCTTTGCTCTCCTCGATGGGGATGAGTGCCGCCACAATGACCTTGATGTCGAAGTTTTGCGGGAAGATGAGTTTTTCTTCTGCTTTTTGCTCTGTCATAATGGGATGGATTTTGGCGCAAAGGTAGTGTTTTTCCAAATTCTTCGCCATGCCATGCCAAAATTTCCCTATCTTTGCCCCGCGAAAAACGAAAGAATTAAAACGAAAAGGTTAGTGCATTTCTCATTGGAAGATTGTAGAATTGAAAATATTTCGTACTTTTGCAGCTGTAAAAACTACCGATATGGTTAATGACAAAGTGGCATATTGGACAGACATTGCCGATTACGACCTAAAAACAGCCGAGGCCATGCATCAGACAGGCCGCATGCTTTATGTCGCTTTTATGTGTCATCAAGCTATCGAGAAATCACTGAAGGCCTATTGGTGTGGTACTCGGTCTGATACACCGCCATATACACATCATCACATGAGGCTGGCCGATGGTTGCGGCCTTTATGACAAAATGAGTGACAATCAGAAAGACTTCCTCGACTTTGTTACCAACTACAATATTGAGGCACGCTACCCAGAGGACAAGGATGCTTTGGCACGAACATTGACTCCACAAGTGTGCAGACAAATGATAGACGATACCAAACAACTGATGACATGGATAACAGGACAACTCTCAGTCGCGACGAAGCTTTAGAACTCGTCAGATGCTACAAGCGTGTCATAATGCCACGTTTCCAAAACGAGCCAAAGGTCATGATGTTTGGTTCCTACTCGAAGGGTTATGCCAACCCTGATAGTGACATTGATGTTGCAGTCATTGTGCCTACTTACGGTAATCGGAAGTTTGAGATTTCCGCATCGCTATGGCACGATACACGGGAAGTAAGCTTCCTTATTGAACCTGTCCTGCTGGCAGAAGACAGATGGTCTCCGCTTTATGACGATGTGATGCTAACAGGCATTGCTGTATAAAACAATGATAATTACCCCCAAAGTTTAACCAAACCCAACCGCCAATGAAATAACATCGACCCCTAAGGCATATTTGAAGAAATAGCGTTAGCTTAATAGCTTGTGTAACTGAAACTTCGACACTTTCCGTACACGACAAGCGAGTAAGCCAATGCCCATGTGTTTTCACGTGGGCTTTACTCGTGAAGTTGTCGTGTAAGGCAGTCGAAGGCCTCAGTTGCCAACTTAGAGAAATAGAGTAAAGCCTTCGTTGTTTTTTGCCCTGTCGGGAACGGAAAACGAAAACACAAATCTTTAAATACCAAACAAATGAAAAAAAGAATTTTACGATTGAAAAAAGCAGTTCATTTGGTGCTGCTTGGCCTGCTGCTTAGTGCGGCAGGGATGACGAAAGCCTATGCGCAAAACATCTCCTTCGCCGACGACAACGTGAAGGCCATCTGCGTGTCCAACTGGGACACCGACGGCGACGGAGAATTGAGCTATGCCGAAGCTGCTGCGGTGACGGACATAGGTCAAGTGTTCAAGCAAAACGGTTCCATTACCTCTTTCGACGAGTTGCAGTTTTTCACCGGATTGTCTTCCATTGGGAGCGAGGCATTTTCCAATTGCACAGGCTTGACTTCTATCATTATCCCAAGTTCAGTAACCAACATTCATGAATGGGCATTTGATATTTGTTCGGGATTGGTGCAAATCGTGGTTGATCCATCCAACACCGTATATGATTCTCGTGACAACTGCAATGCCATTATAGAAACCGCCACCAACACCTTGGTCAAAGGTTGCCAGACCACCATGATTCCAGTTGTGGTGACAACCATTGGGAACTCGGCGTTTTATGGGTGCCTCACTTTGACTTCCATCGACATACCCAACGCTGTGACTATTATTGAAGACTATGCGTTTGGTGGTTGCACTGGTCTGACTTCGATAAAGATAGATGCCCTTGTTCCGCCTACTATAGGTAGTAATGTTTTTTACGGTTCCACCTGCCCCATCTATGTGCCTTACGAATCGCTGGCGGCCTACCTCAACGATTGGAGCCAATACGAAAGCAGGATTCAGCCCTTCGTGCAAAGGAGCGTGGCCGGCTACGGCGAAAGCGCCAACGGCAAATGGGCCTTCATCGCCTCGCCGCTCGCGGAAAACACCGCACCCACAGACATCGAGAACATGACCACAGACGACTACGACCTCTACAGCTTCGACCAAAGCGAGCAGCTGGAGTGGCGCAACCACAAGGTGGAAGGCTTCTCGATTGAGAACGGCCAAGGCTACCTCTATGGAAGCAAAGAGGACGCAGACATCGTTTTCAAAGGCATCTTCAACGAAGGCACTTCGCAAGAGATAGGCCTTTCCTATGACGGAAACGCTTCGCTGGCCGGCTGGAACCTCGTGGGCAACCCGTTCCCCTACGCCGCCACGGTCAGCAGGAGCTACTATGTGATGAACGAGGCGGGCACGGGCATAGACCCCATCGCGCTCTCGGAAAACACAAGCATCGAGGCCTGCACGGGCATCATGGTGAAGGCCGAGACGACGGACGAAACCGTCACCTTCGCCAAGCCGACAAGGACGACGGTGGAGAACAAGGGCTTGCTACACATCGCCGTGGCCGCTTCTACAGGCTCTGTGGCCGACAAAGCCATCGTAAGCTTCAACGACGGCGACGAATTGGGCAAATACTACTTCGGAGGGCAGAACGCCAGCATCTATATCCCGCAGGACGGCAAGGAATACGCCATTGCCACCGTGGGCGGAAATGCTACGGAGGTACCCGTCAACTTCAAGGCCGCGAAAAACGGCACCTACACATTGACCGTGAACGTGGACGGCATGGATTTGGAATATTTGCACCTCATTGATAATATGACTGGCGCAGACGTGGACCTTCTCTCCCCGGCAGGTTCCCCCTTTGCAAAGGGGGTAGGGGGA
>JBGUHI010000097.1:0-23635 GCA_045111995.1 Candidatus Limimorpha sp. | reverse complement strand
TAATTATAGATTTTTAGCACAAAATTTGTGGAAAACCGCCCAAAAGTTACCATAGGGGATGGGCACAAAAAAAACGCCAACTCATTGAGAATTGGCGATTTCCTTTTGCGCTCCCTCAAGGACTTGAACCTTGGACCCTCTGATTAACAGTCAGATGCTCTAACCAACTGAGCTAAGGAAGCGTTCCTTTTTTGATGGCGCAAAAATACACTTTTTTCAATATCCACACACCTTTTCGAATATTTTTTTCTATTTTTATATCAACTGCCTATAAATCAAATATTTGAAAGCCTATTTTTTTACAACAAAGAGGCTCAAGCATAACGAAAAGACATCTAAACGAAGGAGAAAAAGGAAAAAATCTGGTTTGCACCTGTCATTTTGCATCAACAACTCAGCAATCCGACAACTTGAAATCCTTTCCTGAACACCTCCTCCGCATATCGAAAAAAAATGTATTTTTGCCGCCGAAAACCGGCCCCGTAGTTCAGCTGAATAGAACGTCAGATTCCGGTTCTGAAAGTCGTGGGTTTGAATCCCGCCGGGGTCACTAATTACAGTCCGTATGAACATCGAAAAATACGACGAAATCCGGGCTTCACTGCCCGCCGGAGTGCGCCTGGTCGCCGTTTCCAAATTCAAGCCGGCGGAAGACATTGCCGCGCTGTACCAACACGGACAGCGCGTTTTTGGTGAAAACCATGCCCAAGAAATGAAGGCCAAGCACGAACAACTGCCTGAAGACATCGAATGGCACTTCATCGGCCACCTCCAGACCAACAAGGTTAAATACATCGCCCCGTATGTCTCCCTCATCCACAGCATCGACAGCCTCGACCTGCTTAAAGAGGTCAACAAACAAGCTGCGAAGCACAACCGCGTGATTCCCTGCCTGTTGCAGTTCCACATCGCGGAAGAAGAGACCAAATTCGGCTTTACCCAGGAAGAATGCGAAGAAATGCTTCAAAACCCTGTTTTCCAAGATTTTAAGAACGTGGAGATTCACGGAGTCATGGGCATGGCCACTTTTACGGATAACCACGAGCAAGTGCGCCGGGAATTTCACCACTTACATGACATCTTTGAAATCCTTAAAACCAAGTATTTTTCACAAAATTCTGATTTCAAGGAACTTTCAATGGGCATGACCGATGACTATCCCATCGCCATCGAAGAAGGCAGCACCCTTGTCCGCATCGGCAGCGCCATATTCGGCCCTCGGAATTACAACATTTGAAACAAACTTCGCAAACCTCTACCCCAAAACGGAATCTTGGTTTTGCCTTATGCAATTATTTGACAATCAAAATCTTAAACCCTATAACACTTTCGGATTGGAAGTGTTTGCACGGCATTTTCTGAAAATCGAGTCGGCTTCCGAAACCCCAGAAATCATAGAAATTTTGCGACAACATCCCTACTACATCCTCGGTGGCGGCAGCAACACGCTGTTCACTCAAGACTTTGACGGAATTGTGGCGCATCCAGCCTTCAGCGGCATCGAGGTGACAGATCAAAACAGCGACTCCGCAACCCTGCGCGTGGCTGCCGGAGAACCTTGGGACAATCTTATCCAATACTGTATTAAACATCAACTATATGGGATTGAGAATCTTACAGGAATCCCGGGACTAACAGGGAGCGCTCCGGTGCAAAACATCGGCGCTTACGGGGTGGAAGTGAAGGACACCATTTCCAAAGTAGAAGGTTTCGTCATCTCCACTGGAAAACCCTTTGCCCTCTCCAATGCCGACTGCCGCTTCGGATACCGAAACTCCATCTTCAAGCAAGAATTGAAACACGACTGCATTATTACGCATGTGCAATTTCAACTATCTAAAAAACAACATTTTACACTAACCTATCAAGGATTGGCCAACGCACTCCGCGACCGCGAGCTCCCCACCACGCTGCGCAATGTCTCTGAATGCGTGCGAAAAATCCGCGATGCCAAGTTGCCGGATCCGAAAATCGTCGGAAACGGCGGCAGCTTTTTCAAAAACCCCGTTATCCCAACCGAACAATTCCGCGAACTACTGACAGATTACCCTGATTTGGTGGCCTACGATGTTCCCGACGGACAAAAAAAATTGTCGGCCGGTCAACTGATTGAAAAAGCAGGCTGGAAAGGCAAACGCATGGGAAATGCCGGCACCTGGAAAAACCAGGCACTGGTGCTGGTGAACTACGGCAACGCTACCCCACAAGAAATCCTACACACGGCCGAGGAAATCGTAAAAGATGTCAACGCCCTGTTTCACATTCGGTTAGAAATGGAAATCAATCGAATTTAGCCTTTTCTCCCAATCCCGCTTTCCCGCACGCCTCTCTCCCCAATTTCAATATATCCAAGGAATTTGTATCTTTCTTCTGAAATTGTGGAGACGCGCCATAGTACGTCTCTATAGCGGCAATTTCATTTGTCTGTGTGTATTCATAATTTATGTACATTTGCCATCTAATTTTTTAGGAATGAAAAAGATACTTTTGATAGGCTTATGCGCCACGTTGGCGTTGTCGCTGTCGGCACAAGACACGACCAAAATCTACTGGAAAAACGGCAAACTGATGTCCAAAGGCATACAGAAAAAGGGATTGGAGCAAGGACACTGGGTCTATTACCACAACAACGGTTCCAAATGGACCGAGGGCGACTACAAGGACGGCCTCAAGGTAGGCGTGTGGAAGGTCTGGTACGACGACGGCAAACTTGGGCAGGAATACCATGCCGACAACGGCCCATTCAAAAGCTGGTTCCAGTCGGGAAGAGTGGAGTCGGAAGGACAGTTCAAGGACGGGCATCGCGACGGCGAATGGACCTTCTACCACCCTAACGGGCAACTCTACAAGCAGGTGAAGTATGTGGGTGACAGCGTCCACGGCCACGTCATCGAGTACTACGACAACGGCGAAAAATACTTCGAAGGAACCTACGACATGGGGCTGTTGGAGGGAGAGGCCTGCTGGTGGAACCGCGGCGGCCTGAAGGATATGGAGGGCAAATTAGTGCATGGACTGCAACAGGGACTTTGGAAGTTCTACGACGCCGAGGGCCGTCTGGGCAGCGAAGGCAACTTTGAAAACGGACTGCAACACGGCACTTGGACTTACTATTATGAAGACGGAAAGATATGGCGCAAAGGAAGTTACGAAAAAGGCAAGCGCGAAGGCCTATGGAAGGCCTGGTATGAGGACGGCAAAATCCAGCGCGAGGGTGCGTTCAAAAACGACAAGGAAAACGGGAAGTGGATCTCCTACTACCACAACGGCCACGTCAAAGACCAGGGTACGTTCAAGGATGCCGTGATGGAGGGATATTGGGAAGGATGGTATGAAAACGGCTACAAAAAGTACGAGAACAATTTCAAAGGCGGCGAACTGAACGGCCTTTCCACCCATTTCTGGGAAGAGTCGGGCAAAATGCGCAGCCAGGGAAAATATGCCAGCAACCAGAAAAACGGAAACTGGAACGAATATGCCCAAAACGGGCATATCCTCTCCAAAGGCAAATATTCCAAGGATCTGAAGGAAGGCAAATGGGTGTTCTACAACATGTACGAAAGAGTGGTCCGCGAACAGAACTTCGTGCACGACGTTCCAGAGGGTGCCTTCACCGAATATTACGACAACGGGGTGAAGCACACGCAGGGTGCTTTCAAGGACCGCCTGCGCCACGGCAAATGGTCGAGCTGGACACCGCAGGGCAAGCTCTACTACAGCGTCATCTTCGAAAGAGGCACCAAGGTGAAGGAGATTTACGCCGCGGACGCGCAGAAAAGGCCGTTCTGAGCAGGAAGTTTAGAGGGTTTAGAAGGTTTAGAATGATAAGGGCAAACGTGTTAAAAAAACAAAAATCGCTGCGGGATATGATGAGACAATCACAGTTAAAATTTGTGAATATGGAGATAAAGACATTCCACTTCAACCCGATTATGGTCAACACCTACATTCTGTCGGACGAGACGGGCGAAGCGTTGATTGTGGATCCGGGCAACTGTCGGGCATACGAAGATGAGCAGATTCGCGAATACGTCGCCCAAAAGAACCTTACAGTCAAGTACATCGTCAACACGCATCCGCACATCGACCACATTGCGGGCAACCCCTGGTGTGTGGCGGAGTACCATCCGAAAGTACTGCTGCACGAGGCAGGGATGCCGATTTACCGCAAGGCATTCGCATACGCCGCCGCCTTCGGCATGGAGGTGGACGAGATGCCCGCTCCTGACCGCTTCCTGAAAGAGGGCGACGAAGTGGCGTTCGGAAACCAAAAACTCTCGGTGTATTACACTCCCGGCCACTGCGACGGCAGCATCTGCCTGTATAGCGCCAACGACAAAGTGGTCTTCACCGGCGATCTGATTTTCGAAAGAAGTGTAGGGCGCAGCGACCTGCCCACCGGCAACGGCACACTACTGCTGCAAAGCATACGCGAGAAAATCCTCCCTCTGCCCGACGACGTGAACATCCTGTCCGGCCACGGCGACGCCACCACAGTTGGGGAAGAACGGATGTACAACCCCTATATAAATACCGTTTCCTAACCTCTCTGCAAGAAAAACGAATTAAGCAAAATTAACAGTATAAACATGAGTAAAGTTCCCACGTTCTCAGAAGAGAATTTAGAAAATTTAGCCTTCCATTACAAGGCGATATTGGGCGGTCTGGGAGAAGACCCTGAACGCGAAGGATTGCTGAAGACCCCAATGCGAGTGGCCAAAGCCATGGACTTTCTGACCCACGGCTACCGACAAGACCCCAAGGCCATACTCGAAAGCGCCCTGTTCCACGAAGACTACAAACAGATCGTAGTGGTGAAGGACATCGAAATCTACTCCATGTGCGAGCATCATCTGCTGCCCTTCTTCGGAAAAGCACATATTGGCTACATCCCCAACGGCACCATCGTGGGGCTTAGCAAAATCCCGCGTGTGGTGGAATGCTTCGCGCGCCGCCTGCAGCTGCAGGAACGGCTCACCTCCCAGATCAAGGACTGCCTGCAAGAAGTCCTGAATCCTCTCGGCGTGGCCGTCGTCATCGAGGCACAGCACCTCTGCATGTCCATGCGCGGCATCCAGAAACAGAACTCCGTGACCACCACCTCCGAATTCACCGGCGCATTCCTCAAGAACGAGAACACCCGTCAGGAATTCATGCACCTCATCGGCGCCGACCTCCACTAATTTTCAACTTGCATAATCCGTTAGAAAAAATATATCTTTGCACCTCATAAAACAATTTGAATTATGAAAAACCAAAAAATCACAACAGCTGGCGAACTCGGCAACGCTTTAGTGGATAAAGTCGATGACTTCCTGCACCATTTCACCAGCTACGCCACTGATCTGGAGGTGGGTATTCACCCAGAAACATTTGACATCATCCTCGACAGCCCCAACAAAATTCCCGAAAACTATCGCCGGCACAACATCGCCGACTTTATCCTCACCAACGAACGCGGATTATATGAACCTGACGAGAAAGTAATCTTCCAAGTGGCGGAACACTATTTTTAGTCGAAGAAACGACGCAATTTAGGACAAACAAAAAAAAATGGCTGCAAAAAAGGATAAAGAACAGGACAGCTCAACCACCAGCTATGGAACTGTGGTCGAACAAATTCGGCAGAAAAAGCTCGCACCGGTATATTTGCTGCATGGTGAGGAACCCTTTTTCATTGACCAGCTCACCAAAATGTTCGAAGAAGACATTTTGACACCGGAAGAGCGCGATTTCAACCAAGTAGTACTTTACGGAAAAGACACCACCGTGGACATGGTCGTGGCCAACGCCAAGCAATTCCCCTTCGGAAGCCCCTACCGTGTGGTCATACTTAAAGAGGCGAAAGACTTGAAAAACATCGAACTGTTAAAGCCATACGTGGACGATCCGAGTCCGCAAACCATTCTTGTAGTATGCCACAAATACGGGAAACTGAAATCTCCAGGAAGTAGAACCTTCGCCAAGCACGGCGTCGCGTTTGAGTCTATCGGCGTGAAAGACTACCAGTTGTCCGCCTGGATTCAAAATTTGGCAACACAAACGTTCAACTTCAAAATGAGTCCTACAACCGCCGAAATTTTGAGCGAACACATCGGCAATGATCTTTCCCGCATCTTCACGGAATTCCAAAAGCTGCAAGTTATACTGCCGCCCAATAGCGAAATCACCCCGGATGTTGTAGAAAAATACATCGGCATAAGCAAAGAATACAATATATTCGAACTTCAAGAAGCACTGGGAACCCGAAATATGCAGAAAGCGTATAAAATCGCACTCAATTTCACTTTGTACCAGAAGGACAATCCCCTTATACGCACCATTTCAATGCTGTTCACCTTCTACAACAAGATGATTCGCTACCACCTCGCCCCTGACAAATCCATCAACATGCAAAAAATCATCTATGGCCCAAAACTTTCAAACAACATCCTCGCCAAAAACATCGGCTACGCCAACAACCACCCTTTGCCGCAACTGATGCGCATCATTTCCATCTTAAGGGACTATGACGCAAAGTCGAAAGGAGTGGAGGCCAGCAGCGACGGGGGTGAACTGCTGAAGGAAATGATCTACAAAATAACCCACGTCTGACCATTTATCATGAGAAGTCCCCGCTTTTTCACTTTTTCCCTCTCTTGTCTGCTGGCGTTTGCCACCACCTTCGCGCAATCTCCGCAAAGTTATTATGCAGCTGCGGAACACCAAAGCGGCTATGCGCTGCGGAAAGCCATGCACAACATCATCAAAACCCATACTTCATTATCATACAGCAACTTATGGAATGCTTTCCAAAGCACTGACCGTCGCCCTGACAACGGAAAAGTTTGGGACATGTACTCAGACCGGCCGGGCTCAACCCCGTCTTACTATTTCACTTTCAGCAGCGACCAATGCGGCAGCTATTCCGAGGAGGGCGACTGCTACAACCGCGAACACTCCATCCCGAAAAGCTGGTTCGGCGGCAGTGTGGCACCCATGTACACCGACCTTTTCCACCTCTACCCCACCGACGGGTTTGTCAACGCCAAACGTAGCAACCTGCCCTTCGGCAAAGTGACAAACACTACCTGGACCAGCACAAACGGCAGCAAAATTGGAACATCCAACATTCCCGGCTACTCCGGCCAAGTGTTCGAACCCATCGACAGCTTCAAGGGCGACTTCGCCCGCACCTGCTTCTACATGGCTGTCTGCTACATGGACAAAAACCTCGGCGTGGAAACCCAGTCCAATTTTTCCGGTGGAAACCTCAAGCCGTGGGCGCAACAGCTGCTGCTCCAATGGGCGGCCCTTGACCCCGTGAGCCAAAAGGAAATCGACCGTAACAATGCCGTTTACCAGTTGCAACACAATCGCAATCCTTTTATCGATTTTCCCCAGTTGGCGGAAATGATTTTCGGGGCAGACACCACAACAGCCTTTGCGACCTACATTCCAAGCAACGAGGTGTCCTTTTGGAACATCTTCCCCAATCCGACAAAAGACATAATCAATATTCAATTACCTGAAAACCAAAAAGATGAAGTCAAAATTGACCTTTTTGACATACTCGGAATCTTGCAGCTTTCCAAACATGAAATCATACAAAATACAACCACTTTGGACATCTCCTCTTTGCCGCAAGGCGTTTATCTGCTAAAAATAGCAACTGCAGATGTTTTTCACACTTATAAAATCGTAAAACAATGAGTATCATTAAGATAACAAAGCAATTCAGTTTTGAAATGGCGCACGCACTGCGCAATTACGACGGACTTTGCCGCAACATTCACGGCCATTCATACAAAATGGACATCACGCTCGCCGGACAACCACTCCAGGACGAATCTTCCCCTAAAAATGGAATGGTTATGGATTTTGGAGACTTGAAACGGCTTGTCAACGAGGAAATTATATCGCTTCTTGACCACGCCTTAGTGCTTAATGCTAAAACAGACCGCCAACTGATTGAAACACTGAAACAGAACTATGAAAAGATTGTCGTGGTGGATTTTCAACCAACGACAGAAAACCTGCTCGGCTTCATCGCCAAAAAAATCCAGTCGCGATTAGATTCTGCCGTGAAACTCTGCTGCGTACGTTTACGGGAAACCGACACTTCCTACGCTGAATGGTGTGCAGAATAAAGATACAATCCAAACTACACCCTATAAAAAAGGCGGATTTGAGTAGAACTTCAAATCCGCCTTTTGGCTTTTTCCGAAATCATTCTACTTCCCGTAGGCGACCTCGAATTCCTCGTAACCCTCGATGATATCACCGACCTTGATGTCGTTACAACCATCGATGTTCAAACCGCAGTCTTGACCGGCAAGGACTTCCTTGACATCGTCCTTGAAACGGCGCAAGGAACCAAGTTTACCCGTATAGATGACGATACCGTCACGAATGAGACGGATTTTGGTACTGCGCTGCAATTTACCGTCGAGAACCACACATCCTGCCACATTTCCGACTTTGGATATGTGGAAAACTTCGCGGATTTCAATGTTGCAGACCACTTTCTCGCGGATTTCAGGCGAATGCATGCCCGCGATGGCATCCTTGATTTCATTGATTGCGGTATAAATAATGGAATAGGTGCGAATATCGATTTGTTCGGCTTCGGCCATTTTGCGAGCGTTGGCAGACGGACGTACCTGGAAGGCCACGATGAGGGCGTTGGATGCCGTCGCCAACATCACATCCGTTTCGGTCACCTGACCCACAGACTTGTGGATGACGTTGACCTGCACCTGTTCAGTGCTGAGTTTCAGCAACTCGCCGGCAAGAGCCTCCACTGAGCCATCGACATCACCTTTGACGATGATATTGAGTTCCTTGAAGTCGCCGATGGCAATACGACGACCGATTTCCTCCAGCGTAACGTGCTTCTGCGTACGAAGACCCATCTCACGGGCAAGGCGGGCGCGCTTGGTGGCGATGCTGCGGGCTTCCTGCTCGGATTCGCACACTTTGAAGGTGTCGCCGGCTTGCGGAGCGCCGTTCAAACCAAGCAGCAGTACAGGTTGAGCGGGACCAGCCGACTTCACGGGCTGGTTACGCTCGTTGAACATGGCCTTCACCTTGCCGAAGCAGCTGCCTGCGAGAATCGGATCGCCCACAGAGAGTGTACCATTCTGCACCAGCACTTTGGCCACATAGCCGCGGCCCTTGTCCAAAGCCGACTCGATGACCGCACCCACACCAGGACGATTCGGGTTGGCCTTGAGATCGAGCAGATCGGCCTCCAGGAGCACCTTTTCCAACAGATCCTGCACATGGTCGCCATGCTTGGCATCGATTTCCTGACATTGATACTTACCGCCCCACTCCTCGACGAGGATGTTCATATTGGCAAGTTCCTCACGAATTTTGTCGGGATTGGCATTCGGCTTGTCAATCTTTGTGATGGCAAACACCATGGGGACACCGGCAGCCTGCGCGTGGTTGATGGCCTCCACAGTCTGCGGCATCACGGCATCATCGGCAGCTACCACAATGATACACAAGTCCGTAATCTTGGCACCGCGAGCTCGCATGGCGGTGAACGCCTCGTGGCCGGGAGTGTCAAGGAAAGTAATCTTGCGACCGTCAGGCAGACTCACCTCGTATGCACCAATATGTTGAGTGATGCCACCGGCCTCACCGGCAATCACATTGGTCTTACGAATATAGTCCAACAGTGAGGTCTTACCATGATCGACATGCCCCATGACCGTGATGATCGGATGGCGAGGCTGCAAGTCTTCCTCGGAGTCTTGTTCGCTGGCATTGTTCATGTTCTCTTCCTCCTCGGCATCAATAAACTCTACTTTGAACCCGAACTCCTCAGCCAACATGGCAATGTTTTCGGCATCCAAACGTTGGTTGATGGAGACAAAAAGACCGATGCTCATGCAGGTAGCGATGATTTTGGTGACATCGACATTCATAAGAGTGGCCAACTCGTTGGCGGTGATGAACTCCGTCACGCGCAAGGTCTTCTGATCTTCCATCGCCTGAAGTTCCTGTTCTTCAATGCGTTCGTGGATAAGTTGACGTTTTTCTTTTCTTCGTTTGGCAGCCGTTGTGTTCTTTTTCGTATTGCTTTCGAGACGCATCTTGGTCTCTTTGATGCGGCGATGGATGTCTTCTGCCGAAATCTCCACCTTCTCGGGCTCTTGCTTCTGTTTTTTGTCCTTGTCATCCTTCATGTTGGCGTTGCTGGAGGATTTCACCGGCTTCGCCACACGTTTTCTCTTTTTCTTTTTCTTCTCCGAGCCTTCTCCGCCCCGATGGTCATCCTTTTTGCCGTCTTTGTTAGGCTGCAACAAAGAGAGGTCGATTGTTCCAAGGATTTTCGGGCCTTTCAACGGGTTGACAACCGTTTTAATATGTTCAGGCACAGGCTGTTGAGGTTTTTCCACAACAGGTGCTGGTTCCTCTTTTTTAGGCTCCGGTTTGCTCACCACTTGCTGCTTCGGCTGCGATTTGTCCTTTTTCTGTCCCTTCTTGTCTTTGGATTTCTTTTTCGGTTTCAGTGCTTCCAGATCGATGGTACCGAGAATTTCCGGCCCCGTGATGCGAGCGACCGTCTCAATATGTTCAGGTTTGTTTTCCTGAGCCGGAACAGGTTGCTCTTCCACTATCTCTTTTTCCTCTTCCTTCTCCTCTGCCTCATCAGCCTTAGAATCGACGGAGGGAACCTCCTGCGGGACTGCCGGATTTTCCTGCGGGATGGTTTCCATCTGTTCGGGTTCAGACTTCGGTTCCTCAGTGACTGGTTCTTCGTTGGAAGGCACCGCGTCTGCAGGGGTGTCGGATGATTTCTTCTTACCCGGTTTCCCCAACATTTCTGGCGGAACGGTTCCGATGACCTTCACCTCGGGTCCGTGGGTGACAGGAATATCCACCACGGGAACATCAAGTTTGTTCGTGTGGATAATGATGTGCTGACCGTCTTTTTCCTCATCAGCGAATTTGTCGGATACCGTTGACTTCACCTCTTCTTTCTTTGATTTTTGAGGCAGAATCTGGTCAGATTTCTCCTTCACCAACTTGTCCTTGGCCAGTGCTTTCTGAAGGCACTGATACATTTCCTCCGACAATTTGGCGTTCGGAGAAGTGATTTCGAATCCATTTTTGTTTAGGATGTCGATAATTCGGTCCTTCGAGACGTTAAATTCAATAGCCGCTTTTGGTATTCGCGGCGTGTTCACTTTTTCTTCCGGCATATTTTTGAAAAACTTTTAATATTCTTTATTACGCTGATTTTTAACTTATTATAACTATTTTCGACATGTTAGCCACCCTCTTTTTAGCGGCTTCCCTTACCCCTACTTGTCCAATTCCTCCTTCACGGCGGCAATCATAGCGTCCACCGTCTCCTCTTCGAGGTCGGTGCGGCGAATGAGTTCTTCACGGCTCAGCTGGAGAATGCTTTCGGCCGTGTCGCAGCCAATACTGATGAAGGTGTCGATAACCCACTGGTCGAACACATCATTGAACTCCGACAATGGTATGACATATTCCTCCTTGATGTCATCTCTGAACACATCAATCTCATACCCAGACAGTTTGCTGGCGAGTTTAATATTATAGCCACCTTTACCGATAGCGAGAGAAACCTGATCGGATTTCATATAAACGTTCGCCGTCTTGTTTTCCTCGTCGAGCTCGATAGATGAGATTTGCGCAGGGTTGAGGGCGCGAGCAATGAGCAGTTCCTTCTTGTTGGTATAGTTGATGATGTCGATGTTTTCGTTTCGCAATTCGCGGACGGTGTCATGAATACGGCTTCCTTTCACGCCGACGCAAGCGCCCACGGGGTCGATGCGGTCGTCGTAGGTCTCCACCAGCACTTTGGCGCGTTCACCGGGAACACGCACGATATCGCGGATCATGATGACACCCTCCTCAATTTCCGGAATGGAGCGCTCCATGAGGCATTCGAGGAAGCGCGGGGAGGTGCGGGAAAGCAGGATGCGCGGAGACCCGTTGACCACGTCCACCGAAGTAATGACCGCCATGATGCTGTCGCCTTTCTTGTAGTAGTCGGTGGGAATCTGCTCCGACTTGGGCAGCACCATTTCCACGCGGTCGTCGTCAAGGACCAAAATCTCACGTTTCCACACTTGGCTCACCTCACCAGTAATCAATTCGCCCTTACGCGGCTCATACTTATGGAAGATCACGTCTTTCTCATGCTCCAAAATTTTATTACTGAGATTCTGACGCAGGGCAAGTATCTCACGCCTCTGGAAATCAGAGAGTTGGATTTGCTCAATCAGTTCCTCACCCACCTCGTAGTCGGGCTCGATTTTGATAGCGTCAGACAAAGCTATCTCGCTGTCGGGATCGTTCACCATGCCATCCTCGACCACTGTCAGGGAATGCTGGATCTCCAAGTCGCCGCGGTCAACGTTGACAATCACGTTGAACTTGTCGGCATCTTGATTGTATTTCTTAGTGAGCGCACTTACAAAAACCTCTTTCAAAATATTCATAAGCGTTTCACGGTCAATACTTTTAGACTCTTTGAAATCGGCAAAGGTACTGATAAGGTTGATTTGTTCTTCCATTTTCTTATTTTTGTATAAATTATTCTATTATAATTGGCAGGCTAATTTCAAAACTTGCAAAAAAAACTCCCACCAAATCGGTGAGAGTTTCTTGTTGAGCTAGCAGGACTCGAACCTACACAGGCAGAACCAAAATCTGTAGTGCTACCATTACACCATAGCTCAATCGTTCTTTATCATCAATTCGGCGGCAAAAATACATTTTTTTTCAATACACAGACATCAAAAAAAATTTTTTTTGGATATGCGCACCATATCAAAAAAAGTGTATTTTTGCACGCTCTTTTGAAGCAACGGCCCCTTAGCTCAACTGAATAGAGCATTTGACTACGGATCAAAAGGTTGCAGGTTTGAATCCTGCAGGGGTCACCAAGGCAAAACGCTCAATTTTGGTAAGTTGAGCGTTTTTTATTTCTATAAAACCAAAAATGAAAAAGTTAGTTTTTATCAGTTTGTGGATTGTCCTTTTAGGACAAATAGCGGCTCAAAGCGAGCTGATTCACTATGACATTCACCCGAAATTCCCCCATCATGCCACCGAAGAGGAGCGAATGGCAATTCCTTTCCTGTCGCAGCAGGCGCATCTCCGCGATGCCGTCTATCCCGCCGCACCGGTCACCGCCGTTTCCGAATTCCAACCGATGAGCGGGGTGATGATTGCCTACCCGCTCGGCATACCCGTAGCCCTGGTGCGCGAACTTTCGCAGGTGATTCCAGTGAAGGTGATTGTCTCCTCCGGCTCCGACAGCGTGCAGGCAAAGTCCTACTTCAACAACAACCAGGTGAACATGGACAACGTGCAGTTCTGGAAAATCAACCATGATTCCTACTGGACCCGCGACTACGGCCCCTGGTTCGTCATCGACGGCCACGACTCGGTGAACGTCATCGACTTCGTGTACAACCGTCCGTCCCGACCTAACGACGATGCCGCCTTGGGGGCTGTGGTGGAATATCTTGACGTGAGCCGTTACGAGATGCCAATGGTGCACACCGGCGGAAACTATATGGTGGATGGCTACGGCACCGCCGCCTCCACCATGCTGGTGCTCCAGGAGAACCCCTCGGAAACCACTGCATCGCTGGAAACAATGGCGGAAAACTACTTAGGAATCGACCATTACATGTTCCTCCCCGACCCTCTTGGCGAATATATCGCCCACATCGACTGTTGGGGCAAGTTTCTCGATGTCGATAAGGTGCTGATCGGGAAAGTGCCGGCCAACGACCCGCGCTACAACAACTATGAAGATGTGGCGGAGACCTTTGCGAACGCCACGACCCCATGGGGCAACCACCACCAAGTGTTCCGCGTCTATGCCGATCCCGAGGCCTATCGCGCCACCCCTTACACCAATTCGCTGATCGTCAACGACCACGTGTTTGTCCCCATTACCGGTAACTCACACGACAACGAAGCTATCGCCGTCTATCAGCAGGCCATGCCCGGCTACACCATCGTGCCCGTCATGCAGAGCATCTACACCCCCTGGCAAAGCACTGACGCACTGCACTGCCGCACCCACGAACTGGCAGACCTCGGAATGCTTTACCTGAAACACTATCCCCTCTTAGGAAACAAAAGTATCGGCGAAACGCTCAATATCTCTGTGAAAATCAAGGCTTTAAGTGGTGTAAACCTGGTTTCCGACTCCCTGCTCGTCTATTACCGCATCAATTCGGGCGAATGGAGGAATGCTCCGTTGCAAGCCGTCTCAAATGAAAACTATCAATTTGATTTTGCCGAACTGGACCTGGAAGAAGGCGATGCCATACAATATTATATATTTGCCAAGGACGAGTCTGGCCGACGCGAAAAACATCCGTACATTGGCGCCGCCGACCCGCACGAATTCACCATCACTGGAGTGGGCCTTCACGACAAGCAACCAATGCAGATACGCCTCTACCCGAACCCCACCACCGATTTCGTGACAGTGCAGGGCAAAGACCTTTCGGAAATCACCATTTATAATTCAATTGGACAAATAATTGACAACAAGGATGTTATCGGAATGAACACCGTGAAAATCTGTACCCGCTCATGGGTGGATGGACTCTATTATGTGGTCATTCGCGACAGTAGCCAACACCTTGAAGTTCGGAAAGTGGTCAAAAAATAACTTTATAAAAAAAGTGTACTTTTGCCCGCGAAATCGGTCTAACAAAATACCGATTGATAGAAGGGAAAAATGAAAAAGTTCATGAACACTGTCAAGAAAACCCGAAAAAGCCTGATATTCGGAAACTTAGTCTGCTTCCTTGTGCTGATGCTGGCCGGATGCGATTTTTTTTCGCATGACGAAAAGTTTGACAGAAGCCTGATGTACGGCTATTGGGTGACGGGCACGGTACACGAGTTCTACGATGCCGCTGGCACTGGCTACACCTGGGACACGGCCGACGACGTGACCGAAGAAGAGGCGCAGCCCTTCACCTGGACCCTTGAAAATGCCACTCTCACACAGATTCACCAGATGGAAATGGGCGGAAACGTTCCGAAAACCTATACCGTCACCAAACTGACCACCACCACGCTCGAATATCACGACAACTACGGCAAATATTATACTTTCACCAAAGGAAAATGAAAAAGGGGCTGAAAATAGGACTGTTTTCTTTGGCATCCTTATTCCTGCTGGTTGCCATTGTCGTATCTGTGGCGCTTTTTAGCATTTTTTCACCTTCCAAACTGGCGAAAATGGTCAACAGCCAAGCTCACAGATTCCTCACCTGCGAATTCAGCATGGACAAGGCCGGGCTCACGTTCTTCAAGACTTTTCCGAAAATTGGGCTGGATTTGGAGAATGTGGTGCTGAAAAATCCAACAAACGCAGATGTTTCCGACACATTGCTGTATGCCAAAGAGTGTTTGGCAAGCCTGAACATCCGTGAACTGATGAAAAACAAACACCTTGAAATTAACGATTTTTCACTGAACAACGGATTGCTGAATCTCTACATAGACGAAAAGGGCAACGGCAATTACAACGTCTTCCGTTCCGACCCCAATGACACGACCTCCTTTGACTACATCATTGACCTAAAAAAGGTTAAAGCAAACGGCTTGGACATCCGATACACCAATGTGCAGTCGGAACAGAAAGCACACGCCCAAAAGGTTAATGTCGCTGTGAAAGGGAATCTTGACCAACAAAAAGTGAACGGAAATGTGGATCTAAGTGCCGAAACGCTTGCGCTCGCCCTGCACGACAGCAACGCTTTGCGCCTCGCGGGCGAAGATTTACGTGCCTCCTACGCTGGAACATTAACAGATTTTAACCTTCTCGATGGCAATTTTGACATCGACATGCGGAACACCACCCTGCTTATCGACACGGCGCATTACCTTCGCAACGCGGACATCGCCGTGGAAACCGGCTTGCTCGCCGATTTCTCCACTCTTAGGTTCGACCTGCGCGACACCCGACTCACTCTTGACAATCAGCGACTTGAGCTGAACGGCCAAGTTGCCGCCGACACTGCCAACGGCAGCCTGCACACCGACCTGCACTACAAGACCGGCCAATGGAAACTCAACGAAATTCTTCCTTTGATTCCTCGTGCACTCATCGGCAATACCCTGGACAACATGACCATAAACGGCAACATAGCCGTGGAGGGTGACGTCATGGGAACCTATAGCGATTCGCTCATGCCCGTCGTCACCGCCGGAGTGGAGTGGAACCGAGGCGATTTCGCCATGAAGGACCTTCCCCTCAGTTTTGAGAAAGTGGACGGTCATTTCGATCTCAACCTCGACTTGAAAAACCAGACCAACCTGACCGTCAAAACGCTGTCGGCAACCACCCGCAAGCGCAACCGCTTGACCGTATCCGGCACCATTAAAGACTTGTTAGGCAAAATGTTGCTTGATGTCTTCGCAACAGGAAAACTGCATATCACCGACTTCAAGGATTTTCTGCCCGAGGACTTCACAAAATATGAGGGTCAGGCGGACATCCGGCTCAAAACACAGCTCTCCTACGACCCCGAAACGAAATTCTCCGCCGAAAACATCTCAAAAGCCGTCATCAATGGCCAATTCACGAACTTGGAACTGCTCTATCACGACACCACCCTGGTCAAATCGCCAAACTTGCAGGCCGACATCGAATTTCCAGCCACTAAGCAGCCCTACAAGATTGAGGAATGGGCCAATGCCAAGATTCATGCCACCACACTTTCCGTCTCCAATCCTGAGCAGTTTTCCCTCAACGCCACCGACCTGAATCTCGATGCTTACACCAATAATCTGTTAGACAGCACTATAAATCTTAAATTCGCCACCGCCTACCAATTCGGACAACTCCACATCACGGCAGATACCATTTCCGCGTTGCTTTCCCAGCCAAAAGGTGAATTCGTGTTGCACAACACCGATCAAATGCAATTGAAATACACTGGGAATCAAGTTCTGGCGCAAATCGGAAATACAAGTGCCATCAATGTGCAAACAGTGAATCTCAATGCCCAAACAGACTATAAAGACGGCGAGGAGAACCCGCTGCTGCGCTGGTCGCCCATCGTGCAGCTACAACTCTCCGATGCAAAAGCAAATATCCAGGACCTCGCACACTCTTTGAGGATTCCCACGCTCGACCTTGACTTCAATCCTAAAAAATGTGTGTTAAAAAAAGCAAATATCGAGTTCGGGCAATCCAGTGCATCGCTGAAAGGAACCATCACGGGTATCGAACCCTACTTCCACAACGAAGGACTGCTTAAAGGAAATCTCGAACTTATTGCCAATTATTTGAACCTCAACGAATTAATGGCATTGGTTGACGGTTTTAACGCACCCGACTCCTTGGTAGCGCAAGCGGAGAACGAAGCGGACAAAAACGGGAAAACCCCATTCATCGTCCCCTTCGGGATGGATGTCAACCTGAACACCACCATCAAGAAGGCACTATATGAGGATGTCGAATTCCGCAACATCGCCGGCCGGGTCTTTGTAAAGGACGGAGTATTGGTGCTGGAAGAGATGGGTCTCACCAACGACGCCGCGCGAATGCAGCTCACGGCCATGTACCGCACCCCGCGCATGAACCACCTTTTCCTTGGCTTTGACTTCCATCTGCTTGATATAAAGATAGACAAGTTGATTGCGATGATTCCAGAAGTCGATACCATCCTGCCCATGCTGAAATCCTTCAGCGGAAACGCGGAATTCCACTTCGCCGCCGAAACCTATCTGAAGTCCAACTACGACATCAAGTATTCCACTCTGCGCGGTGCTGCCGCCATCAACGGTCACGATCTTGTCGTTCTCGACAACGAGACTTATCAAAATATTGCTAAAAAACTGATGTTCAATAAGAAAACCCAAAACAAAATCGACAGTCTCTCCACCGAAATCACCATCTACAAGAACGAGGTCGATGTCTATCCGTTCCTGCTCTCCATCGACAAATACCAAGCGATTGTATCCGGACGGCACAACCTTGACCTGACATACGACTATAACATCTCTCTACTGAAACCAGTCCGTATCGGGCTGGATATCATCGGGTTGGAAGATAAATTGAAGTTCAAAGTCGGCAAGGCGAGATATGCCACACTTTTCCAGCCGGAAAAACGTAAAGTTGTGGAAACCAATGTTCTGGAGCTCAAAACACTCATCAACAAAACCTTGCAAGAAAATGTGAAGCAATAGAACGCAAGTTTTCTTATTTTTGCAACGTTGTTTCAAAAAACGTAAAACATTACAAGAAAGGAAGTTGGAAATATGGCTACAATGAAAGAAAAGGAAACGGAACTGATTCAGGAGTTCGAGATGTTCGACGACTGGATGGACAAATACAACTACATCATTGAGTTGGGGAAAGACTTGCCGATGATCGACCCGCAGTACAAAACCGAGGAGTTTCTCATCAGCGGCTGCCAGTCGCAGGTTTGGCTGCACCCTGAAATGCGCGACGGGAAGCTCTATTTCACCGCTGACAGCGATGCTATTATCACAAAAGGCATTGTCAATCTGTTGATTAGAGTTCTCTCAGGACACACGCCGAAGGAGATTCTCGAAAACGACTTGTCATACATCGATGCCATCGGACTCAAAAACCACCTCTCCCCCACTCGCTCCAACGGTCTGGCCTCCATGATCAAACAAATCAAACTTTACGCTTTAGCGTGCTCCGCAAAACAAGCCTAAAATTCGTTAAAATGAAAAAAATATTCACTTTATTTGGACTTATTTCCGTAATGATATGTTTTGCCTCCTGTGGAATGAAGGAGTGCAGATGCTATTCCACCAACGTGCTGACCCAGAACGACAGCATCATCAACAACTCCACGGACACGGTGAGCAATTTCACCCGCAACAATTGCGAAGACTTCAACAAGGACGAAACTCTTCAAATGGACTCCGTGACCACCGTCCACCATTCCATCATCTGCACAGACAACTAAATTATTTCGGTTAAAAAGCGTTAACGAATGGGTGATGAAATGCAAAGAGGCGTGGCGTTGGTGACCGGTGCGGACGGGGGCATGGGACGCATCCACACACGCGAGCTGGCAAAAGCCGGCTACGAAGTGATTATGGCCTGCATCGACCCTGATGCAGCAAAGCCCCTGGTGGACCAAATCCGGCGCGAGACCAACGGCAACCTCCATCTCATGCGGGTGGATCTCGGCGACCTTCACGACATTGTCCGATTCACCGATGACGTGAAGAACCGTTTCCCATCTCTGAAAATTCTGTTGAACAACGCCGGCGTACTCCCCAGCCACGCAAAAACCAGTGTCAACGACATTGAATACACTATGGCAGTCAACTATCTGGGACACTTTGCGTTAACCAACCTTTTGCACCCAATTATGGGAACCGGAACCCGCATCGTGAGCATGATTTCCCTGGCTTACGCCATCGGCAAGATAACCCCAGACCTCTTCGAACCCAAGACCGCCCGAAACTACAACCGGTTTCGCGCCTACGGCAGCTCCAAACTGGCTCTCTACTATTTCATGCTGGATGCCTCCGAAACGTGGAAAAACGAAGGGATATGCTTCAACGTTTCGGATCCCAACATCGTGGACACCAACATTATACGAATGGATAATGTAATCGTGGACAAACTCTGCGACTGGATTTTCCGCCCAATGATAAACACGCCCGAGCAAGGTGCAGCCAATATGCTGACAGCTGCCATAAACCCTGATTATAAAAATGTTACGGGTGAAATTTTCAAGAATTGCAAAATTTCGAAACACAAACGCCGCTTCCGCAACAATATGGAACAACGCCGACTTTTAAACGACTTGACCCTACAGATCCTTGCCAAAAACAACATCACGCTATGACCATCCCTCCCTACTTGTCAGCAGGCGACACGATTGCCCTGGCCGCCCCTGCCCGCAAAATCTCCAAATCAGAGATTTTCCCCGCTGAGGAATGGTTGGAAAAAGCTGGTTTTAACGTTTTTTATGACGAAAGGCTCTTTGCTGAAGACCACCAGTTTGCCGGCAACGACATTTTGCGCGCGCAATATTTTCAAGATTTGTTAGACAATGACCAAGTAAACGCCATTTGGTGTGTACGAGGGGGGTATGGCTCCGCCCGTATCATCGACCGGCTGGATTTCAGTCACTTCCGCCAAAAACCGAAATGGGTATGCGGCTACAGCGACATTACAGTTTTCCACAGCCATATCCAACAAAACTTCCAAATCGCCACGCTTCATTCCACCATGCCGATAAACCTCACGGAGAACGACACCCAATCTTCAGCAGCCCGATCTTTTTTAGATGCGTTAACTGGCAAAGACCTCACGTATGCGTTAGCATCCCATCCGCTGTCGGTTTGCCGGCCTTTTTCAGGAATTTTAACAGGAGGAAATCTTTCCATGCTTTACTCGCTTATAGGATCCCCGTCAGACATCGATTCTGTCGGAAAAGTGCTGTTTATCGAAGATTTGGACGAATACCTTTACCACATTGACCGAATGATGCTCAATTTGAAGCGAAGCGGAAAGCTGGCCAGCATCAAGGCCCTATTGGTAGGGCATCTCAGCGACATGCACGACAACGCCATTCCTTTCGGGAAAACGGCGGATGAAATTGTGGCCGATTGCTGTCGCGACATGGACATCCCTCTCATTTTCAACGTGCCCGCCGGGCATCTTCCCGACAACCGAGCCTTGCGGATGGGATGCGGAATCGAAGGCTTTTTTGAAAACAACAAATTTATAATCAACAGTTTAAGTCATGCTTAGCGATTTTCTTTTCAAATATGTATATCGGATAAAACCCATTCCCTATCCCAATCCCGAGGGCACACTTCCCAAAAGCGTGCTGATGATGGCACCGCACACCTCCATCATGGATTTTGTCATTGGTCTTGCTGCGATGCAATACTACGACCTGCACGCCAGTACCATCATCAAGAAAGAGTTCTTTTTCTTCCCCATGAACTTTTTATTGAAGAAGTTGGGCGGCATTCCGGTGGACCGAAAGCACACACGGAATTTTGTGGAATATGCCGCCAACATCATCAAGGAGCGCGAACGCATCACCCTGATTATCTGCCCTGAAGGCACCCGGAAAAAAGTGGAAAGGTGGAAGCGCGGCTTTTACCAGATTGCCATGGAGGCCGGAGTGCCCATCAGTCTGGGCTACATCGACTACAAAACCCGGACATGCGGCATCATGTCCATCTTCCATCCCACTGGCGACTACGAAAAAGACATGCAGGAGATTCTCGCTCAATACAACGGACTGCAAGGCTATCGGAAAGGCCGGTTCAACTTAGAGGACAAGCCGCACGCGCACCCGGAGTGGTACAACCTATAGGCCGCAAACCGACGACACCGCCTCCTTCGTCACCCGAATCACTTCAGCCACCTGCTCATCAGTCAAATCGTAATAGACGGGCAGACTGATTTCGCAAGTGTACTGCTGACAAGCATTAGGATAATATTTTATATCATAACCAAGTGTTTTATAAGCGGTTAGCATCGGAAGGGGAATGTAATGAACATTTGCAGCCACCCCTTGTTCAGCCATATACAGAATGATGGCATCACGCTGCGCCTCCGTAATGCCGATTACGCGCAATGTATAGACATGATAGGATGAACACTTGCTCTCCGTCTCGTATGTAGGTGTTCTGAAACGCGCATCCGCTGCAAAAGCTTGGTCGTATGCCTCATAGATAGCTCTCCTGCGGGGAAGGATAAGGGATTCGTAGCGCGCCAATTCCACCAGCCCCATTGCAGCGGCAATATCCGTCATGTTGCATTTGTAGCCAATCGTACTGACATCGTAACGCCATGCACCTGCTTTTGTCTTTGCGAGCGCATCCTTCGATTGACCATGCAACGAATTGATACAAAGATCTTTATATATTTCTTCCCCGTCAAAACATTCCGGTAGGTTCAGACAGATGGCCCCTCCCTCCGCCGTAGTCAGATTTTTGACGGCATGGAATGAGAAAACGGAAATATCGGCCAAGGCCCCGCTCTTCTTCCCACGGTAGCGAGCGCCCAACGAGTGGGCGGCATCTGCAAGAATCAGAATCCGACCAAGTTTGCGCTGCGTGTCGTTGGCAGGATGGAAACGCTGGCGGACAAACCGGTCGTTCACCATGTCAAACAGTTCGGCATAGTCGCACGGAAGTCCGACAAGATCTACAGGGATAATCACTTTGGTGCGCTCTGTCACAGCATTTTTCACCAAATCCACATACATGAGCAAATCATCGTTCACATCCACCATCACAGGAATGGCACCACAGTGAAGCACCACTTCTGCCGTGGCTGTGTAGGTATAGGCAGGCACAATGACCTCATCGCCTGGGCCTACACCAAACCAACGCAAGACAAGCTCCAGCCCGGCCGAAGCGGAATTTACACATACAACTTGCTGAATACCACAATATTCCGCAAGTTTTTTTTCAAACATTTTTGTTCTCGGCCCTGTCGTAATCCATCCTGAACGCAATGCTGAGACTACTTCATTGACTATCGCATCATCAATGTGAGGCGGTGAAAAGGGTATATTCATATCATTCCGAAGTGATTCGTTCTAATTTTCTTGATTTCCGCTCCTTGCTGTTTTTAGCCAGCTCGTTAAAGTCAAAGGCAAGGTCGATGTAGTTCGGCGTTGCTCCCACTGCATAATGCATCCGGGAAAATCCAAACCGTATTCCTTTGATATTCAACTGAAAACCGTATGAAAAACCAGCCATCGACTTCCGCGACAGCACCTTCATCTCCTGATGAACGTTGTGGTTATAAGCCACTTGCAAGGAGAAATATTTAATTGGCACCAATTCAATGCCGAAGACAAAATGCCGGAAGAAGTTGTCCGCAAACTGCGCCACTTTCGACGGATATTGAATCTCCCCTGTGATGGCATCCGTATTGAGGAACGGATTGTCCCTCCCATAGTAATTCATGTTCCAGCGATATAAAGAGTGCAGGGAGATATGGTAACGTATCGGGACGTGTTTCAGCCGTTGCGAGAAAGCCAGCTGCAAATCGAAAGGCAGCAGTTCACGATTTCCGGGCGCATAGCACTTCACCTGTGTGCCGATGTTTTTCGCCAACAAAGTGAGGGACAAGTTTTTTTCGTCATTGAAATAGCTTCCAGCAATGTCCACCGCCAAACCGGAGGAAAAATAGGGCCCGAAGTAGCTGAACACCGTCTTGAGATTGGCACCAACAGAAAAATTCGGAGACAGTTCACGACCCCAACCGAGAACCAATGCATAGTCGCCGGCAGAAAACATGCCGGTTTCCGCACCATTCTCATCAGCACCGCGAAAAGATCCGTAAGCCAACCCATAGACCCCCACCGCAAAACTCCCCACCTTAGGAAAAGTATGCGAATAGACCGCCGACATGGCGCCGTTGTGCGCGAAATAGTCCGTATAGTTCAGTGCCAAGGTGTTATGCTGACGTTCACTGATGTACGACGGGTTCGCCAATGTCAATACCGGGTCACCGTCATGCACGGAAATCAGATTTCCGCCGAGACTTGCAATCCGCGATGAATAACTGAGGTTCAAGAAGTTATATACAAATTTCCCGCCTGTTTGCGCATTAACGCAAACCATGCCGGCAAGCATAAGCCATAACCCTATC
>JBGUHI010000096.1:0-34584 GCA_045111995.1 Candidatus Limimorpha sp. | reverse complement strand
CCACGATGCCAGCCCTGATTTCCTTAAATTTGGCTACAATGGTTACTGCGATACGCTTTCCGTCTTGCTCCCCTGCGATGATGCCGCAACGGTCAATTGGGGCAGCGACTGGCGCACGCCCACCTACGCCGAATGGAGGGAACTAATGGAGTATTGCACTCCAGCATACATCAATCAAGACAGTGTGTGCGGTATGCTTTACACGGGTCCCAATGGCAACACGCTCTTCCTACCTGGAACAGGCTCCTATCATGGAAGCAATTATACGGGTTGGGGCTATGGTGATTATTGGTCGAGCAGCCTTCCCACGCTTTGGGTGGACCATGCATGGCGGTTTGGCTTTGTCATTCACGGTACCGACCATTACATGTATGAGGACAGTCGTTATGTGGGCATTCCTGTCCGTCCAGTGCGTGCCGCGAAATAAGAAAAGTACACGTTAAAACAGAAAAAATTCCGTATTTTTGCAGCGCGATTCAGACCAGACTGTCGCGGGTCGGGAAAGCCGGCGCGAGGAAAGTCGGGACAGCACAGAGCACCATACTTCTTAACAGGAAGGTGTCCGCAAGGGCAACAGCAAGTGCCACAGAAAAATATACCGCCCGCAAGGGTAAGGGTGAAAACGTGAGGTAAGAGCTCACGCGGCGGGTGGCGACATTCCGCCGGGGTAAACCTTATGGGCTGCAAGTCCAAGTATAGAGGCAATGAGGCTTTCGGGCTTCGAACGGGCTGCTCGTCCGTCGTCTCAGGGTAGGGCGCTTGAGCCTGTGGGCGACCGCAGGCCTAGAGAAATGACAGTCGCCCCGCAAGGGGAACAGAATCCCGCTTATTCGCCTGAGTCGTTGTTTTACAGGAAGTTCCGCCTTGGTGGGACTTCTTTGTTTTTGTTGCAAAAAAACCGGCAGCTTTCGCCGCCGGCCAACAATATGAAAGAAAAAAAGATAACTGGGTTGTTTTCGCAGGCGATTATCTCACCACGATTTTTTGCGTCTTCACGTCGAAAAAAATTTCATCATTCCTATCAGCAGGAACAATCGCGTAAAGAATTTTGAATACATATTACACAAGTTTAAAGGTTTAATAATCTGCTATTTACCTCAAAACCTCTGGAAAAATGTTGGAATACCTAAGACGAAGGCACAACCCTACGTGAGGGCACACCTTATTAAATATAGAATCCCAGCTCCAATTCCCGGAAGCCTTGTTTCGCGACTTGAGGCAGGTCTTCTGACTGAGGTCATTACTTGCCGCCTTCCCGAAAGACAAGGCTTTCAGTGACATTCATGGCAAGCGTTGCGACCATCACAGCAGCGGGAACTGTCCGGGATTCTCACCCGATTCCCTATTGAGTCCGTGAAGGACACCACAAATCGGCGGCAAAAATAGTCTTTTTTTTCATGCGCCACTTGAAGTGCTGGAAAAAACTTTTCGGAAGCAGAAATTGCCGTTTCGGGAAAATGCCGTATCTTTGCCGCCGATTTGGCCAAGGGAATGCCGTGCAAACCGGCAACAGTGCCCGCTGCTGTAAGCCCGCATAAGGTCTGTCAAAACATGCCACTGTACGGCCCATCCGTATGGGAAGGCGACAGGCTCGGGCGAGTCAGAAGACCTGCCAAACAATGAATTCAATTGCAAGCCTTCGGGAACAAGGGCGATGCTGAGCGTGGCAATTGGCATGGCCGCTTGCGGTGGTTTTGCAATAGGTTTAAAACATCGTAGCATCAATAACTTATGCGAAAAAAACTGCTTTTATTCTTGTTGCTGTTGTCAGCGACTGTCGCTAATGCGCAATTGTCTGGTACCTACACCATTAGCAACAATTCATCCCAAAATCCTGATTATTCCTCTATCGGCGCAGCGGTTGCTGCCTTGTCGGCGGGCGTGTCGGGGCAGGTCGTCTTTGAAGTGGCTCCCGGAACCTATGAGGAGTATGTCTCTATCAACAACATCAGCGGGACAAGCGCGACCAATCGTGTTGTGTTTCGCGGCATGGGTGCCGACAACCAACAAGTTGTTGTCAGCACCAATGCTGGTTACACCGACAATGCCACGCTTACCCTCAACGGCACCGACTTTGTCGCTTTCGAGAACATGACCCTAACCACCACCTCCACCAACAAAGCCAATGTGGTGAGGATGAAAAACGGCAATGAGGGCCTCCGTTTCGAGGATGTGCGTTTCGTCGGAGCCGTTTCAAGCACCAGCCTCGACAACGACAAAACCGTCGTCTATCGCCTCTCCGGAGATTGGGTCGATACCAATAACGAATTTGTCGGCTGTCATTTCGAAAACGGCTATATCGGCTTGTACTACCAAGGCCACAACATCTACACGCTCAACGACGGGCTTTTGGTGGAGAATTGCACCTTCACCAACCAGGCTTTCAAAAGCGTGTACATTTCTTTCACGGACCATGCAATCGTTAGAGGCAACACCGTTACGAACCACAGCCACGACGTGCTCTCCAACTACCACGCCATGGATTTGTTGCGCATCCGTTACGGCTGTGTCATCGAGAACAATGTGATGAACGTGACGCGAAACAGCAACTATGCCACCGTGTTCGAAACGCGCCCCGCGATAGGCACACAAGAGGAACCGGTCATTATCCGCAACAACATGATCAACCTTGTCAGCAATGTCAGCAGCAGCTGGTGCTGCGACTTGGATGATGTCAATAGCAGCCATGTCTATTTCGTGAACAACACCGTTAAATGCAGCGGTACGGCCAATTGCGGTAGCATCATCGTGGAGAAAAACTGGTCAAACCTTTTTGTGTACAACAATCTTATCGTCAATGAAACCAACGGCTATGTGTTGCGCTTCCAGAACGAAGTCACCGACCGTTTCAGCGACTACAACCGCTTTTCATACGCAGGCAGCAGTTTCGGAAGATTGGGAACCACAGATTATGCCTCCTTGTCCGATTGGACAACGGGAACTGGCTTTGATGCCCATTCGGCTCTTTGCACACCTGAGTTTGTGGCTAATACCGATTTGCACATCACAAGCAGCAACGGCATAACCGTGGCCAATCCCTTGTCCTATGTGACGACAGATATTGACGGCGAGACCCGTTCCAACACGCCTTGCGCCGGCGCCGACGAATTTGAAAGCGGAAGCAACTTGCCGCCCGTGGTGGTAAATCCCATCGATAATATCGTGTTTGAGACTTTTCCTGCCAGCCAAACAATCGACCTGGCTAACACGTTCAACGACCCTGACGACCCGAACGAAAACATAGTGATGACAGTGGCTCACAACAGCAATGCGAGCCTCGTCGGAACTACACTGAGCGGCAACACACTCGTCGTGGAACGTCTTGCCAACTTGGCTGGAACGGCAACCATAACAATCAATGCCGAGAGCGCCGGACAGTCGGTGCAAACCTCGTTCACAGTGGAATGCGTCGTCGAGGACCAGCCGCCCGTAGTGGCCAATCAACTTGCACCTATCGTTTTCACCGACTACCCCCAGACGTTGACTTTCGACCTCACCAACACCTTTGACGACCCCGACAACAACAACCAATTTATGACGCTTTCGGTGCACAGCTGCCCCGAAGAGATTTCCGCCATGATTGACACCGACAAGCTTCTGTCGGTCTCAAGAACCACAGCGGATGCATTCAGTGGCAAGACTTTGACCATTCGGGCCATGAGCAACGGCAAGCATGTCGATATGGATGTCGATGTTTCGGGTAACGAGGTGGTAGTGGTTGTAGAAGTTGCAGATTTCGAGGATGTTGCGTTGTCTTCACAAGGCATTTGGCAACCCGAGGAAGGCGATAACGAGATGTTTAGTGGAGGATGGATGTTCACCAATTATTATTCATCCTATTTCTGGGGCGGTTTTACGGCTTCCAATCGTTCCGACCTCAGTCCAACAGGCTTGGATGCCCAATACACGGCTGCCGCTGGCGGCGGTTTCAACGGGTCGGCGCAGTATGCTGTGGCTTATGCGATGGGAGCGCAAACCGAAGTGTCGGCGGCTGACGGCAGTACGCAAACCGTTTCAGGATGCTTTGTTACCAACAACCTTTGGGCATACCAAAACATGCTTGAAGGCGACTACACGGCTACGCCTTTCGGCGGAGTTTCGGGCAACGATCCCGATTGGTTCAAACTGACTGCAACAGGCAAGAACGCCAACGGCCAAACCGTAGGCACTTTGGATTTCTATCTCGCCGACTATCGCTTCGCCAATAATGAGCAAGACTACATTCTCAACACTTGGGAGTGGTTTGACCTCAGTCCTTTGGGACCGGTGGCCTCCATCTCGTTCAGCCTTTCTTCATCGAAATACAACACCGGAGGAATGGTTACGCCTGCCTATTTCTGCATGGAGGACTTCAATGGCAGTGCCCCAGTCGTCGTCGACGAGCCGCCTTACATCGTTAATCCCGTCCAGGATGTGGTCTTTATGGAATACCCACAGACGATACAAGTCAACCTGAACGGCGTGGCCACCGACCCCGATGATCCTGACGAAAGCATCATCTACAGCATTGTATCCAACTCGAACTCCAATGCCTTGACGGCCACGATGAATGGCAAGGTTTTGGTAATGACGCGCCAAAACAATAGCCAAGCCACGGCCAACCTCACCATGCGCGCCACCAGCGACGGACAATATGTCGATTTTACTGTGCATGTCGTGATGAACTATGTGTATGACGGCATGGGAGAGCATGAGATGGGAATGACCCTGTATCCCAATCCCACCGATGGTAAAATCAACATTGCTTTTGAAGATCAGCAAAGTTTTGATTATACGGTTTACGACATCGTTGGTCAAACCGTGATGAAAGGACAATCGCGAGGAGGAGCTGCGCAAGTCGATTTAAGTTGTCTCCGAAAAGGTGTATATTTCGTCGCTCTGGTCCGCGATAAGAGCATACGTGTCGAGAAGGTGATTGTAAAATAAATAGCCTGATGATTGTTTTCAATTATAGGCGTGAATGCCGCCCAGAATATGGTTCACCCCGAAATAGGTGATGACCACGCTCAGGAAGGCAAGGATGCTGTAAATGTGGAAAAACATGGGTTTTTGGAATGGTTTCCAGAGTTTTCCGTGCAGCGGTGCAGCGTAGATGAGCAAGGTGATGAGCGCCCAGACCTCTTTCGGGTCCCACGACCAATAGTTGCCCCACGAAACGTTGGCCCACACCGCGCCGATGAAGATGCCGATGGCAAGCATTGCAACTACAGGATAGAGCATGTCCATGCTAAGGTTTTTCAGGCGTTCAAGGCGATTTTGGCCTTTCGGGCGGATTAGGGCGATAATACCGACCACCATGATGCCAAGCAGCAAGGCGTAGGCTGTCACAATGGTGGAAATGTGGAGACTGAAATAGGGCGAGCGCAGCACTGGCATCAGTTGGCGGGTGCGCATCCTGACGTAAAGCACCACAAGCAATACGGCGAGCACCGCCAGCCACGAAATGGTGACGGCACGAAAAGCCTTTCGCCGTTCGATAAGTTTGGCCACCAAAGCGACAAAAAGCAGCGCATAACCCGCATAGGTCGCGCCGATGCCCCAAGGGTCGTGGGCGACGGCGAGGATGGAATTGCCTTTGCCGTCATAGTCGCTTTGATAGAAACGATAATGCTTGTGTTTCAGTATGTTATTCATCGAAATGGTGGTCTCCGTAAAGGTGCCTCCATCGTTGATCCGCAGATGGCTCACATAGTCCTTTGGCTTGCTGCCGCCTTGGTAGGTCTCAATCTCGAAACGGTTCAAGGTGAGGCTGAAAGGCAGGGTCGCTTTCGTTATCTCATCGTGGCTTTTGATGAAAAAGTGGCTGTTGGGACGGTAGGGCTCAAGTTTCATCCTGCCGTGTTGTCCCGTGAGCATGGTGAGCAACGCACCCAATAGTATGAGGATAATGGACAGATGTAGGGCGCAGACCGAAAGTTGTTTCCACATACGGCATTTTATGGCCATGATGACAATGGCGACTGCCACCAATCCCCACAATCCCACGAACCACCAAGCCCCATAAACATTGGTCGATGCGAGTTCCGATCCATGCAACCGCTCGACGACGGTGCCTGCCGCGAGAACGGCGATGAGGACAATGGCGAGGAAGGATATGAGATGACGGAGATGCTTCATAGGTGCCGCAAAAATATACAAATTGTGGGAACTGTGCACACATCCCCTGTTTTTGCGAGATCGGAATAAAGTAGGATTTTTCTTATTTTTGCGCCATGAAAAAAAATGACATCATGGACAAAAAGAAAACCCCTTTTTCAAAAGACGCCAAACTCTTCGAACTGATGACGGACGACCGTCGGTTGTTGCAATTGCTGCCCCGCTTCGGCATCGGATTGGGCTTTGGCGACCGCAATGTGGAACAAGTGTGCCTGACTAACCACGTCAATGCCGAACTTTTCCTCATGATCTGCGAAATCTACTCCAACAGCCATTTCAGGCCAGAAAAGGAAGACCTGCGAAAAATCGACATGCGCGACCTGCTCTCTTATCTGAAGGCCTCGCACCGCTATTATCTCGACGAGCGCTTCCCGCACATCGAGGAACACCTGCAACACATCATTGATGCGTGCGGACAAAAACATGGCCCCATGCTCCGCAATTTCTACGGCGAATACAAACAAGAAGTGACGAGGCACATCCAATACTACGAGGAAGAGGTGGTGTTCCCTTACATTGAGGCTTTGCTCAAAGGGCAACGCACAGATTCGTACAAGATTGACGAGTTTGAGCACAACCACACGAACATCCAGGATGTCCTCGACGACATGATGAACATCCTCCTCAAGTATCTGCCCGGCGACATCCTGCCCAAGGAACGCATCGAGATTTCGCTTGACATCATGGAACTGAGCGACGACCTGAACCGCCACTCGCTCATCGAGGAACGCATTCTCATCCCATACGTCGAATCCCTTGAAAACGCCCAGCCATGAGAAACCGCGTCATCATTTGTGAAGCCTCTGAAATCGTCGCCATAGGATTGACTGAGATTATTGACGGCATGGCGCAGTTCGACGTGGTGGCACGCCTCGACAACCCCGAAAGGCTCTCTGAGAAAATCTTGGCCACAGATGCCAATCTGCTCATTATTGACCCCGTGCTTTTGGGCTATCGAAACAAGGAGTTCCTTGCTAATCTCGTCATGGAACATCCACGCCTCATCGTTGTCGCGTTGGTGGCTTCGTGCCTCGACCATTCCATGCTGACCCCTTACAGCAGAGTCATCGCAATCAACGACACGCGGTCGAAGGTCATCAGCAAGATGAACGAGTTTGCGCAAAGCGACACCACGAAGGGCACCGAGGATGTGGAACTGTCGAAACGCGAAACCGACGTGCTGATAGCCGTCGCCAAAGGCATGATGAACAAGGAGATCGCCGACCAGATGAACATCTCCATCCATACGGTCATCTCACACAGGAAAAACATCACGCGGAAAACGGGAATCAAGTCCGTCTCAGGACTTACCGTCTATGCCCTGCTGAATAATCTGATAAGTGAAGAGGAACTGATTTGACAAACACCCTTGACCCCTAATCTTCGTCTCCACCAAAGTAATCCCTTCCTAGTCTTGGGCCAGGTCGAACATGTTTTCTATACTGCCATCAGCACCAGCAGTTGTGCAGTGAAGATGCGCAAGAACATGGTCAGCGGATAGACGGTGGCGTAGCCCATGTTGGGCAGCTTGCAACCTTCGGGAGCCACGGTGTTGGCGAAGGCGAGGGTAGGAGGGTCGGTGTGGGAACCGCCGATGAATCCCATCAGCGTGTAGTAGTTCATCTTCAGCACCAAACGCCCGAACAGCCCGACCAAAATGGGCGGCACCATGGTGATGATGACACCGTAAACAACCCACATATAATGAACTTGCACGGTTTCAACGAACTGGCCTCCGGCACTTAAGCCCACGCAAGCCAAGAAAAGCGCGATGCCCACTTCTCGCAAGGCATGAACGCCTTGGCCTTCAGTGAGCTCGGTGCCGAACCAACCCTTCTTTGCGCCGAGCCAACCTCCGATGATGGCCACGACGAGTGGCCCGCCAGCCAAACCGAGCTTGATGGGTGCCTTCATGCCCACGGGAATCGGGATGGAGCCTACGATGATGCCTATGGCGATGATGACGAAAATGGGGATGAGCGCAAAGCCGCTTTTTTTTGAGTTGAGAGTTGAGAGTTGAGAGTTGAGAGTTGTTGAAGGTTGGGTGTTGAGAGTAGTTGGTTCATTATTCAGGTCTATTCGGCAGAGCGGACGGAGCAGGATGCAGGTCACGATCATGCCCACGACGGCCAAAGGATAGGCCACGGCATAGCCCGCCGCCAAACGGTCGGCACCGCCCTCGACGCCCAAGTCGCTGACGGCCTGCTGCGCCGCCGAAAGCCCTGGCGTGTTGGTGATGGCACCCGTGTAAACACCTGCCATGTCGGCAAGGTCTTGGTTTGCGACCTTGGCGATGATGACCGTAATCAGCACGCCGAGCGCCACATTGACCAAGGCCATCAGGTTCATGGCCAAGCCGCCTTTCTTGAACGAGCGGAAAAATCCCGGCCCGACTTGCAGGCCCACGGCCACCACAAACAAGATAAGTCCGAACTCCTTGATGATGTGAAGCATGTCATGGTTGAGCGAGATGCCGAAGGCACTCAGCGCAATGCCCACAAAAAGCACCCAAGTGATGCCCAACGAGATGCCCGCGATCTTGATTTTGCCCAAAAGCAGGCCGAGGAAGATGGACAAGGCCAAATATAAAATGGTAGACCCGACGCCCGAACCGGTGAAGAGGTTTAGCATGACGAAATTATTGTTTGTGCATTATTGGTGAATTTCAAGAAACTTGTATCCGTTGAAATGTATCATGTGTTCAGGATTGTCGGCAATCCAAACTTCTGTTTCCCAAGCGATTTCTGTCACCCATTTGCGAAACTCCTTTTTGTTAAGGAAAGTGGTTACAAATATTGGGATGGCAGTGCATTTTTCCAGTTGTTTTTTAAGTTTCCTTACACGGATTTCGCTCATTGGACCAGCACTATGTACAGCTTCAATCAAAAACAGCAAATGCTTTTCACGGCAATAAGCCACAACATCAGGGAGTTCATCGTGTTCCAAAGTAAAGAAACCGATTTGACTTAGGACTTCATCGTTCTTGTAAAGGAACTTATCAGAAGTGTCGCCAAGATACAAAACCACGGCGCCCATTCCGAACCTCGGAAGGAAATCTTCAACAATGCGTTTTTGGAGAATATTATGTTCTCCAGCAGACAATTCCAACTCAATACCCCAAGGCAGTTTTACAGGTATCTTTTCCAGATTCCGTTTCCGTTCAAGTTCGTCCTTTAGAAACACAACTTGCTTTTTGTATTCGCCTAAGGTCTTTCTCCATTTGTCTGTTCCATAGTGCTTTATCAAACCTGAAAACAGAGGATTCAAGGCATATCCGCGAGTTGGATTGTTTGTTGCTTGTGAGTCAAATGAGGAAGAATTAAGCACAATTCGGGCTTGCACGAGAAGGAGCAAGTCTTTCCTTCTGATGTCATCATACGAGCCGGGAGAAATGTTTTCACCATAGTTGGTGTTCTCATAACTAATGATTTCCCTTGTGGTCAGGAAACGGTTGTCTGAAGCAGATTTCGCTTCGGTAAACTGTGTTTTAATGTCGCCAACGGCCAAACAAGCCATGGCCATCCTCTCCAATCTTCTCGATGTCCCTTCCAAAGGAATGCCAACTTCTCCCAAAACATCCAACATTGCGAAAATCAGATGCTTGACGGCATCGGTTTTGTTACCAGTCAATGGAATTTCCATAGTCAATCAAATAGAGTTAATGGTACTGCGTTTTCAAAGATTTCTTCTTGGCTTTTCGTCGGCAAAGCGTAGGTTTCCTTGATTTGCATGGCCAACTGATAAGCCAACAATGGCGGAACGGCGTTCCCAATTTGGTTGAACTGCTTGATTTCGGAGCCGGAAAACTCAAACCAATCCGGGAAACTCTGCAATCGGGCGGCTTCTCTCACCACCAATCTTCTCCGCCTGCCGTCTTTCAACCTGACCCGCTGCATGTCACTGGTGCATCCCGCTAAATTCCTGCAAGTCAAGGTCCTTGCTGGCTTGTCAGGATATAGGTCGCGAGGATTGATGCAATCGGATTTCTTTTCATATATGGCAATGTATTCATCCTGTCTTGGCGTCAATATCTTGCTTTCATCTTGAACCGTATCAATCAAGTCGCCGATGGCCTCACCCACAGTCACTTTTTTTTGATGCATGGCAGGAAAACGGAATTTGGATTTGTGTCCCACCACAATCATCCGCTCACGGTTTTGGGGTACGCCATAGTTTGCCGCGTTAATACACTTGAAATCAATTATATAGCCAAGTTTGCCAAGTTCATCTCTAATCAAGTCGAAATACCATTTGTGCGAATAGGCCAAGTTTCGGACATTCTCGAAAAGGAACACTTTGGGATGTGTCTGTCTTATCGCATCAATGAATATTGGGAATCCGTCACGAGCATCTTCCATGCCTTTTTGGCTGCCAAACACGCTGAAAGGTTGGCAGGGAGGGCCTCCGATGACAATATCAGCCTCAGGATACTCAAAGCCAATATCCAACTTGTGGAAAAAGCATTTGCCTTTCAGGTTTTTATTGTATGTATTGACGGCATTTTCTTCAGATTCATATCCAATCGTCTCGTATCCAGCTGCTTCAAAACCCAATGACAAGCCACCACAACCCGCAAAAAGGTCGATCACTTTCGTGGATTCCGAGATTTCAGGACGCAATATGTCGTTTAGGTATTCTACATACATAACCATCGGCAAAAGTACATATTTTTTTGATTTGGCGTATAAACTGGCTGGCTGAAAAACTATTTCAGCTATCTCTGAACGCTAGCAATAATCACCGAGATATTGTTCACGAACATGTTCACGGCGATGGCCAAAAGGATGACACCGAAGAACTTGCGCAGGATGAAAATCAGGTTTTCGCCCAAAAGTTTCTGGATGCGGTCGAGTTGGCTGATGACGATGTAGTCCAACAAAATGTTGAGCAACAGCGCAATGATGATATTGACGACGGCATAATCGGCGCGAAGCGAGAGCAAGGCCGTCAGCGCACCCGGACCGGCAATCAGCGGGAAGGCGATGGGCACGATGCTCGCGCCGCCCTTGCCGCCCTCGTTCTTGATGATTTCGCGACCGAGAATCATCTCGACGGCCAAGATGAACAACACGAACGAACCAGCCACGGCAAACGAAGCTACGTCGATGCCGAAGAGTTTCAGCAAGGCGTCGCCGGCGAAGAAGAACGCCAAAAACAAACCTAACGCCGTCAGGCAGGCTTGCCCCGCCTTGATGCTCTTGTTTTGTGCCTTCATGCCCATGAAAATGGGAATGGAACCGAAAATGTCGATGATGGCGGCCATAACGATGAACGCGCCGAAGATTTCTACGAAGTTGATACTGCTAAACATTGCTGTTGTTTTTTGACTCGGGACATGGGACAGCGGGATACGAGACAACCTCCAAAGTCTCATGTCTCGCGTCCCGCAGTCTCGCGTCTATTATAGATTATTCCAAAGGTAATGAAAATGCGGCCCAAAACGTTTGAAAGCGGCCTCGTCCAACTGCTCTTGGAACTGCGGATGCGCCACGGAGATGATGAGTTTCGCCCTTTCCTGAAGCGAGCGTCCGTAAAGGTTCACCGCGCCATATTCCGTGATGAACCAGTGGATGTGGTTGCGCGTGGTGACGGCTCCCGAACCCAAGTCCAAGGCAGGCACGATCTTGTTGATGCCCTTGCGCGTGGTGGAGGGCATGGCGATGATGGCCTTGCCGCCCTTCGAGCGCGACGAGCCATAGACGAAGTCGATCTGGCCGCCCACACCGGAATAGATGCGCTCGCCCAACGAGTCGGCGCACACTTGGCCCGAAAGGTCCACCTGAATGGCCGAATTGACGGAGGTCATCTTGGGCTGCTGCGCAATGACAAACGGGTCGTTGGTGTATTCCACATCCCTCAGCAGCACCTGCGGGTTGCCGTCGATGAAGTTGTAGATTTTCTGCGAACCCATTACGAAGGTGGAAACGATTTTGCCATTGTCCAAACGTTTTTTGCTGCCGTTGATGACACCTTTTTTAATAAGGGGCAGGATGCCGTCGCTGAACATCTCGGTGTGGATGCCGATGTCCTTGTGGTTGTGGAGGCACGAGAGGATGGCGTTCGGGATGGAGCCGATGCCCATCTGGAGGCAGGCACCGTCTTCGATGAGTTCGGCGCAATAGCGCCCGATGGTCTTCTCGGCCTCGGTGGGCATGGGCATCTCGACGCTGAGCAAAGGCGCGTCGTCCTCAACGAAATAGTTGATTTTGCTGATATGGACGAGCGCGTCGCCCATAGTGCGCGGCACATATTTGTTCACCACGGCGATGGTGAAGTCGGCGTTCTCCATGGCAGCCAAGGTGGCATCCACGGAAGGACCCAACGATACATAGCCGAACTTGTCGGGCGGGCACACTTGAATCATGGCCACATTGCACCTGATGTAACGCTCGCGGTAGAGTTTCGAGGTCTCGCCAAGAAACACGGGGATGTAGTCGGCGAGGCCTTTCTGCACACTTTCGCGCACGTTGGCGCCCACGAAGAAGGCGTTGTGCTGGAAGATGCCCTCAAACTCGGGATTCACGTAAGGCGCGGCGCCCTCGGTGTGCAGGTGGTGGATATAGACGTTCTTGAGTTCGCCGGCGCGACCCCTGTCGCACAAGGCCTTGACTAAGCATTGCGGCACATTCGACACCGAACTGATGTGGACATGGTCGCCCGACTTGATGACTTTGACGGCTTCGGCAGCCGTAACTGCTTGATACTGTTTCTTCATATTTATTGTAAACTTTTGTTCCCGAAAGTTGTCAAATATGGAAATGGGCAGGTCTTCTGGCTCGTCCAAGTCCGCTGCGTCTTCCCGATAACGAATATCAGTGACATGGTGCCGCAGACCTTTGTTTGTTGAACTTACAGCTACGGGCATAGCTCCTGAATTTCACAGGATTCCCTATTAATCTTCGGCTGAAAGAACCCAAATCCGGCTGCAAAAGTACGGATTTTTCCCGACACCTTTCTTTATTTTCGCTTTTTGTCGTTTTCCCATTACGTTTTTCGGGCCTTAATTTTTTCTCCGCTTCGCTTGTTTGTTTCAAAATAAATAAAGACCTTTGCCCCCGAATAATTTTGTGCTATGGAAACATTCAAGAAAGGTGAGAAGATAGGCAAGTATGTCATCAACTCGTTCATAAAGAAAGGCATTGTGGCTGAGTCGTATACGGTGCTCGGCCCCGACGACATGATGTATTTTATGAAGGTGTTCGACATCGCAAGCATCCCTCACGAACAACTTTTCGAGGGTAAGGAAGTCTATGAAATCCAACTCTGCAAGGAATTGGATACGGACGAAAACCAAAACGTCGTCCGCTATGTCGATAACGGCGTGGTGCGCAAGGGCAACGCGAGTTACCATTATCTCGTGACGGAGTTTTATCGGGGCGTTTCGCTTTACGACGCCGTCAGGGATGAAGGCCCATTCGACCTTGAGGACGCAGTGCAAATCACGCTCTGCGTTTTGGGTGGTTTGTCGTTTATTCATTCTTGTGCATTGATTCACAATGATATACGACCGTCAAACATCATGCTTCAGGAACTGGAAGATGGCATGTTGATGCCCACCATCATTGACCTTGGACACATCTCCTATATGGTAAAGGGTCGCCCGACTTTCATCGACGAGGACCTGATGCCGTATTTCCGCGCCCCTGAGACTTTCCGTGCAGTCTATACGGTGAAAAGCGACATCTTCTCAACGGGCGCGCTGCTTTATTTCTTGGTTTTCGGCAAGTCGCCTTGGGAGATGATGGATTTGAGGGTGCCCGACGGCGACAAGCAGAAAATCGCCGATGCGGTGAAGGAAGCGCGGAAGCAGAACCTCATCTTGGAGACGGAAGACGTGAAACTGCCTGATTATATGAAGGCTATCCTGATGAAAGCACTGGCCAAGAAACCAGAAGACCGTTTCGCATCGGCGACTGAGTTTGCACAAGCACTGTTCGAACAAGTGATGCCTGAATTGGCAAAGCGTATGGAAGAGGAGACTTCCAATTCCGACACCCAACCAGAACAGAGCCAGGTCAACAACGGTCCCGCAATCACCATTAGGAAAGGCTCGGGCAGAGGCTTCGACAACGTCACGGGCCGCAACGAGTTGAAGGAACAACTGCGAAAGGAGGTGCTTTTCGCCTTGCAGAATCCCGAAAAGGCCAAGTCATACAGGTTGCCGGCCATCAACGGCGTGCTGCTCTATGGCCCTCCAGGATGTGGTAAAAGCCTTGTGCTTGAGAGCTTTGCGGAGGAATTGGGCTTCAATTATACCATCATCAGCGGCCCCGAGATGGGACACATCTATCAAGAAGGTGTGCTTGACAACCTGCAACGTGTGTTTGATGCCGCCGAGATTAAGGCCCCGTTTGTCATCTGCATCGACGAACTGGAGTTCATGGCGCCCAACCCAAACGCCGAAGACGAAGAGAACGTCACCCCGCAAATCTCGGCCTTGTATGGCATGATGAACGAATGCTCGAAGAAAGGCATCCTCGTGGTGGCCACTACCAACCGCCCCGACCTCATCGACCAAAGCATCATGCGTGTCGGATGCTTCGACCGCGTGTTTTTCGTCCCACAGCCTGATTTTGAGGCCCGTAAGGACATCTTTATGGCCCACCTAAAAGACCGTCCATGCGAAGAGATTGACTTTGATGAACTGGCCAAGTTGTCGGACGATTTCAACGCGGGCGACATCACAGAGGCCGTCAACGAAGCCGCCATGACAGCAGCCTACAACGACGTGCCGATTTCTCAAAAGATCCTCGTGGACGTCCTGAAATACAAGAACCCGACGTACTCAACCAAGACACGCATCGGTTTCAACAAGTGTTAGTGCCATGAATGCCAAGGATTTGGTTTTGAGATACTTGAAGTCGCATGGCATCGCGGCGACCAAAAACGAGGTGGGACTGAATTTCATCTATGAAGGCTGGAACTTCCTGTTCTGGAACGATGTCGACGACCCCTTGTTTTTCCGCCTGACCCTCCCTGGCATCTTCGACGTGACCGACGACAACTTTGCCAAGGCCATCATGGCGTGCAACAAAGTCAACTGGGACTATAAGGTGGTGAAGGCGGTGCTTTACGACTATGACGACGGCAACGAGAAAGGTGCCTCGGTGTGGATGTGCTACGAACAGGTCCTGGACGCCACGCCCGACATGGGGACGCTTATGCACTGCGCCATACAAAGCCTCCTCTCTGCCGCCGAAGCGTTCACCAAGGAAACGAATGAAGAATAATTGTGCATGTCAATGAAAACCAGATTTATAATTCTTCTAATGATGTTGTCAAACGTAGTTTTTGCCCGGCACGACACCCCATGTGATTCCATCAGAGCCATCGTAGCCAAGCCTTGTTATGACAGCGCATCGGTTACAGTGGGAGTGGAGTTCTGTGGCGAAAGCAACGGCGTTTCGTTCTTGGCCGAAGTGGCGTTTGAGAGCGAGTTGGTGGCCTCCGGAAGGTCGGATGACGGGCGTTCAGTGGAGGTGAAAATGCCCGAAGACTTCTTGCGTTGGACACCCGACCATCCATTTCTTTATGATTTGAAAATCATTGTCTTACAAAATGGAAGGCTGATGGGTGAACGAGAATGCCAGTTTGCCATGCGCTGCTTCGGCGACGAGCATGACGAAAACGGAGTGGCACATTTCACGATAAACCACCTTCCCGTTTTCTTGTTTGGCCCGACATATAGCGTCGAGTCATGTTCCGAGGATTCAGTGTGTCATGACTTGCAGAAGATCAAGGACTTGGGATATAACATGGTTCGTCTGCAAGGTGAACTGAAACCGCAAGGCTGGTATGGGTTTTGCGACAGAATTGGTCTCGTCGTGTGGCACGATGCCTTGGAGGAGGTTTCCATCCCGCTGAAATCCGTGTCGACGGTTGAAGTCAGCGTTCCGATTGACGAAGCCGACCCGGAAAAAGCCACCGACACTTATATCGAATATGCCAACAAGATTTATCTGATGGCTTACCAAGGCTTTTCGGCGGCGTTTTTTGGACGGTTCTCCGATGGCGAAACCGACCGTTGCGGCCTGATGCAGTACAATGGGAAATTACTGAAATTCAACGAGAAACGGATGTTTCAAATCAACCAGAGAATCAGTCACGCATTTGCAGAATAAAAAAAAGAGACGCATCGCGTCTCTTTTTTGTTGAATAAGTGCAATACTTATTTGGTTTCGCCAGTGATGGTGACGTCAGTGCCCTTGAAGGTGTAGGCGCTGCTGTGGGTCACGTGGATCAGGTGATACTCGTTGTTGTAGTAAGTGCCGAGGACGATGTCATAGTCCTTGTTTGCAGCAGTGCAGGAGATCTCCTTGAACTGGGAGATGCTGATTGCTTCGCTGAAGAGGGCAGCTTTCTGGGCGTTAGTCGTGGTGCTGGCCCAAACTGCGGGGTCGAACTTATACAGTTGTGCATCTGCCTTAGGAGTGATGACAGCGTAGATTTCCTTGGCGTTGGAATTCCATTCCAGACCGAATTCATCGAGACCAGTTGCAGCGGCGCCGCCGTGGCGATTCCAGGTGAATTCAGTGACTTCCAGCGGCTGGGCGGGTTTGTTGATGCTCACGTTGATAGTGGCAGTGGCGGTCTTGCCATCAGCATCGGTCACGACGGCGGTGATGACGTCAGAGCCAATGATTTCTTTTTCTAAACCCCATGCCACGGTGTCTCTGTGGGTGTACTCCTTCAGACCGGTAAGGTCGACGTTGGCCCACTGGACGTCACCAACTTTCACGATGAGAGAGGCAAGGTCCTTATTGGTTTGGAGGTTGGAGGCCACTACGAAACCGAAGGTGTAGTCAACACCGAGGTCAACGACTTGGTTGTCTTGGATGTAGCCTTCCTCTTGAAGGACTTGGATTGAGGGTTCCGGATTGGTGACATCTTCCGGGTCGCAGCTTGCAAAGAAAGCAACGCTGGCGAAGCACACGAGTGCTAAAGCTAGTTTTTTCATTTTTAGTTGATTTAAGTTAGTAATTAGGTTGTTAGTTTAAAGTTTTCTTTTCATAGAACGCGACAAAGGTAGCAAATACTTTGCCAAACTTTTCAGAAAGTGGAAAAAAAATCAAAAAAAGCCTGTTTTGCAGGCTTTTTTTCTTTTTAATGCAGTTTTGTTTTCGCGTTTTAGTCTTCAACGATTGCTTCGTTCGGGCAAGCGCCGACGCAAGTGCCGCAACCAACGCAGGTGTCAGCGTCGATGACATAGATGTCGCCTTCCGAGATGGCGCCCACAGGGCATTCGTCGATACAAGAGCCGCAAGCAACGCAGGCATCAGTGATTTTGTAAGCCATAGTGTTTAAGTTTTTAAGTTAGTTTTCTGTTTGTTGATTTGGTTTGGCTCCGTCGTATGCAGAGCGTTTCATGCCGCAAAAATACTACAAGTTGGCAAATCTGTGACCTCCTTTCGGTAATTTTTACATATTCTAAATTAGGACGTGCCCAAAAATGTGTGCCAAACTGCTGGATCGCGAAAGAAAAATAAAAAACGTCAAAGTTGCTTTTTGCACCTATTAAATATATATCTTTGCCCCGCGATTTTTCGTGATGCCAAGAAGACAAAACATAGAGTTCAAAATCTTAGATTTTAAATAATAATTTCTTAAAAACCAACTAAATATGACAGCAAAAAGTAAGGTTGTTGCTCTCGAACATGTCGTCATCCGTTTCTCGGGCGACTCGGGCGATGGTATGCAGCTTACCGGAAATCTTTTTTCGGACTCCACAGCATTTGCTGGAAACGATTTCGCCACCTTCCCGGACTATCCGGCCGAAATCCGGCCGCCGCAAGGAACGGTGGCTGGCGTATCTGGCTTCCAAGTGCATTTCGGACACAAACCGGTTCACACCACAGGCGACCTCTGTGACGTCCTCGTGGCCATGAATCCAGCCTCCATCAAGGCAAACATGCGTTGGCTCCGCCCAGGAACCATCATCATCTTCGATTCCGACTCGGTGACCGAAAAGGCCCTCGAAAAGGCTGGCTATGACGACGATCCGACCGTCGACGGCACCCTCGCCGACTATCAGGTGGTCAAGGCTCCCATTTCGGAACTCACCAAGGAAGCCCTGAAGGACTTCGGCATGGACAACAAGACCATGCTTAAGTCGAAGAACATGTTTGCCCTCGGTATCGTGTTGTACCTCTTCAATCGCGAACTCGACACCATCTATGCTTATTTCGACACCAAGTTCAAAGGCAAGGACCAAGTGATCAAGGCCAACCGCACCGTCCTCGATGCCGGCTACCACTACGCTGACACCTGGGAACTCTTCACCAACACCTACCGTGTGGAAGCCGCCGACCTCGACAAGGGCAAGTACCGTAACATCACGGGCAACACCGCCGCTGCTTGGGGTCTGATGGCCGCCGCTGAGAAGTCGGGCCGCCCGCTCTTCCTCGGTTCCTATCCCATCACGCCTGCTACTGACATCTTGGCCGAACTGACCAAATACAAGAACCTCAACGTCAAGGCCTACCAAGCCGAAGACGAAATCGCCGGCATCATGTCATCCATCGGTGCCGCCTACACTGGCTGCCTTGCCGTGACGACCACCTCTGGCCCCGGCCTCTCGCTGAAGAGCGAAGCCCTCGGCCTCGCCGTGATGACCGAACTACCGTTAGTCATCATCGACGTGCAGCGTGGCGGTCCCTCAACGGGTCTGCCGACCAAGATGGAACAGAGCGACCTGCTACAGGCCCTGTACGGTCGCAATGGCGACGCTCCGCTTGTCGTCATCGCCGCCCGCAGCTCTGCCGCTTGCTTCTACAGCGCTTTCGAAGCAGCTCGCCTCGCCGTCGAGCACATGACACCCGTCATCATGCTCAGCGACGGCTCGTTGGGCAACGGCTCCGAGGTGTTCCGCATCCCGCGCATGGCTGACATGCCGACCATTACGCCGCCTATCGCCAAGGCCAACGATCCTGACTATCAGCCTTTCCGCCGCGACGAGAAATGGCTCCGCCGCGAATGGGCCATTCCGGGAACGCCTGGCTTGCGTCACCGCGTCGGCGGTCTGGAAAAGGAAAACGGCAAGGGCAACCTGTCCACCAATCCTGAAAACCACCAGATTATGACCGAACTCCGTGAGGAGAAAATCGCTCGCGTGGCCAACGACATCCCGCTGCAAGAGATCTATGGCGACAAGAACGCCGACTTGCTCGTGGTGAGCTGGGGCGGCACTTTCGGCACCGTCCGCACGGCTGTCGAAAGCTTGATGGAAGAAGGCAAGAGCATCGCTCACGCCCACTTCGACTACATCATGCCGCTGCCGCGCAACACCGAGGAAGTGCTGCAAGGCCACAAGAAGATCGTGGTCTGCGAAATCAACCGCGGACAGTTTGCCAAGTACCTGCGCATGAACTTCCCGGAATACAAGTGCGAGCAATTCAATAAGGTGATGGGCCTGCCGTTCACCATCGGCGAGCTTGAGGCTAAGTTTAACGACCTTTTAAAATAACACGACCATGGAAAATCAGAATATCGAAAACCAAGTTGAATTGACGAAAGCCGATTTCGCCAGCGATCAGGTGGTGAAATGGTGCCCGGGCTGTGGCGACCACGCCATCCTGAAGGCCGTTCAAGACATTTTCCCGAAGTTGGGCAAGAAGAAGGAAGACATCGTCGTGGTCAGCGGCATCGGCTGCTCCTCGCGCTTCCCTTACTACATGAACACTTACGGTTTCCATAGCATCCACGGTCGTGCCGCTGCTGCCGCCACTGGCGTGAAGTTGGCCAATCCGAACCTCAGCGTGTGGATGATCACCGGCGACGGCGACTGCACCGCCATCGGTGGCAACCACTTCATCCATGCCTGCCGTCGCAATATCGACATCAACTTGATCCTGTTCAACAACCGTATCTACGGCATGACCAAGGGTCAGTTCTCGCCTTGCACCTTCCGTGGCACGAAGACCAAGACTTCGCCGCAAGGTACATACGAAGATCCGTTCAACCCGGGCGAACTCGCCATCGGTGCCAAGGCCACCTTCTTTGCCCGTGGCGTGGACATCAACCCGAAGGAACTGAGCGAAATCTTCATGGAGTCATACAAGCACGACGGCATCGCCGTGACCGAAGTCCTGCAAAACTGCATGATTTTCTCCGACGGCGTGCATGAAAACATCACCGGAAAGGACGTCCGCGACGACATGCAAGTGAAGGTCGTCCACGGCCAGCCGCTCATCTTCGGCAAGAACCGCGACAAGGGCATCCGCCTCAACGGCAACCAACTCGAAGTCGTGACCATCGGTGAGAACGGCATTACCGAGAAGGACTTGCTTGTCCACGACAAGACCACCGAGGACACGGGCATCCACATGATGCTGGCACACATGATGCCACCTCATTTCCCCGTGGCCATCGGCGTCATCCGCGATGTGAAAGCCCCGACCTTCAACGACAGCCTCGAACAGGTCATCGAGAAGGAAAAGGCCGCCTCGAAGATCAAGAACATGGACGACCTGCTGAACAGCGGTTCGACTTGGACGATCGAGTAATCACAAAGCGTTTTTGAAACGAAGAATCCCGCTCTTTTGGGCGGGATTTTTCGTTTGAACGAGGCTTCTTGCCTATGAATTGTGCAAGTTTTAGTCATTCTTGCCTATGAATCTGGCAGATTTTAACCTGTTCTTGCCTATGAATTAGGCAAATTTTGACCTATTCTTGCCTATGAATTGTGTAAGAAAATTTTGAAATAGGATTTAAATAATTGAAAATTAGATTTATATAAACTGTTGACAAATATTCCCATCGAGGGAGGTCTGAATATTGGAATCATGTTCAATGCGTATTATCTCATCCAAGGCTATTTCTACCGCTCGTCTCACAATACGTTGTAGTTCTTCTTCGGTAATTTCATAAAGTCTTTCGTTTGCATCATAATAACACATAATCCTGTATTCTCATTACTCTAACATAAGGAAAACCAATCTCTTTCAAAACACCGAAATGCTTGTCGTTTGAAATGAGCAATTCTGCTCTTCCGCAGATGGCACAGTCAATGAACTTATTGTCATCAGGGTCTGTTACGATATAACCAAAGCGCCAAGTAGGATAGACCCTGATAAAGTTGGGCATGTTTATCAAAGTCTTGATGATGGCCTCGGCAAAAGTGGGTGAAGTCTTTTCTGAAATGATTTCCTCATATTCCAACAAAATTTCATTGGAAACGCAAATCTCAATTTGCCTATTCAAAAAGTCAGTCCAAACTTTGTGATAAGGGCTTTTTGACGGCAGAATGGCTAGAATACAATTGGTGTCGATAACAATTCTTCTCATCTCATCGGCGGATAAGGCGTTCTCCAATGCTCTTCCAAAATGCGTTCAATGGCTTCGCCGTTGAGTGTGCCTTCATCCCAAAGCCGGTCGGCTTCTTCTTGAACTTGCTTGGCGTAGAACTCGGCCAATACTTCTTTTAATTCAAGCATCATCTTTTCGTCGTCACAATGGTTGAACATCTCAAGCAGGTGCAACTGGATTGGATTCAATGTGGTTTGTTCGGCATACATGGTATTCTTGTTTTCAATCCGCAAAAATACAAAAACGATTTATTCTCCGCAAGATGATGGGGAAAATCATTATTTTTGCAATCGTAAAACCGATCATTTATGCCTGAAGAAGCAAAGAAAAACAACAATGAGGAAAAGACCATCCCGAATCCAGAAGGATATACCATTGTGAAGTTTGCTAAAGGATGGGCGGACGCTATTTGGATTTTTGGGATGTTTGTTTCTATTTTAATTTGTGTTTTAATGCACAAATACTTGAATGTTGGAATTGAGTTGGAAATGATTGTATATGTTTGTGTGGTTTTGGTTTTTGTGGTTATAGCGCGAAAAATTACTGAAGTGAAAGTGAACTTAAAAATTACCGATGAAGGTTTGGAGCAAACAAGAATTTCTGGATCGAAGCAATATCCCAAGCGTAGAATGATTAAATGGGAAGATATGAAAAGCTATCATTTGTGTGGAAGGAATAGAGACAATGACTTTTTGATAAGCATTAAAGATGACGTGAATTTTCGCATTTACATTCCTTTGCTCCCTTTGTTTGAAAAGCAAAAGGACAATTGGAAGAATTTTGAAGCTTTTCGGGATGACTTCTGGGGAATTGCCCCCGAAAATGATGTGCATCGGGCATTTTTTTGGTAGTCATGAATAATCATTATTTTTGCAATCAAATAATAGAACAAAGATGGCAAAGAAGAAAAAGAAGAAACATTTGACAAGAGCCGAAAGGATTGCCAAAGAATATCCTGATGGATTTAATGTGCGTACATATTCATCTAGGGCAGAGTTTATTGGGTTTATGTTAGGTTTAATTCTTGTTTTTCTTTTTGCCGCAAGTAAACTATGGATAATTTCCCCTATTTGGATTAGAAAGATTGTTTATGTCTTCACAACGATACTTGGTTGGGTCTTGGGACGGAAATTCTCTGAAGCGATAGTGAATCTCAAAATTACTAATGTTGGTTTGGAACAAATGCGAGTCTCTGGTTCTATTTTGGTTCCAAAGGGAAGAATTATAGAATGGGAAAATATGAGGTTGTGTTTTCGGTTAGGAGAATATAGGCGGTCTAATTTTTGTATTAAAACAAGAAAGGGAAGTAATTATCGATTGATGACAACATACTTGTTTCGCCGTTTTTCGGATTATGACAGAGCTTTTTTTGATTTTAGTGATGAATTTGAGCGTAGGGCTAAAGAAAAGCATATTCCAATAAAATAGAAGTATTACGTATGAAAACCCCCTTCAAACCCGGAACCCTGATTTATCCCTTGCCCGCCGTGATGGTCACCTGCGGCGACTGTGAGGAAAACTACAATATTATTACGGTGGCTTGGACCGGCACGATTTGCTCCGACCCGCCGATGTGCTATATTTCTGTAAGGAAAGAACGCCACTCGCACGAACTCATCATGAAAAACAAGGAGTTCGTCATCAACCTGACGACGGAAGATTTGGCCGCTGCCACGGATTGGTGTGGGGTGCGCTCGGGCCGCGATTATAATAAGTTCAAGGAGATGCATCTGCATACTGAGCCTGCTCAATTGGTGAAGGCTCCATTGATTAAGGAGTCGCCGCTGTGTATCGAGTGCAAGGTTTTGGAGGTGAAAGAATTGGGTTCGCACGACATGTTCATCGCCGAGGTGGTGGCCATCGATGCCGAGGAGAAACTCATCGACAAGGGCACGGGTGCCTTCCAACTCAACCACGCCAAACCTTTGGCTTATTCGCATGGCAAGTATTATGGCCTCGGTGAGAAAATCGGTGGTTTTGGTTTTTCGGTGAAGAAAAAGAAATGACCATGCTTGAGAGGTTCAAGGCATATATTAATAGGTGTAATTTCATGGGCGAGGGTAACGAAAGGATTTTTTGTATTTTTGCACTTTCGTAATATGATAATAATGGCACTCGAAAAACAAATAGAAGACCAGTTTATCAGATATTTAAGCGAGAATCTGAAATATATATTTCGCCCTGACATCAATGATCGCATTACATTAGAGGAGAATTTCCGTGAGAAGTTCCAAGCTTTGAATCGTTGTCATTTGACCGATAATGAGTTCGCCCGTTTGTTGGAGGAAATCACGGATTCGGATGTGTTCAATGCTTCGAAGCGGCTGCGTGAGCGTAACACTTTCATGCGTGAGGATGGCACACCGTTGCAATATATGTTGGTGAACATCAAGGATTGGTGCAAGAATGATTATGAGGTCATTCACCAGTTGCGCATGAATACACGAAACAGTTTTCAACGGTATGATGTCATTTTGCTCATCAATGGTTTGCCAGTCGTGCAGATTGAGTTGAAGACTTTGGATGTCAGTCCGCGCCGTGCCATGCAGCAGATTGTTGATTATAAGAATGATGTCGGCAATGGTTACACCAATTCCCTGCTGTGCTTCATGCAAATGTTCATTGTTAGCAATCAGTATAATACCTATTATTTCGCCAACAATAACAAAGAGCATTTCAATTTCAATGCTGAAGAGAAGTATTTGCCTGTGTATCGTTGGGCTAACGAGAAAAACGAGAAAATAACGGAGTTGGAGGCTTTCTCTGATGCTTTTTTGCAAAAGTGCCGTTTGGGTGAGATGATTAGCCGCTATATGGTTTTGGTGGCTTGTGAACGTAAGGTATTGATGATGCGTCCGTATCAGATATATGCGGTGAAGGCGATTGTCAGTTGCATCAACGAGAATCGTGGTAATGGTTACATTTGGCACACCACTGGTAGCGGAAAAACACTCACTTCGTTCAAGGCTTCAACGCTATTGAAGGACAATCCTGAAATTGAGAAATGCCTCTTTGTGGTGGACCGTAAAGACCTCGATAAGCAAACGCGCGAGGAATTCAACAAGTTCCAAGAGGGCTGTGTGGAGGAAAACACCAACACCGATACACTTGTCCGCCGTATGCTTTCCGAGGATTATGCTGACAAGATTATTGTAACCACCATTCAAAAGTTAGGCATTGCCCTCGACCCACAAAATCGTCGCAACTATCTGGAAAGACTTAAACCGTTGAGAGACAAACGGGTGGTGTTTATCTTCGATGAGTGCCATCGTTCGCAATTCGGCGATAACCATAAGGCCATTAAGGAGTTTTTCCCGAAAGCGCAGTTATTTGGGTTTACGGGAACTCCTATTTTTGAAGAGAATGCCACCTATACTCAAATAACTGGTGAAGAAGCCAGATACAAGACCACGAAAGATGTCTTTCAGAAGGAACTGCACGCCTACACTATTACTAATGCCATTGAGGACAGGAATGTGCTGCGTTTCCATGTGGATTACTTTAAGCCCGAAAAGTCAGACATGGCGGGCGAAACGGTGAAGAAATCGGCAGTCGTGCGTACTATTTTGGGCAAGCATCGTGCAGCCACCGCCGACGGGCGTTTCAATGCCATTCTTGCTACGGGTTCCATCAATGAGGCTATTGAGTATTATCATCTTTTCAAGGAGATGCAGGCTCAAAAGTTAGAGATGGATAATACTTATGAGCCTTTGAACATTGCTTGCGTGTTCTCGCCGCCCGCCGAGGGTAATCGTGACATACAGCAGATTCAAGAGGACTTGCCACAGGAACAAAAAGACAACGAGCAGGAATCCGACAAGAAAAAGGCTGCGCTGATGACTATTATTGCCGATTACAACAAGCAGTTCCGCACCAACCATTCTGTGACCGAGTTTGATGCCTACTATCAGGATGTGCAGCAGCGCATCAAGAACCAGCAATACAGTAATAAGGACTACGCCCACGAGAACAAAATAGACATTACGATTGTGGTGGATATGCTGTTGACGGGTTTCGATTCCAAGTATCTGAATACGCTTTATGTGGATAAGAACTTGAAATACCACAGTTTGGTGCAGGCCTTTTCGCGCACCAACCGTATCCTAAACGACAGCAAGCCTTACGGAAACATTCTTGACTTCCGTGGTCAACAAGAGGCCGTGGATACCGCCATCGCTTTGTTCTCGGGTGAAAAGAAAGCAGAGGCACGCCAGATTTGGTTGGTGGAACCCGCTTCGGTCATCAAGAAGAAATACCTTAATGCAGTGAGCGGCTTGCGCGATTTCATGACACTTCATCATTTGGATTTCAAGGCCGAAGAGGTGTTCAATCTGAAAGGCGACGATGCCAAGGCTGGTTTCATCGTGCGCTTCAAGGAAGTACAGCGACTCAAAACACAACTCGACCAATATACTGACCTCGTGGAAATTGAGGATGAGAACGCTCCAATTGTTGCGGCAGAGGCACAAGCCCCTTATGGTTTTACGGAGGATGATTTGCGTGCCTTCCGTGGGGCATATCTTGACATTGCCCGCGAACTGAAAACGCGACGAGAGAAAACCAGTACCGCTGTCCCGAACGAGGTAGAGGAACTCGATTTTGAGTTTGTCTTGTTTGCTTCGGCCATGATTGATTACGACTATATCATGGAATTGATTTCCAAGTGTATGGGACAGCCAGCTAAATGGAAGATGACCAAAGAGGAATTGGTCAACTTGATTCGTTCGAGTGCCAACCTGCTTGACGACCGTGAGGACATTATCGCCTATATTGACAGTCTTGATGGCGTGAATGGCCGAACAGTGGATGAAATCAAGGAAGGATACGAGGTCTTCAAGACGGAGAAATATGCCAAGGAGTTGATGGCCATTGCTGAAAAACATGGTTTGAGTGTGGCTTCGTTGCAGGCTTTTGTGAACGACATTGTAGACCGTAAGATTTTCGATGGCGAGAAATTGAACGACTTGCTTGAACCCTTGGAATTGGGTTGGCGCGACCGCACCCGCAAGGAAACCGAACTGATGAACGACCTTGTTCCTCTGCTGAAACGGTTAGTGCCTGGGCAAGAGATTTCGGGATTAAAGGCGTATGAGGAATGAATAATTTGAAAGGAGCGATATGAGAGAGTATACCAAACCACCATTAACCTATCAACAACAGGTCGAGTTGCTGAAATCGAGAGGATTATTGATTCCTGACGAAGAAAGGACGATTCGACATCTGTCAAATATTAGTTATTATCGTTTAAGTGCCTATATGTTGCCTTGTAAAGAAATCAAGGACGAGTGTTATACTGACCATTTTATTGAAGGCAAGACTTGGGATGATGTATATAATTTGTATTTGTTTGACAGGAAGTTAAGGCTATTGGTGTTTGATGCCATTGAGCGATTGGAGATTTCCATAAGGACACAAATCATCTATCAGTTAAGCCATAAGTATGGCTCCCATTGGCAGGATAATCCAGACATTTTCAATGTTATACACAAAAAGGACAAGGATGGAAATGACATTGAGATCAATGTCCATACGGAATTGAGTAGGCATATTGCCGAACAACTGCACAGCAATAAGGCGGAAGTTTTCATCCAACATTATAGGGATACTTATGACACTCCGCCAACTCCACCATCGTGGATGAGTGTAGAGATTATGTATTTCAATCATTTGTCTAGGATATGCTCAAGTTTGAAATTGAGAAGTGACCTTGTTGGCATAGCAAATTTTTATGGCATGCCTCCAAGACAATTCTGTTCTTGGTTGCATACCATCAATTATGCTAGGAACTTGTGTGCGCATCATGCACGATTGTGGAATCGTGATTTCAATATTGTGCCCGAACGATTGGACTTTTCCAAAACGCATGTTTGGATAAGCAATCCGAATACAGTGAAAAGGAAAAAGACATACTATTTCCTTTGTATGCTTAATTATTTGCTACAAACAGCCTGTCCGAATTCGAGTTTCAAGGAAAAACTCTATGGTTTAATTGAGGAATATAAGGGTTTTGTCCCATTGCAACACATGGGCTTTCCGGACAATTGGCAGGAAGAAAAAATGTGGAAAAAGTAAAAAAATGACAAAAAAAGTTTTTCATATCGAAAAAAGTTGTACTTTTGCAGCCTCATTAAGAGAGAAACTCTCTTTAATGCAACACTTTGATAATAAGCCCTTCAGGCGCGCCTTTGGCAGCATACTTGAGGGGCGTTTCCCATTTTATATGGTCGGGTATAACGGTTTTTCCTTTCAAAATTTAATGTTATGACCACCGAATCCACATACAACAACATACCCACCCTCCGCTTCCCTGATTTCGCTAATGATGGGGAATGGGAATATGTTAATGGAAATGAATTGTTCGAACCGATTGTGAATAAGAATCACAATTCTGATTTGCCAGTATTGGCAATTACCCAAGACCAAGGTGCGGTGCCAAGAGATATGATCGATTACAATGTTATTGTCAGCGATAAGAGCATTGCAGGATATAAAGTTGTTGAAATTGGTGATTTTATTATCAGTTTGAGATCTTTTCAAGGAGGAATTGAATACTCGTATTACAAAGGATTGTGTAGCCCAGCATATATTGTTTTGAGGAGAAAAAACGATAGGGTTTGTAACGAGTTTTATCGGTACTATTTTAAATCAACTCGTTTCATTCAAGATCTGAATCGTAATTTGGAAGGTATTAGGGACGGAAAAATGGTTAGTTATCAGCAGTTCTCTGCAATCATGATTCCATTCCCCCCTCTCGCCGAGCAGCAGCGTATAGCAGCCTGCCTTTCTGCGGCAGATGAAATGATAACCTCCACCAACGGCAAACTAGAACAGCTGAAAGCCTACAAGAAAGGTTTGATGCAAAATTTATTTAACCAACAGGGGGGGGGTAATAAACAATATTAACAATTGCATTGTTATAAGATTAAGATTTCCAGAGTTTTACAACGAAAAAGAATGGGAGGAAAAGAAATTGGGAGAGATTTTTTCCATAATAAGAAATGGCGCAATGTACGACACCAACAACACAACGGGATTTCCTATGTCTCGTATAGAAACTATTTCAAGTGGTTTCATTGATTTTAATAAAGTCGGTTATTCTAAAACAGAGTTGATTGATTACAAATTACAGGAAGGAGATATATTATTTAGCCACATAAACAGTTTAACGCATATAGGGAAAGTGGCTTTTTATGATGGGAAAGGTGTCTTATACCATGGCATGAATTTGCTTTTATTAAGATGTAAGGAATTCTTCTGCCCATTATTTGTGTTTTATTTATTGAACACAATTGGATTGAAATCCATGTTTCAATCAATAGCCAAAAGAGCAATTAATCAAGCAAGTATTAGCACAAAAGAATTGTCAAATTTGTATGTAAGCATTCCTTCCCTTCCCGAGCAGCGCAAAATCGCCTCGTGTCTTTCCACGATGGATGACCAAATCAATGCTTATACGGAAAAGGTTGCCCTGCTAGGACAATACAAAAAGGGATTGATGCAGCGGATGTTTCCTCAAAACCAAATGAATTGAATATGACACAAAATAACCAACAAGAACTCGGCAAAACCCTTTGGAGCATCGCTAATAATCTGCGCGGTGCAATGATGGCGGATGATTTCCGTGATTATATGCTGTCGTTCCTTTTCTGGAAATACCTGTCGGACAACTATATAACATCAGCACAAAAAGAATTGGGTTCGGATTATACAGCCTTGCAAGTATGGTATAAGGAAAATCCCAACGATACGCTGTTGTTTGAGCGACAAATGCGGCGCAAAATCCATTATGTAATTGAGCCTCAATATCTTTGGGACAACATTGTGGAACTTGCCCGCACGCAAAGCGACGATTTGCTCCAGACCTTACAAGACGGTTTCAAATACATTGAAAATGAATCGTTTGAAAGTTCATTCAAGGGTTTGTTCTCTGAAATCAACCTGAATTCGGAGAAGTTGGGCAAGAACTACACCGAACGCAATGCACTTTTATGCAAGGTCATCAGAACCATCGCCGACGGTCTTGCTGAAATTCCTTCGGATTCCGATGCCTTAGGCGATGCCTACGAGTACTTGATAGGTCAGTTCGCGGCAGGTTCGGGGCAGAAAGCCGGTGAGTTCTATACCCCGCAAATGATTTCAACCATCCTTTCGCGCATCGTCACCCTCGACTGCCAAGACCCCGCAACGGGCAAAAAGAAACGCATTGATAAAGTGCTCGACTTTGCTTGTGGCTCGGGTTCGTTGTTGCTAAATGTACGCCGCGAAATGAAAGACCATGCTATCGGCAAGATTTATGGTCAAGAGAAGAACATCACCACCTACAACCTTGCCCGAATGAATATGCTGCTGCATGGCGTGAAGGACACGGAGTTTGAAATCCATCACGGCGATTCACTTGCCAACGATTGGGACATTCTCAACGAGCAGAACCCCGCCAAGAAGATGCAGTTTGATGCGGTGGTCGCCAATCCGCCTTTCAGTCTGCGCTGGGATCCGACGGAGGAAACTGCCAAAGACTTCCGCTTCAATCGCTATGGTGTGGCGCCCAAGTCCGCTGCCGATTTTGCTTTCCTGTTGCATGGCTTCCACTTTTTGAGCGACAACGGCACAATGGCTATCATTTTGCCTCACGGCGTGTTGTTCCGTGGCGGTAAGGAGGAAGTCATCCGCAAGAAACTGCTTGAAGATGATAACATCGATGCCGTCATTGGCCTGCCCGCCAACTTGTTCTATTCCACTGGTATCCCGGTGTGCATTCTCGTGTTGAAGAAATGCCGCAAGAACGACAAGATTTTGTTTATCAATGCCAGCGGTGAGGAGCATTATGAGAAAGGTAAACGTCAAAATTATCTTCGCGACAAGGATGTGGACAAGATTGTGGAGACTTACCAATTCCGCAGAGAGGAACCGCGTTTCTCGCGCTTGGTTTTATTGGCAGAAATCAAGGAGAACGACTACAACCTCAACATCACTCGCTATGTCAATCTGTCGAAAGAAGAAGAACAGATTGATCTTGAAGCCGTTACCAAGCAACTGCATGAAACGGATGGGAAGATTGAAGAATCACGTGGTAAACTCAATGTGTTTTTGAAGGAATTGGGGTTGGAGGAGATTTGAGAATGATAGAAGGATTCCAAAAATACAATGCTCAACACAACCTAATTCAGCCTAACGAAAGGGTTGTCTTGGCTCTCAGCGGCGGCATCGACTCCATGGTGCTGGCCGATTTGCTGCTAAAGATGAAGGTTGATTTCGTGGTTGCACACTGCAATTTCCATCTGCGCGGTGAGGAATCCGATGGTGATGAGAAGTTTGTCCGTGAGTTTGCGGAAAAGCATGGCATTCAATACTTTGTAAAGCATTTTGAAACTGAGAACTATGCCGCTGAGAACGGCATTTCCATCGAAATGGCTGCCCGCGACTTGCGCTATGCGTGGTTTGAGGAATTAAGGCAGCAATTGGACTACGACAAAATCGCAGTGGCGCACCATGCCGACGACCAAGCCGAGACCTTTTTCATCAATCTGTTGCGTGGCGCCGGACTTCGTGGCTTGAAGGGAATGCAGCCGCAAAACGGTGTTATCATTCGGCCTTTGCTTTGGGCTTCGCGGGAACAAATCCATCAGTATGCCGTTGAAAACCAAATCCAATGGCGAGAAGATCATACTAATGCCGAGAGCGTTTATCTTCGCAACAAAATCCGCAATCAACTACTTCCAGTTTTTGACGAATTGCATCCCGAAGCGCGACAAGGTTTGTACAACTCATTGGAGCATCTTTCTGCTGAGAATGAGTTATATAGGGTTTTGTTGAATGAAAAACTGTCCCGTATTGTAGAGGAACAGGATGGCGTGTCCGTCATTGCGAGGAACGAAGCAATCCAGACGAAAAAGTCTTATCGTGTCAGTGTGGATTGCTTCGTTCCTCGCAAATCGGAGATTCGACGATACGAAGTGAGTCAATGCGCAAAGCGGCTGTCAGAAGATAATGTCCCTGAGCTTGTCGAAGGGCCGACATTATCGTTTCAGCTTCTTTTTGAATGGTTAAGAAACTACGGCTTCAACACCGACCAATGCCGTTTCATTTTTGAAGCGATGCAAACAGGCATTGGAAACAAGTATTATTCTCCTACCCATCAATTAGTGATAGGAAGAAATGAGTTGCAACTCTCTGAAATTAAGAATGTTGAAGATGAAGAAATCCAAATCAAAGTGGGAGAGGAGGAAATCATTTCACCCATCCATTTGCGTTTTTCAAGGTTTGAAAAAACGGAAAGTTTCGTCATCGACAAGTCGCCAAATGTGGCCTTGTTGGATGCTGACAAAATACAGTTTCCGCTCACTTTACGCCATTGGCGGCACGGCGACCGCTTCCATCCCTTGGGCATGAAAGGTTCCAAGTTGCTGAGCGATTTCTTTGTGGATCAGAAGTTTACGGAAGCGCAAAAGCAGAACGTGTTTTTGTTGGTTTCCGCCGAAAATGAAATCCTTTGGGTAGTCGGGCATCGCATTGATGATAGATTCAAGATTGAAAACCAGACAACGACCGTTTTCGAGTGCAGATTGGATTGAAGAGAAGGGCAACTTTGTCGGCGAAACCACAATTTTTCTTGGTCATGTTGTAATTCTTACTATCTTTGCACCTCATTAAATATCATTGTTAGCGAACAAAACATTTTACTTATGAAACGACTGTTTTTCAGCCTGTTGATGGCCTTTGTCGCCGTCATGCCTTTGAAGATGCAGGCGCAAATCATCGACCCTGTTCAATGGACTTTTGCCATTGAAGACCTCAACGAGACCGAGTTCGACTTGGTTGCCACGGCCACCATCGACCCGCAGTTCCACATCTATTCCACCAAAATGCCCGATTTGGCACCCTTGCCGACGGTGTTCGACATCACGACCTCGGAGTTTTTCGAGGCTGTGGGCGAGGCACGCGACCTCACCGATGTGCCGCTGTTTTACGACGACATTTTTGAGACGGAATACAAGCAATTCGCTGGTACTGCGTCGTTTGCACAGACATTTCGCAAGTTGAAGGCAGGTGGTTTTCCCATCAAGGGCGAAATCAACTATCAAGCTTGCAAAGACGGACAATGCGTCTCGCTGACAGAAGATGTCAATCTGCAATACGGCGAACCCGCTGTGATAGAGGCAGCTGAACCCGAAACGAAGGTCGGAAAATCCAATTTATGGACCATGATTCTCGAAGCCATCCTTTGGGGCTTCGCGGCTCTGCTCACGCCTTGTGTGTTCCCGATGATTCCCATGACCGTGTCGTTCTTCATGCACGGCGAGGGCGAAACCAAGGCCCAAGGCCGTTTCAAGGCATTTATGTACTTCGTTTTCATCGTTGCGCTTTACACTTTGCCAATCGCCATCATCATCATGGTGACTTGGCTTGTGGGCGGCAACAGCGTCACTGCCGACATCTTCAACTGGCTCGCCACGCACTGGCTGCCGAACATCATCTTCTTCCTCGTGTTCATGATTTTTGCGGCCTCGTTCTTCGGCGCGTTTGAAATCACGTTGGGCAGCAATATGGTGAACAAGAGTGATAGCAAGCAGAATACCAAGAGTTTAGGGGGCATTTTCTTCATGGCTTTGACCCTTGTTTTGGTGTCGTTTGCCTGCACGGGTCCCATTGTGGGCACGGTGCTCATCAAATCGACATCGGGCGAGTTCTGGGCTCCCATCGTGACGATGTTCGCCTTCGCTGTGGCTTTTGCGCTTCCATTTGCCCTTTTCGCTTTTTTCCCAAACCTGCTGCAACGCCTGCCCCAGAGTGGCGGTTGGCTCACCTCCGTGAAGGTCGTGCTGGGCTTCATCGAAGTCGCATTGGGCTTCAAGTTCCTCAGCGTGGCCGACCAAACCTACCACTGGCACCTGCTCGACCGTGAGGTCTACCTTGGCATCTGGATTGTGTGCTTCACTCTCTTGGGTCTCTATCTCTTAGGCAAACTCCGCTTTAAAGGTGAGAAGGAAGTCAAGGAGTTGGGCGTGTTCCGTTTGGTGTTGATTATCATTGACTTCAGCTTCGTGGTTTATATGATTCCGGGCATGTGGGGCGCTCCGTTGAAGGCCCTCTCTGGCTATCTTCCGCCCAAGCAAACCCTTGATTTCGACCTCAACAGAATCATCGAGGAGAACAGCGAGAAGGTGATTGAGTATGTGGATGCCAAGATGGCCAATATGGCTGTGGCGCCACAAGGTCAAACCGTTGCTGCCGTGGAGTTTACTGAGGAACCCAAATACGCTGACTTGTTCCATTTGCCGCACAACTTGAAGGGCTATTTCGACTACGACCAAGCCTTGGCTGCCGCGAAAGCCTTGAACAAGCCTATCTTCATCGATTTCACAGGCCACGGCTGCGTGAACTGCCGAGAGATGGAGGCCAATGTTTGGAGCGACCCGCGCGTGAAGGATATGTTGCGCAACGACTTCGTTCTCTGTGCTTTGTATGTCGATGACAAGACTTCTTTGCCCAAGGAGGAATGTTATACTTCGACCTACGACGGCAAGGAAAAGAAGACCATCGGGCGCAAGTATGCCGACTTCCAAATCTCGAAGTTCGGCACCAATGCGCAGCCCTATTACTGCCTCTTGGACCACAACGGCAACCTCCTGATGAAGCCCCGCGCTTATGATTTGGACAAGGACGCTTTCGTGGCTTTCCTGAAGGATGGCTATAAGAACTTCGAGGAAGGGGCTTATTATCAGCATGTTATTGATTAAATGACCTTGAAAATAGTGATTGTTTGGTAAGCCATTTCCGGTTATTTGGAAATTAGGACCTAAAATCGGCTTGCATAAACAAAAAAACATTATATTTGCATCCGTGAAATAGTTAGAACCATGTAAAATCGTTTGATTAACAAAGACATAGTATAAAAATAGCGTTTGCTTATTATTCGACACGGCTTCAGAAACCTAGGAAATTTCTTGACAGTTATCATTCGAATAAGCCAGTGGACGTCTATGCGAAAGCGTGGACGTTGCTTATCAATGATAACAGGCGATTCCTAGGGCCTCTGAAGCGTGGATAAGAAAGACATCCACGCTTTTTTGTTGTGTCGTTCGCAAAAACGGAGAATGACAACTTAAACACATAAGCCCTATGAAG
>JBGUHI010000095.1:0-20471 GCA_045111995.1 Candidatus Limimorpha sp. | reverse complement strand
TGCTGCCTGCCGGGGTGCTGCCTGCCGGGGTGCTGCCTGCCGGGGTGCTGCCTGCCGGGGTGCTGCCTGCCGGGGTGCTGCCGTAGGTCACGACCTACGGTTAGGAGATGTTGCGCCCTCCGGGCGCTGCGTCATGCGGAAGCACGCGGTGCGTCCCTACATAGCTTCGCCCTGTCAGTCACATTTGCTTGTCGTAAACTGCTGGTTTGCAGTGTTTTGTTTGTGACCTAATTATTAGGGCTTGTACGGTGCAAAGGTATGTAAAATGATTGAATGTCAGGTATTTAGGCTGTCATGGATATTAAGACACTTTGTATGGAAATTTTCTGACAGAAGCGTCAGAAAATCTAAGACTGTTTCCGTCGGTTGAGATGCTCGGTATAGAAAACGAAGAAATCCGTATTTGTTATCTCGCTGATTTTCAATAATAAATCCGTATATATGAAACTTTGGCCAAGGATGTAGTACATGTGTTGCCGAGAGTAATGCAACTCGCCAGCCAGCCAAGTGACCGTGCGGCCTTGCCGTTTGAGTTCTTCTTTGATTAGGTGTCCGATATGTGGTTCTTGTCCCATCGCGCTTTCCGTTGGCTGAGCCAAGCCCTTGAAAGCAAATGAAAAAGGCGGAATTGTTTTCTTTCTACTGTTTGCTTACACTTGAAATCTGGCTCTGGTAAACCATTTGGAGTATGATAAGCAAGAGAACAATTCACGCCTATGAGCGTGAACTTCCGCAAAACTCATTCTCACTCCAAAATGTACCAGATTTTGATTTCAAGAGAACAAGAGCGTAAAGCTCAGGGGGTTAATATGTCAGGTTGTTATGCTTCTTTTGTCGTTATTGGTTTGGTTTACTTTATTTATCCTATTCCGGCCTGCTTCAGAATGGCCAAAAAGGTTCCTTTTTTCTTTTGTATGTCATGTTCATGGTTTTGGCATCGTTTGGATTCGCAAAATTACCAAAATTACCAAAATTCCCAGTGCCTTGGACGCATTTTTTTCCTGAAAAGCACAAAAGCGGGCAAGCGCCCAATTGATTTTCCTCAACGTTGCAAATACAGTGTTCTACACTATTTCAACCTTCAGCACCATTTCCCCTTCCAAGAAAAGTTCCAACGTGTCTCCAACAAACACCTCACCAACCCCTTGCGGCGTGCCTGTGAAAATGCAATCACCTTCATTCAAGGTGACAAAGCGCGAGACATGGGAAACGATGCGGTCGAAACTGAAAATCATGTCGCGGCTATGGCCTTGTTGCGCCCATTCGCCGTTGAATTTCATGCCGAAGGCGATGTCGTCAGGATTCTTCAATTCACTGATTTTCTTTAAATTGCCCATCGGCGAGGAATGGTCGAAGGCCTTGGCGATTTCCCACGGATGGCCTTTGGCCTTGCATCGGCTTTGCAGGTCGCGGGCGGTGAAGTCGATGCCGACGGTGATGGCATCGTAATGGACGGCGGCCTGCGATTCAGGGATGTTTTTCCCTGATTTGCAGATGCGCAGCACCAGTTCCGTCTCGTAATGGATTTCCTTGCTGAAGTCGGGATACGGGAATGGTTCGCCAACGGGCAACAATGCCGTCTCGGGCTTCATGAAAAACATGGGCTCACTCGGCAGGTCGTTGTCGAGTTCCTTGATGTGCGCCAGATAATTGCGTCCGATGCAGATAATCTTCATGGTTTCAGTGTTTTATCTTTTTTCCGCCCATGCGCAACTTGATGGCCGTCACCACCTTTTTTGTATATAGGGGGAAATCGTTTTTCATGATCCAGTCGTAATAGGCTGGTTCCCTACGAAATACGTTCTCTACGCGCTCACCTTTGTGCTTGCCGAACATGAAGGTTTCCACGCCTTCCTCGTCGAAGATGATTTGGCCTGAAAGGTCAGCGTTTTTGTGGTGGGCCGAAAACTCAGCCAGTTGCACCATATTATTAACAGGTCCTTGCGAACGTTTTCCTCTTGCATCCTCATAATCAACACCTTGGTAGTGGTCGAGCATGGCGCGGAGTATGTCGTAAGTGGCTTTGGTGTCGGTCATGGCACCATGGGCGCCTTCCAATTCGGCGTTACAGAAGAAGCGGTAGGCTCCTTTCAGCGTGCGCGGCTCCATCTTCATGAAGATGTTCATCACGTCGATGAAATGGCGGTCCTTGAGGTCGAAGTCGTAATCGACTCGGAGAAACTCCTCCACAAGCATCGGGAGGTCGAACTTCAGGATGTTGTAGCCCGCCAGGTCAGCATTGCCGAAGAACGAGGCAATCTCTTTGGCCTTCTCGCGGAAAGTGGGCTTGTCGGCAACCATCTCATTGGTGTAGCCGTGCACCGAAGTGGATTCGGCGGAGATGGGCTTTTCGGGATTGAGCAACCATACGCGCTGTTCCTCGTCTCCGTTCACGTTGATTTTCAGCACGCTCATCTCCACGATACGGTCGTGCGAAGGGTTCAGCCCAGTCGTTTCAAGGTCGAAAAAGGCAATGGGACGTTTCAGATTCAGTTCCATAGTATTACAGATTTTTGAGTGCAAAAATAACACATAAAACGCTCCGATATTCATTTTTTTCCTACTTTTGCCCCACTTTTCAAACATAAAAGAACAAAAGACAGTACCAAATTATTGAAAGACATGATGGAAGAAAATGAAATCAGAGAGAAGGAAGAATTGTTCTCGAAAGCAGTGAAAGCGGGAAAGAGAACTTACTTCTTCGACGTGAAGTCAACCAAGAACGACGAAAAGTACATCACGATAACCGAGAGCAAGCGCCGTTTCGACGATGGTATGCAACGCTTTTTCTACGAAAAGCACAAGATTTTCCTTTACAAGGAAGACTTTGAGAAGGTCTCGAAAGGCCTCAACGACGCCATCAAATACATCGAAACCGGAGAATACCCGTCCGACTACTACGACCAGCCCGAGCCACGCCGCTACGAAAGCGCCATGGGCGAAAGCCACGGCGAGATCGACAGCGCCATCGACAGATGGTTCGACAGTTTGGACAAATAAGCCTCCAAAACAGCAAAAACAACATGGGCCGCAAGAAATTGCGGCTTTTTTTGTTGCCATCTCCATGAACGGCAAAAACTTATCAACAAATCATGCCGTTGTTGATAACTTTCCCCTCCGTGCGGCAATAAATCGCGCCAAATAGCGTATTTTTGTAGCGAAAATCATATATTGAAAAATGGGTAAGACAATAGCGATAGCCAACCAGAAAGGCGGCGTGGGCAAAACCACTTCCGCCATCAACCTCGCGGCCAGCCTGGCCGTCTTGGAATATAAGACCCTCCTCATCGATGCCGACCCGCAGGCCAACGCGACTTCGGGCGTGGGCATCGACCCGAGGACCGTGGAGACGAGCGTCTACGAATGCATCATAGACCAGGTGGACCCGAAGACCGTCATCACCGAGACGGAGACGCCCAACCTCTTCCTACTGCCCGCCCACATCGACCTCGTGGGCGCCGAAATCGAGATGATCAACCTGCCGGAGCGCGAACTGATGATGAAAAAACTGCTCGCCCCCATCAAGGACGACTACGACTTCATCATCATCGACTGCTCGCCGTCGTTAGGCTTGGTCACCGTCAATTCACTCACCGCCGCCGACTCGGTCATCATCCCCGTGCAATGCGAATATTTCGCACTTGAAGGACTTGGCAAATTATTGAATACCATCAAGATCGTACAAACCCGCCTCAATCCCGACCTCGACATCGAAGGCATCTTGCTCACCATGTTCGACACCCGCCTCAGACTCTCGAAACAAGTCGTGGAAGAAGTCAAGATGCACTTCCAGGACATGGTGTTCAACACCATCATCAACCGCAACACGCGCCTGAGCGAAGCCCCGAGTTATGGCAAGACCATCGTCATGTACGACGCCAACAGCACGGGAGCCATCAACTACCTCAATCTGGCACGCGAGATATTAGAGAGAAACCAAATGTCCAACCCTAACGACTAACCGACATGGCAGAGACAAAGAGAACAGGCTTGGGGAAAGGTCTTGACCTCATCCTCACCAGTGCCGAAACCGACATTACCAGCCGCGACATCAGTGGCGACTTCGTGGCCGGTGCCGTGGCCGAAATCGACATCAACCTCATCGAGACCAACCCCTTCCAGCCCCGCACCGAATTCGACGAGACTGCCTTGCGCGAACTGGCACAGTCCATCAAGGAGCAAGGTATCATACAGCCCGTTACGGTGCGCAAACTTGGCTACAACAAATACCAACTCATCTCAGGCGAACGCCGCCTGCGCGCTTCCAAGATGGCCGGACTCGGCAAGATACCCGCCTTCATCCGCGTGGCCAACGACGAGCAGATGCTCGAACTCGCCCTCATCGAGAACATCCACCGCGAGAACCTCAACGCCATAGAGGTGGCCATCTCCTACCAGCGCCTCATCGACGAATGCAGCCTCACCCAAGAAGAGGTGAGCGAAAAAGTAGGCAAGAGCCGCAGTGCTGTGGCCAACTTCCTGAGACTGCTGAAATTGCCGCCCGAGGTGCAACTCGCCATCCGCGACGGCCACATCAGCATGGGCCACGCCCGCGCCCTCATCAACATCAACGACAAGGAAGAACAACTGAAGCTGCTCCAACAAATCATCATGGAGGAGATGACCGTGCGACAAACCGAGGAACTCGCCGACAAAGCCAAAGGCAAGACCGAGAAGGAGCGCAAGCAGACCAACTTCATCCCCGAGCATTTCAAGAGCAAAATCAAGACGCTGTCGCAAACGCTCAACACCAAAGTCAAGGTGAAACGCAACGTGAAAGGCCAAGGCAGCGTGGTCATCGACTTCAAGGACGAGGCCGAGTTTGACCGCATCATGGAACTCTTCAGCCAGAAATAACCGCCATGCCACACCGCTTCCTGTTTCTCTTGGGCATCCTCGTGATGGTCGCCTTTCGGCAAACGGAAGCGCAAAACGTGGTATTCGACACCATAGGCAACACCATCGTCACCGCCGACACCATCGTCAAAGAAAAACAAAACGCCAAGAATCCAAAAAACAAGGAAAACCACAGCCCCAAGAAAGCCACCATCATGTCGACTTGCCTTCCGGGATTGGGACAGGTCTACAACCGCAAATGGTGGAAAGTGCCTATCGTCTATGCTGGATTAGGCGGCCTCGGCTATTTGGCCTACAGCAACCACTCCGAATACCGTTCCTTTCTCCACGCCTACGAGTTCAAGACCGGCGACCTGCCCGAAGGCGTGAACTTGAGCGAACACGAGGCCGACCTGGCCAACAGATACGCCGACAGCCAGTTACAGACCTACAAAGAGTCGTATCGCCGCGACTTCGAGTTCTACACCATCCTCACCATCGCGTGGTACGGCCTCAACATTCTGGACGCCTGTGTAGACGGACATCTCTACGATTACGACATCAGCGACGACCTTTCGCTGAGCATCGACCCTTATCGGCCCATGGAGACGCCAATTAAAATGCCACAATATGCCCAAGTAGGACTATCGTTTAAACTTAACTTTTAATGAAACGTCATTTGCAGACACGAGACTACGTGACGCGAGACGCGGGGCTTTCCCCGTCTCGCGTCCCTTAGTCCCGTGTCCCGCGTCAAATATTCAACCATGAAAACAGCAATCATAGGATACGGAAAGATGGGCCACGAGGTGGAGAAAGCCGCCCTCGCCCGACAGCATGAAATCGTCGTCGCCATCGACAACGCACAGGAATGGCAAGAACGCCTCGACCTCCTGAAACAAGCCGACGTCGCCATCGACTTCAGCCAACCCGACCAAGTGGTGGGCAACATCCACCGCTGCTTCGACCTGCACATCCCAATTGTGGTGGGCACCACGGCTTGGCAAGACCATTTCGAGGAAATCAAGCAACGTTGCTTGTCCGAGGGACAAAGCCTCTTCCATGCGCCCAACTTCAGCATCGGGATGAACATCATGTTCTTGCTCAACAAGCAGTTGGCACAATTTGCCGAGCGTTACGGCTACCAACTCTCAATGGCCGAGACCCACCACATCCACAAGCTCGACAAACCCAGCGGCACCGCTGTGAAACTGGCCAACGACATCCTGAGCGCCAATCACGATTACGACCGATGGAGCATCGACGCACCCGCCGACCACACCTTATATATTAATGTGACCCGCGAGGGCGAGGTGAACGGCATCCATAGCGTGACGGCCTCCTCCCTCGCCGACCGCATCACGCTCAGCCACGAAGCTTTTAACAGACAAGGCTTTGCGCTGGGAGCCATTGCAGCGGCGGAGTTTTTGCTGGGAAAAACGGGGTGCTTCTCGATGGCGGATTTGTTTGGGGAATGATTTTCTTGTTGGCAGGAGTTTCGCTGCGCTTCACAACATGCCTAATATCTGTCGCCCCTACGGGGCTTGCTTGGTGAAGATTTTCTCCCTATTTTTGCAGCGCGAAAATACTATTTCGCGTTAAACCTCGTTTGCCAATAAACCAACATCGAACATGTCACTATTACTCTTCATTTTAACCGTCCCGGCGCTGTTCACCATCCCGATTGCGTTCTGCTGGAAGCAATTCGAGGCCGCCGGACAGAAAGGCTATTACGGCCTCATCCCCTATTACAACATTTATGTCTTGTTGAAAATCATTGGAAAACACAAGAAATTCTGGTGGTGGTTCTTCATCGTCTTCCCTTACATCAACATCTTCATGCTGCTGCTCATGCTCGTCGAGTTGGGCAAGTGCTTCGGCAGGTTCAAGGTTTGGGAGGAAGGCATGGCCGCCGTCTTGCCGTTTGTTTTCTTCCCCGTTGTGGCCAAAAACGATGCTTATCAAGACCCTGCTACAGCCAAAAGACCCAAGAAATCGGCTGCCCGCGAGTGGTTCGATGCCATCATATTCGCCGTGGTCGCCGCCATGATTATCAGGACTTACGTCTTCGAGATGTTCACCATCCCAACCTCGAGTATGGAGAAATCGTTGTGCGTTGGCGATTACTTGGTCGTCAGCAAGATACAATACGGACCCAAAGGTCAAAACACGCCACTTTCGTTCCCCTTCGTGCACAATACCCTGCCTTGGAGCAAGACAAAGAAATCCTATCTGGAGTGGATTAAACTACCCTATCACCGCTATCCCGGCGTGTCGACGATAAAACGCTACGACCCCATCGTGTTCAACTATCCCGCCGGCGACACGGTCTGCGAGAACTACCAAAGCAGCATCAGTTACTACGACCTCGTGCGCGAATACGGGCGTGATGCCGTGTGGAACGGCAAGGTGACACTCAACCTCAATGGCCAACCCACCCCCTGCGGCAAGGTCATCGCCCATCCCGTTGACAAGCGCGAGAACTACGTGAAACGCCTCATCGGCATGCCAGGCGACTCGTTGCAAATCATCAACGGCGTGGTGCACATCAATGGCAAGAAAGGCTTCGAGCCAGAGAACATGCAGCACAACTACACCGTGGTGACCACCACGGGGGGCATCAACAAGCAGACCGTGGAGAAATACGACATCACCGAAGGCGGTCCCATTGACGCAAACACCTTCGTCCTCAACATCAGCGCGAAAGTGGCCGACGAGCTCATCAAACTGCCCTACATCACCTCCGTGATGCGCAACGTGGAAGCCCCCGGACAAGGCACCAGCACCAGCCTCTTCCCCCACCGACCCGACCTCTATCCATGGAACGTCGACAACTTCGGCCCCATCTATATCCCGAAGAAAGGCGTGACGGTGAAACTGGATGCCAACACGCTGCCGCTCTACGAGCGCGTCATCCACGCCTACGAGCTCCACGACCTGAAGGTGGAAGGCGACAAAATATACATCGACGGACAACCGACCGACAGCTACACCTTCGAGATGGACTACTATTGGATGATGGGCGACAACCGCCACAACTCCGCCGACTCGCGCTATTGGGGCTTCGTGCCTGAGAACCACATCGTCGGCAAACCCATCCTTGTCTGGCTCTCCAGAGACAAGGAAAACGGCGGCATCCGCTGGAAACGGATGTTCAAGATTCCGAAATAACCCCACCCGACAGGCTGCCTTTTCCGACAGCCTGTTTTTTTGTCCAAAATTCATGTTTTGCACAATGCTCAAACCAACAATTTTGTTTATTTTTGCAAGTCATAACAAAGACAGAAAATGAGCGACAAGAATAACCGTAGAGAAAACACTTTCAAGAAAAAAACGACCGAGCCAGAAGCAGAAGAGGCTTTACCCGTTATTGAAGAGGACGTCGAAGAGAAAAAAGGCAAGAAAAAAGAAAGCCAGAGCAAAGAAAAGAAACCCACGAAAGCCAAGGACTCCAAGCCCAAGAAAGAGCAAAAAGAGCCCAAAGAAACTGGACGTGTGCAGAAAATCATCGGCATCCTGTTCATTTGCCTTGCCGTCTTCCTCGGCATTGCCTTGACTTCCTACCTGGTGAGTTTCTTCAGCAGCAACTATCAGGAACTGGGAGTGGGAGAAAAGATACTTAATCAAAAAGAGAATGTCGACAACCTAAAAGGCAGCGGCGGCGTGTTCCTGGCCCAAACCCTCATCAAGGAGTCATTTGGCATCGGCGCGTTCTTCTTTGTCTACCTGCTGACGCTCATTGGATTGCGGCTGACCGAGATAGCGAAGTTCAAGATGTGGAACGTTTGGAAATGGGCACTCTTGTGCTTGGTTTGGATGCCGCTGTTCTTCGGTTTCATCTCGCAATACGCGCCCCTATGCGCCATCTTCGGCGGCGCCGTCGGCAAATGGCTCAACGACCTGCTGACCAACTACATCGGCAACGCCGGCATCATCATCATCCTCGCATTCCTGCTTCTTGTATTCCTCGTCTACCAGTTCAACCTGACACTCAACTACTTCAAGCGCAGACGCGAGAAAAAAGAGGAAGAGGCTCGCAAGCAGGCCGCCATCATAGCAGAACAACGCATCAGGGAACAATTTGAAAAAGAGAACGAAAACACGACCGACGGCGGCGACAACATCGACCCAAACTTGATTGCCGACGATAAAGACGACAACAAGGACGACAACGGCGGTTCACATCTGCCACCCATCAGTTCTTACACCAAAGACCCTACTTTCGTCATTGTCAACCCTGACGACACACCAAAAAAGCCTGAAGGCAAAGAAAACACCTTCATCTCCGAAGAGGAAGGTTCCCTGAATCCTGAAGTCAGCACGCCGACCTTGACATCGACTGACAACAAGGCCGAACCAAACGGCACCGCTCCTGCAAAAACCGACAACGAGGCCGAAAAGGTGGAACTCATCATCGAGAACACTTCCACTGAAACAACCGTCGACGAAGGCAAAAACGAAGAGCACCACACCATCGACACTCCTTTCGACCCCCGCTATGAACTGCGCGACTTCAAGTTCCCGACCTTAGACATGCTCAACGACTACGGCGGCGGCAAGTCTGAAATCGACGAGGAAGAACTGAACGCCAACAAGAACAAGATCGTGGAGACCTTGGGCAACTATGGCATCGCCATCGACAAGATCAAGGCGACCATCGGCCCGACCGTCACCTTATATGAAATCGTCCCCGCCGCCGGCATCCGCATCTCGAAAATCAAGAACCTTGAGGACGACATCGCCCTGAGTTTGGCCGCCTTGGGCATCCGCATCATCGCCCCAATCCCAGGCAAGGGCACCATCGGCATCGAAGTGCCGAACAGCAAGCCCGAGACCGTCTCGATGCGCAGCGTGCTGGCTTCGGAGAAGTTCCAAAACTCGAAGTTCGCCCTGCCATGCGCCGTCGGAAAAACCATCTCAAACGAGACCTACGTCTTCGACCTCGCCAAGATGCCGCACATCCTCATGGCTGGTGCCACCGGACAAGGCAAGTCGGTGGGACTCAACGCCATCATCGCATCGTTGCTCTACAGCAAGCATCCGTCTGAACTGAAGTTCGTGATGGTGGACCCGAAAAAGGTGGAACTGACCCTCTTCAATCGCATCGAACGCCATTATTTAGCAAAACTCCCTGATTCAGAGGACGCTATCATCACCGACACAAAAAAAGTGGTGCGCACGCTCAACTCGCTTTGCATCGAAATGGACACCCGTTACGACCTGCTGAAGCAAGCCGAATGCCGCAACATCATCGAATACAACGAGAAGTTCAAGTCGCGGAGGCTGCTGCCCACCGAGGGGCACCACTATATGCCTTATATCGTGCTGATTGTGGATGAGTTCGCCGACCTAATCATGACTGCCGGTCGCGAAGTAGAGGCTCCCATTGCCCGACTCGCGCAGTTGGCTCGCGCCATCGGCATTCACCTGATCATCGCCACCCAAAGGCCTTCCGTCAATGTCATCACAGGCTCCATCAAAGCCAACTTCCCCGCCCGTATCGCCTTCCGCGTCATCTCGGCAGTCGACTCCAAGACCATCCTCGACCAAAGCGGCGCCAACCAACTCATCGGGCGCGGCGACATGCTGCTCTCCACGGGCAACGACCTCGTGCGCCTGCAATGCGCCTTCATCGACACGCCCGAAGTGAAGGAAATGACCGAATTTATTGGCGCACAACGCGGCTATCCCGAAGCCTTCATGCTACCAGAAGTGCCTGAAGATGAAGGAGAAGCCGTTGATATTGACGACGATGGCGAACGCGACAGCCTCTTCGAGGAAGCCGCCCGCATCGTAGTGCAGACCCAGCAAGGCTCCACCTCGATGATCCAGCGCAAACTGAAACTCGGCTACAACCGCGCAGGCCGCATCATCGACCAACTGGAAGCCGCAGGCATCGTAGGACCATTCTCCGGGAGCAAGTCGCGTGAGGTGAAAGTAGCCACCGAAACCGCTTTGGAACAGATTTTGCGGGACATCTACAACAAAGACAACGGAATCTGACAATGAAAACGAAAAACATTATTGCGTGCCTTGTGTTATTATTTGCGACACAATTAGTTAGCGCACAAAACAACGCTGAGACGCTCGTCCGCCTCATGATCGACAAAGCCAAAAACCATAAGAACGTGGAGATGGCTTTCAACTACCAAATCAGTCCCGACGGAACGAGTTTTTCCGACAGCCAGCAAGGCCATGCCTGGCTGCAAGGCGAAGCCTACAAAATCGAGTTGGCCGACCAACACACCATTTCCGACGGCAAGACCATCTGGACCTATCTCATTGGAGACGAGGAAGTCATGGTCAGCAACGCCACTGACGGTGTCGACAACACGCCTCTGAAGCTCCTCACCTCTTTGGACGAAAACTATGTGGCCACCCTCAGCGGCATCGACACCCAAGGCATAGCCACCTTAGAATTGGCCAACCCAAAAGGGCAATACAAGCGTGTTTCCCTGAAAATCAACACAAAAAAAACCGAACTGAAAAGTGCCGACATCTATATGGAAGACGGAAGCAAGGCCATCGTCAACGTCGAGGAGATGAAATTCGACCAGACGCTGGAGGACAAATTCTTCACCTTCGACCCGAAAAAACACCCCAATGTGGATGTCATTGACATGCGGTGACGCAATAAAACACGGATATTTCCGTATTAACGATGTACGGCTGCCACATGCTTCGACAAGCTCAGCAACCTGTGACAGCCCTACAGCAAACAACAATTGACTACGTCGAATCAAAGATTTAAACAATTCAACAGAACAACAATTAAACAACAATATGAATCTCCTACAAATCCAACAAACCACCAATGATTTAGGTGCTGCCGCCGTAGAGGCCGCCACCCAACCCACGGAATTCAAGCTCTCCATTTTCGAACTCGCCACCAAGGGCGGTTGGATAATGGTTTTACTGGCCGTCTTGTCGCTCATCGCGGTCTACATCTTCATCGAAAGATTCATCGCCGTCTCAAGAGCCACAAAATACGACAAGGGCTTTATGGATCGCATCCGCGAATACATGAAAGACGGCAAGATTGATTCGGCGAAAGCCTTGTGCAGAGGCAACTCCACCCCCATCTCACGCATGATCGAGAAAGGACTTTCACGACTCGGAAGACCTTTGGGCGACATCAACTCGGCCATCGAAAACGTTGGCAATCTTGAAGTTGCCAAACTGGAACGCGGCGTCAGCATCCTCGCCATGATTGCCAGTGCCGCCCCGATGATCGGTTTCTTGGGCACGGTGACCGGCATGATTCGTGCGTTCTACAACATGTCGATGGCGGGCAACAACATCGACATCGAATTGCTCTCTTCGGGCATATACGAAGCCATGGTGACCACCGTGGGCGGCTTGATTGTCGGCATCGTGGCCTATTTCTTCCATGCCATCATCTCCAACAAGATCCAGAAGGTCGTCAACCTGCTCGAAGGCAAGGCAACCGAATTCATGGACGTCTTGAACGAACCCGCCTAAAACCAGTGCACTATGGCCATCAAATCAAGAAATAAGGTCGAACCCACGTTCAACTCCTCGTCTATGTCGGACTTGGTGTTTCTGCTACTGATTTTCTTCATGCTCACCTCGACTTTGGTAGCGCCGAACGCCATCAAGCTCATGCTGCCCTCAAGCAGCAGCAAGACCATGGCCAAGCAGTCGGTCACCGTCTATGTCGACAACGTCGGCGATAGCTACCAGTATCAAGTCAACGACACCAAGGTTCTCGACGAGACCCAACTCATGGACCTCATCAACACGCAGATTGGCAACGACCCACAAGCCACGGTGGTGCTTCGTTCCGACAAGACCGTACCCGTGCAATCCATTGTGAATGTGATTGATGCCGTCAACGACATCAACAACGCGACGGGCAACAACCATAAGGTCATTCTGGCCACTTCACCCAAAAAATAAACAACACCATGGAAAACAAGGAAAAGAAAGACAAAGGCATAGCCATAGTGGGAACCTTCGTGGTACACGCTTTGGTGGTGCTTGTCTTGTTCCTCATGGCCTTCAAGACGCCGCTTCCGCTGCCTGGCGAGGAAGGCGTGGAGGTCGACTTGGGCATGATGAACCAAGGCATGGGCAACATCCAGCCCGAGAAACCCGCCATCCCCATGGCGGCACAGCCAAAGCAAGAGCAGACCCAAAACAAGGAAGACATCGTCACGCAAAACGACGAAGAGGCTCCCGCCATAGAGAAACCCAAGACCACCAAGCCGAAGCAGGAAAAGCCTGCCGAAGAGCCCAAGCCCACTGTCAACCAAAAGGCTTTGTTCAAAGGCAGCAACAATCCGCAAGCAGGCGGCTCGGAAGGCATCACGGGGCAGCCGGGTGACCAAGGAAAGCCCAATGGATTGGCGGGGGTCAGGAAATATGACGGCAACGGTGGCAAAGGCAACGGAACAGGCTACGACCTCGGTGGTCGCGGTGCAAAGAGCCTGCACCGTCCCAATGATGACTTTAGCGAGGAAGGCATCGTCGTAGTTGACATCTGGGTGAACCGTGGCGGACAGGTGGTCCGCGCTGAGGTAGCCCCAAAAGGCACCACTGTCATCAACAGCGAAATGCGCCAAAAAGCCAAGCAAGCCGCTCTACGATCCACCTTCCAATCCGACTCCGATGCGCCAGATGAACAACATGGCACCATCACGTATACTTTTGTTATCAACAAATAAAAATGACCTACCAAGAGACTCTTGACTGGATGTTCAACAAACTCCCGATGTACCAACGCATTGGAGCTGCCGCCTACAAGGCCGACCTCAACAACACCATCCAACTCCTTAACCTTCTCGACAACCCACAAGACAACTTCAAAACGGTGCATGTGGCCGGCACCAACGGCAAAGGCTCCGTCTCCCACATGCTGGCTTCCGTGTTTCAAGAGGCAGGCTACAAGACAGGCCTCTACACCTCTCCCCACCTCCGCGATTTCCGCGAGCGTATCCGCATCAATGGCGAGATGATCCCCGAGGAAGACGTGGTGCAATTGATCGACACTTACAAGGAGAAATTTGAAGCCATGGAACTTTCCTTCTTCGAGATGACCGTGGGCATGGCCTTCGGATACTTCTCGAAGGAAAAGGTAGACATCGCCATCGTCGAGGTGGGCATGGGCGGGCGGTTGGACTCCACCAACCTCATCACCCCTGAACTGAGCATCATCACCAACATCGACTTCGACCACATGAAGTTTTTGGGCGACACCAGGGCTAAAATCGCCTACGAAAAAGCAGGCATCATCAAGCCAGGCATCCCTGTCGTCATTGGCGAGACGCATCCCGAGACCGAGCAGGTCTTCATCGACAAGGCCAAGGAATGCAACAGTCCCATCTGCTTCGCCGACCAGGTCTTCGACTGCGACAAGATCCATATCGAATCCAACTACGTTCAACAGTTCGATATCTGGAAGAACAGCGAACTTTACATGGAGGCCCTCGAACTGCCTTTGATGGGCAACTACCAAGAGAAAAACCTCACCACCGTGATGTGTGCCTTCGACCAACTGCGCAGCAAGTTCGACCTATCCGACGACGACATCCGCGAAGGCATCGGTCGAGTAATACGCAACACGCATCTCATGGGCCGTTGGCAGATCCTCAACAACGACCCGCTCACCATCGCCGACACGGGACACAACGTGGCAGGCATCACCGAAGTGGTGCGCCAACTGGCAGAGATGAGTTACGGGAAACTGCATTTCGTCCTCGGCATGGTCAACGACAAAGACATCGAGAGCGTGCTGCAACTATTGCCTCGCGGCGCCGAATACTATTTCTGCAAGGCCGACATCCCAAGAGGCTTGGATGCCAACATCTTGGCCGAGAAAGCCTTCGACATGGGGCTTCGCGGGCAGGTGTTCGATTCCGTCAGCCACGCTTACCGCTCGGCCGTCAACAACGCCCACTTCGGCGACATCGTCTTCATCGGCGGCAGCAATTTCATCGTGGCAGAGGTGGTGTAAAGGATTATTTCTTAACTTTGCGGCTTATCAGCAAGTTCCATGTCAGGAAGAAAGCTCCATATTGTGATAGGCATGATCATGGCCGTGATGGTGTCATCGTGTTCGCTCCGGCGTTTCGTCCCTGAGGGGAAATACCTGGTGCAGAGCAACAAAGTCGTCATCGAGGAGAAAGACACCGAAATCAGCAAGTCGGGCATATCGCAATACATCTCCCTCAAGCCCTACAAAAACACCTTCCAGACCAACGTCCCAACTTGGATCTACTACAAGAACGAACGTCGCCCCAACAGCACGTTTTGGAAATGGATGAACAAGAACTTCGGCAACCCGCCCGTCTACTACGACAAGGCAGAGGCCAACAACTCGTCCAAGCAAATGACACGCTATCTCGACAATGTCGGCTATTTCAATTCCACCGTAACCCACGACGTGAAGACGAGAAAATGGAGAAAGAAAGCCAAGATTACCTACCACGTCTATCCTACCCGTCCCTATACCGTCAACGAGATCGATTATATCATTGAGGACAGCCTCGTCAACAGGCTCATCATGCGCGACAGCGCCAAGTTCCCCGTCAAGGAAGGCGACATCTACAACGCCTATTCCCTGAAAGACGAGCGTGAACTCATCACCGAAAGGATGCGCAATTCCGGTTATTACTATTTCACCCACGACAATGTCTACTATGAAGTCGACAGCAACTTCAGGAACCACACCTTGAAAGTGACGATGAAGTTGAAAGACAACCCGTTGGCATACAAACAATACCGCATCCGCGACATCAAGATCTACCCCGACTACTCTATCTTCAAGATGAACAGCCAGCCCACCGACTCGGCCTCGCTCACCGTCGAGTTTGGACGTCTCAAACGGACCAACACTTGGGATTTCTACTACTACGACAAGCCTCAAGTGAAGCCGCAGACCTTCTCGCAGTCCATCAACATCATCGAAGGCCTGCCTTATAACCAACGGAGCGTCACCAACACCTACAAGGCCTTGGGCAACTACAGGCTGTTCAGAAACGTCAACATCGAGTTCGACAGCATCCCCAACGACTCGCTAAACCTACTCGATTGCCGCATCACCATGCAGCAAAACGACAAGCATTCCTTCACCATCCAAGGCGAGGGGACCAACTCCGATGGCGATTTGGGCATCAAGGGCAGCCTGTCGTACAACAACAAGAACATCCTCCATGGCGCCGAGACCTTCCAACTCAGCCTGAAAGGTGGCTTGGAGGCACAAAGACTCATTGGCAACGAGGTCACTGAAAGCGGTAAACATGTGTTCAACACCTGGGAGATAGGTATCGCAGCAAGCGTCATCTTCCCGAAGTTCCTCGCGCCAACCACCTTCCTCCAGTTTGCCAGAGACTACCAACCTACCACCACCATTTCGTTGGGATTCAACTCCCAAATACGCTATTATTACTCGCGCTATATCACGACAGCCTCTTACAGCTACGATTGGAAGACCAACTACAGGCTGGGGCAAACGTTCTCACCCATCTTCCTCAACAGCGTGAAGATTGCGAACATCAACCCGACTTTCCAAGAATACCTAGACTCTGAAACCAGCCAAAGGAAGAAAGCCCAATACACGAGCCACCTGCTTTTGGGCACACGCTACTCGTTGGTCTACAACACACAGACCATCAACAAGTCGGGCAGTTTCTTCTACCTGCGTGCCGACTTTGAGTCGAGCGGCAACCTGCTTTCCCTGTTCAACAACACCAAACTCGTCACAAAGGAGAACGGCCACCACGAACTGCTGGGCATACGTTATGCCCAATATGTGAGGGGCAGTTTCGACATCAGGCAACATCTTCAAGTCGGCGAAGACTCTTGGCTGGTATTTCGCGAGTTTACGGGCATTGGCTTGCCTTATGGCAACTCGCAGGATCTTCCCTTCGAGCGCAGCTTCTACGGCGGCGGCGCCAACGGCCTTCGCGGATGGATCTACCGCACCGTCGGTCCCGGCGGCTACATACCTAACGAGAACGATATCGAATGTACCGGAGACCTACAATTGGAATTCAACGCCGAATACCGTTTCCCCGTCTACAACATCTTCAACGGAGCCGTTTTCGTCGATGCGGGTAATGTGTGGACCTACCACCCCAACACATCCATGCCCGACAGCGAGTTCGGTTTCAATACGTTCTACAAGCAGTTGGCTGTCGATGCAGGCCTCGGCCTCCGAATCGATGTCTCTTTCCTCATCCTTCGCATCGACCTCGCCTATGCCATGCGCAACCCTTACGCCAACGAAAACGGCAACTACTGGCGTTTCGGCCAAGGCAACAACCTGAGACTGCAAATGGGCATCGGGTATCCTTTCTGATGAAAAAGGCCATGGAAAGACACGAATTATACGGCCGCCTCACCCAATCTTTCGGTTTCGAGCCCACTGATGGACAAGCCACCGTACTCTATCATCTGGCCGCTTTTCTTCTCTCACAAAAAGAAAACCCGACCTATATTCTAAAAGGCTATGCCGGAACGGGAAAAACCTCGCTGGTCAAAACCTTGGTGCGCACCCTGCCCTCCTTAGGGATGCGCTATGCGCTGATGGCACCCACGGGAAGAGCCGCCAAGGTGCTCTGCCACTACACAGGCCAAAGCGCAAGCACTATCCACAGAAAGATTTACCAAGCCAAGACCTTCCCTGACGGGAGTTTCCGCATCGTGAGGGCCGAGAACAAACACAAAAACACGCTGTTTATCGTCGACGAGGCTTCCATGATTGGCGACCAAAAAGAGTTTGGCACATCGAGCCTGCTCGACGACCTGCTCGAATACGTGTTTTCGGGCGAGAACTGTCGTCTGCTGCTCATCGGCGACACCGCGCAACTGCCACCAGTGGAAAGCCGCGAGAGTCCCGCCTTGAACTACGACTACCTGAAATCGGAATTCCCTGTCACGGCGGCCACCTTCGAACTCACCGAAGTGAAACGCCAAGCCCTGGAATCAGGCATTTTGTATAACGCCACCGACATCAGGCAACTGCTTGGCCAAAACCTGTACGAATACACACTACCCATCTTCCACCTCCAAGGCTTCAACGACATCCAGAAGATTGAGCCTGAAACCTTTGAGGAACTGCTCTATACCGTTTTCGCCGACAATGCCGACAACGAGGCCGTCATCGTCTGCAAGTCGAACAAACGCGCCAACATGTTCAACCAAGCCATCCGAGGACGCATCCTCAACATCGAGGGCGAGATTGCCACCGGCGACAAACTGATGGTGGTGAGAAACAACTACCATTGGACCGAAAGCAACGACAGCATCAGTTTCATTGCCAACGGCGACATGGCCGAACTGCGCAAAATCAAACGCTTCGAGGAAATGTACGGTTTCCGTTTCGCCGACGTGGAGTTGAGTTTCACCGACTACCCCGAAGCGCCAAACATTGAGGCCAAAATCCTCCTGGACACCTTGAACAGCGACAGCGCCTCGCTGACGAAGGAAGAAAGCCTGGCCTTGTTTCAGGCCATCGAAGAAGACTACATGGACATCCCCAACCGCCGCGACCGCTACAAGGCGATGAAGACAAACCCGTGGTTCAACGCCTTGCAGGTCAAATTTGCCTATGCCCTGACCTGCCACAAAACCCAAGGCGGACAGTGGAACACTGTCTTCATCGACTCGTCGTTCAACTTGAAGGACACCTTGGAAGCCGAAGACCTCCGTTGGATTTACACCGCCCTGACAAGAGCACAGGAGCGCGTGTATTTTGTGAATTTCAAGGAAGAGTTCTTCACTTCGTCGTCTTCACGAACCTGACCGCAACGTCGGCAAACCGCACGATGTAGAGGCCGGCAGCCAATTCGCCCACGCCGATTTCGCCGCCAACGCCCGACGAAGCCACCTTCACCAACTCGCCAAGGCTGTTATAGACTCTCACCACGGTTTCGGCCTCAAGTCCAACGATTCGGATATTCTCGCCGGCGGGATTCGGATACACTGAAAAACCGCTCTCTTCGTTTTCCTTGACGGCATCGTATGTGTCGATTCTCACGTCGTCAATCAACCAATTGTGGCCGTCTGCGCCGCTATATTTGAAAGCGACATAGACCGCTTGGCCTTGGTAGCCAGAGAGGTCAACGGTAACTTCCTTCCAACTCTCGTTAGCCTCGGTCTGCGACCACAATTCGGTGAAGTCGCCCGTGTCGGTTCCAGTGGTCGAAACCCACACGCCTTCATAGCCGATGCCATGCGAGACATCTTCGTATGACATGAATGTCAGCGCAATGTAGTCGCTTTCAGATTGCAACATTATCTGTGGGCTGACGAGCCATCCCTCTTGGGTATTGCTGTTGTGGCGATGCCAAGCGCAATGGTTGCCTGAGCAAGGCTGAACATCCGCGTTCTTTCCTGACCTCGACCAACAGGAAACCCTTCCGTTCGGATTGTCGCTGTCCACGTCGATCGTGGTCCAGCAAGGCCAAGTGGTGCTGCCGTTCTCGAAGCCGTCGTAAAACGGCATGGAAAGGACATCGCCGTTTTCGCATTCCGGCTCGTCGATATGAAGGTCCATCACGCGGGAACAGTCGTTGGGCGAATGGATCACCGATGCGTCCCTCCATATCTTGCCAAGACCGTCAGAACCAGAATAATACACGCCATTGGAATTGGCGACAACCGATTGGAAATACCCATTTTGGGTAACATAGATTTGGACACCGTTTTTCCAAACTTTGTCGGGACCGTTAGCATAACCAGTGACATAGATGTCGCCCGCATCAATGCTGATGCTCGCACGTTGCATCTGATTGTATGTGCTGGAGGAGAGCGTGTATTTCACCGTCTCGCCTTCCCACACTTTCAGCGAATAGTTGTTGCCTTGCATGGCATAGCCCACACTATAGACGACACCGTTGTAGTAAGCGATATCGCAGATTTTCGTGCCTTCCGGAAAATTGTGCCTCACGTTGGCACCACACCAAACCACGCCATGGAAGTTCGAGCCTGAAACATGCTGGTAGCCACCCGTGAAGAGGCAAGTGTCGTTTGATGTTTCCACTCCCATGACGGCGCAAGTGGCTTCGCTCGGGAAGTCAGTGCCACCAAGGATGCAGTATGGGTTGGGGTCATCGTTTTTCCATGTCACCGCAGTCATCACACCGTTAATGTCCATGTAACCAACCGAATACAGGTTTTTGTCGATGGTGGTCATTTCATTAATCCAACGGCCTTCGTTTAAGGGGCTGTCGAGGTATATGCTGTTGTTTTTCATGATGTGGGCATACAAAGGGCCATCCGTGTTGGTGCAGTTCAATGCCCAATAGACGTCGCCATCGAGACAAGCCACGCAAGTGCCCTTATGGGTAAGTCCGTTTTCTGGATTGGAATTGTACAGTTTCGAACCGTTCTTGTAAACGGCGGCGGCCTGCCTTAAGGCACTGTTGGTGTAATAGCCAGCAGAATAGATGTCTTGCGACACGGCAAAGCCAGCGAAAGCAATCACTGACAAGGCGGTTAGTAGGAGTTTTTTCATAGTAACAATGATTTGTTCAAAAACTGGTAGGAAAATGTGCCGCAAAATTACAAAAAATCCAATGCAACTTCCGAAAAAAACAGAGAACCCCGGCAGCTTTCGCTGTCGGGGTTGTCCGTTGTGGGTGGGCGGCGAACTACTTTCCCACGGTCTC
>JBGUHI010000094.1:0-17094 GCA_045111995.1 Candidatus Limimorpha sp. | reverse complement strand
CCCCTCCTTGCGGAGAATATGATTGCACGAAACGACATAGCCACCCAATTGCCCCACATCGGCAAACTCGAACTTCCCGATTTTCACTTCAACCACCACATAACAAGACAGATTCAGGTTATAGAACAGCAAATCTATGAACTGCTCCCGCTCGCCCACTTGCAAACGATATTCTTTGCCTACGTATGCAAAGCCCGTCCCAAGCTCCACCAAGAATCGGGTAATGTTGTCCAGCAAAGCATCCTTCAACAAGCGCTCGTTGTAACGCCCGGTTATTCCCGTGAAAGCAAAATTGTATGGGTCTTTGGTCAATTCCTGCGCCAAGTCGCTTGTTTCTTCAGGCAATGTCCTGTTGAAATTGGTCAGAGCCTTGCCTTGCCGCTCATATAAATCCGTGCCAAGGAAATTGAGCAACATATTTCTGCTCCAGCCGTTTTCAACGGTTTGGCGAATAAAGAAAAGGGCTTTTTCGGGATTGTTAGAGAATTTGTCGATGATGTATTTATGATGCCCCCAAGGCACAGAGAAAATATCCGACATGATTTTTGCAGCAACTTGCTGAACAATTCCCGAATCGTCCGCAATGTTTAGATGTTTATCTGATTTTGCCACAACTTGTGGCAAAAAATCATTTTTGGAAAAATCTCCTATTTGTCCCTCAAGTTGGGGGACATTTCTACTTTGTCCCTCAATTTGGGGGACAATTTTTCCATCAACTTGAGGGACAATTTTAACCTCCTGTGAATAAAGCAAATAGAATTTCTTAATATAGTAGAGATTTGTGCGGGAAAAGCAATGGGCATCGGGTATTTCGCGCTGCAAGTCTGCAGACAAAGTCTTTATGACTTTTTCTCCCCATCGCTCCTCAATACGCATCTCCACAATATCCCTGCCCAGTTCCCAATAAAACCGCAACATCTCTTCGTTCACCTTCACCGCCGCCTTAATCTGGCTTCTGCGATAACGGCTGCTCAACTCCTTAATCCACTGGATATAATCCTTATCCAAAATGTTTATCGACTTGCCCATAATTTTGCCATTTTGAATTGCAATATTAGCATTTTTTCCCATACCATTTCCCAATTCCCCCCAAAACAATCTTCATATCAACCCCGTCATATAAACCGGCACAAGCGTGGTTTCGCCATCCTTGCGCAAGTCTTTGGTATAGATAAGGTAAGGTTCGTCAACACGCGAGGAGAATTTCTTGCAGAACTCGTCCAAAGACTTGTGAGTCTTATACCCAGACGACTTGACTTCAATCGGACAAATCTTATTGCCTCGAGACAGCAAAAAATCTATCTCGTAATTATGTTTCGCATCCTTGGCAAAGGTGTAGTAATATAATTCATTTCCGGCCGAAGCCAGCATTTGCGCCACTAAATTCTCGTACACATAGCCCAGATTGGCTTCCAACTTGTCGCTCAACAGCTTATCATAAATGATGTTGTCGGTGTAATGTTTATCCCAAAATGCGAGCGTGATGAATAAGCCCGTATCAGCCACAAACATTTTGTATCGGCTCAAATCTTTATTCAATGACATTCCTACATTCGGGTCTGTGCAATGGTGGCAAAACAGTACCGTCTTACTCTCCTCCAAATCCTGCAACAGCTCCGCCATCTTGCTCTCCGTCTGTTGACCAACTACAGTATAAGGCTGATAACGCGAAGCATTATTGCTTAACTGAGCAGGGATGTTCTTGAACAAACGTTCTGCATTTCCAGTTGCGTCTATTTTTTGAAAGTCCTGAAGATACAACTTTATAATCCCTCGTTTGGTTTTATCCACCAAGCTCAGGTTATTCGTATCCAAATAAGTATTTACCGCCTGCGGCATACCGCCCACCAGCATATACAATCGAAGATCGCGCATTTTAGAACGAGCAAGGTCATCGCCCAACGAAATGCGTTTCTCAAACTGCTCCTTTTGCAATGGAATGGATGCCATATCACCCATGGCCCAACGGAATTCCTCATAATCCATCGGGTACATCGTTATGCTATCCTCTTCACTCGGGATGGTAATATCTTTTGTATTCCTGTGAATGCTGATTAAAGAGCCTGTCTCGATGTAATCATAACGACCGTCTTGCACCAAATATTTGATGGCTTGGCGTGCTTTGGGGCAATTCTGCACCTCGTCAAAGATGATGACGGACTTGCGCTCATGGAGTGTCACCCGATATTCTTGTTGCAATTTGAGGAAAATTGCATTCAGGTCGTTCAAGTCGTCCCATAGCGCAATAGTTGCCTTACTCGCTCTATTGAAATCAATAAGGATATAGGTTTCATACTCTTGCTTTGCAAACAATTCCACAATCGTAGACTTCCCCACACGCCGTGCCCCTTCCACCAAAATGGCTGTACCACCGTTTTCAGTCTCTTTCCATTCAAGCAATTGTTGGTACACTTTTCGTTTAAATATCCTTTCCATAATATAACCTATTGAAAATCCGCTGCAAAAGTAGTAATACCATTTCTATCCCGCAATTTTTTTCAAGAAAAAATCATGCTGACCCCAAAATTTATTTCTACAAAATACTTGCTGACCCCGAAATTTTGGCAATCATAAAACCTACTTTTTAAAACAAAGGGGCGGACATACAGATCCGCCCCTCAATGTTCATTTCAATACCAAATTACTTCACCACACACCCGCGGGCGGGAATCTGGTAATAGATTTCGTTGTTGTACATGTCCTCGCAGCGGACGGCGGGGATCATGTAGTTGCCCTCGTAGGTGGCGTTGGCCTTCAGGGTGAAGGTCTTGCGCGAGTTGGGCGCGAGGTCGAAGTAGAAATAGGCGCGGTCGTCGCGGAAGTCGATGTGCTTGGCACCGCCGTTGCCGCTCATGTCGCCCGTCAGGCGGTCGTTGACCAGTTCCCAACCCGAGGGCAGGTAGTACGACAAGGCCAGTTCGGTGACCCGCCACTCGCTCGGGTTCTGCACTGTGATGTGCACCCGCAGGTCGGTGCCCGCATTCAGCGAGGCCAGGTCGACGGGAGCACCGTTTTTGTCGGTGTAGCTCACCGTCATCTTGATGAGGTTGCCGCTTTCGTCCATGTCGTACTCGGCCACCGAGGCCTTGGTGAAGATGTTGGCCACCACTTTCTGTTCGCCGTTGTTCTTGATCTCGAGGGTGTTGTTGCCCACCTTAGGCACGAAGCCATAACCCACCGAGGCCATATTGGTGTTGAGCGTGCGTTCTTCGCCGTTGGCTTTCACCGTGGCGGAGACAGGTGTGTTGGTGACGTTCATCTTCTCGGCGTATTTGCCCAAGACGAAGAGCGTGAAGGCCGTCGTTTGGGTGTCCATCCAGCGGTTGGTGCTCATCATGCGGCACACATTGTTGATGTTGTTCTGCACCGTCTGTTGGTCGACGTCGCAGAGCATCTGCGTGTAGGTCAGGAAGGCAAGGTCGCGGGTGCGCGAGCCGAAGGATGTGTAGTAGTCCGACATGGCCTTGCCTTCTTCATAGGCAGGCAGCAGTCCCTGTGCAATGCTAGTCTTGCCCGTCTGGGCGAAGGCGGCAGCGGCCAAGGCCTTGGTGAGGTCGTAGTTCATTTCGATTTCCTTGAAGCGGTTCATGGCACCCATCTCAGCTTTGCCGGCCAGGGCCAAAACGAAAAGACGGTAGGCCTGGATGGTCTCACCCTGCTTGAAGTCGGGGTTGTTCTTCCACTGCTTGGCGCGGTCGTTTTGGTAACTCAGCAGTCCGTCGAGGAAGTATTGCGGCACGTTGTAGCCTTGTTTGTTGGCCTCGACCAGGAAATGCAGCGCGTAAATCTCGGTCCACGGGTCGCTGTAGGTGCCGCCTGGCCAGTTGGTCATCGAGTTGTCGGACTTCTGGTACGTCTTCAGGTTGGTGATGGCCGTCTCCACATTGTTCTTCAGTTCTTCCTTGTCCTTGTCGTCGAGTTGGGCGAAATAGTTGAGGTAGAGTTGCGGGAACGCCTTTGAGGTGGTTTGTTCGAGGCAGCCGTGCGGGTATTTCATGAGGTAGTCGATGCGACCGAAGAGGTCGACGGGCAGCAGGCTCGACACGGTGACGTTGCCTTGTTGCGAGCCGTCCATGCCTTCGAGGTTGAAGGGTACGCTCACCGTCTGGCCAGCTTCGATTTCCTTGGTGATGGTGTTGCGACGTTCGGCATACGGCATACGGATGGGCATCTCCGTCTCCGAGACGGCGGTGTAGCCCTCACCCGTCACCGACACTTTCATCACGGCGTTGCCCAAGGTCTTGGGGATGGTCGTCCTCACGGCCACGATGCCTTCGCCATTGCCGTCGATCTTCACCGTGGTCGGAAGGGTACCGACGGGGTTGAGGTTCTTGTTGTCGTACTTCACCTCCAAGGTCTTGTTCTTCATCGTGGGGGCTTGCACCTGCACCTTGAGGTTGAGTTCGTCGCCGGGCGCCACCACACGCGGTGCCGAGGCGTATAGGTTGATCGGGTCGACCACGGTCATGCGTTTCTCCGAAGCGCCGAAGGCTTTTCCTTTGCCTTTGGCCACCACCATGAAGCGGAGGGCGCCTGAGCATTGCGGCACTTCGAAGCTATGCGTGTTGGTCTCGCCAGCCTTCAGTTCAAAGGGGCCCAAGGTGACCGCGTAGGCCTTGAAGCGTTTGTCGAGGGTGATTTCCTGGTTGAGCATACCGTCACCGCCGATGGCGTAGATGGAGCCAAGTTCGCCGCTGAAAGCATCAACAACGCTGGCGTAGTTGTCCCAGGTGCGCACGCTCAACGCCTGCTTGCTGTTGAAGTAGCCGTAAGGGTTCGGAGTCTTGTAGTTGGTCAGGCCGAGGATGCCTTCGTCGACGACGGCCAAGGTGTAGGTCATGGCTTGCTTGTTGTCTTCGCTCACCTTCACCTCGAGGGTTTTCTTGGTGTTGGCGGTCTCGGGCACTCCGATGTTGGGTTGCAACTGCAACTGCTTGTTCTCCACCTTCACGGGGATGACGCCATAGAGGCGGATGGGCAGGCCGTTGACGGCATCATGGGGCTGGATGAGGGCCACATAGACGTAGACATTCGGGATCATTTCCTCCGTGGCGGTGATTTCCACCCTGCCCTCCTCGCCAAGGTTTTCCACCAGCTGGGTCTGCAACACATGGTCGTTGGCTTCCACGGTGACGAGGGCCTTGGCCTTGTCGTTGGCGGGGAAGGTGACGACAATCTTATCGCCCACCTGGTAGCTGTCGGCAGTGGCTTTCAGCGCCAGTTGTGCCGGAGCACCTGCCGCACTCGAGGAGTGGCCATAGCCCCAGTCGAAACTGATGACCTTGGCGAAGGTGTGGCCGCCCTGCTTGTCGTTGATGACGAAGAGGTAGCTGCCCCAGCCGTCGTTAGGAATGTTGAAGGAGACCGACGTCGTTCCGTTGCAGGTCAGGTTGCCTTTCTGCACGGGAGCCTTGTAGGTGCCCGAGGCATAGCGTTGCAGGCTGTATTCGTCTTCGCTCGACCACCACCAATAGTAATCCAGTTTATAAAGGGCGTAGTCCAATGCGACCGTCGACTTGCAGGCGGTGCCGTTCTCGTTGACCATGGCGATGTTGAACTTCCAGTCCTTGTTGGTGTCGTAGTAGCTGCCGTATTTCGAGGTGGTCTTGGGCAGGTCGACGCCCACATAGCGGCTGTAGGGCGAGAGCTTCGCCGCGAAGGAGGCGATGCTGAAGTCGCCGCCCTGTTCGAAGACTTTCACCGTGAAAGTGCCGTTCATCATTTGTGAGGTATATACATCGGCCAGCGGGTCGAAGCCAACAGAGGTCACGCCTTCGGCATTCAACAGGCCGCTGTAGAGCCCATATTCCTGTGTCTCGAAACTCTGCAACTGGTTCTCGAAAGAGTAGTTGGCGAAGTTCTTGAAGGTCGTCTCGCCGCCACGCAGCCTAATGTCGACCTCTGCCTTCAAGCCGTTGGCTTTCATGCCGTTGAGCCACTTCGATGTCAGGATGACACGTTCGTTGCGTGTCAGGCTGACCACCTCGGGCAAGTCCAGGTTGATCTCTATGCGGTTGGGTTTCACGGTCTCCACACGGAGGTCTTTGGCGATGGTCTTGGTGCCCACCTTGAAACGAGCCATCCAAAGCCCTGTCTCGTCAGACACGTTGGTCTGCACCTTGAAGCAGTAGATGTCGTTGACAGGCTTGGTGTTCACCTGCTTGGCATAGAGACGGCCTGTGGCATCGATGACTTCGAGAACCACGGGGTAGTCGTCGGGCAGGCTCGACTCCATGTCGTTGAGCATGAGGTTGAGTTGCAGTTCGTCGCCTGGTCGCCACACACCACGGTTGGAGTAGGCGAAGGCCGACACGCCTTTTTCGATGGCTTCGCCGGCGATGTCGAAACGACTGTATGACAGCGCGTTGCCGTCATTCAGCTTGATAACCGACTTGCTTTTCTTGTCGCTGGCCACCAAGAAAGCGGGGCGGTTGGCGCATTGCAGTTGCACATGGCCCTTGCTGTCGACACTGCCTTTGGTCAGTTCCTGTTTCTGGAAGTTGTAGGCAGTCACGGTGGCACCCGTAGCGGGACTGGCGTTGGAAATCTGGTAGACATAAACGTCGACCACATCGTTACGTCCCATCTTGGCGGTCACGGCGAGGTCGCTGACGACGATGTTCTTCTTCACTTCCACATTATTATAATAATATAGTCCGTTGGGGTCGCCCCACTCGCCGTCATAGTTGTATTCCTTGTAGTCATAGGCTACACCGTCCCAATACATGGCCTCGAGTTCTGGGTTGTCGGTCACGGCCATCTTCATCTCGTCGGAGGCGTAGGTGTAGTCAGCGGGGCCGAAATTGAGGCTCAGTTGGTACATCGCGCCGGGTTCCACATTGATATAGTCGGAGAGCGTGATGGGGAATGTCTTCCACTGGTTGGGATAGGGGTTGTCGATGGCCAGGCGCACTTTCTTCTCCAAGCGGCCTGCCTTGCGCACGCCGTAAGTCTCGGTAAGCTCGTTGTCCTGCAAGAACGAGAGGATGTTGTCATCATAGATACGCACCACCCTCAATGTCACCGCGTTAAGGCAGATGGCATCGAAGTATATGGTGGTCTCTCCGACGTTGGGGATGATGACGCCGTCGTTGTTCCAACGCACCTTGGGTTGCACCGTCGTGAGATCGAGGTTCAGTTCGTAGTCGCCTTGCAGCACCATGCCGTTGTTGGAGCGGATGCCGCTGCCCACGCCTATCGTGAGTTCGTCGAGCTGATAGCGGTAGACGTTGCTCTTGTCGAAATAGAACTCAATCTTGTTGCCTCTGATGTCGGCCTTATAGGCCAAGTTGCGGGGCGTGGTGATGAATCCTGTGAGGTTCTGACCCTCATTCAGCGGCTGGCTGAAGAACAAGGTGCCATGGTCGCTGGTGCGGTCCACGTCGAAGTTCAATGGAATGAAACTGTCTTTGGCATAGATGGTCAGTTCGCGTTCCATCTTGGCCTTTGACTCGACGGCCTTGCCATCGAGGACGACATGGACATTATAGTCTTGGCTCTTACGCTCAAAGTTCTGGATTTCGAAGTCATAGAGGCCGTTGCCGACAGAGGTGACCTGAACGGGATGGTTCTTGCGGAACGACGCATCGAACAACCCGATGGCCTCTTCTTGGTCGACGGGCACGGCGAAGGCGATGCGCAGGTTGTAGTTCATCGTCTCGTTGGAGAGGCAGAGCGGCTGTTGGGCCACTAAACTGAAGTTCTGTCGACGCACGCCGAAACCGAACTCGAGGGTCTGGTCGGAGCCACAGTCCACGAAGTCGGAGACTTTGAACTTGCAGACGTAACTCTGCTCCTTGTCGATATTGTCGTACTGGAATCCGACGGTGTTCTCGTCGATCCAAACGGCCTTGCCCTTCAGGGCAGGCGTGAAGTTGAACGTTTTTGCGGGGATGGACTCGCCAAACTTCACCTTCATCGTTGCGGGGTCCTTGAAGCGCACCACAACGGGTTCGCCGGAGGCAACCACGCCTGAGGTGTAACTGTCAAGCAAGGGCAGCAGTGCCTCGTTGATAGGTTGGATGCGTTCAACGAAGGAGGCGTTCTGGCCTACCTTGCCAGTCTTGCCGCACGAGGGCATGAAAGCAAGCAGCAGCGCGCCTACAACGAGGCCAACGCCGCCAAGTCTTTTCACAATTTTTTTCGTAGTCATATTGATAAGGTTTAAATGATTTCGCGACTACAAAAATATGAAACCTTATCGAAACAGAGATACCATTTCCCAAAGAAAAATGGCTTGGGGGTGAAATTTACGTAATTTTACGTACAGGCAGATTCAGTATTTCCCCCTCAGCGTCATCCCGAAATAGAATCTGTCGATGGGTTCCACCACCCAAAGGTCGTTGTCCATGCGGGCGAAGGCGGAGAGGGAATATCGTCTGGAGAGACGGTAGTCGACCGAGAGCACCGTGCGCAGGTTGTCGCAGCCGCCTTTCTTGGGGTCGTTGGCGAGCCAAAACAGTTCCGTCGAGAGGGCATACTTGAAACGGCTGTTCATGGGCTGGTAGGTCACCTTGAGGCGGTTGCGCCAATACAATCGTGGATTGACGCGATGCTCACCCGTGCGCTCGTCAAAGAAGGCACCGACGGCCTTGCTTCGCACCTGAAACCTGAAACGTCGCCATTCCTCGGTGTAGGTGACCTGCAGGCTCAAGCGGCCCCGGTTCTCATAGTAACCTCGGTCGTTGTGGCGACGGATGTAGTCGGCAGTGAGCCCAATGCTCATGCGGTTGTGAAGGCAAGAATAGTCTACGCCCACCGAGTTGAGCCAGCGGTCGAACTGAGTGAAATTGTGGTCGAAACGCAGTTCTTCCTCCGCCGACAGTCGCCACGGGCCGCCCAAGCCCGCCTCAGCCTCAGCCGAAACGATGCCGCCGAAGTCGGTGCCGCGCTCGCTTTGCGCAAAGCCCCCTACCGCAGCCATCATTAGCACTATAGTTATCAGTCTTTTCAATCGAAGTCCTTCAACTTGGTAACCGTGTCAATCGTGTTCACCTCGCCGTCAACTGGCTTGTAGTACACCTTCACGAAGGCCACGTCGCGCAAATAATCGATATGCCCGACTTCCACCTTGCTAATATCCAAGCCTGTGCGCTCAATGAGGTCGGCCTTCAACTCTTCCTCCTTGCCGTGCTTGGTGTTCTCAATGCGGTCGTAAAGGATGATTTTCGTCGCGGTGTGCTTCAGTATACTCGTACCGTCCAAGAGCCAAACCACCAACACGGTCAGCAGGTTAACCATGATCAATTCGGCATAACTCGTCGAGAGCGCCATGCCGTTGACGATGCTCAATCCCATCACCACGAAGAGATAGGTCATTTCACGAATCTTGATGGTCTCGGTTCGGTATCGTATCATGCCGAAGATGGCGAAAAGGCCCAGGGCATAAGCGATGTTCATCTTCATGTTCTCCATCAGCGAGATGATGAGGAAGATGACCACGGCGAACATCAGGAATGTGAAATAATAGTCCTTGCGGTTGGCCTTCTTGTAATAAAAGCAATGAATGATGACCCAGCAGACAACAAGGTTGAAGACGAAGCGAAGGAGCATCGTCCATAGGCTTTGGGAGTCGAAGAGCGGCACGCCGAGGAAGCCCATGCCGGTGGCACCGTCGCCAAACTCACGAGCGATGTCAGGGTCGAAGTCCTGAAAGTTGATTTGTAGTAGGTTCATATTGTTGAATTGTTGTTTTGTTTAATTGTTTAATTGTTTGGCTATCAGCTATCAGCATAGGTCAAACTGGGCTGACGGCTGAAAGCTGATGGCTGACAGCTTTAAGCTTCTCTATTCTCCGTAACTTTTTCTTAAACCGGTTCTGCTTCACCTCGGGGCGGGTCAGGCAGGTGCCGATGCAGTATTTGCTGACCTTGAAAGGGTTGATTCTCAGGTCGAAAAGCACGTCCTTCAGCAGCGAGTGGGCGCGACCGTCCTGTTTCAGTTCCATCACCACCAAGGGCGACATCGAGGCCGTTGCGTCGTTGCGCAGGTTCTCGAAACGCAGGTTGCAGTCGATGGTGAGGCGCTCGGTCTTGCCGAAGTTCACCAAGGTGATGCGGTCGAAAACCGTCACCAGATGCGGACTTAGCGAAGCGACGGGATAAGGCTGTCGCTCTGCAAGGAACGCGGCGGCCTCGGGATTGTCGAGTATGTTCGGGATCGGCTCCACGGCGATGCGTTTCTTCTTCGTGCGGCCTTTGTTGTTCTTGTGTTTCACCTCACAGAAGGTCAAGTTGGAATCGACGTAAGTACGCACCCTCACCTTGTCGCGCACCAAGTGGCGGTTGTGATGGATGAGGTACATAGTCAGTTCGGGCGTGTCGTAATACACTGTGCTGTAGGGTGACAGGCGTTTGCCTTCCACCTCTTGGGCGTAGTAATTGTCGCGGATTCCCGACAAGATGGCTTGCAGTTGCCGCTCCGTCACGACGTATTTGGTGTCGATACGGTTCATCAGCTTCACGCCGCTCATCTCTTCGAGCGTGATGGCCTTCATGCCTTGCACTATGTCGAGAATCTCCTTCACGAGCCTTTATTTGGGTACGTATTCGAAGGTCTTCACCGACTCTAATTTGCCATTGGGATAGTAGTTGAGTTGGCGCACTTTGGAGCCGTCCTCGTCGTATTCGAACTTACGAATGCGCACCACCTTGTCGCGGTCGTTGTACTCGATCTCTCGCACCACCTTGGCGGTGATGTCGCTGTTGGCGGGATACTCGCTCACCACGCGCCATTTTTGGCCATAGCTGGCGTACTCTATTTCCTCGACCTTACGCCCCAGTTCGTCGTAGGTCGTCTTGCGGTCAAGGAAGGCGCGCTTGTCGCCCGCCGCCGTGTTCCACTCCTTTAATATCATACCCTTGCGGTTTTCACGCTTGGCAATGGTGGCGTCTGACACCGACTGCGCGAAGCCGACCAAACCGATGGCCATAAAAGACACGACTATCAATAATCTTTTCATTATCATAAATTTAAGATTCAAAATTTAAGATTTAAGATTCTTATTCCTTATACATTAATGATGACTTCAAATTGTTCTTCAAGTTCGTAGATTTGTCCCGCCTCGCTGACGGAGATGCTCTGGATGACGAAATCAGGAATCTCCGTGCTAATGTCGTCCGAAGCGGTAAACACCTCATATTCTCCAGGTTGCAGTTTCTGGAAGCCAAAATAACCATCGGGACCCACGCGGGTGTCGTCGAAAGGCAGGTCGTCACCCTCCTTGCGAATGTAGACACGATGCTCGCATGCCCAGCCCTCGCCTTGCCAACTGCCATTGTGATAATACGAAGCGTGAACCCGTCCCTTCACGATGGACGTGCCATAAGCCTTGCCGTCGTGGATGTAGATCGTCGGGACGGTGGCCACCGCGCCACGCGCCAACTCAGCCGATTGGCTCACAGCGATTTTCTCGCCCGAAGGCAAGGTGGAATAGGCGAAAACGGTGTAGTTTCCCGGCCTCAGGTATTCAAACTGATACATCCCGTCGGCACCGGTCTCGATGTCGTCGCCGTAGAAAGGCTCGTCGCCGTAAACAAGGAACACGTCCGTCTTTGCGGCGGCCATCGTGTCGGCGTTCAGCTCAAAGTCGTCGTCGGGATGGTGCACAAGTTTCACGTAACCTTGTATGGTGCCCGTGCCGCCTTTGCCCTCGCCCTTGTTGCAGGCGGGCAACAGCAAGGCCATCGCGACGAGAAACAGCAATAATTTGGTGGTTTTCTTCATTTTCATCCATATTTTGGGGTTGCAAAGATAACGATTCAACGGATTAACAAGAGAATTATTTTCAATTTACACTTATATTTATACACGAATTGCCATCCATGATTCATGGATTGTCAAACAATTATCGTTCCAATTCATGGCCATTCATGCGAAAAAAAGTCACAATTCGATTTCCTCCGGCTGTCTCCCGAAGTCCTTGATGTTGGCGTTCACTTTCTTCAATACGGCGACAAAAGTCTGTAAATCCGTCTCTGGAATGTCTCTCAACGCATACTCCATCGTATTGATTGCCAACTGCTTGGTGGAATCTTTCAATGCCATGCCTTCGGCGGTCACGACGATGTTGTTCACGCGGCGGTCTTCCTTGGCCACGCTGCGCGCGACGAGGCCTTTTTTCTCCAGATTGTCAATGAATTGCGTCACCGAGTTCTTGTCCTTTTGGATGATGAAGGCGATGGCCTGTTGGGTGAGCGTGCCTTCGTTCCAAAGCGTGTCCATCACCAGATACTGCTCCGCCGTCAGATTGACGCCCTTCTTCTTGAACACCTCGGCCAGATGCTTCTTGAGCCTGCAATTCAGGATGTTGATATAGACACCAACTTGTTTTACGAGAATCATATTGTCACATTTTTGGGATTATCGTGCTTTATGAAAGTGCAAAGATAGGGATAATATTGGAACAAAGGAAAGTCAATCACACACCAAATCCGAAAAATAGGCCTGCACGGCATAGAGCGGGATGTTTTCCATCCAGCCTTGGTCGGCGTAGGGAAGCATGGAGCAGCGTAGGGCTTTCAGGTGCTTGTCGGCATGATCGACGTTCACGAAGCCGTTCAGCGACTTGCTTTTCGTGTTTTCCTCGGCCTTCACCTCGATCGGGATGATGCGCTCGTCGGTCTGCAAAAGGAAATCGACTTCCTGTGTCGAGTTGTCCTTGCTGAAATAATAGAGCGGCAGGTCGCCAAAGGTTTTGAGTTGCTGCAGCACGTAGTTCTCGGAAAACGCGCCCTTGAACTCGACGAACACCTTGTTGGCGACGACCATCAGTCGCGCCGGCGCGTTCGACAGGGCACCAAGCAGCCCCACGTCGAGCAGATAGAGTTTGAAGGCTTCCGTGTCTTCATAAAACGACAGCGGCATGGTGGGATTGAGGCAACGGCGCAACTTCAGCACCAAGCCCGCATCGACGAGCCATTGTATGGCCATCTCGAAGTCCTTGGCCCGCGCTCCCTTCCTGACCGCGCCATAGACGAATTTCTTGTTTTCCTTGGCCAATTGCCCAGGAATGGAGCTCCACACCAAGCGGATGCGCTGCGTTTCGCCGCCGGCGTGTTTGGCAAAGTCGCGCTCGTAGGTCTTCAATATCGACTTTTGGATTCGGCGCACTTTGGGCACGTCACGGTCGGTGATATAACTCAGCACCGCCTCCGGCATCCCTCCGACATAGAAATATTGGCGGAGCAGGTCTTGGAGTTTGGTGTCCAACGTGCGCAAGATGTCCCACTGCTTGGAGTTCAAGACCTCACAAAGCTGCTCCTCGCCCATCGCCCAAAGAAACTCCTCAAACGACATGGGATAAAGGCTCAAAATATCGACCTTCCCAACGGGATAGGATTCACCCGAGCGGCAACTGATGCCCAACAACGAACCCGCCACCACTACATGCTGGTCGCTGGCGTTTTCACAGAAATACTTCAACGAAGTCAAGGCTCGTGGGGCCTCCTGAATCTCATCTATAAAAAGGAGCGTTTTTCCGGCATTGATACTTTGGTTGGTAAAGGCCTCAATGGCACGCAAGATTCTTTCCATGTCAAAATCCTGCAAAAAAAGTTCCTTCATAAAATCGTTGTTGTCGCAGTTGAGATAAATCAGGTTCTCATACTCGGCCATTCCGAACTCCTTCAGAATAAATGTTTTTCCTACCTGTCTGGCACCTTCCAAAACAAGGGGCTTCCTTCCATGTGAGTTTTTCCACTTCACTAAATCATTGATAATTCTACGCTTCATTTTTATTCGATTTTAAATTTTTTGCAAAAATACTAATTTTTAGACACATACAATAGATTTGAACATTTTTTTTGTGGAATATTTCAAATTTATATACATTTTTCTTTGGGAATATTCGGCAATCTAATACACTTTTATTGGGGAATATTCGGAAATCTACCACACTTTTATTGGGGAATAATCTGCAATTCACAACACTTTTATCGGGGAATATTCGGCAATCTACCACACTTTTATTGGGGAATATTCGGCAATCAACCACACTTTTTTTGGGGAATATTCGACAACCAACCACACTTTTATTGAGGAATATTCTGCAACTTACTACACTTTTTTTTGGGAATATTCGGCAATCTACCACACTTTTATTGGGGAATATTCGACAACTTACTACACTTTTATTGGGGAATATTCGACAACCAACCACACTTTTATTGGGGAATATTCAGCAATCTACCACACTTTTATTGGGGAATATTCGGCAATCAACCACACTTTTATTGGGGAATATTTGGCAAATTACCACACTTTTTTTGAGGAATATTCAGCAATCTACCACACTTTTATTGGGGAATATATAAAAAAAGGCCACCCTTTGGGACAGCCTTTCTAATCGGTTTTGAAAAACGCCTACTCAATCCTCATGTTCGGCACTTCGTCGCCGTCGTAGAAGCCCTTGTCGAGCTTTTCCTTCACTTCCTTGAAGGCGTTCAGCGTGTAGTTCACGTCGTCCATCGAGTGGGCCGCCGTCGGGATGATGCGGAAGATAATCATGCCCTTGGGGATGACGGGATAGGTGATGACCGAGCAGAAGATCTTGTAGTTCTCGCGCAGGTCCATGGCGATGTTGGTGGCCTGAACCACGTCGCCGTGCACATGCACCGGCGTGACGCAAGCCTCGGCGGGGCCGATTTCGAAGCCCAGGTCGCGGAAACCTTTCTGCAAGGCGCGGGTCACCGTCCACAGTTGCTTGCGGAGGGCGTCGCCTTCGGCGCTGCGGATGATTTCCAAGCGCTTCTCGCAGCCTTCCACGATGGCCAAGGGCAGGCTCTTGGCGTACATCTGCGAGCGCATGTTATAGCGCAGATACTCAATCACATATTTCGGTCCAGCCACAAAGCCGCCGATGATGGCCATGGCCTTGGCATAGGCACCGATGTAGATGTCGATGTCGTCCATCACGCCGAAATGCTCCGAGGTGCCGCGGCCGTTGGGACCCATCACGCCGAAGCCGTGGGCGTCGTCGATGAGGATGCGGAAGCTGTATTTCTTCTTCAGCGCCACGATGCCGGCGAGGTCGCCAAGTGCGCCCGTCATGCCATAAACACCCTCGGTGATGACGAGGATGCCGCCGCCCGTCTTCTCCACCACCTCCGTGGCCACCTTCAGTTTCTTCTCAAGGTCGGCCATGTCGTTGTGGCGGTATTTGTACTTGTTGCCGATGTGCAGGCGGATGCCGTCAAGCAGGCAGGCGTGGGCTTCGTTGTCATAGACAATCACGTCGTGGGGATGAGTCAGCGTGTCGATGGTGGAGACAATGCCTTGATAGCCAAAGTTAAAGAGGTAGGCGGCTTCTTTCTTCTCGAAGTCGGCCAGCTCCTTCTCGAAATGCTCGTGCATACGGGTGTGTCCCGTCATCATGCGGGCGCCCATGGGTGCGGCGAGGCCGTATTTGGCGGCGGCTTCGGCATCCACGCGGCGGATTTCGGGGTGGTTGGCCAAGCCCAAGTAGTTGTTCAAGCTCCAGCAGAGCACCTCCCTGCCGTTGAAAGTCATGCGCGGCCCCATCTCGCCTTCCAAGCGCGGGAATGCGAAATAGCCGTCGGCGCGTTCGCGGTACTGCCCTATCGGGCCACCTGAATCCTTTGATATTCTTTCAAATATATCCATGGTTAGTTGATAGTTGATAGTTTGCAGTTGATAGTTGTAGGGCTGTCACACCGTGGCAGCCGCATCGTAATAATGAGCCACAAAATTAGTAAATATATTGATTATCCCATCATGAAGGAATTATTTTTAATTTTGCAGCGAAGAAAACAGCCCCGAAGGGGCGGCAGGAAAACAGGCAGGCGGTGTAAACCCCTGCCGAAAAAACATCCCATAACCGCGGGTCACCGACCCGTGGCAACGTCCGGCAGGCCCCGCCCGAAGGGCGAAACATCCCGTAACCGTAGGTCGTGACCTACGGCAGCACCCCGACAGGAAGAAAAAACAAGAAAAAATGCTAAACCTCAAAAACAAAACAGCCCTCATCACCGGCGCAGGCACAGGCATCGGACAGAGCATCGCGCTCCACCTCGCACAAGAAGGCTGCCACCTCGTCCTCACGGGCTTGGGCCTCGACGACCTCAACCAAACCAAGGCGATGTGCGAACAATACGGCGTGAAAGCCTACGCCACCGAAACCCAATTGGACGACTACGCCTCCATCGACCGCCTCCACGACTTCGTGGTTTCCAACCACCTGAGCATCGACCTCTTCGTGCTCAACGCGGGCATCTCGCAGCGCGAGAAGGCCTTAGACACCGACATCAGCGTCGACGAAAAAATTCTGAAAGTCGATTTCCTCAGCGGCGTGTATCTCGTCAAGAAGTTCAAGGAGATGATTCTGGCGAAGGAGCATGTGCAGTTCAGCGTAACCACTTCCCTATCGGGCTTGTTCGGCTTCCCGTTGCGCTCGGCGTATTGCGCGGCCAAACACGCCCTGTTCGGGTTCTATGAGTCGTTGGAGCTGGAATACGACAACATCGGCGTCACCTTCCTCATCCCCGGGCGCATCAACACGCAAATCAGCAAGAGCGCGCTCCACGGCGACGGCACCGCCCACGCCAAGATGGACGCAGGCCAAGCCAACGGCCTCGATGTGGACAAATGCGGCAAGATCGCCGTGCGCGCCATCAAGCGGCAGAAACACCGCAAACTCATCGGCCGCTCCGAGCTGCTGATGGCGCATATCCACAAGTATTGCCTGCCTTTGTATTACAGGCTTTCGAGGAGGATTTCCGCGACATGACGCTGGCTGGCGGCACCTTCCGCGACCAGACAAAACGAAGAGGTCGGAGGCTTTCGCCCCCGACCCCTCTCAAAAATTATGAAAAGAAAACTATTACTTTTTATTCTTCCCTGCGTCGTTTGCCGACGAGATAGGCCGCGCCAAGGCCGGCCAAGAGCGCGATGCCGCCGCCTAAAGGCGCGTCGGCGTTTTGGTTGCCATCTAAGGCATGGCTGGCGGGCAAAAAGGGCGAGCCGCCGCGGTTGCTGCTCTCTTCCGACACTTGGCCGCGCTGGAACAGGCCGCCGCCCGATTGGGCCGTCGCGCCGAGGGCGAGGCCGAGGAGGATTGCGATTGTTGTTATTGTCTTT
>JBGUHI010000093.1:0-8678 GCA_045111995.1 Candidatus Limimorpha sp. | reverse complement strand
GATGGCGTGCTCATCAAGCACAACCACGGCAACAGCAAGGGCGGCGGGGTCTACAAGTTGGGCAGCCTCAAGGTGCAAGGCAAGGTGACCATCACCGACAACACATCCGGACAATGAATTAGCGGACATGCAGAGGCGGTCTTGCGGACCGTCTCTACATGTTTTTATGTTTTTAGACCGGGTCGCCCATAGGTTTCATAGGAAATCACTGGTTTCCATTATTTCGGCGACCCACTTTCAAGCCAAAACCGACAAAAAGGTTTTGGCTTTTTTTTGTTGCCGAAAACAAAGCCCCAAAACACCAGTTCCGAAAAAATGCGTATTTTCGCGGCCTGACAACAGGCACACAACCATGATCACATTCTTCATCGCCCTGTCCGTGCTCGTGCTCGGCTATGTCGCTTACGGGAAGCTCGTCGAGAAGCTGTTTGGCGCCGACCCACAACGCGCCACTCCCGCCGTCACCATGGCCGACGGCGTGGACTATGTGCCGATGAGGCCTTGGCGCATCTTCCTCATCCAATTCCTCAACATCGCGGGCGTCGGGCCTGTCGTCGGGGCCATCATGGGCGCGCAGTTCGGCACGGCGTCTTTCCTGTGGATAGTGCTCGGCAGCATCTTCGCCGGCGCCGTCCACGACTACCTCGCAGGCATGATCTCGTTGCGCGACAAGGGCGCGAGCCTGCCCGAGATCCACGGCACTTGCTTAGGCAAGGGCGCCAAACAATTCATGCGCGGCTTCACCGTTTTGCTGATGATTTTGGTCGGTGTGGTGTTCGTCAATACGCCCGCCACCTTGCTCAACGCGCACTTCACCCAAGGCTGGAATCCTTACGTCTGGATTGCCATTATTTTGGCTTACTACCTGATTGCCACCTTGTTACCTATCGACAAGGTCATCGGGAAAATTTATCCCATCTTCGGCATCTTGCTTTTGGGCATGGCCGTGGCCATCTTCGTGGCTTTCCTCATCTACAAGCCTGAAATCCCCGAACTTTGGAGCGGCTTGCAGAACCGCCATCCCGACGCGGCCAACAACCCCATCTTCCCGATGATGTTCATCTCGATTGCCTGTGGCGCCATCTCGGGCTTCCATGCCACGCAGTCGCCGCTGATGGCGCGTTGCATGATCAATGAAAGACAAGGCCGCCCGATTTTTTACGGCGCCATGATTACCGAAGGCATCGTCGCCCTGATTTGGGCTGCCGCCGCCGCCTATTTCTTCGGCCCCGACAGCGTGGTCGACGTGACGGGCAAGAGCGGTGCCGCCATCGTGGGCGTCATCGCCGACACATGGTTCACGCCGGTCATCGCCACCATCACCATCTTGGGAGTCATCAGCGCGGCGGTCACCTCGGGCGACACGGCCTTGCGCTCGGCGCGGCTCATCATCGCCGACTTCATGCGCTACGACCAAAAGCCCATCAAGAACCGCCTGATTGTGGCCGTCCCGATGTTTGCGGTCACCGCCATCATCTTGGTTTACAGCCTCTCCGACGCGAAAGGCTTCCAACTCATCTGGCGCTATTTCGCCTGGGCCAACCAAGTGCTGGCCACGGTCACGCTCTGGGCCATCACGGTCTATCTGGCCAAGGACAAAGGCAAGCTGTGGTATCTCATCACCCTCGTCCCTGCCCTCTTCATGACGATGGTCACAGGCTCGTTCCTCTTTGTGGCCAAGGCCGCCGACGGTGGCTTGGGGTCTGTCCTACCCCGCCCTGTCGGATACGGCGTCGGCGCGGCCATTACCTTATTGGGATTGGTGCTGTTTGCCATGTTTTTAAAGAAAAACAAGAAAGCCTTGTGATGCTGGAAAGGTAAAACAAAATGCCCGACTGGAAATCCAGTCGGGCATTTTTCATTTTAATAGCAGGAATTACTTGGTAGCCTGCTCGTAGCCGGCGCGCACGGCCTGGATGTTGAGGTCGACGACCTCTTGTCCTTTCTTGCCGAAGATGTGGACGATGGCCTCCTCGACCTTTTCCATGGAGATGCCGAGATAAGGCACCGTGGCGCCCAAAAGCACCATGTTTGAGCGGGCCTTCAGCTGCTTGGCGATGTCGTTGGCGTTGAAGGAGACAACGTTTTCCAACTTGGCCAACTCGGCGTTAATCACTTCCATGTCGGGATAGTTGCCGATGTTGACGAAGGGGTCGTTGTTGGTGATCACCCAGCCTTCCTTGCTCAGCCAAGGCAGGTAGCGCAGGGCTTCCATCGGCTCTGACGAAAGGATGATGTCGGCTTGGCCTTCAGGAATGACATCGGCGAAAATCTCGTTGTCGGAGATGCGGAGGTGCGAGAACACCGAGCCGCCGCGCTGCGACATGCCGTGGATTTCGGACTGTTTCAGGTTCATGCCCATATTCAGAGCGGCATCAGAGATGATCTTGGCCACCGAAACGATGCCGTCGCCGCCCACGCCGCATAATACTATGTCTTTTTTCATTGTTGAATTGTTGATTGTTTAACTGTTTAATTGTTGACGCGGGACTTCGGGACACGAGACGCGAGACTTTTTTGTCCCGTGTCTCGCGTCTCGCAGTCTCGTGTCTTATTTTTTCATGTGCTTTTTGAGTTCGACGATGCAAATGCGGTGCGGGATGATGACCGACACGCCGTTGTAGTTGACCTCTTCTTCGATGACCTTGACGTTCTCTTCGTGGTTCTTCGGGAGCGGGACGATGTCGCGGATGTGTTCGGGTTCTACGCCGAGGCCTTCGCAGATGCGGCGGATCTTGTTGTTGGCCGACGAAGGCTGTCCGCCCGTCATGGCGGTGATGTCGTTGTCGAGGATCATGACCACGACATTGGCTTTCTCGTTGACGCAGTCGAGGAGTCCCGTCAGTCCGCTATGGCCGAAGGTGCCGTCGCCGATGACGGCCACGCTCGGGAAGATGCCCACTTCGCTGGCGCCCTTGGCCATGGTGATGGAGGCGCCCATGCACACGGTGGTGTGGATGGCACCCATGTTGAAGCCCAAGGTGTAGCAGCCGATGTCGCCAAACACCTTGCCGCCCTTGTGGTTGGCCAACACCTCGTTCAAGGCGTTGTAGCTGTCGATGTGCGGGCAGCCTTGGCAGAGCGCGGGCGGGCGGTTGGTGACCACTTCCGGCACCTTGAACATGGTCGGAACATCCATGCCGAGGGCCTTGGCCACCTTTTCGGCATTGAGTTCGCCGTCGCGGCGGATGGTCTCGTCGAGGCGGCCCATCACGTTCTTGCCCTTGCCGAGGAAGCCTTTGATGTGTTCTTCCACAAAGGGTTGTCCGTCTTCGAGGACGAGGATTTCGTCGCACTCGTCGTAGAGCTTATTAATCATGTCGTAAGGCAGCGGATATTGGGTGATTTTCACGACGGGATAGGGGCATTGACCGTTCGGGAAGTTTTCCATCAGGTAGTTGTAGGCGATGCCCGTGGCAATGATGCCGATGTTTTTCTTCGAGCCGTCGAAATACTTGTTGTAACCTGATTTCTCCGAGGCCTCGTTGAAGGCAGGCTGTTTGTCGATGAGGTCGCGATAGAGTCGCTTGGCGTTGGCTGGCAGCAGCACATACGACCTTGCGTCGGCGGGTTCGGTGAGTTCGTTTTGCGGTCGCACGGGCTTGCGCACCACGCCGGCGCGGCTGTGGGCCAAGCGGGTGGGGATGCGGTAGAGCACGGGCGTTCCGAGTTGCTCACTCAGCTCGTAGCCGTAGTGCACCATGTCGTAGGCCTCCTGTTGGTTGGAGGGTTCCAGCATGGGGATCATGGCCCAGTGGCCGTAGTAGCGGCTGTCCTGTTCGTCTTGCGACGAGAACATGCTCGGGTCGTCGGCCACGACAACCAGCAGGCCTTTCGTGCCGATGATGGCGGCGTTCATGAAGGGGTCGCCGCACACGTTGAGGCCCACGTGCTTCATGCAGGTCATGGCGCGTTTGCCGGCGTAGGCCACGCCGATGGAGGCCTCGAGGGCCGTCTTCTCGTTGGCGCACCAGTTGGCGATTACGCCTTGTTCCTTGGCCTGCTTCGAGTTGATGACATACTCCGTGATTTGTGTTGAAGGCGTGCCCGGATAGCTGTTGATGGCCGAGCCGCCAGCGTCGATGAAGCCCTGTGCAATGGCCTCATCGCCTAAAAGCAATAATTTCTCCATTATTCAGATTTGTTATTTCAGATTTCAGATTTCAAATTTCAAGATTTTTTGCTTTCAGCTTTCAGCTTGGTTGGCTGACGGCTGATAGTTGATAGCTGATAGCTGACAGCTGACGGCTTTTTCATATTTCAAGATTTCATATTTCAAAATTCAACTTTTCTGCCGCTTCGCGTCCTCCCCCTTTTAAAGGGGTGCCCGCAAGCGGGGGTTTCAGAGGAACGAAGCAATCCAGATTCAAGATTGCACAAAAGTACGGATTTTTTTGATACGGGCAAGAAAAAAGTTTCTCTTTACGCCATTAAAACAAAAATGACCCGGTTTTCCGGCAATGTGGTTGAAGTTCCGGGAATATTGTGTTTGCTTTTTCCAAAAATAATGTGTATCTTTGCACCGACAAACATATACATTCACCATGACTGCGATAACCATCAACATCCCCAACCATGAAGTCGGCTTTTTCAAGAAGATGATTTCCAAGATGGGCTGGACGTACAGCGAGGCCAATGTGGTGCAAACGGCACCGACAGCCAAGGAACAAACCCTCGCCAAGATTGACCACGCCTTCGGGCAACTCCAACAAATGAAGGAAGGAAAACTCAAAGGCATCAAAGCGGAGGAACTGCTCGATGAACTGTAACATCACCGCCACGCCCGACTTTGCCCGTGAACTGAAGCAACTTGCCAAACGCTATCCGTCGTTGAAGGACGACTACAAGAACTTCCTCGACGAATTGGCCAAAACACCCCTAATGGGCACAGCACTCGGAAAGCATCTGCGCAAAGTGCGTTTCCCCATCGCCTCGAAAAGCAAAGGCAAGAGCGGCGGTGCAAGGGTTATCACCCATGTAGTGCTTGTGGAAACAGACGGTGCAGACATTACGCTCGTTGCCATCTATGACAAATCCGCCCAAGAAACCATTACTGACAAGGAAATCCGAAAGTTGATGAAAAGAAACGGATTGCAATAATCAACAAGAATATCAAACAAAAACAAACAACGATGACCAACATACCAAAACCCCATGCCGGCCACCGCTGCCCTTAGACTTTCCCAAAAATCGCTTTTGCATTTCCAAAAACAATGTGTATCTTTTCAACAGATTGGAGAAAAAAACATTTTTTTACTTATAAATAAAACAAATAGCGTATATTTGCACCCAAAATGAAAAACAATGAACTATGAGCGAGGCAGAATTGTTATTGGTAAATGAAACGAAGCATTGCACGTTGTACACTATCCAATTCCTTTCGGAAAGTGAAAGCGAATTTGAACACTTTTGAGTTATGAAAACCATGAACACTTCTTTTCAGCAGATGTTGGCCGAAGTGCCTCCTAGCATCCAACAGGAGGTGAATTTGGAACTTGCCATCTCCAATCGTATTTACGACCTGATGACGGAACGGGGCTTGTCAAAAATGGAGTTTGCGCAGGCATTGGGCAAGCGTCCGTGCGAGGTCACCAAATGGCTTAGCGGCCAGCACAACTTCACCATCCGCACCCTTGCCCTGCTTTCCGCTTTCTTCGGCGAGGCTTTGGTTCATGTATGATTTCCCGCAAGCCCTTTCCCGAAAAAACAGTTATCTTTGCCACCCAAAAACCAAGCAAAAAAAGTGAACTAAAAATATCAAACACCTAAAACAACAACACCATGACAACCAGTCTCAACAAAAACCTCATGCCGGCCACCGCTGCCAAAATTCTCCCCAACTCCCAATGGGGGGGGGGGTAAATGCTTGTAAATCAAGTGTTTACAACACACACAATTCCCTGAAAACCAGAACGAAACGCGCCAAGACGCTGCTGATGCTCTTGCTGCTCGGGCTGATGATTACGCCCAACGCCTTCGCCCAAAGCACCTTCGGCGGCGGAAGCGGATCTGAAACCAACCCGTACATCATCTCCACCACCGAGCACCTCGACCAATTAGCCGCCGACGTGAACGGCGGAAACCCTTATATTGGAGAGTATTTCCGACTCACAGCCGACCTCGACTATGCAGGCAAGACCTACACGCCCATCGGGAAATACCCTAATAACGGCTTCCAAGGCTATTTCAATGGCTTTCACCGCAGCATCAACAATGTCACGGTCGTCAGCGAAGGCGATTGCATCGGCATTTTCGGCTTTCTGAATGGTGCCGCTCAAGTGCGGAATCTTACCCTTGGCGGCAACTCCCGCATGGAAGGGCATGGCTCGGTGGGAGGCATTGTCGGCTACATGAGATGCCATGCCAATTTGACCGACTGCTCTGTGTCCTACTGCCATGTCGGGGCGGACGTGATCATTGCTGCTCACGACAAGCCGAACAGCGACATCGCCGACTTCGGCGGCATCGTAGGCACAGCAGAGGGAAACTTTACAATTCGCAACTGCACCTCGCGGGCAACCCTCACCAACAGCAGCATCGCCCGCTGCACGGGCATGGGAGGCATCGTTGGCGCCACCGTAATTGAAGGAACGATACAGAATTGCATCAGCCTTTCGCCCATCAACTGTGGCAACGACGTGGGCGGCATCATCGGCAGGGTTTTCAGCGGAACGCCGGTTGTTGTGGACAACCTCTACACCAACTTCCACGGTGGCGGCATACAAGGCACCGACACCGACGGCGCGGCCCACATGGGACGCATCAGTTTTGGCGACGGATTTGCCACTACGCTTGTGGTGGATGCCGCCTACACCGATGGTTCCACCAACTACGGCAAAGACGGCAGCACGGTAACCTTGCAACTGGCGGGAAACATACCGGGCTATGCAACTTTCAACTACTTCGCCAACGGCACTGCCCTCACCCCTAACGACGGCGGACAATACACATTCACGATGCCCGTCCATACCGATGTGACAGTGACATTGGTTGCAGACAAGCGCGACATCGGCTACAGCGATTGGGTGAGCATCAGCATACCGCCGCAAATTTATACCGGCAGTGCGCTCATGCCCGTGGTCACCGTCACCGACAACAAGAGCGGCACGCCCATAGTGCTTGTTGAAAACACAGACTACACCGTGACCCTGCCCGACGGCAGCTGCGTCGCCCCAGGCAACCACACCATCACCATCACGGGCATAGGCGACTTTGGCGGACAAACCACCGCCGTGTTCGCCATCCTCAACCCGGGCAGCGGCACGGAAGACGCCCCCTTCGTTATCCTCAACACGGAGCAGATGGACGCGTTGGCGGCGAGCGTCAATGGCGGCGACGACAAAAGCGGCCTCTATTTCCGCTTGGAGGCCGACCTCGACTATTCGGGCAAGACTTACACGCCCGTAGGCACTTGGGCCAACCGTTTCCAAGGCCACTTCGACGGCATCGGCCACAGCATCAGCAATGTGGTCATCAACCAGCCGAGCCAATCCTATCTGGGCTTGTTTGGCTGTGTAGGAACTGGCGGCACGGTCACGAACCTTGTTTTGGGGTCTGGAAGTGCCATTACAGGTAATGCCCAAGTGGGCGGAATTGTCGGTTATACCGATGCCGGCGTCACCCTCAGCGGATGCTCCGTCAACGAGGGTGTGACGATTACAGGAGATAGTAATGTGGGAGGCATTGCGGGGTGCTTTCAGGGCAATATGAACTGGTGCGTGAACAAGGCTACGGTTTCTGGTTCAGGTTCTGGCTCAGTTCGAGTTGGAGGCATCGCAGGACTATGCTATCAAGCCACGCTCACCGACAACATGAACCTTGGTGCCGTGAGCGGCTCGGATTATGTGGGAGGCATTTGCGGTGTTAATGCTGGCTCTTCCACATTTAGCAACAACTACTACGCCGGCGACTGCACTACAGGAGGCATCAACGGCAGCGACGTGGCGGGAGAGGCCATGCGCGGCTATGTGGTCTCGGCAACCGATGGCATCTTCGTCCAGCAGATGCCCGACGAGGAGTTCAACTTCACGGGCATCACCTACGACGGCATCATCTATCTCGGCGCAGGGCAGACAGGGTATTTCATCGTCGGCAGGATAGACGGCTCGGCGGGCAACTTCGCCGCCAGCGCGGGCACACTCACGGCGGTCAGCAGTGCGGTTTTTCCTGAAAACTACTATTCCCTCGCCATGCCCACCGAAGGGCAAGACGTGGTCATTTCCTCAACGGACATCGCCCTTTTCGTTTCGGGCTACGGCACGAGCACCAATGCAGGCTGGAGGTTCATCGCCTCGCCCGTGGCAGGCAGCATCGAGGCCGCCAGCGTGGGCAACATTTTCCTTTGGGAATACGACCTCTACCGCTTCAACCAAAGTGCTGAGTTGGAGTGGGAGAACTACAAGAAGGAAGGCGACCACTACCAATTCGCCCTCGAGAACGGCCGGGGCTACCTCTATGCCGCCGAAACCGACATTACCTTGCTGTTTGGCGGCACCTACAACGAGGCGGAAACACAAGACGTGCCGCTCGTGTATGATGCCGATGCCTATTTCGCCGGCTGGAACCTCGTGGGCAATCCCTTCCCCGTGGAAGCCTACGCCAACCGAAGCTACTACACCATGAACGCCGAAGGCACGGGCATCGAGCCGAATCTGGTTTCGTCGGCAACGGCCATCCCC
>JBGUHI010000092.1:0-47298 GCA_045111995.1 Candidatus Limimorpha sp. | reverse complement strand
AAATCCATAGCGCAAAATTAGACTTTTTGGCTGATATTCGAGCCATAATTCGTAATTTTGTGGCATAAAATCCGATTATCTTGAAACGCACCGACAACCAACCCAAGTTTGACGCCCTGCGCGAGTCGTTTTCCGTGTTCACCTTTGAAAGACAGACGGTGACGCGCGAAAACGGTCGCCTTTTCCTGGCTTTTGACTTTAACCTCGACGACCGCTACCATTTCCGCCCAACGCTCGAAATACCAACGCGCCCTTTCTTCGATTGGGACGGCATTTCCGACGAAATGTTGGAAAGTTTGGCCTTCCAAGTCGGCATGACGGAGCTGGTGAGCTACTGGAAAATCGCCTGCCCGAAAAGGGTGGTGGTGATGCCTTTTGCGCTCACCGAAGTACAGAAAGCGTTTTGGAAAAAACTGTATTACAACGGTTTGGGAGAATTTCTGTACCTAAATGGCATCACGGTTTCTGAAACGGACTTGATGCAACTGGAATCCGTTGGGAACCAACCGTTTGCAAAGGTTGAAATGCCGCTTGAGGAAAAAACTTTGGTTCCCGTCGGCGGCGGCAAGGATTCCGTGGTCACCTTGGAGTGTTTGCGCCGCGAAATGCCTGTCATTCCGCTGATTGTGAACCCTCGTGGCGCAACGCTGAACTGCGTCAAGACGGCGGGCTACGGCGAAAACGACTTCATCGTCATCCATCGCACGCTTGACCCTACGATGCTGAAACTCAACGCGGAAGGCTACCTGAACGGGCACACGCCCTTTTCGGCTTTGTTGGCTTCCATCAGCGTTTTGGTGGCTTTTGGAAGCCGTTCCCAATACATCGCGCTCTCGAACGAAAACAGCGCCAACGAATCGACGGTGCCCGGAACCAACATCAACCACCAATACAGCAAATCCATTGCGTTTGAGCGCGATTTCAGGAACTATGTGACGGAGAATCTGAATGATAAAGTTCAGTATTTCAGTTTCTTGCGACCGTTGAGCGAGTTGCAGATTGCCAAACTGTTTGCCGAATGCGAGGCCTATCATCCCGTGTTTCGCAGCTGCAACGTGGGCAGCAAGACGGATTCATGGTGCGGCCATTGCCCCAAATGCCTCTTCACTTGGATCATTCTTTCGCCTTTCCTCACACACGAAAAACGAACCGTCATTTTCGGCAAGGACTTGATGGCGGATGCAAGTTTGCAGCCCATTTTTGAAGAACTGAACGGCACGGCAGCGATCAAGCCGTTCGAGTGCGTCGGAACGGTGGAGGAGGTGCGAGCCTGCATGGAGGCCGAGGAAGGCGACAGAAAGCAAGTAAACGAGATTCTTCACCGCTTCAACGACGAGCATTTCCTACCCAAAAAGTTTGAGCAAATCCTAAAATCCAAACTCAATGTTTGACCTGATACTGAATCGTTTACGCGGCAAATGCATCCTCATTCTCGGCTTTGGGCGAGAAGGGAAATCCACTTGGCGTTTTTTGCAGAAATATCTGCCAGAGGCCGTCGTCGCAGTGGCGGACAAGAACGAAATGGATGGCGTGAAACATTTTGGAAACCAGTATCTTGAGGCGATGTATGATTACGACATCGTCATCAAGACACCAGGCATTTCCTTGAAAGATTTCGACACGAAAGGGGTGGAGATTACCTCGCAAACCGACCTGTTTCTCAGTCAGTTCCACAACCAAACTATAGGTATCACTGGCACGAAAGGCAAAAGCACCACAACAAGCTTGATTTACCATCTGCTGAAATCGTCGGGGCGCGACGCCATCCTGACGGGCAATATCGGCATCCCTTGCTTCGACATCATGGAGGAAATCAACCCCGATTCCATCGTGGTTTACGAACTTTCGGCGCATCAGTTGGAGTTTGTGCACAACAGCCCGCGTGTGGGTGTGTTGCTCAATGTGTTTGAGGAGCATCTCGACCATTTCGGCACTTTTGAGCGTTATAAGTCGGCGAAACTCAACCTTTTGCGCTTCATGGGCGAGGCCGACATCACCGTCATCCACGACAATTTGCTGAATGACGCGCTTTGCGTCATTGCGAACGAAGTGAAGCAATCCAGAATCAAAGTCTTTACCCTATACCATCTCGATAATCTGATTGATGTTTCCGCGTTGCCGCTGAAAGGCGAACACAACTATCAGAATGTCAAGGCGGCTTTGTTGGCGTGTTCGGCTTACGGCGCAGATTACCGCGAACTGATACCATATTTATATACGTTCAAGCCGTTGGAACACCGATTGGAGCAGGTGGGCACTTTTGGTGGCGTCATCTTCGTGAACGACAGCATTTCCACCATTCCGCAGGCGGCCATTTCGGCTTGCGAGGCCTTGGGGCGCGTCGATTTCCTGCTATTGGGCGGCTTCGACCGTGGCATCGATTACCGGCCTTTGGCGGATTTCTTGAAGATGAATCCCGTTCAGCATCTTTTGTTTACTGGCAAAGCGGGGGAGAGGATGATGGAATTAATGGGCGGCATTCCGACAAGCTCAATAAACGCTTATGCAACGATGGAGGAAGCCTTCGCATATATCAAGGCACACGGCAAAACAGGCGATGTCTGCCTGTTGTCGCCTGCCGCGTCGAGCTACGACCAATACAAGAACTTCGAGGAGCGCGGCGCGAGGTTCAAGGATTTGGCGAAGACGTTCAAACGGAAATGAAAAAAGCCGAGTTTTGACTCGGCTTTTTCGTTCATTGTGTTGAGGTTTAGCCTTTCTTCACTTTCTTTCCGCCACCAGATGTGCCGGCGTTGCTGCTGCCCGTGTCGTTCGACCCTCCGTTTTGTGAAGGCTTGACGGTCTTGGGTTTCGCGGTGGTTCCCGTGGGTTTTGAGGCACTGCTTCCAGTTCCGTTATTGTTGGGCGTAGTCATCTTGTAGCCAGAAGCCTCGGCCATCTCTTTGATGCGGGTGGCGCGTTTCTGACTATCGGGGTGGGTGGAGAACATCTGGGCCACTTTGCCTTGTGTGCCGCTGTTGCCATTGAGCGCAACAAGCACATTGAGGGCGTGATACATGGCGAAGGGGTCTACGCCATTGGTGACACAGTATTGGAATGCGGCTTCGTCGGCCTCGTATTCCTGCTTGCGCGAGTAGGCGTTAGATGCGATCTCTTGTCCAAGGTCGCCAAGGAAGCCAGTAGAGATTGCGCCAGCCGTGGTGTTGACTGCGGCGATGCCGTAGCGTGCAGCCACGATGAGGTAGGCGGTGCGGTAGGCATCGCGAACGTCCTTGTTCTTCAGGTGACCCAGTTCATGGCCAATGACGGCGAAAAGCTCGTCGTCGCTCATGGCGTCCATCAGTCCGCTATATACACGCACGCTGCCGTCGCCGCTGGCGAAGGCGTTGATGGTGTTGGACTGGTACACCTTATAATTGACATTCATGCCCTCGATGTTGTGGAACTTGGACATGATACGCTCCAAACGTTGCGCATAACTGTTGTCGGCAGGCAAAACGGTGTTTTGCCCGTCAGTCTCCACCATGTACTGGCTGCACAACTCCTTGACTTGGCTGTCGCTGATGGTTAAGGCCTGCACTGCGGCAGCACCCGCGTTGATGGCGGAATTGGAATCCACCACTTTCAATGAGGAACAACTGGCCAACATCATCACGGCCATGGTTCCAATAAATGCTAATTTCTTCATATTGAATAGGTTTAAGTTTGATTCTGTTTAAACACTGCAAAAATAGTGCATAATTGCGAAAAAATCTCCAAAAAAAATCGTTTTTTTCTTCCATGTGCCAGAAATCATGTAATTTTACGCCATAAAAACATACAAACAATTATAACGTGACAAAAGCAATAAGATACTCCCTCATCGTCTGCCTCTTCAGTTGGGCGATGGCAGCCGTGGCCCGTTTCGGCTTCGGTCTCGATAGCATAGACAGCCCCATAGGTTTCAAGGTTTTCGCCGCTGCCTACATGTTCTTCCCGCTTATTACAGCCCTTGTCCTGCAAGCCATAGACAAGGAGAAGTCCAACTACACGGGTTTGGTCAACTTCAAGGTCAAGTGGTCGTGGGTGTTGGCTTGGCTGCTGCCTGTGGCGATGGTCTTCCTCTGCATTCCAGTTAACGGGTTGATGCCTGGCGTGGAATTGAGATACAACGCCGAACAACTCATCAACCAATACCATGTTCCTGAGGACCAACAGGATATGGTGCGCGAACAATTGGGGCAGATGCCCGCCTATCTGATGGTCATCGCCACTCTGGTTAGCGGCCTGATGGCGGGTCTCACCGTCAATGCCATCGCTGCCTTCGGCGAGGAATACGGCTGGCGCAACTACCTTGTCGGAGCCCTGAAAGACCTGAAGTTCTGGAAAGCCGCTTTGTTCATCGGCATCGTGTGGGGTCTTTGGCATTTCCCGCTCATCCTGATGGGCCACAACTACCCGAATGAGCCGCAATGGGGCGTGTTGATGATGGTGGTGGTGTGTATCCTGATGGGAATCATCGAGTTGTATTTCGTGCTGAAGACCAAGTCGATGATAGTCGCTGCTATAATGCACGGCACTTTCAACGCCGTCAGCGGCATGGTCATCTTTTTCACCTTTGGCGGCAACGACTTCCTCAATGGCACGCATGGCCTCACGGGGTTCATCGTCATGGCCTTGACCATACTTTGCATCTGGGTCTACGACAGATTCGTTTCCAAGGAAAACCTTTGCTTGATGACCTTAGGCGAGGCATTGGAAAGACCAGAGTCATAACACGATGTAATCCAATGGGTTAACCTTCATAGCCAATAGCAGTGCCCAAATCGCAATCAATGAGATGACCGTTCCTGTCAGAGTCATCAATGCGCCCTTGAAGTTGCGTTTCAGACAGAGAATCAATAAGATGCAGAAAACGATGAGGGCGCTTTCGTACCACACACAGATGCCTAACCCGAGCATGAGACCGGCAATCAAGAAGGAACTGCGGTGCACGTTCTCGTTGAGGTTGTTTTGACGCAGCACCTCCTGGCGTAGCACCACATTGGAGCCATAGAGCAAAAGCGGGAGCCCAAGGAAAGCATCGGCATTCTCGATGATGCCGAACGAGGGCATGACGACACAGAAGGCAGGGACGAGTGCCAGCAGCCAAGCGTTCTGCTTGTTGGAGGCAAGGTCGCAGATGCGGTATACCATCGACACGGTGAACAGCGACACAATCGCATAGAGCGAGCGGCTGATCAGCCTGGCCGACAATGTCTGCCCGATGCCAAAGATCTCCTTTATCTTGTCGACAAAGCCAAGGAAGAGGGTGTCGTGCTGCACTTCATGGTTTGAACCGTATTCCTGGGCGAAGACCACGATGATGACTCGCACCAAGATAGCGATGAGCATCAGCGTGGTGAAAGGGTGGCGTTCCTTAAAGAGTTTGAGCTTTTGAAACATAAATTCATATATTGGATTGCAAAAATACGAAATTTTCGTAATTTTGCAGCGTTTTTGTCTTAAACAATTGTTTTAACCCAAAATTATAGAAAATGAAAAAATTAGGAAAATTGTTCGTATTGGCCTTTCTGTTCTTGAGCGGCCAGGCTATGGCCCAGACTGGTGGATTTATGCAGCTTGGGGCTTCGTTCCCTTTGAGGGACTACGCGGATTTTGAAGGCTTTAATGAATTTGCCTTGACTTCGGCTGACGAAACCGATGGAGGTGCCGCCGTTGGCTTCAACGCGGGCTTCAAGTGGTATTTCAACGTTGGCGTGAAAGGGTTGGGCGTGATGCTTTCCCTCGATGGTTTCTACAACGGATCCAACTCCGACCTGAAAACCGCCTATCGCAAGCAAGAAAGCTCCTATGATGGAGAACTCATCAATGGCAGCCTAAAGTATAATGTCACACCAAAATACGTCAATGTGCCAGCCATGCTTGGCATGCACTACTTCTATCGCATCAATCCGCAGTTGGCCGTCTATGCCGAAACCGGCATCGGCGGAAACCTACGCTTCATCACCGACATGGAGGCAGTGGAAAAAGGACAAATCGAATTCGGCGACATGGTTCTTATCAACAGGACTGTCAAAACGACCCAAAGCTACGACAACGCCTTCAGTTTCGCCTATCAAGTGGGCATCGGCATCGAGGTGGCGAAGAATTTGGTGATCAGTTGCAGCTTCTACGACTTGGGCGAGGCTGAAGTCAAAGGCGACTGGACCGCCAAGACTACGGTGAACAATGGCGACCCGTCGACCAAGACGGACTACAAGACTTACGGCAGCGTTCGCCCCATGATGATTTTGGGTCGTGTCGGTTTCAGTTTCTAAAAGCATCTATTCTTCGAACACTGAAAGGCGGAGTGTCGGGTTGACCGGCGCCCCGCTTTTCACGTTATGGCAGGCGGCCTTGATTCCGTAGGCAACGGCATCGGAACCAAAATGTCCCAACGCATGGGCATGGATCACACCGGCAAAGAAGGCGTCGCCCGACCCTGTCGCGTTGACGACTTCGCCTTCTTTCGCATGGAAATGACGACACTCTTTCTTTGAACAATACTCCACGCCTTCTTCGCCCATGGTGAGATGGACTTCCTTGATTCCCTTGGCAAGCAACAGCCTTGCAGCTTCATTGGCATTGTTGGCGCCTGTCAAGGCATGGGCCTCGGCGAGATTGCACTTTAGTGCGAAAAAAGATTTCTTCCACGACATCGTCAGGGCCTCATCAAGGAACATGGCTCGCCTTGGAGACACGGTGTCGATGTAAAGCGGCACGAGGCAATGGTCGATGAGGAAGGCGAGGGCTTCTGCGCTCAAGAGGGTGTCGGCCACCACAAGGTCGGAGCGGTTGATGGCATCAATGCGGGGCTTGAGCCAGTCCAAGTCCAAGAGGAGGTTGAGCCCGATGTCTGACAAAGCTGACTGCATGTTGCCCACTTTGTCGTTGAGGCTAAGGAAGACGGGGCTTTTGGCATTCTCGAATTGCGATGACAATGAGAGGTCGATGCCCAACCGTTCACATTCTTCCATCATGCTTTGGGCGAAGTCATCGCCGCCAAAAACGCTTGCCAGCAGCACGTCGTGGCCCAAAAGCCTGAGATTGTGTGCAATGTTGCGTGCCACGCCCCCATGATGAATGGCGATATCGGCCCGTGTGCAGCCGCCCTGTATCGGCTCGGCCAGAGGCATTGCTGCTATGTCGATGTTGGATTCTCCAATGACGGTGATGCTCATCTTTTTTTCGCTTTTAGACCGACAAAAATAGAAAAAAACGTGATTATTTGGTTTTTACGTATTTATTTTGTTATTTCGTGCCATCAAATCGTGCTGCCATGGGACAACAAAACAAAAAGCGCAAGCGTCGCAACTACCAGTATCACGCGATTACCTTCAAGTTGTCGAAGGGCCAATATCGCTCGTTGCGCAACTATTGCAAGGCCCGTAGGACAACGCCCATCAAACTGATCAAGAAGAACATAGCGCGTTTCATCACGGCCTACGAATACGAGGTGCCGCAAGAATTGTATCTCACCGAAAACCAATTGGATTTGTTCGACGAAACCCTATAGGGACGCATTGAATGTCCGATATGGTTTTGTCATTTTTGATTGAACGGAATCCTGTTCTGTATCGACCGTCCCAATGTCACCTCATCAACGTACTCCAAGGCATCGCCCACGGCAATACCCTTTGAGATTACGGAGATCCTTCCCTTGAAGTCATCCAACTGCCTGAAGATGTAGAAGTTGGTCGTGTCGCCTTCGATGGTGGCCGGCAGCGCCAGGATGATTTCCTTGATGTCTTCTTTTTGGGTGCGTTGCACCAACTGCGAGATTTTCAAGTCGTTGGGAGAGATGCCTTCGATGGGGCTGATGACACCGCCCAGCACATGGTAGAGCCCGTTGTAGGTCGCCGTCCTTTCAATGGCCAGCACGTCGCGCATGTCGGCCACCACGCAGAGCGTGTTCTCGTCGCGCCTCGGATTGCCGCAAATGGAGCATACCTTGGTGTCGCTGATGTTGTAGCACCGGTCGCATAGCATGATGTTGCGTTTCATTTTCAGCAAAGCGTCGGCAAGTTGCTCGGTCTCGAGCGTGTCTTCGTTGAGCAGGTGCAACGCCAAGCGCAAGGCCGTCTTCTTTCCGACTCCAGGCAGTTTCGAAAGCGACTCCACCGCGTTTTCAAGCAATATGGATGAATATTCCGCCATACAATAAAACGTGCAAAATTAAGTTATTTCCGTAAATTTGCATCCTCAAAAACCGAAATAATCATGAAAAGATGTTTTTTCCTATTTGCCAGTCTGTTGCTAACCCTGTGTGTCGTGGCCCAAGACTTCAACAAAACCGACTCGAAAGGCCGTCGTCAAGGACAGTGGCGTGATTTCTACCCTAACGGCCAGTTGCGTTACGAGGGTCAGTTCAAGAACGACAAGTGCAAGGGTGTGTTCAAATACTATGACGAGCAAGGCAACCTCAAGGCCACCAACGAGTTCGACAAGTCAGGCGAGAAGGCGCTGAACAAGACCTTTGCCCCGAACGGCAGGGTCATCGCGACGGGATGTTACCTGAACCAGAAGAAAGACGGCGAATGGAAATATTACGACAAGGTGTCGGGGCAACTGAGGCTGGTTGAAGACAACAAGGAAGGCAAGGTGCATGGTTGGTCGAAGCTGTTCAACCCCAATAACGGGGCACTGGCCGAGGAGACGCAATATGTCGATGGCCAGCCCGAAGGCCAGTGCCGCAAGTATTCCGACATGGGCGTGTTGATTATGGAATGCCGATACCGAAACGGATTGCTCGACGGCCCGACGAAGAGTTATTATCCGAGCACGGCCCTGAAGGAAGAAGGGCAATACACGAAGGGTGAGAAATCGGGGATATGGAAGACCTACAACGAAGACGGCGACGTCATCCTTGAAGAGTCGTTTACTCCCCAAGAGCTCCAATGATCACTCGCATCTTTTCAGATAATCCTCCAGGTTGGGACGGCCATATTGGTCTGCCAACTTGTAGTATTCACATGCCTTGTCCTCATCGTTCATTATGAAATAGGTCTTGCCGATATTGAAATAGGCGTCGGCGTAGTCGGGCTTCAAGGCGATAGCGGCTTCGAAATCCGCTATGGCTTCTTTGTATTTCTTCGCATTAATGCGGGTGCAGCCCCGATAATAGTAGGCCTCGTAGTTTTTTTTGTCGTATCTGATGGCCTTTGTAAGCATCATTTCAGCTTCCTCGAAGTTGCTGTAACGCAACAGTTGCTTGGAGCCTTCGTCCATGTAGGCTCTCGACTTGTTGGAGTTCTCGCACGATGCCATTGCCATCAGCACCAATGCGAAAAGGAAAGGGAACATTCTTTTCATCATTCTCAAACTTTTTGCAAAGATAGGCATTTTATTGAAATGGCAGAGAGTTCAACTGAGTTCCGCCACGATGTGTTTCACGGTTTCGGTGATTTCATAGAGTTTTGCCTCGGTCTTGGCTTCGCATAGGAAGCGGAGGTAAGGCTCTGTGTTGGAAGGTCTGATGTTGAGCCACCAGTCGGGATAGTCGAGGCGGTAGCCGTCGAAGTCGAGGAAACGCTCAGGCTTTTCGAGGCTCGAGAAATGCTCGCGGACGGCATCCATGGCCTCTTGCTTGCGCTCGATCTTGAAGTTGATTTCGCCCGAGTTGGAGTAAGGCGTAATCTCGTCGATGATTTGGCTCAAGGTTTGGCCTTTGGCCTTGCGCTCGGCCAAAAGTCGCAGTACGATGGAAGCCGCAAGCAGCGCAGAATCAGAGTAATAGAAGTCGCGGAAATAATAGTGTCCGGCCAATTCGCCGCCGTAGGCGCCGTCCAGTTCTCGCAACTTCAAGGCGGCGTAGGCACGACCCACGCGCCATGTCTCCACCTTGGCCTGATAGCGGTCAAGGTATTCCTGGATGGCGCGCGAACTGCGAATGTCCTGAAGGACAATGCCTTGCTGTTTCTGCTCGCCGATGAAGAAGTCGCCCAAGAACGCGATGATGAGGTCGGGAGAGATGAAACGCCCTTTCTCGTCGATGAAGGTGACGCGGTCGGCATCGCCGTCGAACAGCACGCCGACATCGCATTTTTCCTTGAGCACCAGTGCCTTGATTTGCTCTTGTGCGCTGGCTTCCAAGGGATTCGGCTCGTGGTTGGGGAAGTTGCCGTCCAAGCTGTCGTTGATGAAATGGCCTTCCTTGATGAGCTTGTGGATGAGCAGCGAGGCCATGCCGTTGCTGCAATCCACGGCGATGTTGAGGTTGGAGAGGTCGCCGACAAACTGTTTTTGGAAGGCGAGATAATCGGCCAAAACCTGTTTGCTCCGAATCTGTCCTTTCGTCGCGCAAGGCGGCGTGGGCTTGTCGCTTTCCACCAAGGCCTCCAAGCGGTTCAGGCCGGTGTCGTAGCCCACGGGCAGGGCGTTGGCGGCAGAGATCTTTAATCCGTTGTGGTGTTTCGGGTTGTGCGAAGCCGTGATTTGGATGGAAGCGCTGTAGCCGTATTTCGCTGTGGACCAATACACTAATGGCGTCGTGGACAGACCTATCTCGTCCACGTTGCGCCCACGGTCGGTGAGGCCACGTGTGAGGGCTTCAAAAAACGTGTCGGACGAGAGCCGCATGTCGCGACCCACGAGATAGGTGTCGGTGTCGAGGATGTCGGGCAGGAAATACCCGATACGGTAGGCGATGTTTTCGTTGAGGTCGGTGCCCCATTCGCCGCGGATGTCGTATGCTTTGAAGGCTTTCATGGCAGTTGTTCAGTTGTTCAGTTATTCAGTTGTTCAGTTGTTCAGTTGTAGGGCTGTCACACTGTGGCAGCCGAGTTTGTTCAGTTGCCTGCCGGGGTGCTGCCGTAGGTCGCGACCTACGGTTACGGTAGTATCGCCCCTTCGGGGCGAGATCTTACCTTATTCCCCGTTGGTTCAAGGCTTGTTGGTATTTGGCGGCGTTCCGGTTGTGCTCGGCGAGGGTTTTGGCGAAGTTGTGGTAGCCTGAGAAGTCCTCCTTGGCGCAGAAGAAGTAATAATTGTGGTCTTCGGCGTTAAGCACAGATTTCACTGCCGTGATGGAAGGGATGCAGATGGGGCCGGGCGGCAGGCCTATATGTTTATAGGTGTTGTATGGCGACTCCACCTCCTTGTGCACGTTCAGTACCCGCTTGATGCTGTAGTCGTTGAGGGCGAAGATGAGGGTGGGGTCGGCTTGCAGCAACCAATTGTTTTTCAGTCGGTTGATGTAAACGCCCGCCACGCGCGGCATCTCGTCCGTCATGTTGGTTTCCTTGTTGACGATGGAGGCCAAAGTGCTCACCTGTATCGGTGTCAGGCCTTTGGATTGGGCTTGCCGCTTGCGTTCTTCGTTCCAGAACTTGTTGTACTCCTGAAACATGCGGTTGACGAAGCCCTCGGCATCGGTGTTCCAATAGAACTCGTAGGTGTCGGGCAGAAAGAGGGCTGGGATGGTGCGACTGTTGAAGCCCAACTGACCGATATAGTCTTGGTTGTGAAGCCGTTGCGCGATGGAGGCGGAGTCGGCTTCGATTTGTTTGGCGATGCGGCCCGCCAATTGGTCTACGTCGCGGATGTTGTTGAAGGTGATCCTTACGGGCGTTTGCAGTCCGCCGCGCAGCATGTTCACGAGCTGGTTGGTGCTCATGCCGTTTTTCAGCACATAGTGGCCGGGGTGGATGTGGTCGGGCAGTTCTTTCTTCTTGGCCACCCAATCGAAGCTCTTCTCGCTCGTGAGGCAGTCGGCTTTGTCCAATAAGGCTTTCACTTGGTCGTAGTCCGATCCCGTTGGGATGAACAACTCGACATCGTGTCCGTCGGCACTTCGCACATTGGGCGACATGACGGTGCGGTAGGCCCAGTAGCCAAAGGCTAAGGCAAAAACCAGCAGGATACCGAGCACCAGAAAAACCGTGAATCGCGTGCGTTTGGTGCTTTTCTTTTTTCCGCTTTTGCGGGACCTCTTTTCGTCAGGAAGTTTCGTTTCTATTTTGACCATTTGATTACCGAATTAATAAGTTGATATTCCAACACGTCCAAATACCCCTCTGTAGTCCTAATCCATTCCTTTCGCCGTCCGCAAAACACAAATCCTTGTTTCTCAAAAAGTTGCTGGCTTTCCACGTTCAGTTCGTCGATGAGGCAAAAGGTCTGATGCAGCATCAAGTCATGGAAAAGATAATCAAGGCAGAGTGCGAGTGCGGCTTGGGCGTAGCCTTGTCTTCGATGTGCCGCATCGATGAGGATGCCGATGCTAACGTGCTCGTTGATAGGGTCGTAGTCGTAGAGGTCAAGGCAGCCGATGGAGGTCTTGGACTCGTTCATGTCAATCATCAGGCGGAGTTGCTTTTGACTGAACAAGTCGTTGTTATTCAGCAGGAACTGTTCGATTTGGAAGCGGGTGTAGGGTACAAACGTTCCACTGACACGCCAAACCGAGCGGTTGTTCTCCCAGCCGTAAATCTGGTCAGTATCGTCAGGTTCGGCGCAGCGGAGCGAAATCGTGTCGTTTTTGATGAACATGGTCCCTATTTTGTTGAAAAAGTGGCACTAATGTGAGGATTGGCATGTAATTTGATATGCCTATATCCGCTAAAATTTCCGACAAAAATACACTTTTTGGCGCAATAAAGGAGGAAAAATAGCATTAATAGGTCAAGAAACGAACGAAACCATAAAATACAATTGAAATGAGAAAAGTGAGTTTGATGTTGATGCTCGCCGCAATGCTGATGGCGACATCGTGTGAGAATCTGATCAAGGAAAAAAATCCGACCAGAAGCGAGATGCTTGCCCAAACCGAGGAGCAGCAGCCCGTCTCGCAAATAGAGCAGGCCCAGCAACTTCCGGTGCAGCGCACGGCCTTCATGCCTACGGAAAACACGCCCGACTTCGTTGAAGCCGCCGAACGCAGTGTTGATGCGGTGGTGCATATCATGACCAAAGTGGTGAAGCAGAGCAACACCTACGACGACTTCTTCGGAGCCTTGCTCGGGCAACTTTACGGCTATCCGGGACAAAGCCGCAGCAACACCATGGTGGCATACGGATCGGGCGTGGTGCTCACCCCCGACGGCTATATCGTCACCAACAACCACGTCGTAGAAGGCGCCGACGAGGTGGAGGTCACCTTTAATAATAAGGTGAAGAAGACCGCCTCAATCATCGGTACCGACCCAACCACCGATTTGGCTCTCATCAAAGTGGAAGCCACCGACCTGCCATTCCTTACCTTCGGCGACTCCGACAATGTCCGCATCGGCGAGTGGGTGCTGGCCGTCGGCAACCCTTTCAACCTGACCTCGACTGTCACGGCGGGCATTGTGAGTGCCAAGGCACGCAACCTCAGCATTTTGGGTGAGGGAACCTCGGTGGAGTCGTTCATCCAAACCGATGCCGCCGTCAATCCCGGCAACAGCGGTGGTGCCTTGGTGAACACGAAAGGCGAGTTGGTAGGCATTAATGCCGCAATCGCCTCTCACACTGGCTCTTATGAAGGCTATTCCTTCGCCATCCCGTCGAACATCGTCCGCAAGGTGGTCGATGACCTGCTGCTCTACGGCGAGACACAACGCGGCTATATCGGCATCTATCCCGTCGAACTAACCCAGGAACTGGCTCAAAAGGAAGGCCTTGAAGACATCGAGGGAGTGTATGTCGCGGAAGTGACCCAAGGCGGAGCCGCAAAACTGGCGGGAATCGAGAAGGGCGACGTGATTACGGCCATCAACGGAAAGAAAGTGAACACCGTCACCCAACTGATGGAAAGCATCCGCCAATATCGCCCCGGCGACAAGGTGAACGTGGAGGCGAATCGCAATGGACATCACCACAATTACGAGTTGACCCTGCTCAACGAGGCGGGCAACGTCGACGTGGTCAGGAGCGGCGACAGTTTCTACAACTCCGAGTTCGGGCTGATGCTGCAACCTGTCAACCAAAACGACAAGAGCCGTCTTGGCATCAAGAACGGCTTGAAGATCGTGGAAATCCGACAGGGACGTTTCATGAACTCAGGCGTTCCCGTCGACTTTGTCATCACCAAGGTGAACGGTTATTCGGTGAACAGCAAGTCGGAACTTGAAAACGCGCTGAAGTCGCGCGCGCGCCGCACCACCATTGAAGGCGTGTTCCCGAACGGCATGACGGGGTCGTTCTACTACTAAGATTTGCATTTGTGCATTTTTTTACTAAAAAGCAAGGCTTTCGGTACGGTTTTTGATAATAAATCTTTTTTGGATTCGGGAAAGATGGACACACAACCGCCTTTCCCGAAACCAGAAAGATTATGCTAAAATCAAGTGGAGGAGATTGGTATGAAGAGAGAAAAGTTAAAAACAATTAATGTAAAACAATAATAAAGGTTTGAAGAAATGAGACAACTGAAAATTTCAAAGCAGATCACCAACCGCAACGCGGGGACTTTGGACAAGTACCTCGCCGACATTGCGAAGGAGGCGCTGCTGACTGCCGACGAGGAAGTCGAGTTGGCGCAGCGCATCAAGGCTGGCGACCAGGCCGCGTTGGACAAATTGGTCAGGGCTAACCTGCGCTTCGTCGTATCGGTGGCCAAACAGTATCAGAACCAAGGCCTTAGCCTGCAAGACCTCATCGACGAGGGCAACCTTGGCTTGGTGAAGGCCGCACAGCGTTTCGACGAGACCCGTGGCTTCAAGTTCATCTCGTATGCCGTGTGGTGGATCCGACAGGGCATCCTCCAAGCCGTGGCTGAGCAAGCGCGTGTCATCCGCCTGCCCATGAACCAAGTGGGGGCTTTGGCAAAGGTGAAGAAGACCGTATCGTTGCTGGAGCAGAAGTTGGAACGCCGTCCCACTTCCAAGGAAATCGCCGAAGAAATCGGATTGTCGGAGGACAAGGTGGAACAATTGCTGAACCTCAACTCGCGCACCGTGTCGACCGATGCGCCTTTGGACGAAGAGGACGATGTCAGTTTCTTGGACGTGTTCATCGCGGAAGACGAAACAGGCACCGATGCCATGGTGGAGCAAGAGTCGACCAGCAAGGCCATCCGCAACTCATTGGACATGCTCAACGAAAAGGAACGCACCATCTTGTGCATGTACTTCGGCTTGGGTATCACGCGTGAGTATTCGCTGGAAGAGATTGCCATAAAGCTCAACATCTCGCGTGAGCGCACTCGCCAGATTCGCGACAGGGCGCTGAAACGCCTGAAGAGCGAGCCAAACTCGCCGCTCTACCAAATGTACATGAACCAATGAAAAAAGTGGGATCCCTGTCAGTATGGGAATCCCACTTTTTCCTATTTTTGCAATCGCAATCCAAACATTTGTACAATGAAACACGAACTCATCAACTTGCCATACGAGGCAAACGCTTTGGAGCCTGTCATCAGCAAGGAAACGCTGGGCTTCCACCATGGTAAGCATTTGAATGCTTATGTCAACAATCTCAACGGTCTTATCGAAGGCACGAAATACGAAGACATGCCTTTGGAGGAAATCGTGAAGACTTCCGATGGCGGCGTTTTCAACAACGCCGGACAAATCCTGAACCACAACCTGTATTTCACGCAGTTCCGCGCCCCCAAGGCTGACAACAGGCCATCGGGAGTGATCGCCCAATGGATTGACGAGCAATTTGGCTCGTTCGATGCCTTCAAGGAAGACTTTGCGAAGAAAGGCGCCACGTTGTTCGGCTCGGGTTGGGTGTGGCTCTCCGTCGACAATGACGGCAAACTCCAAATCACCCAAGAGTCCAACGCTGGCAACCCAGTGCAACGAGGCTTAAGGCCGCTGTTGACCTTTGACGTATGGGAACATGCCTATTACATTGACTATCAGAACCGTCGTCCCGACCATTTGGCCGCCTTGTGGCAAATCGTCGACTGGGACGTGGTCAACGAGCGACTTTGACGATCCTATGGGTGCTGGTGCTGTTGCCAAAATCCAAACATAGCAGATAGACGCCATCGCTTAATTCGTTCAAATCGAGGTCAATCCGTGTTCCCGATGCGGGTTGGGTCTTTACCAAACGGCCAAAGACATCATATACCATGATGTTTTTGACCGTTTTTTCTGTCGAAACGTTCAAATTCGACTGGAACGGGGTAGGGAAGAGATGGCAAGAAGTCGTGTCGTCCGCAATGTCGGAAGTGTCAAAAATGCTGATTTCCTGTATGTTGTCGCCAACCATGGGGTAATTTGTGGAAACCACTCGAATGCGATAGTGTTGTCCGTCGGGCACATTGGGGATTTGTGCGGTGATGCTGCCGCTGGTGTTGGTGACGACACTGCCCAACACAATGGGATTGCTGAAACTGCCGTTGGCATCAGAAAGTTGTGCAATGACTTGGTTGACCGAGGCGTTGAGGTTGTCGGGCGACATGGTTCCCGTCAAACTGAAGGGGATGGTGATGGCATCGCTGGGAGAGAAAGTGCTGGAGGCCAATTGCCCCATACTAAGGCTCGGATTGTAGATGAGCAGAATATCATCGACAAACAAATCATCGTTGGTGCTGCCTGTGCCAGGGGGTTTCGTTCGTGGTGGCGGTGAGAAGGATGTATCGCACGTCGTTGCAAGGACCGCTGTCGCCGAAAGGGATGCTCAACCGACGCCAATTGTATGCTCCGCCGGCTGTCGAAGTACGGGTAAAAGATGAAACTGCCGTCGCCACACGCATATCGGCAGGCTCTTCGGTGCCATTGGCGATCAATTTATAATCGGCATTGCCATGGACGACAGCCTTCACCTGAGCCTTGTCGGTCGCGCTTTGGCTGCGGAAACACACCCAAACGGAAAGCGAGTCGGGAAGCTGGCTGATAGAGGTGTTGAAAGCACTTTCGGAGCGTTGCGTGTAGTTGTAGTTTCCTGTGCCTGTGGCCGACATACTGCCGGCGTTCATGCGCCCGTTGGTCAGTGTGCCATTGGCAGTAACGCCAAGAACTCTCTCGGGAAACACCCTGACGCTCACGCTGCCCGTTGATCCAGGTCGTGTTTGTGAAGACTGTTCGACTTGGCTCGACAGAAAACCCGACCAAGTGCCCGTAGCCGTGCCTCCTGAATGCCAATGCACCGGCTCGCTAACGCGGTTGGTCCATTGCTCGAAACCGCGATTGTCAAACTGTGGACCGTACTGGGCAAATAGGTTAAGTCTTAGAAAGGTGAAAATGAACAAGTTGGAAACTGCGATAAAGATACGATTCATAATGATTGATGTTTGTTTCATGTCACAAAAATAGGAAAAAGGAACATCGGTTTTGACGGGCAGGAAAGTTTTCCTTATTTTTGCAACCTAAATTATCATTCATATGAAGAAAAGAGTACTATTATTCTGTTTCCTTGCGTTGGCAGCGATTGGTGGCTATGCGCAAGGGTATGCGAGGTGGCGATTCCTCGGAGAGGGCGACTACACTCGCTCGGCGGGCTTTGAGCCTTCGGCCATATTTGCTTATGATGTAAAAATGCCCAATGATCATGGCTTTACGATGGGGTGTAAAATCGGTCCGGACAAGCATTTCTACAATTTCGCCTATCAAATTGCATTGGTTGAAGATTGGAATGACAAAGGCTTGTTCTATCTTGAAAACCGTTATCTCTACCGTCGTTTCAAAGCCTACGGACTTCAGGAATTCAACGGCATGTTAAGCTTTGGCTACCGTAACATTCACTGGAACTTTAAATTGGGACTTTGCAACAGGTACATTGCCGAAGTGCCGTTGCGTCTGGACGGAGGCATGGGCACGATCTTCGAGCCGATGAATGTGGTCTTCGACATCCGGTATCACCTGTTTAGGGAAGAGCATCCTTGGAATATCGGATGTGGCATCTCCAACCAACGCGAGTTCATCATCGAACGCGTGACCTTGTTCTATTATACTCTCAATGGGTATTATGACATCAACAACCATTGGCGCATCCTTGGCGAAGTAGGACTGCATCCTTCAGGAGTCTTGAACCTCTCCGCCCAATACAACGGTTATTTCATTAATCTCGGTTTCACCTATCAACATTGAAAACCATGAAAAAGCTACAACTTATATTGATTGTCGCAGTCGCGATTGTTGCCGCTGGCTGCAACCGTTTGGACATTGCCGGAATGGTCATCAACCGCAGCGACACTGAGGAGCGCGTGGCCAACTGGCTCGACTACAACGCGCAAAACGGGATGCCCGTCTTCGAGGACGTTCCCGACGAATATCGCGTGTATTCCACTTCCGACTCGCACTATTCCGAGCGCGACAGCATCGTGCCGCAAGGCGAGAACGACCGCCTCTACAAGTACATCACCGCCGAGCGCAACGACCCGATGGCCATCTTTGCCATCCACGCCGGCGACATGGCCAACGAGAGCGGCGAAGCGGGATTCAGAATGACACAAGAAGCTTTGGACTACAACGCCGAAACCCAAGCCAAAAACGACCCGTGTTTCCTTGTCATCGGCAACCACGACGTGTATTATGACTGTGCCGACTTCTTCAAGCAGTATTTCCACACTTCGACCTACACAGTGACCGTGAAGACCATGGGCGGTTTCCAAGACCTCTACATTTTTCTCGACTCGGGCAACGGAACCCATGGAAAGCGCCAGTTGGAGTGGCTTGAGGAGCAGCTTTCCCATCGCGAAGATTATCGCCATTGCGTGGTGATTAGCCATAATTGGCTGTTCCGCACCTCTTATAACTACACGACCACGCCAGCGGCCAACCTGCCTCAGGACGAGCAATATGCCTTCATGGACCTGATGAGCAGAAGCAATGTGGATTTGGTGCTGATGGGCCACTTCCACATGCGCGAGCAACGCCAGTTCGGTGGCGTGAAGTATGTGATGACCGACAACCTCAACGATGGCGGAAAACCAAGTTATTTGGTCGTCAATATGGGAGAGAAGGTCACCTACGAGTATGAGGATTTGGTGATGGAGTGATTGCTTGTTCGTATGATACAAAAATCGCCCGCCAGAGATTTCTGACGGGCAATTTTTAGTTTTGAATGTCAGCGATTATTTCACTTCTTTAGGATAACTAACCCCCATGTTATAGAGGATAAACGAATAAATGTCAGCCTGTTCCTCAAGGACTTTGGAGATGGGCTTGCCGCCGCCGTGACCGGCCTTGGTGTCGATGCGGATGATTTTAGGCTCTGACCCCGTTTGGGCGGCTTGCAAGGCGGCTGCATACTTGAACGAGTGGGCGGGCACTACGCGGTCGTCGTGGTCGGCAGTGGTGACCATGATGGCGGGATAGTGCACGTTCTCACCGCTTTGGATAGTGTGCAGCGGCGAGTAGGCATACAAAGCCTTGAACATGGCCTCGTCGTCCTCGCTGGTGCCGTAGTCGCTGGCCCAGTTCCAGCCGATGGTGAAGAGGTGGTAGCGCAACATGTCCATCACGCCGACTTGCGGCACGGCAACCTTGAACAAATCAGGGCGCTGGTTGACGACCGCTCCGACGAGCAGACCGCCATTTGAACCTCCGTTCAAGGCCAAGTAATCAGCTGAAGTGTAGTTATTATTAATAAGGTATTCCGCGCAAGCGATGCAGTCGTCGAAGACATTCTGTTTCTGCAACTTGGTGCCGGCGATGTGCCATTCTTCACCGTATTCGTTGCCGCCGCGGAGGTTCATTTGGGCATAAATGCCGCCATTCTCGATGAAAGGCAAACGCGAGGTGCTGAAGCCGGGATTCAAGGTGATATTGAAGCCGCCGTAGCCATAAAGCAGGGTGGGGTTGGTGCCATCCTTCTGCAAGCCAGCCTTGTAGGTCAGGAACATCGGAACCTTGGTGCCGTCCTTCGAGGTGACAAAGACCTGCTCCGTCACATAGTCGTCCGACTTGAAATCGATGGCGGGGGCGCGGAACACGGTGGAGGTATTGTCGTCGATGTTGTATTGGTAGATCGTGGTCGGGAAGACGAAGGAAGTGAAGGCGTAGAACACCTCGGGTTCCTCGTAGCGGCTGCTGAAGCCGACCGAACCGTAGGTGGGCAGGGCAATCTCGTGGAGTTTTTCGCCGTCCATGGTGTAAACGTAGGCATGGTTGGCGGCGTCTTTGTCGTAGGTGACAATCATCTTGCCCTTGGCGAGGTTGATGCCGGAAAGGACGTTTTCGCACTCGGGAATCACATCGACCCAGTTTTCCATCTGCGGAGCCTTGGCCGATACTTTGCAGATGCGGCCCTTCGGCGCGTTGTAGTTGGTGAAGATGTACAAGGTGCCGTCAATCACATCGATGGGACTATACTGATAGTCCATGTCGTCGGCAATCTGCATGAACTTGCCTTTCGGGTCTTGCATGTCCCTGATCCACAGTGTGTGACCTGCGCCTTGGCCGCTTTCAAAGAGGAACATGTAATGCTCGTCGTCGGTGAGGTCAATCGAGTGGAAATAGCGCGGTTGGGCGGGGTTGGAGTAGAAGAGTTCGTCTTGGTCTTGCGAGTTGCCCAGTTTGTGGTAGTAAATCTTGTGGTTCTCGTTCACGTTGCTGAACTCCTTGCCTTCCTCGGGGCGGTCGTAGGCGGCGTAGAAGAATCCGTCCTTGTACCAACTGGCACCGGTGAACTTGGCCCATTCGATATGGTCGGGGAGGAGTTCGAGGGTGGCCATGTCCTTCACGTAGATTTCAACCCAGTCGGAGCCGCTGCGTTGGATGGTGTAGGCCATGTATTTGCCGTCGTTGGAAAAACTAATGCTGCCCAACGAGACGGTGCCGTCGTCGGAGAGGGCGTTGGGGTCGAGGAGCACGGTAGACTCGCCGTCGAGCGTCTCTTGCATGTAGATGACGCTTTGGTTTTGGAGGCCGTCGTTCTTCGAGTAGATGTAGCGGCCGTGTTTCTTTGACGGGGTGCTGTAGCGCTCATAGTTGACGATCTCCGTCAGGCGGTCCTTGAGGGCGCTGCGGAAGGGGATGTGGCTCAGGTAGTCTTGGGTGACCTCGTTCTGCGCCTTGACCCATTTCGCGGTCTCGGCGGAGGTGTCGTTCTCAAGCCAACGGTACGGGTCGGCGACCTTCGTTCCGAAGTAGTCGTCAACGACGGTTTCGTCCATGCGCGTCTCGGGATAGGCCTTGACGGAATAGCGTTCAGCGGGCTGCGGTTGCTGGTTGCAGCCGAAAAGGGTGATTGTGCCCATGATTAATAAGGTGAGTTTTTTCATTATTTAGGTGATTTAAGATTTAAGATTCAAAATTCGGGTCAAAAGTACGATAATTTTAGGGATGAGTGGCAAATTCGTTTGTGAATTTGAAATGATTGGTCGTTGAAAATAAATATTGATTTGTAAAATATTGATTATGAATCTATTCCGCAAAACTATTCATTTTTCATTCGAATATTTGAAATAATTACTTATCTTTGCACGTATTAAAGAAAAGCAAGACGTTATGAATAACCCCATTGATAGTGCAGTGAAAGTACTTCTCAATCAAGCATTGGCAAAAATAGAAACGGTTTTGAATAGTGACGTATTATGCTATTATGGCCCGATTGCCGATGGTAATGAGAATATTATTCTTCAGATTGTGGAGGAATTGGCTCAAGACCCCAAGAAGAAAGAGCAACTTGCGATTGTCTTGACCACAACAGGTGGAAGTGCAATGGCAGTTGAAAGATATGTGAACATCATACGCCGCTTTTACGATAAAGTTGTGTTTATTGTGCCTGATTACGCTTATAGTGCTGGTACAATATTTTGCATGAGTGGTGATGAAATATGGATGGATTTTTATTCAGTACTTGGTCCCATCGATCCTCAAGTGCGCAATAAAGAGGGAAAATTCGTTCCTGCATTAGGCTATCTTGATAAGGTGAATGAGATGATTGAAAAAGCCAAGAAAAACCAATTGACGCAAGCCGAATTCCTTATACTTAAGGATTTTGATTTGGCGGAACTTCGTGCATACGAGCAGGCTAAAGAATTGACGATAACATTGTTGGAAAAATGGTTGGTGAAGTATAAGTTCAAAAACTGGACAGTTCATAGTTCAAACGGTAAACAAGTTACAGAAGAAGACAAAAAGAAACGTGCGAAAGATATAGCAAAAGAATTGGGTGACAATAAAACATGGAAATCGCATGGACGGCCTATCAATATCGAGGAACTTGAAAACCTTAAGTTAAGAATAAAAGACTTTAGTGATATGAAAACCGAAAGGGAAGCCATTAGGAACTATTACAACCTTTTACAAGAATTCACTCGGAAATATAATATGCAATTGTTTATCCATACTCGAAAATTTATTTGATTATGAGTAATTTAGAAAGAGATTTTTTGGAAATTCTGAGCCAAAGCGATAACATTTGCTCGGATAAAGAACAACTCGATTCATTTGAAAAAGCCATGGCAACATTCGATGATTTAATTAGTCGAGGCTTGGCAAAATCGCGAGGGTACAATCTTCAGACGATAGAGGATTACGGGAACTCTCTTATGTTTAATGTTACAGCGTAAAAGTTTTAGAAGCGGCTGGAAACAACAATCCTGTCGCTTTTGTATTTATTGTCTAATGTGTGTTTCCCCTTGAAATTGTTGAGGCTACTTTAGTTTATATAATACCTATCTTTGCAGCATGACAGAAAACAAATGAAAATAAATTGGTAAATCAATAAAACCATAATTATGAATAAAATATCAAAAATCATGTCAGCCATTATGCTGGTAATTGCAGTAGTAATTGCTACAGGATGTAATAAAACTGATGACCCTAATAATGGGGGTGGTAATGGAAACAACAATGGGAACGGCAGTGATAACCTAGAAACACCAACGGTTGTTTCAACTTCTGAAGTTCAATATAATGGTACGGTGTTTATTGAGGCTGTTTTTGAAGATGAATCTAAAATGTATTTTGCAATAGTTTCACCGAATGAAGTCTCTGTTGTTAGCGGAGAGTTTTATTACCAAGATAATCCTAGTTTAGCATATAAATATAGAGGTAAAGTCGTTATTCCTGAAATTATTACTCATTTGGGAACAACATATACGGTTGTCGCTGTAGGATATAAAGCGTTTTTTCAATGTGATTTGGTGACATCTGTATACATTCCCAATACTGTGGTTTCAATTGATAGTTATGTTGATACTCATTATAACTATGGATCGTTTCAAGGTTGTACCAACTTGAATAGTATTCATTTGAGTGATAATCTCCGAATTATTGGTGATAGGGCCTTTGAAGGGTGTCCATGTTTTTCTGACGCCGTTACCATTCCTGATATTATTACTAGTATTGGGATGAACGCATTTGATTCAAGAACTGTTGTTTTTTGTGCAGATAGTTGTATTGTTGCGGGCGGTTATAACAGCGGTGTCTTCTGTTCCTCATTTCCCAACATGAATTCTATTAGTTTTTCAAGCAATGTTAAGGTGCTACCAGCATATCTTTACTCTAGTATGAACCCAATAGAAATAGAATTACCTTCTTCAATGATTCGAATAGCAGATGGAGCATTTCGCGGATGTACCAATTTGGAAAGAGTAAATGGTTTAGAGAATGTTATTGATATTGGATATAGGGCTTTTTATGGATGCGAAGCTCTTAATTCTATTTCTTTAAATAGTGCTTTAACAACTATCAAATATGGTGTGTTTTATAAATGTAGAAATCTATCTTTTATCAAAATACCTGATGCGGTTACCAGTATCAGTTCTGATGCATTTAAGGAAAGTGGCCTTCAATCAATTGGATGGGGGACTTCTGTAGATACAATCGATGCTTTTGCTTTTTCATATTGTCCGTTATCTGAAGTGTCAATTCCTAATTCTGTAACATATATTGGAGCCAGTGCATTTGAGAATTGTGACGAACTAACTACTTTGATAATTGGTAATTCTGTAGAAAACATAGGTCCAGTTGCTTTTCACTCATGTGAAGAATTAGTTAGTGTGACTTTTGGTGATGCTGTAACAACAATTGGATCTAATGCGTTTTGTGGATGTGAAAAATTGACAGAAATACTCTTGCCAAGCTCTATTAGATTCATAGATACTCGTGCATTTGACGGCTATTTTACTTTGCCAAATAGTATTACATGTATGGCTATCAATCCGCCTTCATTAGGAGAAGATGTCTTTGGTGACAGATGGATTGAAGCTATTTATGTGCCAACGGCTTCTGTTAATGCATATAAAACGGCTGATGGATGGAGAGATTATGCGGATGTGATAGTTGGGATTTAAAAAATAACCGCATGAGTAGCAAGAGACAAACTAATTTGTATCATTGTACCAAGAGTGATTCTTTGCTCAAAATACTTGAATCCAAGTGTTTTAGGTATTCGTATTGTCTTGAGGAGTTCTATATGCCTAATGCCAATCGTTATGTTGTAGAAAGTTTTGCATATGCAATGGTTTGTTTTGCTGATTTCTTGGATGAAGAAGTGAGTGAACACATGGAACAATTCAGTGCTGATTCTTATATTGTGATGGATAAAATTTGGGCAATAGATAATGGGCTTTCCCCGGTAATTTACTACAACAAAAAAAGTTTGCCACATGGTTCATTACTGTTTTTAACAAAAAGCATTGGGAATCTAGTCGAGAATGGTATAACAGGTGCAAGAGAAATGAGAAATGCGCTGGAGTTATTAAGACCATATTATAAACTATACAAAGGACAGTATTTTATAAAAGGTTCAAACAAAAAATCAAAAAATCCAGTAGAGTTTTTTTTGGAACGAGAATGGCGCAGTATAGCTGCGGTAACGGGTGGAGAACATTATTTCTTGGGAGAAAAGGATTATCTTAACGAAGATATTAGGAACAAAGCATCGCAAGAGTTATTGGATCATAATTATTGCCTTAGATTTGAATGGGATGATATTAAACAGATTGGTTGCCAAAAAGAGAAAAAGACTGGGATAATCAAGGTACTTATGGATTCCTTTGGAATAGATGGGAAGGAGGCTGAGGATAAGATAGTATTCGTTAAACCTTTTGAATAATTACCTAATAATGTACGAATTATCAATTAATGTGAATTCATATTGTATTAGTTATGCAGAATAAAGAATTAGAACTCCATCTTCATTATGTGTTGAGAGAAGAGAATGTTCATCAAATGAATGCGAAGGTTCACAACGAATGTGAACGGTATTTTCTTCAAGCCTTAGATGTGTTGAAATCATATACAGGGGATTTTAATGTGGAAATAAAAGTTCCAAAAGAAGGTGGTATTATTAATGAGTTTATCCTGTCTCTTACTCCTGATTTTGCAGATCTGATTAAGATCATTATTACGGCATTCATTACATATTATTTTACAAAGAAATCTAATAAGACACAAGATGAATTGAATTTGATCGAGATAATTGAAAAAATAAAAGAGAATAAATTAACAAAAGAAGAAGCCCTTGCTGTAGTTGCTGGCGACAAGAAACTTCGGAAAATTGTTAGTAACTACTATAAAGAAATTGAAAAAGAGCCTCAAGTAATTTGTATTGAGACAAGCACGAATAGTTTTGAAGAAATTGCTAATCCAGTGAGTATTGAAAAAACAGATTTCCAAAGCCATATTATTGAAACTGATAGTATTGAAGACACAAAAACGATTGAGGGTACAACAATAGCCATTCTTTCTCCAATTTTGCAAAAAGGACATGGTAAAATATGGAATGGTATATATTCCGGTAAAACAATATCTTTCAAAATCGAAGATTCTGATTTTCTAGGACAAGTATATAACAACGAAATCAAATTTGGCTCAGCAACTGTAATAAAATGCAAGCTTCAAATCAAACGTAAAGAAACACGAACTGAAGGAGATGTACAGTTAAAAGAAGATTTTGAATATGTTGTGAAAGATGTGTTAACTTGGGAAGATGATGAACATTTCCAAAGTGAAACAAGAAGATATAAGAAAATCAAAGCAGAAAAACAACAACTAGCCTTTGATTTTGAACAAGATAATAAAGAATGAATTATGCCAAACGAAATAGAAATAAAGAAAAAGCAGATGGAACTGATTCCTGATAACGAACAGATAATCATATATCAAACTGAAGACGGAGCCGTAAAGGTTGATGTTCGTATGCAGGATGATACGGTTTGGTTGACTATTGATGCAATGTCAAAATTGTTCGATAAATCTCGTTCAACTATCAATGAACATATCTTGCATATTTTTGAAGAAGGTGAACTGGCCGAAAGCGAATCCGTGAGAAAAATCGGAAATTCCGATTTTTCTACAAAACCGACAAATTTTTACAATTTGGATGTCATCATTTCTGTCGGCTATAGAGTTAAATCACTTCGAGGTACACAATTCCGCCAATGGGCTACCAAACGCCTAAACGAATACATCCGCAAAGGCTTCGCCCTCGACGACAACCGCCTGAAAAACCTTGGCGGTGGCGGCTATTGGAAAGAACTCATCGAGCGCATCCGCGACATCCGCTCGTCCGAAAAGGTGTTTTACAGACAAGTATTAGACATTTACGCCACAAGCATCGACTACGACCCAAAAGCCGACATCTCCATTGAGTTTTTCAAAAGGGTGCAGAACAAGATTCATTTTGCAGTGCATGGCCAAACGGCTGCCGAAGTCATTGTCAGCCGCGCCGATGCCGAAAAGGAGTTCATGGGTCTTACGACATTTGAGGGCGACAGACCGCATTTGAAAGATGCCGTTATAGCGAAGAACTACTTGGATGAAAAGGAATTGCGGGCTATGGGACAGATCGTTTCGGGATACTTGGACTTTGCGGAACGACAAGCCGAACGGCAACAAACCATGACCATGAAAGACTGGGCAGCGCATTTGGACAATATTCTGACCATGAGCGGTGAAAAACTGCTACAAGGCGCAGGGAAAGTGTCGCACCAACAGGCCATCGAGCACGCAACCAACGAGTACAAGAAATACCAACAACGCACATTGAGCCAAGTGGAGAAGGATTTCTTGGAGAATATCAAGGCCCTGCCTGTCAAGTAAAGTGTTCAATATATTGAACAAATTTTATATAAATCTGTTCAATAAGCGAAACATCTTAGCGTAATTTATGCGTGTTTTTCCAATAAATGTTCAATATAAAAAACAAATTCCTTGTTGAAATGTTTTGTATATAGAACATTTTGCTTATCTTTGCAGCCGAAAACAAATCATGCAAGGAATGGAAACGCTAATCAAAAGACACCTCAACCGAATGCAGACCGTGAACCTCGATTTTGTCAGGAACATCATGGACGAAATCGATTGGAACGAAAGGCTTTTGATGATCAAAGGGCAGCGTGGCGTTGGCAAGACGACGCTCATGACACAACGCATCATGCAAGTGTTTGGCCCGACCAACACGACCGATGTGCTCTATGTCAGCCTCGACAATATCTATTTCGGCACCCATCGTCTGTTGGATTTCATTGAGCAGTTTCATGCACAAGGCGGCAAATACCTGTTTTTGGACGAGGTGCATAAGTACAAGGGATGGAGCCTCGAAATCAAGAATGCCTACGATGAGTTCACCGACATGCACTTCGTGTTGAGCGGGTCGTCGTTGGTCAATCTTTCCGATGGCGAGGCCGACCTCTCGCGCCGCTGCATCACCTATACCATGCTTGGGCTTTCGTTCAGGGAATACCTGCGGATGTTCCACCAAAAGGACTTCCGAAAACGGACATTGCAAGAGATTCTGACTAACGGAAACAGCATCTGCGCCGAAGTCAATGCGCAACTTCGCCCGTTGCCGCTCTTTTCCGAATATCTGCGTTATGGGTATTATCCTTTCTTGAAAGAGGGCCAAAGCAACTATTATGTCCGCATTGAGAATGTCGTCAATAATACCATTGAGGTGGAGTTGCCCCAGCTGCGAAAGCTCGATGTGGGCAATATCAGGAAAGTGAAGTCGCTGTTGGGCATTCTTTCTTCCAATGTGCCTTTTGCCCTCGATACGGTCAAACTGGCCACTATGGCGGAGATTTCACGCACCACATTGCTGAATTATCTTCAGATTCTCAGCGAAGCCCGTCTGATTCAACTGTTGTATTCGGATGCAACGAATGTGAAACGCCTACAGAAACCGGACAAGATTTATCTGGAAAACCCAAACATGCTGTATGCCCTTGCCACGACACAAGTCAACGAAGGCACGGAGCGCGAAGTGTTTTTCATCAACCAGCTCTCGTCAAGCCATGTCGTGGAATACAGCAAGACTTCGGCTGACTTCACCATTGACCACCAATATACGGTTGAAGTCGGGGGGCGTTCCAAAGACGGCAAACAAATCGCTGGTGTTGCGAAGGGCTATATCGCCTCTGCCGATGAAGAGTATGTGCTCGGCAACAAAATCCCGCTCTGGCTTTTTGGCTTTTTGTATTGAGCCTCACATCTTATCCATCTCCGAGTCATCCTCAATCCGCAGATTGTGGTTATTTGGACATTTTGAGTGGTAATCCGTTCTCAAAAGATTTCGCCGTTCCAAAGCATCTTGAAGAAATCCGTCACGAAGAGGAGTTCCTTGTCTTCAGATAGTCTTGTTATTGGGTCGAGCGAGACCAATATCAGGCGCGCGTTGGGGTGTTCTTCCTTGAAGGATTTTAGGCCGGCCTTGTGCCTTGTCTTGACTTCTTCGCACGACTTGATTTCGATGGCAACCTTGGCATCTCCGATAACGACATCCACCTCAATGTTAGTATAGGTGTGCCAATAGGAGATGACATCCCTTGATCTTGAGTAGCCATGATAAGCGATGATTTCTTGAATCACCATGTGCTCGAAGGCATGGCCGTAATCTGTCGTCCCTCTTTTCAATGAGTTGCGTCCCAAAAGATAGTTGGTCAGCCCTACATCAAAGTAATAGAACCTCGGCGCTTGCACCAAACGACGCTTGATGACTTTCCTATAGGCTGGAATTTCAAACCCAATCAAAGTGTCTTTCAGTATCTGGAAATAGGCTTTTACCGTCTTTGCGGCAATGCCACAATCGGAAGCAATGTTCTCGTAATTGATCATTTCGCCATCGGAGATGGCCGCCACTTCCATGAAACGCTCAAAGGCATCTATGTTTTGCACAAGAGCCTCTTCCTGAATCTCTTCTTTCAGATACACATCAACATAGCCTTCTATGCGGTCGGCAACGTTGCTGGCCATGTAATGCCTCGGTATCATGCCGTTTTGCACGGCCTTGTCAATCTCGAAGTCGGTCACTTCAGGCCAAACCAAGGGGAACAGCGTTCTGGGTTGCGCCCTGCCACCTAAAGTGTTGGCACCACTCCTTTTCAGTTTTCGGGCACTGGAGCCACTAAGTATGAAGCGCAGTTTCTTTTCCACCATCAGCCAATGCACTTCGTCAAGGAGGTCGGGGATTTTTTGGATTTCGTCCACAATGACTAATGTGTTTTCTGGTTGAGACGACAACGCCTCCCTAAAAGCCTCTGGATTTCGCTTCAGGCGACGACGCAAATCTGATTTCAGTAAATCGTAGAAAATGGCGTCAGGGAAACGCTCTTTGAGCAAGGTGGATTTTCCTACTTGGCGTGCACCAAAAAGGAACATGGCCTCGTCCAATTGATGCTCTATGTCGAATATTCTCTTGTACATGTTTTGATGTAAAATCAGGATAGTGAAGTCGGATTTTCAATGAAAATACGGAGCAAAGGTAGGAAAATTCTTTTATTCCAAACCGAAAAAAATAGAAAAATTTTCGTGTGATACGCTTTGGCTTACTTGTCCATCACATCTTATCCATCTCGGAATCGTCTTCAATCCGCAGATTGTCAATGATGAACCGCTGGCGTTCCATGGTGTTCTTGCCCATGTAGTACTCCAGCAGTTCCTTGATACCGAAGTCATAGCGAAGGATGACCGGCTCAAGGCGCATGTTGGGGCCGATGAAGCCACGGAACTCGTCGGGGGAGATTTCGCCCAAGCCTTTGAAGCGGGTGATTTCGGCCTGCTTGCCGCATTTTTCCTTGGCGGCGGTGCGTTCCTCGTCGCTGTAGCAGTAGTAGGTCTCCTTCTTGTTGCGCACGCGGAACAGCGGCGTTTGCAGGATATAGACGTGGCCGTTGCGCACGAGGTCGGGATAGAACTGGAGGAAGAAGGTGAGCATCAGCAGGCGGATGTGCATACCATCGACATCGGCATCGGTGGCGATGACGATGTTGTTGTAGCGCAAGTTTTCAATGTCCTCGTCGATGTTCAGGGCGGCTTGCAAAAGGTTAAACTCCTCGTTTTCGTAGCATACCTTCTTGGTCATTCCCAAGCAGTTGAGCGGCTTGCCACGCAAGCTGAACACGGCTTGGGTCTGTACGTCACGGCTTTTGGTGATGCTTCCCGATGCGGAATCACCCTCGGTGATGAAGATGGTGCTTTCGAGACGCTTCTCGTGGTTCGTGTTGAGGTGGATGCGGCAGTCGCGGAGCTTGCGGTTGTTCAGGCTGACCTTCTTTGCGCTCTCGCGGGCAGCCTTCTTGATGCCGGCAATCTCCTTGCGTTCCTTCTCGTTGGCCTGGATTTTCGCCTGCAAGACGCTGACCGTATCAGGATTCTTGTGCAGATAGTTGTCCAAGTGGCGTTTTAGGATGTCGAAGACGTAGGTTTTCAGGACGGGGCTATCGTTGGTGCCGTCGGGATTGTTGGGCGCGAGGTGGGTGGAGCCGAGTTTGGTCTTGGTTTGTGCCTCAAAAACAGGCTCTTGTATGCGGACGCACAAGGCGCAAATCAGGCCTTGGCGGATGTCGGCAGGCTCGTATTCTTTCTGGTAGAACTCACGCACCACGCGAGCGTAACCCTCGCGGAAGGCCGACTGGTGTGTACCGCCCTCGGTGGTGTGCTGTCCATTGACGAAGGAATAAAAATAGTCACTCGATTGCCCGTTCACGTGGGTGAAAGCCGCCTCAAAGTCGCCGTCCTTGATGTGGATGACAGGGTAGAGGCCTTCGCCTTCCATGTTGTTCTGCAACAGGTCTAAGAGGCCGTTCTTGGAATAATAGCGTTTGTCGTTGTAAATCAGGCTCAGGCCACGGTTGAGATAGGCATAGTTCCAAACGCGCTTCTCGATGTATTCATCCACATAATGGTAGTTGCCGAACAAAACGGAATCGGGGATAAACTCAGTCAAAGTGCCTGGGTCGCCATCGGAGGGGATGATGCCCGAGTCATTCACCAACTTGCCTTGCGCAAACTCCACAATTCTCGTCTTGCCTTCGCGGATGGACTGCACCTTAAAATAAGACGAAAGCGCATTGACGGCCTTGGTACCGACACCATTCAACCCGACGGATTTCTGGAACACTTTGCTATCATATTTCGCGCCCGTGTTGAGTTTGGAAACGGCCTCAGCCAGCTTGCCAAGCGGGATGCCTCGGCCATAGTCGCGGATGCGGACCTTTTTCTCCGCCTTGTCCACCGTCACCTCGATTTTCTTGCCGAAGCCCGAAGTGAACTCGTCAATGGAGTTGTCAATCACCTCTTTGATAAGTACATAGATGCCGTCGTCTTGCGAGGCACCGTCGCCGAGCTTGCCGATATACATGCCCGGACGAAGGCGCACGTGCTCCATGTCTTCAAGGTGCACGATGTTGTCTTCGGTATAGTTTTCAACCGTTGGAGTGGGGTCTTCGCTTTGCGTGAAGATGTCGTCGTCGATGATTTCGCTCATAGAATCTGATTTGCGGGCAAAGGTACGAAAAATATCGCTTACCACCCCGCCCGCAAAGAAACATTAGGCAAAATCCCGAACATCGAGTAGGCGTAAACTCTCATCTCGCCCGAGGTTGTGTTGGCTTCAAACTGATATCCCAACGGATTCAAACGGTTGTATGCGTTGAACAGGCCGAAACTTGCGCTCCAGTTGAAACCGTACTCCGAAAATATCTTGATTTTTCAGGATTGTATTCCTTAAAAATCGTGATTTTTCGGGAATTTGATAAAAAAAGTGTATCTTTGCAGCCTGAAAACCTTTGAAATATGATTGACAGGATATTGAGACATCGTATTGAACAACAGCTATATAAAGGCAAGGCCATCATTTTGATGGGCGCACGACAAACGGGCAAAACCACCTTGATAGAGCAACTATTCCCTCAAAACGACGACACGCTTTGGCTCTCCGGCGACGACATCAGCACCCATTCGTTGTTGGAAAACATGACAGCGGCGCGTTTTCGGCAAATCTTGAGCGGGAAACGGCTTTTGGTCATTGACGAAGCGCAACGTATCAAAGATATCGGGTTGCGCATGAAATTGGTCACCGACCAGATTAAGGATGTGCAGCTCGTAGCTACTGGCAGTTCCTCGTTTGAGTTGGCCAACCGACTCAACGAGCCACTCACAGGTCGAAAGTGGGAATACCATCTATATCCTCTTTCGTTTGGCGAAATGGTCAATCATCACGGGCTTCTCACAGAACTGAATTTGCTTCCTCACCGCTTGATATACGGATATTATCCAGAAGTGGTTGTGTCGGATGGACAAGAGAGACGGGTGTTGCAACAACTGACCGAGAGTTACCTTTACAAGGACCTTCTCACTTTGGGACAAGTGAAGAAATCCGACAAATTGGTGTCTTTGCTTAAGGCCTTGGCCTTTCAGATTGGTTCGCAGGTGAGCTATTCCGAATTGGCAGCTACCGTTGGCATTGACGCCAAGACTGTTGAGGCATACATTAATGTACTTGAGCAGTCCTATATCATTTTCCGACTTTCGGCATACAGCCGCAACCAACGCAATGAGTTGAAGCACAGCCGTAAAATATATTTCTACGACAATGGAGTGCGCAATGCACTCATTTCAGCGTATGCGTTACCTGAAGACCGTAACGACATGGGAGCGTTGTGGGAAAATTTTGTCATTTCCGAGCGAATCAAGCGAAACGATTACACCGACTATTACTGCAACCGTTATTTCTGGCGCACACGCACACAGCAGGAAGTGGACTATGTGGAGGAACGCGACGGTAAACTGTATGCCTTCGAGTTCAAGTACAATCCAAAGAAAAAGGCCAAAACGCCAGCCTCATTTATGGAGGCTTATCCAGAAGCCCATTTCCTTGTGGTCACACCTGAAAATATAGAGGAATTTCTATTGTCATCTCAAAATTGACAAAGGTATTACCTAAAATTTCTCACTTCTGATTTCACCCAATCAAAGTCCTCTTTAGTCGGAACCAATTGCCCCAATCGGCTTCCAGTTTGCTTGCGGAAAACCAGCCATTGATACACAAACAACGCCAAATAAGTCAGCGAAGTGGTGATGGCTGCGCCGCGGATGCCTAACCAAGGAATCAAAACGAAGGCGGAAACCAAAGTGACGGAAAGCCCGATGAGCGAGGCATAAAGGTTGTATTTCGGCTTTCCCGTGCCGGAGAAATAGTTGGCCAAAATGGTGTGTGCGGAAAAGAACACAATACCCGGAGCCATCAATAGGATGACGCTGCGGATGTCGCCGAACTCGCCCGAAAACAGCCACTCGAAGAAACTCGTCGGCAGCAGGCAGATGATCAGCAATGCGGTGAAAGTCAGTAGAATGGACAGCTTCATGAAACGCAAGGCGAGTTGTGAGGCTCGCTCGGCCTTCTCGGTGTTGCTCAGGGCGGAAAACGCCACCAAACCGATGCTATTTCCGATGATGTTCACGCCCTCGGTGACTTGCGTCCCCGATGCGTAAACGCCGAGTTGCCTTTCGTCGCAATTTGCCTTCAACAGATAGAGGCTCAGGCGTTTATTCAATGTGCTGACCAAAGTGGAGAGTTGCAAGAATGCGCCGTAATGGAACATCTCTTTCCAAGTGCCCTTGAAAGGTTCCTTGCCTTCGCGCTTCAGGTTGGGGAACAGCAGGATCCAGCCGATGAGCGTGGCTAAGCTGTAGCCGCAAACTTGGGAGTAGAGTAGGGCTTTGGCAGTCCTCAAATCCAACACAAAGATGAATACAGCCATCATTGCGACTTGTGTGAGTATCTGTATGAGAAACAGCCAGTTAAAAGTCGCGACTTTCTCTTTTCCGAGGAAATGGTTGAGGTTGAACTCGTGCAGACTGTAGATGAAAGTCATCAGCAGCACGAGTTTGGCATAGCCTTCGGGGACAATGGTGTGGTAGAAGTTGGGGAAGAAATGTAAGATATTGAATAACAGAAGATAAACAAGCATTACGAAGGCAATCCAGCCGTATGAAATCGTCATCAGCGTGGAAAGTTTCTTGCGCGGCGTGAAATACACCAGTCCGCTGCCGGCGATGAGTTCGATGCCTATTAATAAAAAGGTGATGTCGGTCTGGGCGATGAAGGCTTTGCCCCATTCGGCGGCACCGAGGAATTTGGTGCCCATGATGAGGGTGGCCAACTGCGTCAGCACATTGACGGCCCGCGCCGCGCCCGTTCCGAGGATTTTCTTGAACATTTTACAGCCGAAATCGAAATATTCGGCAAAAATACAAAAATAGTCCCTATCTTTGCAAACTTCAAAAAGACTCATTTTCATGAAACGCTTTTTACATTTTTTGAAGGCGACGATTTTCTTTTTGTTGCTTTTGCCTGGGGTGCTCGTGGCACAGGACACTATAACTCTCGTGGCCGTGGGCGACGTGATGTTGGGTACCATCTTCCCGAAACGCTCGGATTTGGCCGACGAGGAGACGGCAAAGCATTTCTTCGATGAGGTGAAGCCTTATTTCAATGGCGATGTCGTGTTCTGCAACATGGAAGGCGTTTTTGCCGACAGCCTCGTCAAGGAATGCAAGAGCTTCTGCTTCGGGATGCCATCGACCTATGTCAAATACTATAAGGACGCGGGCTTCAACCTGATCAGCGTGGGCAACAACCATAGCAACGACTTCCGCCAATACGGGCGCGACAACACCACTAAGATACTGAATGCCAACCATCTGAACTGGGCCGGCTACCAAAGCAAGCCCACCGCGACGTTCACCATCAACGGTGTGCGCTATGGCTTCTGCGCCTTTTCGCCCAACACGGCCATCGTGCCGCTCCACGACTATGCCAACATGAAAAGGATGGTGGGCGAACTGGCCGCCACCTGCGACGTGGTCATCGTCTCGATGCACTGCGGCGGCGAAGGCGTGGCCTATGAACACGTCACCCGCAAGGCGGACTATTACATCGAGCAGAACCGTGGCAACGCCTACGAGTTTGCCCATCTCGCCATCGACGCTGGCGCCGACGTGGTGCTGGGCCACGGACCGCATGTCACCCGTGGCGTGGAAATCTACAACGGCAAGTTCATCGCCTATAGCATGGGCAACTTCGCCACCTACAGCCAAATCAAGATTGGCGGCAAGCTGGGGATTGCACCCATTTTTAGGATTCGTCTCGATGCCAAGACGGGCGATTTCATTGACGCTCAGGTGATTTCCACCTACCAAGTCAACCCCAACAAAGGACCTCGAATCGATGGCAAGCAACAAGCCTTGCAAATCATCAAGTCGCTGAGTGCCAAAGATTTCTACGACAACCCACCGACCATCAGCGATGATGGATGGATTACTAAATAACCTCACTATGAAACAGTTAGCCTTTCTTTTCTTGTTTAGCGTCATCATGGCAATGCCCTCGTGTTCTTCAGGTCAACCTCAAGTGGTTGTTGAGGAACCAGAAGCGGAAACCAGGGATACCATACCGCTTGTCGTTGTCGACCCAGGCTTTCCCGACACGATGTTTGCCTCGGCGGAGAAGGTGATGTTCATCGTCGATACGATGGACTCTTCTTTGCCCAGTGAACTGTCGGACTTTGAAGACCTTTACAAAGACGCTCCCGGAATCTTCATGTTCCGCGGTGCGCCGTCGCGCAACCCCAATTTCTGCGGGCATCTGCATGGCGACTCAGTCAAGATTAGCCTGGATTGGGTCTTCACCACCAGCATGGACTCGTCGAAAACTTCTCATGGTACGTGGGGAGGCGGCACGGGATGGACAGGACAACCGATTTATGTCCGTTGGCCCGACAGCCTCGTCGACAAATTTAGGCAGATGAATGGGATCGTAACGGATGCGTTCCAGTCTAAAGAAATCATGTTCGCCTCACTTTGTGGAAAGTTGTATTTTCTTGATTTCCAGACGGGGAAGGAAAGCCGAAAGAGTTTCGACACCAAAAACGTGCTGAAAGGCACGCCTTCGCTCAACCCCTTCCTCAACGGCCATCTCTATGTGGGCCATGGGGTGCAGAAACACACGCCTTTTGGTACTATCGTCTTCGACCTGTTCTCGCACACCGAGAAACATGCCTTCGGCAAAGACCCCAACGCATGGCGCGGCTGGTGTGCCTACGACTCGTCGCCGGTCGTGGTGGGTGGCTTCGTGTTCCGCCCAGGCGAAAACGGCACCATTTACAAATACTATGTCGGCGACGGCGGCTACAAGCTTCAGTCCACATTGCGCTATTCTCTGACCAAGTCGAAGAGCTCGCCGGGAATCGAGTCGTCGATGGCGGTGTGCAAGAACTACGGCTATGTGACCGACAATGCGGGTAACGTCCTGTGCATCAACCTGAACACGATGCAACCCGTGTGGCATTATTTCAACCACGACGACACCGATGCCACGCCTCTCGTGGATGTCGAAGAGGGCGTTCCGTTTGTCTACACGGGCTGCGAGGTCGACCGCCAAGGCAATGCGGGCACGTGCCATTTCGTCAAGCTGAACGGCCTGACGGGCGAGGTGGTCTGGGACGACACCGTATCGTGCAAGCGCATCCATTTCGGCGACAAAAGCCTCGACGGAGGCATGTACGGCTCGCCCTTGTTGGGTGGCGGAGACTGTGAAGGATTGATATTCAGCAATTTCTGTGTCAACAAGGCCAAAGTGCCTGGATGGCTCGTCGCTTTCGACAAGACCGATGGCCGTGTCGTCAGCCGCACCAAAACAAAGCATTATTGCTGGTCGTCGCCAGTGGCTTTCTACAACGATGACAATGAGATGTTTATCTTCACTGCCGACACGGGAGGCTACGTCTATCTCATCAAAGGCAAGACGGGCGAAATCGTGGCCACGGAGAAGATTGGCAGCAATTTTGAATCGTCGCCTATCGTGGTCGACGACAAGATTATTTTGGGCTCGAGGGGCAATAAAATATACAAAATCTCGTTACAATAAACTATGAAAAAAGCATTGGTATTTCTTATATGTCTGCTGCCTCTGTGTTCTTTCGCGCAGCAGTTGTTTGCTTGTCGCGACTCTGTTCCAGACAGTTACAATTTCTGGCTCTATCTTCCTGACGACTACGATGCCACAAAAGCCGACAAACCCGTGGTCATGTTTCTGCATGGCAAGAGCTTGTGTGGCCGCGACCTGAACAAAGTCCTCAGATATGGCAGCATTGATGCCTTGCGGCGAGGACGCATGATAGATGCCGTTGTGATAGCACCCCAGACACCCGGTGCATGGAACCCCGAGAAAGTGATGAACATTTATGATTGGGTGAAAGACAAATATCCCGTCGATACCAACCGTTTGTATGTGCTCGGCATGAGCTTGGGAGGCTACGGGACTCTTGACTTCGTGGCCACTTATCCCGACAAGGTGGCGGCGGCCATCGCCATGTGCGGCGGGGCCACGGCAAAGTCGCTGTGCGGCCTCAACGATTTGCCGCTATGGATCATCCACGGAACCGCCGACAAGGCCGTGTCAGTCAAATGCTCTGATAGGGTGGTGGAATCCATGTGCAGTTGCGGCGACACGAGCCGACTGATATACGACCGCATGAAAGGCGTCAACCATTCGCAGCTCGCGAGGGTGTTCTATCTCGACCAAACCTACGACTGGCTGTTTGAACACTCGCTTGCCGATTCGGCACGTTTGGCTGACAAGAGCTATGGCATCAGCACGTCCATCCTAAAAGATGCCTACGCCAACCTCGACAAGAGCTTCAAGCTGAACATTGTCAACGGCAAGGGACACAAGGACACTTACCGTGAGAAAGTCTATTACACGGTGAAGAAAGGCGACACGCTGAGCAAGATAGCGGTCGACCATCACACCACGGTCACCATCCTGTGCAAGCTCAACAACATGAAGAAGACCGACAAGCTGCGTATCGGACGAAAGATACGGATCAGTTGAGTGGTGTCTTAGCAAAAAGAAATCAGCCCGCTGGTGCATTCCAACGGGCTGATTGCGTTATGGATGGAAGTTGCATCAATCCACACGGATATTCTTGTTGACGTTCTTTGAGCCGAACAAGGCATAGAAAAGCAAGAAAGCCAGGCCAACGACAATCACCCAATAACTCTGGAGGTAGCCCGTGCCACCCAAGCCGTCGACAATGGCGTTTTGGAGCAAGGGCAGGATGCCGCCGCCGCAAACCAAGGCCATGAAGATGCCCGAAGCCTTCTCCGTGTATTTGCCCAAACCTTCAACAGCAAGGTTGAAGATGCCACCCCACATCACGGAAGTACAAAGCCCGATGCAAACCAGGAAGGCCGCATTGAGCGGGATGTTCTCGAGTCCAAAGCCCTTGGCACCGTTGAAAGCGGGGAACTTGACCATCGTGGAAGGACCAAACATGGCCAATAACGTCAGGATGATGCCGATGGCCGACACAAAGGTTAGCATCGATTTTGCCGACACCTTGCTGCCGATGATACCGCCGATCAGTCGACCAATCAACATCAAGAACCAATAGGTGGCTGCAACCGAGCCTGCCACGGCTTCGGCATTGACACCGTCGCCAAGCACGTTGAGTTCAGGATTCTGCAACCATTTGTTCAACACATTTGGGATGCCGACTTCGACACCCACATAGATGAAGATGGCAATGGCACCAAGCACGAAGTGACGGAAAGCCATGGGACCCTTGCCCTTCTCTGCCTTCACGGTGTCCATTTTTTGCTGCTCGTTCTCAGGGATTTTGGTCAACAGGATGACGATGAAAGCAAAGGCGAAGATGCCCAAGGCCGTGTACATCAGCGGAAAGACGTCACTGATCTTGGCATCGACGATGCTAGGAATGAGCAAGCCCGTGATGATGATGACCGCAGTGCCGCACAATGAGTTGAAGGAGCCTCCAATCTGGATGAGTTGGTTCCCCTTGTTGCCACCGCCGCCTAAACGGTTCAGCATCGGGTTAACCACGGTGTTGAGCAGGCACATGCTGAAGCCTGCCACGAAAGCGCCAAGGAGATACACGGCGAAGCTGGTGAATACGCCCGACAGCGTCTGGATGCCCACGCCAACGAAACCTACAATGACAGCGATAAGGGCGGTCTTCTTGTAGCCTTTCTTCTGGAGCAGGGTGCCAGAAGGGATGCCCATCACAGCGTAAGCAATGAAGTTGGCAAACACACCTAAGGTGCCTTGCCAGTTGGGGATTTTGAATTGGTTCTTCAGAATGTCACCCATCGGCGAGGCCAGGTTGGTGACGAAAGAGATCATGCCGAACAGCAGAATCATCACGATGATCGGGATGAAGTAGTTCTGTTTTTTAACGGATGTTTCCATAGATATTTGGGATTTAAGGATTTAAGATTTCAAGAATTAAAGGATTGAGAACTTGAAGATGATGGTTTCTTTGTATTCTTCGCCCGAGCGCAGGAAGGTGTTGGGGAAGTTGGGCTTGTTGGGCGAGTCGGGGAGGGCTTGGCATTCCAAGGCCACGCCGGAATAGTCCTCGTAAACGTGGCCGCTCTTGCCTTTTGGGCAGCCTGAGAGCCAGTTCCCGGTATAGACCTGGACGCCGGGTTGCGTGGTGTAAATCTTCACCATGCGGCCTGTGTCCTCGTGCGAAAGCTCGGCGGCGAGGCAGAGTTTGTCTTTCTCGAGGCCGTCGATGACCCAACAGCTGTCGTAACCCTTGCCATTAATAAGGTCGGGGTAAGGCTCCTTGATGTCGCGACCAATCAGCTTGCCTTGGGTGAAGTCCATAGGAGTGTCGGCCACTTGGCGCATTTCGCCCGTCGTGATGAGTTCTTCGGTGGCGGGCAGGAAACGCGAGGCGTTCAGCCGCAACTTGTGGTCGAGGATGTCGCCGTTGCCTTCGCCTTTCAGATTGAAATAGGTGTGGTTGGTCAGATTGACGATGGTCGTGTCCGACGAATACGCGCTGAGGCGTATGTTCAGCTCGTTCTCGTCGTTGAGGGTGTAGCGTACCTTGGCCACCAACTCGGCGGGATAGCCCGCCTCGCCGTCGGCGCTGAGGTAGGTGAACACCACGCTCTCGCCCACGATGCGGCTGGCCCATTTCTGGTTGGCGAAGCCGATGCTGCCGCCGTGGAGGTGGTGCTTGCCGTCTTTGTTCTGCTCAAGCTGGTATTCCTTGTCGTCGATCTTGAAGCGGCCGTTGTTGATACGGTTGGCGAAGCGTCCGGGTGTCTTGCCCGCGCAGGGACCGTCGTTGTAGTAATCCCACGGATGCGGATAGCCAAGTGCGATGTCTTCCATGTGTCCGTAGCGGTCGGGCGTGACGATGCTCACGATGCCCGCACCGATGTCGCTCAGCTGCACCTTCACGCCGTTGGAATTAGTCAAGGTGTAGAGTTTAATGTCTTTATTGTCAGGGGTCTTGCCCCAAGTTTTTACTTCGATGTTCATTGTTTCTTATTTTGACTTCGGGACTTCGGGACACGGGACTTCGGGACTTTCTATCTCGTCCCGTAGTCTCGCAGTCTCGCGTCCGATTACCACAGATTATTCGGATATACTCCCTTCTCAATCAATTCGCGAATCTTGCGCATCACGTCAGGCTTGTCTTCCTTGTAGGTCACGCCAAACCATGAGGCATTGCTCGACAGAACCTTCAGCTTGGCCGAGCCGTCGTGGATGCTTTGGTTCACCATCAGTGGGATGAAGAATTCGGCTTTGATGTTGGTCTGGGCAGGGCCTTTCAGGAACTCGACGAAGCCCTTCTCGGAGTATTCGAAGAAGTCGGGCGTAAAGCCGAAGAAGTTCATCGAAACGAGCGAATCCATGTCCAAAGGATGGCTTCCCGTTTCGTCGGTGTAGGCCGCGCCGCCGTCTTCGGTGTGACCGATGGCCGTGCGCTCGACGATGGTCTGCAAATAGCCTTCTGCGTCGGCGGTGCAAATGCCGCGACTCACCGTGCCGAAGTCCGACATGGTGTTGCGCAGTTTGTAGGCGACCATGCTGTAGGCACCCTTTTTGCCCTCGCACTCAGTGAGATACTTGGCTAAGACCTCGTAGGCTTCCTTGCCATAGAAATCGTCAGCGTTGATGGCGGCAAAAGGTTCGTGAATCACATCCTTGGCCATCAGCACGGCATGACAGGTGCCCCAAGGCTTGACGCGCCCTTCGGGGACGCTGAAGCCAGCGGGCAATTTGTCAAGTGACTGATAGACATACTCCACGGGGATGCCGAATTTCTCTGTGTTGTTGACTTTCTTGAAGGCCTCGGCGAAGTCCTCGCGGATGACGAAGACCACCTTGCCGAAGCCGGCGCGCTTGGCATCGTAGATGGAATAGTCGAGAATGGCTTCGTTGTTCGGGCCTACGCCGTCCATCTGCTTCAGGGCACCGTAACGGGAACCCATGCCAGCGGCTAAAACTAGTAATGTGGGTTTCATTTATGTTTAATTGTTTGTTGTTTAATCGTTGAATTGTTGGCTTGTAAGGCTGTCGTATCACGGCAGCCTGTGGTGCGGCTGCCACAATGTGACAGCCCTACAAAGTTTTACAATCTTCTTGCGCCGTCCGAAATCACCACATCATATACCTTCGGTTCATGCCCGAATTTGGCGTTGAATTTTTCTTTTGCCGTGGCAATGAAGGCATCATAAAGGTTTTCCTTCACCAAATTGATGGTGCAGCCGCCGAAGCCGCCGCCCATCACGCGGGAGCCGGTCACGCCGCATTCCTTGGCGATGTCGTTAAGGTAGTCCAATTCCTCGCAACTCACCTCGTAGAGCTTGCTCATGCCGTAGTGCGTGCCGTACATGCGGTCGCCAACGGTCTCATAATCACCTCTTTCCAAGGCTTCGCACACATCAAGGACGCGCTGCTTTTCACCAATGACATATTCCGCGCGCATGTAGTCCTCGGCGGGGATTTCGTTTTTCACCTCGTCGAGCATGGCCATCGTCGCGTCGCTCAAAAACTTCACTTCGGGATGCTTGGCGGCGATGTGGGCGCAGGCGTTCTCGCACGACTCGCGGCGTTTGTTGTAGGCCGACGAAGCCAGATTATGCTTCACGACAGTGTCGAGCAGCACCACCTTGTAGCCCTTGGGGTTGAAGGGGAAGTACTCGAACTCCATCGTGGCGCAGTTGAGGCGCATCAGGTGGCCGGCCTTGCCGAAAAGCGAGGCGAACTGGTCCATGATGCCGCACTTCACGCCGCAATAGTTGTGTTCCGTGGCTTGTCCGATGCGGGCCAACTCGAACTTGTCGATGTTCAGGTTCAGCAAGTCGTTGAGGGCGAAGGCGAAGGTGCTCTCCAAGGCTGCCGACGACGACATTCCCGCGCCGAGCGGCACGTTGCCGAAGAAGGCAGTGTCGAAGCCTTGGATTTCGTAACCACGCTTCTGGATTTCGCGGCACACGCCGAAGATGTAGCGCGCCCAAGGTTCGTTGGGCATGTCTTCTTCCTTTAAGCCGAACTCGCTATAAGCGTCATAGTCAGCGGAATAGGCGCGTATGGTTTGCGTACCATTGAGGCGGATGCAGGCGAAGATGCCCTTGTCGATGGCTCCCGGGAACACGAAGCCGCCGTTGTAGTCGGTGTGCTCGCCAATGAGGTTGATGCGTCCAGGTGAAGTATAGACAACACCTTCATTTCCAAAGTGTTGCTTGAAAACGGTCTGTAATTCTAATGTGGTCATAACAATTGTGTATTTTCAAAATTGGGCGCAAGTTAGGGAAAAAATCGGTTGCTTCGGATAAAGAAGTGGATTTTTTGTTGGTCAGGGGTTTTTGTTCGCCAAATATTGTGAAGGAGTTTGCCCGAACTTTTTCTTGAACGAGCGTAGGAAGGTGGCGTAGGAATTGAAGCCCGACATCATGGCGACATCCTCCAGAGAATGCTGGTTTTCAATGTCTTTCCCGTCGAGCATCGATTTGGCTTCCTCCAAGCGGAAGTCGTTGATGTAGTCGTAGAAAGTCACGTGTTTCTCATGGTTGATGTAGTTGCTCAGGTATTGCCTGTTGGTGCCTAAATGCTGCGCCAACTTCTGCAACGTCAGCGTGTTGTCTTGATGATACCGCTTTTCTTGCATGACCTTGTCGATGTCGCAGCCAATCAGCGTCTTTCCCGAAGTGTGGCTTGGCATGGCATGCGCATGGCTTTCCGCTGTGTCGTCGTCGGAAGGTGAGAGGACGAACACCTTTTGCCGTACCAATTTGCGCATGACGAATGCGACAATGCCAATGGTGAGGAGGCAATATGCGGTGTCGAAAATCAGGTTGCTTTCAGCGGAAGGCACTGAGAACCAAGACTGTTGCGACACGCTCTCGAAGGCCCAAAACAGTTGGAACACGAAATAGACGGCAATCAGGTAGCCACTCCAGCGCAGGTCGAAATACTCCATGTTGCCCACGTTGTCGCGCAGCATCGCGGTGTGCTTCTTGATGGAAATGCCCAAATACACCAGCAGGAACGTTGAGACAGCCAGGGTATATACTTGCGTTGCGGCCAGCACCCACGGTCTGCCGCATAGGGCAAACAAGAGCATGGCAATAATATAAGGTGTTTCCAAAAGCAAGAGATGTCGTGTTTTGTAATGGCTGGGGAACACCAAGGAAACGACAAACATCATGTAGCCGCCAACAATCACATAATCGAAAAGCACCAAGAGCGAGTTGAGGAACTCGGAATAGGGGAGATGGCGGCAGGCCAACACCACAAAGTTGTTGAAAAAGCCCATGGAGTGCAGCAGCAAGACCGCTGCAAAGACCTGCTGGAACTGGTAGCTGCGGTGCTTCCTGAGCATGAAAACGCTGCAAGTCGTCAGGGCGCACTGCGTGAGGCCGGAGACGAAACAGAGCAACAACATATAGAAAGAGGCGCTTTTCATGTCCGCAAAGGTACGGCTTTTCGTCCCGCATTCGAGGCACAATTGGCCAAATTCCCGATTTTTACGCATTGCAAACGAAATTTTTACGCAATGAAGAATCAAAGGGCGGCATTTTACGCATTGCAACCCCACTTTTTGGGCAAATGAAAATCCGATGCAGGGAATTATGGTGACTTTTGCGGCAATGAAAACAAAACTCAACTCATCCATTAACATCAAACATTAACATCAAAACATCAAATCAAAATGAGACAACAACATTTAAAACCGGCTTTGGGCGCAGTGTTCGCCCTCGCGCTGTGCATGACGCACTCATGCAAGAAAATCGATGACATCACCGACCCGACCAAGTACGGTCGCATCCAAGGCATCGTGACCAACTACACCACCAACGAGCCGTTGCAAGGCGTGAACATCTCGCTCAGTCCGAGCGGACTCTCCGCCGTTACGGGCAGCGACGGACGCTATGAGTTCAACGACATCGAAGTCGGCCAATACACCGTGCAAGGCATGAAGACGGGCTTCGAGAGCAATACGAAGAGCATCGTCGTGGACGAGAACGGCGTGGCCTCGGGCGACATGCAGCTGCGTCCCGCCACCACGGGATTCAGCCTGAGCGCGGAATACCTCGACTTTGGCAACCACTTCAGCACCTTGACCTTCAAGATCATCAATGCCAGCCCGACCACCCCGATGAGCTGGGAAATCTTCGAGAGCCTGAATTGGCTGACCGTCGTCCCCAACACGGGCAACCTGCAAGGCGGACAGGAAGTGACTCTCACCGTCACCATCGACCGCACCTTGATTTATCAGAACACCACGGGCAACATCACCATCCACACGGCTGACATGGAGAAGGTCTTGCCGGTGAGCGTGAGCATCTGAAAAAAGAATTCTTGAATTATAAATCCCTAAATCCAAATCAAATGAAAAAAACGAATCTTACATTGGCTTTGGGTGTTGTGTTCGCTCTTGTGCTCGGCTTGGCTTCCTGCACCAAGGAGAAAGTCACGGGACGCATCCAAGGCATCGTCACCAATGCCAACACCACCGAACCCATCCAAGGCGTGAACATCTCGCTCAGCCCTACGGGTGCCTCGGCGGTGACGGGCAGCGACGGACGCTATGAGTTCAACAACCTCGAAGTGGGCAACTACACCGTGCAAGGCGTGAAAGCAGGTTTCGAGAGCAACACCAAGAACATCAGCATTACGGCGGGCAACGTGTCGTCGGGCGACATGCAGCTGCGCCCCACCGTGAACGGTTTCCGCCTCAACGTGGAGTATCTCGACTTCGGCACCAACTTCTCGCAACTGCAGTTCAAGATCATCAACGCCAGCGCGACCTCGCCGCTGAGTTGGGAGATCATGGAAAGCATGAACTGGATGACCGTCACGCCTTCGACGGGCAACCTGCAAGGCGGACAGGAAACCACCGTCACGGTGAACATCGACCGCTCGCTCATCACGCAAAGCACCACGGCCAACATCACCGTGCGCAGTGCCGACCAAAGCGTGGTGCTGCCCGTGAACGTTAGCGTTTCAGGCACGGGAGGCCCGCAACTGCAACTGAGCGAAACCAACCTCGATTTCGGCACCTCGGCCAACAGCCTGGCTTTCTATGTGATGAACACCGGCCCTCTGAACACTTCGCTCAACTGGGTTTGCTCCAACATCAACGTGGGTTGGCTGACACTAAGCCAAACCTCGGGCAACACCGCTGGCGGCAGTAGCAGTCAGGTGATTGCCACCATCGACCGCTCGCAAATCACCGGCATGGTATCCACCTCGGTCAGCGTGAGCGGCGCAGGCAGCACCTCAACCATCACCTTCAGCGCCTCATCGAGCGGCAGCGGTAGCGCCATCCTGCAACTGAGCGAAGGGTCATTGGATTTCGGCGAGACTGCCGTCACCAAGACCTTCCAAGTGAAGAATGTAGGCTCCGACGGCACCATGCTCAGCTGGTCCATTAATCCTATTAATGTGGATTGGCTGACCATCACCCCGATGAACGGAACCACGGCATCCGGGAGTGGAACCCTCGTGACCGCCATCATCGACCGCGACAAGATTCACTCGATGGTTTCGACCACGATTACCGTTGTCGGCACCAACAACAGCGCCAACCTCAATGTTTCGGCCACCTACATCGACAATGCCGTTGTGGTTCAGAATGACTTGTTCTGCTATTTCACCTTCGATGATGGCAGCACGACCGATTGGACGGGCAATTATGTGGGTGTCAATAGTGGGGCGGTTTCCTCGACGGATACACCTTCTGGCGAAGGCAATTCCATGGATTTCGACGGCAATGCCTTCATCCTCGTCCAAGACAACATCATCCCTTCAGGAACGGCATTCTCCGTCAATTTCTGGTTCAAGACGGGCAGAAACGACCAATTTATCATAGGTAGCGACGTTGCCGGAAACGGCTTCAAGGAATGCACTATCAAATTTACCGAGACCTCTTGCTTCTTTTATCACGCAGGCGACAAACCATATACCAGTTGGTCTGATTTGCAATGGACTTCCAATTCCATCGCCTCCTATGTCAACAACCAATGGCACATGCTGACCTTTACCTATGACGGGAATCTGGCCATGTTGTACATTGACGGAACCTTGTTCCAGACTGTCACTTCAGCGGGTTCAAAGCTGACTTGGGGATCCGATGTGAACGCTTGCTACTTCGGAGTTAATAACAACGAAGGGTTCTACAACGGCAAGCTCGACAACTTCCGCAGCTACAACCGCGCCATTACTGCCGCAGAGGTGCAGACTTTGTTCGACGCCAAGCAATAAAGCGAAAATGCGGCCATTTGACTTTCAGCGGCCTTGGCACCAAGGCCGCTGAAGTTTTTTTTTGGCTTGCCTGGCTTGGGCAAGGAAAATGTGAGTATCTTTGCGGCATAAAGACAATGTTATGAGAACACTGGACCGCATTTTTGTTTCGATTCTCGTGCCGTTTTGTTTGCTGACGGCCTCCTGCACTCCTCGCCCCGAACGCAGCCATCCCATTCCAACCCAACAACAATTGGAATGGCAACAGCTTGAAACCTACGCCTTCATCCATTTCGGCCTGAACACCTTCAACGACATGGAATGGGGTTACGGCAACACGCCGTCTTACACTTTCAATCCCACCAGTATTGACTGCGAGCAATGGGTCTTGACCCTGAAAGCCGCCGGCATGAAAGGTGTGATTTTCACCGCCAAGCACCACGACGGCTTCTGCCTTTGGCCGACCGCGACCACTGAGTATTCCATCAAAAACACCTCTTACAAGAATGGGGAAGGCGATTTGGTGCGCGAGCTTTCCGAGGCCTGCAAGAAGCACGACTTGAAGTTTGGGATTTACGTCTCGCCTTGGGACCGCTATCAACCTGAGTATGGCTACGAAGGCTATGTCGGAATCTATCATAAACAAATTGAGGAACTTACGAGCAATTATGGCGAGTTGTTCGAGTTTTGGTTCGA
>JBGUHI010000091.1:0-21073 GCA_045111995.1 Candidatus Limimorpha sp. | reverse complement strand
GGAGTTCGCCTGCCACAAGGACATCACCGAAGGGCTCAAGGGTGTGCCCGTCTTCTTCGCCGACCCCTACGCCTCCTGGCAGAAGGGAGCCGTCGAACACGCCAACAAGCTCATACGACAGTACATCCCGAAAGGCTCTGACTTCAAGGACTTGACTGCTGATTACATCAAGCAAGTGCAGTTCAAAATCAACAGAAGACCCAGAGAAAAACTCAATTTCGACTCACCTAAAAACAGGTTCTTCGCCCAATGCTCGTAACTTTTCCCTATTTTTGCACTTGCTATTTGAACCTGCGATCAGCAAAAAGTTGCGGAATAATCTATGTATTTCATTTATTATTAGTACTTTTGTGGCAATAAACTTGAAATGAAATGAATAATAAAAACAAAGAAAATGTTTTACATGAATTGAACCGTTCTGTTTCTATGGAAAGTTTACTCTTACTGATAAAAAAGGACATACACATCATGTTCCAAGAATGTCAGCAACAACCATGTAACTGCTCAATATTTATTTGATGACAAATAATCCATTATCATGCGCAATACCTTATTAATACTCCTCACCGCCTCCGCCCTGCTGCTTTCGGCCTGCAAGGGAACTGGAGAAGCAAAACAAAGCAAACAATTCACCGAAAAAGAAGCCCTCGAATTCCTCTACGCCTACATGCCCCTCGGCGACAGCGTGGACTATTCGGAAGAATACTATCGCGAGTGCATAAACTATGCCTTCCGCGCCAAAGAAGAAATGCCATGGGGCGCAAACATTCCAGAGCGCGAGTTCAAGCATTTTGTGGTGCCAGTGCGCGTCAACAATGAGAATTTGGACGCTTTCCGCAGCACTTATTATGAGGAATTGAAAGACCGCGTGGCAAACCTTTCTTTGTACGATGCCGTCCTCGAAGTGAACCACTGGTGTCACGAGCACGTGAACTACAAAGGCTCCGACAGCCGCACCTCATCGCCGATGGCGACGGTCAAGACCTCGTGGGGACGCTGTGGCGAGGAATCAACACTGTTAGTGACGGCCTTGCGCACCGTGGGCATCCCGGCGCGTCAGGTCTATACGCCCCGCTGGGCGCATTGCGACGACAACCACGCTTGGGTGGAGGCTTGGGTGGATGGCCAATGGCATTTCCTCGGCGCCTGCGAGCCTGAGCCTGTGCTCGACTTGGGCTGGTTCAACGAGCCGGCTTCGCGCACCTTATTATTACACACCCGCGTCTTCGGCGACTACGACGGTTCCGAGGAGGTCATCAGCCGAAGCCCCAACTACACGGAAATCAATGTGGTGGACAACTACGGCAAGACCGCCAAGACGACCTTCACCGTCGTGGACGAGAACGGAACGCCGCAAGCCAACCTTCCCGTGGAGTTCAAGATTTACAACTATGCCGAGTTTTGCACCGTCGTGAAAAAGACCACCGACGCGAATGGCCAGACCTGGCTCACCGCCGGTTTGGGCTGCATGATGGCCTACGCCACCAAGGACGGCAAGTTCGGCTACCAAGTCTTCAAATCGGGTGAAAACGAGAATGTTACCATCGTTCTTGACCATAAGGAAGGCACGGAAAAAGTTATGGAGTTCGAGATGGTTCCTCCCCCGCCGACTTGCATCTTGCCCGAAGTCACGCCCGAAATGCGCGCCGAAAACGACCGCCGCGGGGCTTACGAAGACTCCTTGCGCAACGCCTACATCAAGGCTTGCAAGGACGCGCAAATGGACATCATCGCCAACACGGGCAACAAGACCCTCTGCCGTATTTACGAAAAAACTTGGGGCAATTACCAAACTATAGCCGATTTCGTGAAATATGCCCAAGGCAAAAAGCAGGAAATCAAGGCGGTAGAGTTGCTCTCCAACGTTTCCGACAAGGACTTGCGCGACATCAGCCTCGAAGTCCTGAAAGACCATTTCGACAACACGCCCGACCTCACATCGTCCATCGTTTCCATGCCGCCCGAGTTGTACGGCGAATACATCCTCAGCCCGCGCATCAGCAACGAAATGATTGTGCCGTGGCGCAAGACCCTCACCGAGTTTTTCCCCAAGGATGAAGCCCAAAAATACCACGACAACCCCGCCCTATTGGTCGATTGGGTGAAGCATAACATCCTCGTTGACGACGAGTTAGCCTTGCAGCGCATCCCGATTTCGCCCATCGGCGTGCTAATAGTCCTTAAGGCCGACCGCCATTCCCGCGACATCTTCTTCGTGGCCATGGCCCGCAGTTTGGGCATCGCCGCACAAATCCACCCTGTCACAGGAAAGGTGCAATATTTTGACAATGAATGGATTACTGTGGACTTCGAGGCCGAACAGCCCAGAATTGCGGAAATCGGCTATTTGGACATCCGTTACAGCCCCATCGCTTCCATGCCCGACCCAAAATACTACACACATTTCAGCATCAAGAAGTTTGACGGCAACAGTTTCCAACTGCTTGCCTACGACGCCCAAGACCCCGGCATCGACGACGGCATGACCTTGTCGAGTTTCGAGCATCCAACTCCGCTTGAGCCAGGCTATTACATCCTCACTTCAGGCAATCGTCTCTCCGATGGTACCGCCCTGACCCACAGCCAGTTCGTCACCATCAAGGCGAAGGAAACCACCGCCGTCGATCTCGTTTTGCGCGAGCCAAGCACCGACACGGACGTTCTTGGCGACCTTTTCAGCAGCAACAAGTTCACCCATGCGGAAACAGGCGAGGAATACAGCCTATTACATGTTGCCGACGGCTACTACATCCTCGGTCTCCTCGACCAAGGCAGCGAACCGACCACCCATGCCATGCAAGACATTGCAGCATTCCGCAAGAACTTTGAGGACAACGGCATCCCGATACTGTTCCTTTTCGAGAACGAGGAGGAATACGGCAAGTTCCAGCTGAAGCACTTTGCCGAACTGCCAGAAGGCATCGTTTACGGCTATTTCAACTCAGAACTGCGCGACGAAATCGTCGGCAACTTCCACTTAGGCAACAACTTGCCCATCTTCGTCATCGCCAACGCGAACAACGAGGTATATTTCGTGAAGCAAGGCTACACGATTGGCTTGGGCGAGCAGATGCTGAAGGTGATGGCCAAGGTGAAATGACCCCTCAATACTCCAGCACCTCGATATCCTCGCCGGAGCTGAAGATGATGTACTTGCGACCGTAGATGTAAACGATTTCATAGTCTGCTTTGCGGGCGGTGCCAATGGCCACACTCTCGAAGGCCGTGCCTTCGGGCAGGGCAAGTTTGGTGGCGGGCGTTTCCGCCTTGGCGTAGGCCTTGCCTACGATGCCCTCAAAGGCGAGGCCGAGGGCGAAGCCGAGGATTGTGCAAGCGGCTAATAACAGGTAAATTCTTGATTTTTTCATAATGTTGTAGTTTGGAATCCTGAGTATTCCAGCAAAAATTGTTCCTTTGAATCTTCTCATAGTTTGGTAGCTTTCCAAACGGATAGGAATTCCAATATAATTTCGCGTTTATTCCGCTACGAAACCATAAAAACGGTTGTTCGTAGCGGAATAAACGCGTTTTTATGCAAAAAAATGTGCTTCCGTTCCTCGTTATCATTTACTTCGAGAACATCACCTTCTCGCTGTTGAACATCCGCGTGAGAATCCAAATGCCCAAAACCGTGTAGAGCACGTTGGCGACAATGGTAATGACGACAGCCGCCATCGATGCCTCGTGGGCAAAGACCTGCGACATACAGAGTACGCTGTTGTAAACCGGAATGGCAAAGTAAGCGAGGTTGGCCACATTTGTGCCCGACATCATCGGCAACATCCCAACCAGCATCACCACAATCATCAAAGGAGCCATGATGGTGGAAGCCGCCTTCACCGACTTGGCGTAAGCAGAAACAATGGATGCCACCGAAACCAAAATCAGTATAGTACTGAAAATCAGCAGTAAAAGCACAACATAATCTGACACTTGATAGATGTTGGCATCCATTCCCAACTCATCGGCATGAATCAGTTTGGGCAACGAGAGCATCATGCCCGTGAAGCTCGACAAGCCGCTCAACATGGCGAAAAGCGACAGGCTCAACACCTTTCCCAAGGCCAATTCTCGGCGTTTCATCGGCGTGACCAACAAAGTGGCGATGGTGCCGCGTTCCTTCTCGCCCGCGATGGACGGCGGCGCAATGGACATGCAACCCATGAACGCCACCATAAGCAGCAACATCGGAATCAGTTCGCTGAAGAAATTGCCAATGACATCCTCGTTGGAAGCAAGGTCGAACACTGCCGACTCGTCGTCTGAGGCGTTGATGTCGAAGCGGTTGCAAAACGTGTTTTCGTATGCGTTCAGCGTAGAGCTTACCATCGAATATGCCTGTTGCGACGACTCCGAGGCCGAATTGTAGAGCAGCCGCACATTCGGCGCAGCCAAACCGCTCGCCGGATTGTATTGCGCGGTCAGCGAATCGAAGCCTTCGGGGAATGCCAGCAAGACGAACTTGCTCTCCTTCAAGGCAAGCGTTCCGAGAAGTTGCTCGAAATCAAAGTCTTCGGTCACCATATCCAAAGGCAAAGCCTCTAACATCGGGCTTATGCTTTCAGGCATATTCTCCACATAAAGCGTGGCACGACCCAAGTCCTTGGGTTTCATAAAGTTGTTGCCCATAAAGGAATAGATGAGGTAAATCATCAAACCCGGCATGATGACCGTGGTAAGCAACATGGTGCGGTCGCCGAAGAAACGCGCGCACTCCTTTTTGATAATCGTCCAAGTGTTGTTTTTCATCACTCCATCCCTCCTTTCTTGGCTTTGTAAATGTCGAAGAAGCGGTCTTCGAGCGACTGTCCTCCGCAAATGTTTTCCAAAGTGTCGCAGTGCGTCATTTGTCCGTCGATGATGATGCCCACGCGGTCGCAAAGGCGTTCCACAAGGCTGAAAATGTGGGTACTAAGGATGATGGTCTTGCCTTGTTCGCGCAGTTCCTGAAGATAGTCCGTCACGGTGCGGGCGGTCAGCACGTCCAAGCCGTTGGTCGGCTCGTCGAAGATGACAAACTCGGGGTCGTGCACCAACGAAACCACCAACGAGGTCTTCTGTTTCATACCCGTGGAAAGGTTGGCCACCTTCACCTCTGCGAAACGGTCGATGCCGAAACGCTCAAAGAGTTTGGCCTTGCGCTTTGCAACAACTTCAGGTTCAATCTCATAGAGTTGGGAGAAAAAGTCGAACAGGTAGTTCGGCGTGAAGAAGTCTTCCAACTTCAGCTCGGAGGTCAGAAAGCCGATTTTCGCCCTGACTTGTTCGGGTTGGCTCACAATGGAGCAACCATCGATGAAAGCATCGCCCTTGTCGGGAGCTATCAAAGTGGCCAACATGCGCAAGGTCGTGGTCTTGCCCGCCCCATTGGGACCGAGCAGCCCGAAAATCTCGCCCTTGTTGGCGGTAAACGACAGATTATCAACGGCAAGAATCTCTTTCCGCTGTGTCTTTTCGATTTTCTGTTGTTTGCGCGAAAGCTTAAAGGTTTTGCTCAAGCCCTCTACGCGGAGAATTTCGTTCATAATATAATACTTGCTAATGATTTGTCATAAATACCCATCCATCCGTATAAGATTCTCCAAAGTGCCAAGAAACACTTCTGCCTTGGGAATCAATGGCTTGACATCGCTTTCAGTAACTACTTTCCAATCATCATAATCCCCAGTTTGCCTTAATTCAAAAACTTGGCTGTAGAACTTTCCCAAGTCGGAAGAAATGATTCCCGTCTTAATGAAATGCAATCCGAACAAGCCGATAATCCCGCCATGCGTATGGGCACTCTGTCCGTTTTTGAGCAACAAGGCCGAAGTCATGTAATAGCAGGCATAGTACATTCTGTTGGCCGCTGCATACCAATAGCCTTTTTCTACAATTCCCTTGGTTTCTTCCCAAGTTTCACGCGCCCTTCTTACTTTGTTGGAAACCAACGCTTTTCTTTCGTCATCTGTCAGCATAATGAGATTCCCTCTTTATTGACATTATCGTAAAATGGTGTCCCTTTTCGCAAAGCCCATTCCGAATAGGTATAGATTTTCGGGCTGAAATATGTACCATAATCCCAGCCCAACTCCACAAAGGGATAGGCATATAAATCGAATGCATTGTCCTGTAAACCAATGCCATTGAGCAAAATAAGCAAATCCCAATCCGATTCCTCATGCGCATCGTCACGCGCTTGCGAACCAAAAAGAATCAGTTGGGCATCTTTTGGCAAAACCTTGTTTCCCAATGCTCGTATCGACTTCAATATGGACTCCTTTTCGGTGGACATAAAAGCATTTTTCGCTGCAAAAATAAAAAATTTGTTCCTTTTTCGCCAATCCAATGAGTTTCATTCCACCCCAAACAAGCTCTTATACCGCTCCGCAACATAATCATCCACCCAATCATAGTATGCCTCGATGTCCTTGGCATTCTTGGTGTTTTTGCGGAGCTTTTCAAGGGCTTCCTCGCCACGGTGCATCACCTCTTTTTCAACGGGTTGGATTTGTTGCAAAATGCCTGTTCTCTGCTTGTTGAACAGCTTGGAGAGGTCGCCGTAAGTGGTGGTGTTTCCCGCTTCGAGCGAAAAAACCCGCTTCTTCAGCTCCAGACCTTTCTCATTGAGCCACGAATGTCCCGTGCCGTCGTCGGTGACGATGGCGGGCAGTTTCCCTGACGAAGTGAGCACCAACGGAATGGCCACCGTGGTCAGCGGCCAGCCGATAATCGTCCAACTGACGGTGTTCAGCGGCGACTCACCGGGCTTCACTCCCTGCACGAGAATCACAGAGGACGTGCTATGGCGCGCAATGTAATCCCCGAATGAGAAATACTGCGTATCATTCTCAGTTTCAGGCATAAAGTCATACATGTCGAGCTTGGTTACGCCGTGTTTCATGTACCTTGAAATGGAGGTGATGAGGTAATCATGCTCCATGTTGCCTTCCTTGCAGGCCTCGGCCATGAAGTCGGTGATGGCGCAATAACGCTCCACGCCCAAATCGAGTTTATGGTTGCCTGTCGTGCCAAAATTGGTGCGCATCAGGTAGCCATCGGGCGCAACCTTCGGGTCGTTCACATCGAACTTCACATAATCGTAATTGCCTGTCTCATAATAGGCACAGCCGCCTTTGGCATCAAGGACGGCGAAATTGGAATTGACCTCGCGCGGCTTCTTCACTGTGTCGAGCAAAGTCTCAAAATCGGCCAAAGTCGCGCAGAGTTCCAAGGCCTTGCGAATGAAGATGCCGTCGCCGTCGGTGTCGCCACCGTCGCCATTCAGGTTATAGGCCGCCGTGTTGATGATGCCGAAGCCGGCCTCGTTGTGGCCACCCCAAACATTGACGGGCGTGGTGTCTTCGGCATTGACCAAACCAATGTAACGGTAAACCTTGCCTTGCACGACGATACTCATGTTGTGCAACGTGCTCGTGTCGCGGTTCTTGTAAATCAAAGGGCGACCGTCCTTGGTGACGCGGCCAGAAACAATGACTGAGGTGCAGGCCTGAGCAGGCTGGACATTGCTTAGTGTAATCGAAAGCAACAAAGTGACAACCAGAAAGATTCTATTCATAGTGTATGTGTTTTACATCAGATTGACAACCGTCCGATTGGGCTTGTTGTGTTGGGCAAAGGTAATGGATTTTATGCTTCGCGAATACTGCCATGGGAGAAGTTGATGTTTTTTGTGATGTTAGATTCTTATTTCTTGTATTTCTTAAGCAAGCTGCCCATCTGTTTTTTATAAGTCTCGGCCTTCAGCGGGTTGCTTTCCCGATTGGCGGAGGCCACGTATGTGAGATTGTTGAGCTTGCTGTCGACGACGATGATGCCGCTGCGGGTTATGTCCTTGTAGGGCACCGTATAGAACGTTCCTAAGGTAAGGACGCCGATGGCCACGCCTTTGGCGATTTGTCTGGCATAGTTGCCGCCCGTGCGGGTGAAGCCCCAGTTGTACACAATCAAGCCGAAACGCTCGCCTCGCGCCTCAAGGATGGAATCGATGGTGGGCGGGATGGGTATGTCCTTGACGCGGACATTGCCCTCAACGTAGTTCATCAGCAGATAAATCTCGTATTGCAACTTGTTGCTGACAGTGCTGTCCTCGATGGCGACCGTCCCTGCCACGGGAAGGGTCTTGTCTTTCGACAATGCGGTTTCAAACAAGCCTTTGGCGACCAGCGAGAGGGAGTCGTTGTAGGTGATTTTGTTGCCTTTCTCGATGATGCCAACTCTCGACAGCATCTCAAACTGTTGCATCTGCCTAATATCGGCGCGCTTGGGCGACGACACGAAGCCCCTGTTGGCAGTGCATGAGGCGGCAAACAAGGCAATTGCCGCCAGTGCGATGATGATTAGGTGTTTTTTCATTGTTGATTGGTTTAGTTGTTAGATTTAGTCATACCATATTCTTTTCTTCAAATAGGAATCTGTAAACACAGAAATCCACTCGTCATCAGAATAATCTTTTAGTCTTACATGTTCGCATTTGGGATTCATAAGGAATACAGTCCCATCCATTCCAACGCCAATGTATATTCCACCCCAAAACACACCAGCCAAATGATATACACATTGTATTTGATTTTGTACAATAAATCTCGCCATTTCTCGATAAGTATCGCCTGGTCCTTCGTCATAGCAACCAAAATAATCTGCCAAAACAACAAAATCCTTTGATTCATTGAACAAAATGGCATAAGCATCTATCACCTTTCTCAGTGTTCCTTTTGGACGGTAATACGAGGGGGAAATATCCGAAAGGAAACTTCCATCCTCAAAATACTCTTTGTCCAAATTACAGTTCATCGGATAACCGACATCAATAATGTTAATCAAAACTACGGAATCCATTGGGCAATAGTTGGCTTCCCGAAAATTCCTCAAAATGCGATTGTTCAAGCGCTCAATATGAGACTGCGGTATTTTCCCGCTGCAATCTTGCGAAAAAGAATGCAGGGATAATGCCAAAAGCCAAAACATAATAGCTATCCTCATCATTTATCCCTTTCTCCGTCAGGATTCTTCTCTTTCAACATAACTTCATTTGACTTGAAAGCACCTTCGTACAATCTGAAGCCGTCTATCGATTCTGGAAAATCCAAAAGATGCCTAAACGTCTTATCATACACGCTTCGAGGGGATTGATAGTCGTCAGGCAACTTGAAAAGATAGTCTCCTCCAACATACCAAAAGCCTATGAGATTGTACCGATGAACCACTTTGGAACAAGGTGGCAAAAACACCAAGTTCTTCCTGTAACGCTCCAACATCATTATGGAATCAAATGGAATTGAAAAATCATTCTCGTCCTTGTGATTCTCATAATAACGAACCGACTCTGGCGAAAAATCGTTTTCTTCCCAAGAATAATACGACCTTATTGATGTTGATCCGAAATACGCGATTCTATTTAAAAACTCATGCACATTATAGATAAACAATCCCCTTTCATTTCCATTGCCATCTTCGATGATAAAAACATCATCCATTGTTACAGTATGCTTTTCTCCTGTATAACTTAACGACGAGCGCAATGCCATCTCATACCAATTGGGAGGAGGATTTCCATAATTCATCAAGACAGATTCACCACATACCGGAAACTCATTACCCATGTAAGCCACAATTCTTTGGAGATAGTATGCGGAGTCTGTAGTGTTTCCGTATTCAACAACAAGATACGGTATTGTGTCATTGTCGTTTGCAATTGGGGCAAAATGCACCGATTGCTCCCATTCTACTGATAGGTTTATTGAAACACTTTGTGCATTGAGTGTATTCACGGCACAAAAGACGGCTATGTATGCGACGAAAAACGAGCCTATTCTATTCATGGCATGTGTGCATTACGTAGATAACCAAAATTCATCCAATTCATCTTGTTGACGAGGTCTTTTGGGAACAACTGCGAAACAGCTCCATCAGAATCATCAAACATGCCAAATTGAGCCTTACCAAGGTATGCTTCATAGTTATATGCATGAAAGTCCATTAGATTCTTGAAATCAGCATTTTTTAATATGTTTGCCCTGTTAAAGCCGCAGGGCGTCCCCCATGCGTCATAGGCCACGTCTTGCACGATGCTGCCGCTTCGGTTTGTCACCAAGGCACAGCTGACAGCAATGCCCAACGGGCCGCCGCAAGGCTGTCGCATTGCGGCAGCCGCATGGGTTTCCGTGCGGCTGCCACGGTGTGACAGCCTTACAACGATGGTGGCGTTAGTGTAGTGCATTGCGGTTCTCATGTCCGTTGGTTCGCCCAGCAAAGATAATGCTTTTTTCTTAACGATGGTTTCCCATTGCTGGGAATGGCGTGTTTTGGGTGTTTTTATAACGGCGGCGGCCTGTTGGCTCTACGGGATTGCAGCACCACCTGCCGCCGCCATTACAAACTAAACCTCTTCTCCATTCCCGCAAAGCGGGAAACTTTTCGCATTGCAAATGCTGATACTCGCGGCCCCCAAATTGCAAATTCGGGAGAACGGATGTGGCCGGTTCGGTGCCCGTGGCGGTGAAGCCGTAGGGCGTTCCCCAAGCGTCGAAGGTCACGTCTTGCACGATGTTGCCGGATTGGCCCGTCACCAAGGTCCAGCTGATGACGAAGCCAAACAGGCCGCCGTAGGGCTGTCGCATTGCAGCAGCCGCATGGGTTTCCACGCGGCTGCCACGGTGCGGCAGCCCTACAACGGCGGTGGCCGTTGGGCTTGGCATTTCGTATGTGAAGCCTTCCTTCATCGCTTGTTGTCTTTTCTGGCCGCTAAATTACCAAAATCATCGTAATCGTACGACAAGTTCTGCAAAGTATTTTCCGCCTTCCTTTTTCCGCATTGCAAATGCTGATGCTCTCTGCTCCCGAATTTGGAAATTCGGGTCTTACAAATCGGGCATATCCTTCATGTCTCTATTATATCCTAAATCTTTACCACAAATGACATCCATTATACGACATGGAGGATAAACTGAACCTTCTTCACATCTGTATTCAGGCAATTCCTTCACGATTTTTTCATTACCGCTAACCGTCCATATTCTCCAGTTTGCATCTTGGTTTTTAAACACGTACAACTTAGCAGCCATATCAACATCCGTAAAGAAAACCACATTAGAAATGTCTGGTACAGGACCATTGCCGACTTTCACCCATCCGTACTGCTTTACTCCAATGGAGATGATTGTATGGATATAGAATTCGACATCAGTCATGGTATCGTCCTTAAACACACGAATAACATTTCCATTCAACTGATACGCATCTTTGCAAATGTATTGGAAATATCGTTTCCCTTTTTCCGTTTCTATGGAGAATATGTCTCCTTGTTTGATTACAACTCTTTTCATGTTTATGGTAATGTTGGAACTTGTATTACATCTATTCTAATATTAAAACTATTCCATCTTGATAGGTTTTCATCGGCTGCAAAGGTAGGGAATTTTATGGGTTTTGGACATAATATTTTTTGCAGTTGCCGCAACGCGCCCCATCAGCTGCCGCAACGCAAAACAAAAAAAGCCTGCCCGAAGGCAGGCTTTTCAATATCAAAACTCACGGAGTCTTATTCCCCTTTTCCCGCATTGCAAATGCTGATACTCGCGGCCCCCAAATTGCAAATTCTGGGATACTTCATTTGGTACGAATTATCCGCTTCGGTCAAGCGAGAGGCGGAAGGATACACGACAAGTGCCATACGGACAGCAACAAAGTTTCCCCTTGCGGGGAACGGAGAGGCTTTCCGCATTTCAAATGCTCATGTTCGGTTCAATCGCATTATTGCAAGTCCTACCGAACTGGAATGTCATCCTTCACAAGACGCACAGATGCACCGAACTCGCGATTGTTGACATCTACGCTACGATGTTTGCCGTTGACAACGAAATACATGGAATAAGCAAGGTAGTCTGACGAGGCGGCGGTTGAAGCCCAATAAACCCCTCCCGTCTGAACATAGCCTATTATCTGGGTGCCATCCATCCTACAACCAGCAGCAGGCAAAAAGACTATGCCTTTAGCTTCGAGGTTTTCCCAATCGGATGCCGCGATGGTGTTGTTTTCAAAAACAGCCGAGTAACTGTCAGGATTGGTGATGTCATACGATCCGTCCCAGTCGTCGGGGAAGATGAGGAGGCCGTTGGTGCCGTTGACATTCGCCGTGGCGAAGTGGATGCCCGTGGGTGTGGCGCGTCCCGTCATCAAATATTCCCACTCTTCTTTTCGAAGAGTGCGCCAGCCGCTGTTTTCGGTGTTGCCACCGTTGCTGATGGCGTTGTAACCCCAGTCGGCCTGCCCAGTCTGGTCAAAGAGATTATTGCGGCCATTGCCGTAGGCATAATAGTCGCCGTAATTCTTGCTGGTCGACCACGGCTGGTAGGCCCTGCCGCCATGCTCGTAGCCGCTGGTGGCCCAGCCGAAGTGGTCAATCCAGCCGTCATAGCTCTCGCCAATGTTGGCGTTGCTTTCGCCGATGTAGTCCAACTGGCTCTCCGCGAAACGCCAAGTGCCGGTGCTGGCCTGATATTGCAAGTTGCCGCTGCTGAAGCGCACTTTGAGGGTTTCGCTCACCGAGAACTGCCCGGGAGTGAGGCCGTCGGGCAAAGTGGGTTCCTCGCCGCCGTTGGCTAAGGTGGTGAAGGTCTTGTCTTCGCCATAGTGGTATTCCGACTCATACAGCGCGTAGGCGCGGACGTGGTACTGCGTTTCTGGCAGCAGCTCCGTGAGGGTGCAGTTGAACGGCTCGCCGGTGGCCGTTGTGGAGAGGTGGTTGCCCGTGGCGAGCGGGTCTTTTTCCGTGCCCCAGCACACGCCAAGCTCGGCCATCTTCGCCTGTTGCGAGGCCGTGACGTGGCCGCCGCACTGCGCCGTGGTGGCGGTGATTTCGGTGGGAGCATAAGTGGTAACCGTGATTTCTACGGGATTGTCTTTCGGGTCTTTGCAACCCGTGAAGGCCGTTGCCAGCAGCAGGGCAAGCAAGCCGAGTTTTACTGTCTTGTTCATAGTTCTACTTGTTTGTAAATTATAGTGTTAGAATTGATGTTCATAACCCACGCGCAACACAAAATTCAGTTCTGTGCAGTTCATGCGCATTTTGTTGTCGAACACCGCGCCAAAGGAGTTGAGCAGCCCGATACGCAGATGGTCGTAGCGGTTGATTTCAAAGCGTGTGCCTAATTCGAGGTTGAGGCCCAAGATGCCCATCTCGTTCCTTGCGGGCATGTTGCCGAAGCCCTTTTCAAGATAAGGCCCTGCGGCGACATAGAACCAGTTGTAGTCGTATTCCATGCGGACGGGCAAACGAAGATAGTGGCCGTTCAAGAAGATTGAATGAGAGTAGGATGTGACGCCGTTATAAGTGTTATAACCCGATTTGATGAAACGGAACTGGTAATCGAGGCCGACAAGCAGCGACCAGTTGCCAGTCATGGGGAGCTTGAGGTCGGCGCCGATGGCACCCATGAAATGGTCGATTCGGGTGGCCGAACTGCGTCCGGGGAAACCGCCCCAGCCGCCGCCCACATGGGCGATAATGGCGTTTGACTGCCTGCCATACTGTGCGGCAGCCATCAGCGGCATGAATACCGCCAAACAGATGATAATTAGGTGTTTTTTCATTTTTGTAATTGTGTTAGTTAATACTAGGTTAATTGTTGTTTTTGACATTAATGTGAGCGGCAGATGGAAGTTCTGCAAAAAACAAACGATTTCCGTAGAGCTGTCGCATGGCGGCAGCCGCATGGGGTGCCACGCGGCTGCCACGGTGTGACAGCCCTACAACAGCGGTGACCGTTGGGCGGGTGGGTTGGTCGTATGTGATGCGTTCCTCCATCTCTTGTTGTCTTTTCAGGCGGCTAAAATGGATTAGTTGTTGAAAGTATTCTCGGTTATGCTTTGCAATAGTTTAAGAATCTCTTCTTTGACTATAGCATCCGACCTGCTTCCCATCAAACAGCAATCCTTAATCAAGTTGCACAGACTGCACAATTTCCCCAAAGGGCTGTTTGGCGCAGGTTCATGTACCTGTCCACAGACAATTCCTGCATTCTCCCTTATCTCAAATTGGTATGTGTCTCCATCCGTGCAGCATGGAAAAGAAACCTTGGATATTCTATTGTCCATAAAATGTTTGACTATTTCCAGCATTTGTTCCGCAAATTGTGTTTCCATCCCAACTATGCATTCAAGAACACTTATGCTGGCCACATCTTTCGCATACCACAAATTTTGGTCGAATGAAATCACCTTGAGCAAATATGACTGTTCAGCCAACTCCACTTGCAAGGCATACTCGGGGTCAAACGACGGCGTGGCCACAAGACGGAGGAGGTAGTCGTCGCCAAAACAGGTTGAAAGGATGCTGTCCAAAGAGTGGTTATACCTTTCTATCTGTGGGATTATGTCCATCTCATAGCAGAGAGACAGGCTCGTCTGGGCGGCAAGTCCAATCTGAATGCTTAAAAACAGCATCAGCGTAAACTGTTTGATTCTAATTTTCTTCACCATGGCGGATAATAATAATGTTTGCAACCATTCCAACCAAAAATCACGCCATTTACTCCCATCCAAAATATTTGCTCCATATCACTAGTGCCTTCGTAGCCATTGCTAGGATGGACATGAAAAGCAGTATAGACTCGGGCTGGATAATTTCCTTCAGGATAGAGGTATAAATCTCCGTTTCTATCAGCAAACATTTTGGTATATCTATAGCAGTAATTTATGGCATTAAAGAAAGGGGCTTCGCCCTCTACCATACAATTGTAATCAAGGTTGTACCTGAATTTACCGTCTTTACTAGATCTGTAACCAATAAACTCATCCAAAGACATATTGCACACTTTATAAGCCACATCTCCTGTAATTGGTTCAAAATAATAGCCTCTACTGGTATAGTAGCCCTTGGTTTCCACACCAAAGTATTTACTTGTTTCCAACATCATTTGCCTAAACTCCTCGTTTGAACCTTGATAGTAACATCCGTTCCACTTGCTTTTAGGCTGAATCGATATTTTAACCTCTTGAGGCGGTTTGTAGTTAACAATGTCGCCTGCCAATTGCCCTGCCAAAGCTCCAACAGTCGCTCCAACCTTGAATCCCTGAACACCGCTTAAGTGAGAATAGTGTGTATCCCCATTGCTGTATAGCATTCCTCCAGCATAACCAGCAGCATATCCTCCGGCACCCAAAGTGGCAAATCCAGTCATTGTATATGAGGCCATTACTCCACTTGCCCCAAAGTGAGACATGAACGCTGTTGATGCAAGACATGGTGCCGCGTATGCAAATGCAGCACCCACACCAGCACCTACGACGGCTCCAATGCCTATCCCTGCCCATGTCTTGCCATCCCAAGCCCATGAGCAAGGATTGTAATTCCAGCCATTAGCAGCAGTCCCTCCTATATAAGCACAGACAGCCGCACCTACAATCATAGAAACGGCCAATATACTTTCCCCGCTCGGATCAGTATATTTCAGCGGGTTGTTCAAGCAATACGCATAACGGTTGAAGTTCTGCGAGAAGTCGGGGTTCTGCACATAGTTGTCCACGGAGAGGAAGCTGCTCATCACCGGGTCATACATCCTTCCGTTCATGTTAATCAGCCCTAACTCGGTCAGGTGTTCGTGTCCTGTGTAGCCGCGGTCGAACATCGGCCCTTCGGCAAGCTCAGGAGCCGAATAGTTCAGCCATGTGTTAGGGTTGCGAAGGTTGCCCCAGGCATCGAAGCTCTGCTCGCGTTCAATGTTGCCGTAGGCATCGGCCACGGTCGTCCACGAGCCGAGGTGGTCCTTGAACACATAGTGCACCTTGGGACGGTGCCCGTCGCGCTGCTCCACCACGGCAAACACGCCGCCGGGGCCGCTCAGGTAGGTCAGCCAGCGGCCTTCCCCGTTCTCGGTAACGCGCTCGCAATGACCCACATAGTCCTTGCGGCGTTCCTCGCTGCCGTTCAGGGTCTGCACCATGGACATGCGCTGGCGGTCGTAGCCGTAGCGGTAGGTGAGGGTGCGCCCGCCTTGGGTGATGGTTTCCGCTTTGTCGTACATGGTGTAGGTGATGGCCTGTCCGTTGGTGGCGAAAGGCGTGCCGTTCACCTCCGCATTGTTGATGGCATGGGGGCGCAGCTGGCCGTCGGGGCCGGTGTAGCCGTAGGCCGCCGAGGTGAACACCGTCTGCCCGTCGGCTTCCTTGTGGGTCATGCGCCCGAGCGCGTCGTAGGCGATGGTGCTTTGCAACGTGCCGTTGAGTGTGATGCCAGTCAAGCGGTCAAGCGGGTCGTAACTGAATCTCTCTTCCATATTGCGTGCATGGTCAAAACGCGCCGCTAAATTACCTAAAATATCGTATTCATACGACAAGTCTTGCAAAAAATTATTGGCGTCCAAGGTGGAGATGACATTCAAGCGCCCTGTTCGCCAGTCGAAATCGCGCTTTGTGATGTAACGTCCGCCAGCGGTGTTGGAGGTGATATGGCCCAAGGCATCCATCCCGTTAGTGCGCCAGAGCTCGTTGTTCCCGATGTCTGACAGTGTTTCGAGATAGCCGTTGGCGTGGTAGCTTTTGTTCACGACGAAGCCCGAAGGGTAGGTGACGCTCGCCACGCGCGAGGCATGGTCATAAATGTAAGAGGTGCTGAAACTTTGGTTCTGTCGTGATTCGTCCACCCGCATCAAGCGGCAGAGTCCGTCGTAAGAATAATGAATCCTTTGCTCCATATTGTTGTAAAGAATCCATTCCAACAGCCCTTTGGTCCCTTCATTCTCCGAGTATACCCAATTCGTGACATCAACACTGTATGTCCCGTTGTTTCTTTCGGTGCGTTGTGTTGTACGCCCCAACACGTCATATTCGTATTCGGTGACGTCGTGCTTCGGTGACTCGGTGCGCACAAGTTGCCCGTAGGCGTTGTAGATGCTTCTCACGATGCCGTAGTTGGGGTCGTGGAGCATGGTGCGGTTGCGGGCGTTGTCGTATTCCACACTGATTCGTGTGTCTTGTTGATTCCCCACTTGCGACCATTTCAACTGGCCGTCAGGATAATAGTCGTAGTAAACTGAAGTGCCGTTCTCGTCAACGCTTTCCACCGTGCGTCCTGTGATGTCCACCCGCTTTGTGGTGACTTTCGGGAAATCTGGGTCGTTCCAGGTGACATATTGCGTGCTCAAGCCCCGATACCAAATGGATGAACCCAATCCGTCAGGGGTTTCGGTGAGCACAAGGCGGTTGTAGCTGTCGTATTGGAATGTGGTCCACATGATGCTTGACGATGGCGTATCTTCAAAATAAGGCATACTTTCCTTGTAAAGCAGACTTTTGTCATTGTAAATGTAATCCTTGTAAACCATCACATCGCCCATGCTTGGCACAACGCTGCGGAGTTTCTTACCAGTGGCATCGTAATAGACACGCGTTTCGCCTGACCCTGTGGATCGGCTCATTTCATAATAACAGGCACCGGCGGGCGCATGGTTGTCGCCGCCTTGCACCCAGACCGTTTCCGAATAGCTTTGGGTCCCGTCTGGCTTGACGACCAATGTGGAAACGCCAAAAGGGTCTGTAATATAATTGGTTACAAGCCCGTTGCGGTCAGTTTGCTTCTTCAGATAGCCGTAATCGTTGTCGTATTCGTATTCAACTGCATGATTGGCTGGATTGGAGTGTCTCACAAGAAACCGACCGTCGGGGCTGTATCTCCATTCGGAATTTGCAGATGGCAAATCGCCAGCCAAATCCGATAAGTCATGGCTTGCCTTTTGACCCAATACTGTGTATTTATACACATTTACGGTGGCAAGCGGATCGGAATTCGTCTCCACACCACCGGGATAATCCGCCATGCGTAATACCAAAAACGCATTTGGTCCATAATAGTAAGAATAGGTCGTCAGGTGCTTCACGTCTTCGTTGGGATGGCCTGCACGACTCGCTGTGGTGCGGACGGCACGCGGACGGTTGAGAGTCCAAGTGTTCACTTCGTTTGGGCCTTCGGTCACATATTCGGTTTCCGTCAAGGTCTGGAACTCACAGTCCGATACCGATGCCGCTGAGGCATTGCCGGTTACACCCTGTCGAGATCGGGTTGGTTTGAGCATGAAGGTATAGATTGGCAAATCGGGAATGTAATTTTCGCCAAAATCCTCATACAGGGTTTCAGCAATGGTCTTCCTGAGCAGTTGCTGGGGCTGGTCGGGATCGTAACTATAGCTTACGGTTTTCTTCACCATCGGAGTGAAGACTTTGAACCAAAACACCAATGAATAATCTATAACGCCTAACACATTGATTTCGTTTTCAAATTCTGTTTTTGAGATTACTGCGCCATATTGGTTCAAAGTCCGTTCTTCTGCCAAGGCCATGTAATCCGTATAAATTGGATCGAGATTACTTATTTCCACAAATTCATATTCTTGTTCGGTGCGGCTCTGTATTTGCCCCGACAATGCATACTGAGAGGCCTTCCACTGGAAGCCGACAAAGCCGAGTCCTTTTTTGTCCATCACGGCATTCTTGTATTGGTATGAGGTTGCGCTCACTGTTTCGGGGTTGTGGATATTCCATTGCTTTACCTTTTTCAGGCCTTTCATCGGCAAAGCGCAGGTTTGGTTGTAGGCCGCCGAACTGCCTGAGGCCAACGGGGTGAATCTGTAGAAATTCTCTGAACCGGGATTGCGCAAGTCGGGCATGAGATAGTCGTACTCAAACTGGCACAGGTTGCCCATGCCGTCAGTGATTTTGGTCACCGTATAACGATTGGTGATGGGTTTGCGGCGCATGATGAGGTTTTTGGTGAACATGCTCACATTTTCGCGACCGTTGAAATTGCCTACAACGATGGAGTTGTACGGTGCGCCATCAAGCCCAACCGTGGAAAGCTGGTATTCCTCCATGCTGGCAAAACATGCCTCATAACCGCTGCCCACCTGTACAAAGGATACGGGGGCATAAAGGATTCTCAGCTTGTCTTGGTCGGTGATAACGGCGATGTCGGACTTCCCGTCGCCGTTGTAGTCGCTGACGGTGATAAACTTATAGTCGTCTTGCTGAATACATTTCAGCGAGAAACCATGGTTGCCAGGATTAGCAAGCCCAATATCCGAGAATCTCACCTTTAGGGTAGGCCAGTGAAGGGTTGTTTCCTTAAACAGGTTGATGTGCCAACTCCCGTGGCCACTGCCATCCTCGGCGTACGACAGCACGTCGGGTTTCCCGTCGCCGTTGAAATCGCCCGGAAACACCTGATGCCAAGGGCTGAGGAAAGCGCTGCTCACGGTTTCATAGCCACTGAGATCGGGTTTCAGGCGCAGCAAGCCTGTACGGTTGGAATCGGCATCGGAATAATAGATTTCCGAAAGTCCGTCTCCGTTGAAGTCGCAAGCAAACATTTTCTTCACATCAAGCACCATGGCGTTATCAAGCTGCCGGAATGTGAATCTACCTGAGTTATATGAGAAATAGAAAAGCCGGGGAGCTGCCTTGTCGCTCTCGTTTTCCTGCACAAGGAAACATTGCTTTCGGCTGCCGACGAAATCGCCCATAAGCATACACTCCTGATATTCTTTCCTGATGGCTAAATAAGTCTTGCCATCAGGATAATTCACCACTGGCGTTTCAAAACTGAGATGCCCGCTTGCGTCCAACATCGAGATGTAAGGCTTCAGGGTCAGATGATCCTTGCCCACAAATGTCCTTTTGCGGGCAGCGCAAATAAAGTCGTCAAGACCGTCACCGTTGTAGTCGCCAACATAAATCCAATCAATATCGTCGCTGACATTGATAGTCATCAATGATTGGAACCAGACATTATCACTATGCACACCATCGTTTAGGTAAATCTTAGCCTTGTATGCGCCTTCTGCATCAGGATGGAACACTATGACATCGGTGTAGCCGTCACCGTTGAAATCGCCCGGAAACTTGATTTTTCCGGAATACCCCGCCATATTGCCATTAATCCAATGGTTTTGGTAGGTCTCGTTGTAGTCGTTGTCACCCCATTCAATGAGAGTGGGATGATAAGATTGTGTCCCGCATGTGAAGTCAATCTGATTGAGCCTGTTATAGTAGTAGCCGACAGAATTTTGGGGCGCATGATAGCTGAAACTGTAGCGGTAAAGCTCGACCGACCCATGATTGATGCGGATTGCCGTCAGCAAAGCCGTATGGTCGTTGGTGTTGTCGCCAACGAAAGTGATTTCCTTGTCGGTGCGTGCGACATAGTCGAAATGCACGGTGTAGGCATGACTGACCCCGGCATTGTCGTTGGCGGTATATTTAATCCAGTCCAACACATGGCAAGCACCATCGAAAGGCTTGTAATGGTATTCCATATAGTTGCCGTTACGGTCTTCCACTCGGTTGAGGAGCCAATAGCACACTTTTGAGGTTTCCTGGAGTTTGATTCGCGAATCGGACGTATGGCCGTAGTAGGCGATGTTGCCGTTGGCCAACCAAACCTTGAACTTTGCGGAGCCTTCGATTCCTTGTTGGGCGTAGGAAACGATTCTGGCTTGGCTGTCGTAATAGGTCCGGTAGTGGGCTTCATCGCCACCGTAAACATTGGAACCATTTACCGACATCAGACGTTGGCCATCAAGAAGGAAACGGTCGGTGTCGGTCATCGAAACGCCTGTGATAGTGCCATCGCAAGCTTGAGACTTCCCTGTTCTGGTGATTCTGGAAATGCCCTGCATATCCCAACACCAGCCCAACAAGCCGTTGCCTCCAACATTGTTGTAGCCCACCGAAAGCGAAGGCTGAATGCCACCAATGCCTTCCGGTACATGAATGGGAACAGTGTAGGTGGCACTGCCGATTGCCGACACATCCACCGTGCCGCCAATGGCTCCGACAACGATGCCCTCTTCTCTCGGTTCCGAAACGGAATTCTCGTTTTGTCCAATAGCGGCATGGCCCAAAGCCGCCATTAATAACAAGGTGCAAATCGCTTTTCTCATTTTTTCTTCTGTCTTTAAGGGTTAATGCTTGATTACTTTCCAAATGCGCGTTTGGTCGGCGGCCTCGATGCGCAGCACATACACGCCCGCCGCATGGCCCGAGAGGTCGAAGCCGATGCTTTCGCCGGCCAGCGTCTTGCGGC
>JBGUHI010000090.1:0-4516 GCA_045111995.1 Candidatus Limimorpha sp. | reverse complement strand
TCCGGGTGCTTTGGCGTGGATGAGTCCGAAACTGGCTTCCCTCGATTTGAGTTTTCTCACATACATCCTTTTCATCGCCATCATCGCCGCCATCGTGCAGATTCTGGAGATGATTATAGAGACCTTCACGCCCTCACTCTATTCCGCCTTGGGCATTTTCTTGCCTTTGATTGCCGTCAATTGCGCCATTTTGGGTTGTTCGCTGTTCATGCAAGAACGCGGATTCAGCAATGTTGGCGAAGCGGCCGTATTCGGATTAGGTTCTGGCATTGGCTGGCTTTTGGCCATCACCGCCATTGCCGCCATCCGTGAAAAACTGCGTTATTCCAAGATACCTAACGGCCTGCAAGATGTGGGCATCTCGTTCATTATCACTGGCTTAATGGGGATCGCCTTTATGGCGTTTATGGGGATTAAGCTGTAAGTCTATTCCTTGTCTTCGTCTCTCTTTTTCGGGATTCTGGAGCCGATGATGAGAAAAACGCCAAATCCAACAGCGCCGATGAGCATCCCAAGCGTGTTGGTCCAAACACGTTCCCATTCCCAATGGCCACAATAGTAAAACAAGGCGTTGAGCGCAATCGTCGCAACGATGTAAAGGACGATACTAATCAAAATGCCCTTTTGGTGTTTTGAAAGTTTCATGGTTGTAAGTGTTTATTTTGACGCAAAGTTAACATTTAATTTTGATTGAAACCAGAATACAGAAACCTTTTACCATCCCGCCCGCAAAGAAACATTAGGCAAAATCCCAAACATCGAGTAGGCGTAAGCCCGCATCTCTCCTGATTCTATATCAGTTTCAAACTGATACCCCAACGGATTCAGGCGGTTATAGGCATTGAACAGGCCAAAACTTGCGCTCCAGTTGAAGCCGTTTCTGTATTTCGGCGAGTGATAGGCGCATGAAAGGTCGAGGCGATGATAGGCTGGCGTGCGGCTGGCATTACGCTCGGTATAAACCGGGACGGTCTGCCCCATGTATTCATAGAAGCCCACAGGCAAAGTGACAGGATGCCCACTTGAATACTGCCATGCTGCACTCGCACTCCATCGTGGCGTAAACTGGTAGCAGCCATTGATGCGGAAGTCGTGCGGAATGTCGGACAAGGCCGAATACGGGTTGCCATCGTTGATGTCGTCGATGGTATAAATCACACGCGAATAGGTGTAACTCATCGCTCCCGTGAACTTTCCGACATTCTTCGAGAGGTTCAACTCTACGCCGTATGCTGTTGAGTTTCCACTTCTCACTTGGTTGATGACATTCGGGTTGCTGATGAGCTGCGCATGGTCGATGAAGTCGATTTGGTTCTTGCCTTGCTTGTAATAGAGTTCGGCAGAAGCGGAATACTGGTTAGCAAAATCAAGGAAACACCCACCCGAAACCACGTCGGCGATGACGGGTTTCAATCCATTGACAGCTGGGAACCAGGTCTCCAACGACTGATAGTCCAAGGCGGTGTTTTGCAGGACTTGGATATACTGAACGTTTCTCGCATAGCCAGCTTTCAGAGAGGTGTTCTCGTTCAGCATGACATTCATGCTCACACGAGGCTCGGGATAAAACATCAGTTTCTCGTCGCTGTTCAAGGGCTGGAAGGCCGACAGGTGTACACCATAGTTGAAGCCCAGCCAATGCAAAGGCTTCCAATCGTTCAGAACGTATGCGGAATACTCCATCGCCTGATAATGCGGCAGGCTCATGCCGATGCTGTCGGATTCGCCAGGCGTGAAAGCATGTCGGACGGCTCCCGCGCCGATGCGCAGTTCGCAGTCGGGAGCGATGTAATAACTCAATGCGGCTTTCAGGTTGAGGTCGGAAATGCCAGTGCGCCAGTTGAATTTACGCCTTTTGAAACTATAGTCGATGTCGTTGCTGTAATCGCTGACGATGAAAGCTGTGTTGAGGAACCAGCGACTGCCGAAGTTGTGCGTCCAGCGCAGGGTGCCCGAAGTGTTGCCCCAAGTGTTGTACATGCCTTGCGCTTGATAGATGCCGCCCATGGACTCAATGACATCATGACCTCTGTAAAACGAGAGATAGATACGGTCGTTCTGCCCGATTTTGGTGTTGATTTTCGCATTCAGGTCGTAAAACCTCGGCACAAGCGGCATGTCCTCATTGGGTTTCACGAAAAAGTCGATGAAACTCCTACGCGCCGAAATCAGGTAAGAAGCCTTTTCCTTGACGATGGGGCCGTTGGCGGTCAAAGTGGCGGCAAAGGGACTCAACGCCACCGAAAAGTCGTGGTGGTTCATGTTGCCTTCCTTCATCTTGCAGTCGAGGACGGCCGAGACACGGCCACCATATTGCGCGGGCATGTTGCTCTTGTAGAGCGTCACTTGGTTCACGGCTTCGGGGTTGAAGATGGAGATCATGCCGAAGAGGTGCGAGGGGTTATAAATCGGTGCCTCATCGATGAGGATGAGGTTCTGGTCGTTGGTGCCGCCGCGCACGAGCAATCCCGACGAGGCGTCGCCGATGGTCTTCACGCCCGACCGCATCTGCACCGCCTTGAGGATGTCGGCCTCGCCAAACACGCTCGGCAGTTTGCGTATCGAGTTGATGGTCAGCATCTCGGCGTGGAATTCGTTCTGCTTCTGCGGACGCTCCACCGCTGCCGCCTCAACGGTGATTTCACCCAAACCGACAGCGTTTTCCTCCAACTTGATTTCCAAGGTTTGGTCGGCATTGAGTTGAATTTCTATTTCTTTGGTGCTGTAGCCCAAATAGGCGCATTGCAACTTGTGTTTTCCTGCGGGCAAACGCAGCGAATAAAAGCCGTAGCCGTTGGCCGAGGTGCCTGTTTGAGAGGAGGCCTCATATAATGTGGCCCCAATAAGCGTCTCGCCCGTGGCGGCATCGGTGATGTGGCCGCTTAAAGTGTAGGTCTGTGCCTGAAGGCCGATAATAGAGGCAAAGAACAATATGGTGATGAGGATACGTTTCATGGCTTATTCGTTTTCGGGGGTGATGGCGTCGTAGATTTCGTGGTAAGTAAAAGGTTTGCGTTGCACGTCGGAGGCGAAGAAATAGCCGTAGCCGTTCTTGACATTGCCTCGCACGTTGCCTGATATGGTGGCGAACAGGCCCAGACTCCAGTCGTCTTCGTTGAAAACGTCCAACAGGAAGGTGTAGAATTCGGGCGAGACCGAACAAGTGATGAAAGTCTCGCTTTGGTCAAGATGATCTTCAGTGACATGATAGGAATACCAGAACAATCTGGCAGTGAACAGTGCCGAGAGCGACATGTCGTTATGGACGAAGGAAACACTTTCGATGCTGTCGATGGGGAAATCCTCCGGTTGTCGGAAGGTCAGGCCACAAATAACAGCTTGTTCCCCAACGGTATAGATGTGTTTGTCGAACTGGAATTCATGCGCCATCTTGCCCGAGTTCATCTGATAACTCCTCACTTTTGTATGGTCCTTGATGATGGGGAGGTAATCCGTGTCGCCCAAAGGCATCAAATAGTCCTCGGCGGTGATGTCGCCCGTTGGAGTCTCAATGACGAGTTTATAGGTCTTGCCCGTCTCGCCCTTGAAGGGTTGCTCCGAAACGAAAACCATGCTGCTGCGGTCGGCTTCCTTTTCAACATAAGGAATCGTGTCGTTGCCGCAAAGCACGAAAACGCGGTTGATTTCAGGCAAAACAGCTTGGTTGTCGCCCCATTGATGCACAGGTGAAATGGTGACACGATGCTGGCGCATCTCGGTGGTCACATTGCCGAACACAGCAACATGGCCATTCAAAACCTCGCCATCCGGCTGGTCAAAACTGTTGATGTCGACTTCATCGATTCGGCTGCAAGCGGCTGAAAGCAAGACGATGGCCGACAATAATAAGACTATGGACTTCCTCATTGTTTTGTTATTTTGGTTTGTAAATGTAACGCTGTCTTTGGGCTCTTTATTATCTTTTCCCATCAGGCTGTGGATTCACCTCTCATTTATCACTTTCCCACCTGCTCATCCCACTATGCAACATCTCCCATCGCTCCATCCGCTCATAACACTCCCTAATCGGGTCCTCCGTCTTCTTGTCATTGCGAGGAACGAAGCAATCCAGAGAACGCGAGGCCGCAGTCATCGCGAAGCACGGACTGGACGGACGGGAATGCCTACATAACGACTGTCCTCAAACATGTAATGGTCGGTACCGTGAATGATAAAGCCAAACCGCCATGCGTGATCTACCCAAAGCGTGGGAAGACTGCTCGACCAATAATCACCATAGCCCCAACCCGTGTAGTTGCTATCATGATAAGAACCTGTTCCGGGCAGGAAGATTGTATTGCCATTTGGACCCGTGTAGAGCATACCGCACACGCTGTCTTGATAGACGTATGACGGAGTGCAGTTTTCCATCAGTTCCACCCATTCATCGTAGGTGGGTGTGCGCCAGTCGCTGCCCCAGTTGACCGTGGCGGCATCATCGCAGGGGAGCAAGACGGAAAGCGTATCGCAGTAACCATTGTAGCCAAATTTAAGGAAATCAGGGCTGGCATCGTGG
>JBGUHI010000089.1:0-6714 GCA_045111995.1 Candidatus Limimorpha sp. | reverse complement strand
TGCGCAAACCCCATCCCTTCGTCCTTCACTTCCTTTGTTTGCGGGCTGCAAAGGTACGGACTTTCTGCAAATTGGCAAGCGTTTTTTATGATAATTTTCAAAAAAAATACAAAATAAGTTGTAACGAATTGTGCGACAATGATATAAAACTTTTGTATATAAAAAAGTCCTTTGCTTTTTTTTCGCTTCCCGAGGTCGCCATATATTAATTAAATAAGGTGTAGGAAAGAATCGGCAGGTTTGGTTTTGTGGTGTCGTTACGGAAAAGAGTGTCCTTGGGCGAGAAGGGCTTGGGGAGAGGGAAGGCTCTTTTTGGGCGTTCTCGGCGTGTTTGGTTTTGGGACGACGGAAGTGTTGGGGGAGGTTCTGAAAACGCCAAATCCGCGATGTTTCGGGTTGGTTTCCGTCTGGAATCGCAAGGTTTACAGATGTATCCGTTGTAAAATACAAACAACTGAATAACAAATAGATATAAAAAAGTTACCAATGTAAATCATTATTTTGTACATTTGTAAAAACAATGATAGATGTAATACTATGTGGTTTTTTGGAAATATCTGACATAAATTGTTTTGTATCAGTTTTATATGTTGTTTTAATTAAATTGGATTGGCAAGGAAAGGTGGTTTTTGTCATTTATTATCCGTTTTTATTTATTTTTGTGTAATTTATTGAAAACAAGTGTAATAAAATTCTTAAATTCAAGCATGATGTCAATGTTTTTGTAATGATTTTGTGATTTACAAAAATAAATTCCTTTAAATGTTGTTGTGTAATGCAAAAATGTTTACTTTTGTCAACCAAAAGCAAGCCTTGAATTGGATTTTTTTGGAGGATACAACCATGGAAAATGGAGAAATGAAAGACAGGATTTCGCACATCATCCGTGCGAAGAATTTGACAGCTGCGGAGTTTGCCGTCAGGTTGGGCATCCAGCCTTCGAACGTTTCCCACCTGCTTTCGGGTCGGAACAATCCCAGCCTTGACTTCGTGAAGAAACTGAAGGAGACTTTTCCGGAGTACAGTCTCGACTGGCTCGTTATGGGAGTTGGTCCGATTACGGTGTCGGAGCCTTTTATCCCATTCCCTCCGCTGGCAGCCGTTGCGGTTGAGTCGCCCGAGCCGGCAGCCGATGCCGAGCCTGCACTCGTCCCAGTGGGTCAGGAGACCGATGGTGAGTTGCTGCGGCCTTCGCCTCAGGTGCGTTCCAATACTATGCCCAATGGCATTGTTTTGCTGTTTGACGACGACACTTACAGGATATTGTCGCCTCGATAGCGGTTTCTTATAATTTATAAGGTGTGGAATCGGAAAAAAGTTGTACCTTTGCAAACTTTATGGAAGTTATGCACGAAGACAGCTTTTTTGAGCGCTTTGACGCTGTGATTCAGTCACCTAAACGCATGGTACTGGCTTGTCACGTCAACCCTGACGGCGATGCCGTTGGTTCGGTGTTGGCTATGTCGGAGTTTCTCCGCAACAGGGGGCACGATGTTAAGATGGTGGTTGCCAATGATTTTCCGGGATTTCTGCATTGGATGCCTGGAGCGGACGCTTTTTTGGTGTTCGAGAAGGACGGCGAGGCGTGCAAGGCGGCCATCGCCGGAGCAGAATGTGTCATGATGTTGGATTTCAACAATTTGTCGAGGAGTGGCATTTTGCACAACGAGATTGGGAAGACACGTTGCCCGCGCATTCTGATAGACCATCATCGTGATGCCGACTTTGGACAGTTTTATTGTTACCTGTCAAACGTTTGTGTATCAAGCGCTTCTGAGATTGTCGCAGAGATTCTGCTTCATTACGGGAAGGAGGAACTGACGGCCAGCATCTGCACCAACCTGTTGGTTGGGATTATGACCGACACGGGTTCTTTTGCGCATTCCATCTACCATCCTCGCACTTTCGAGATTGTCACCCTGCTGGTGGAGAAGTCCATGCCCTACACGCTTGTGCATCAGATGGTTTACGACACCATGTCGGAAAACCGTCTGCGTTTGCTTGGTTATGCCATCAACGATAGGATGGAGATTTTGGAGGATTGTTCGACGGCTATCATATCATTGTCTAAGAGCGACTTGGAAAGGTTCGGTTACCGGCCTGGCGACACGGAAGGGGTGGTTAACCTTCCGCTATCGATGGACAAGGTGACGATGTCGGTGCTGGTGACCGAGCGTGAGGACCAAATAAGGCTGTCGTTCCGTTCGAAGGGTGTTTTCTCGGTGCACGAGTTGGCTCACAAGCATTTCAAGGGCGGAGGCCACACCAACGCGGCGGGAGGCACATTGAACTGCACGTTTGATGAGGCGGTGGCGAAACTGAAAGCCGTGTTGCCCGAATATAAGGACTTGCTGAACGAAAAGAGATGAGACGTATGTTTAAGTATATGATCCTGAGTGTGTTGCTTGTCATGTTCTCTTGTGGCGGGCAGCAAGGGAATCCTTCGCAAGTCGTGACGAAGGACGAGATGAAAAGCAGCATGGAGAAAGCCAACCGTTATTTGATGAACGAGGAGGAGGAAGACATCGCGAACTACATCAGGCGGCATGGCTTGGAGATGACGACGACGGGTACGGGGCTGCGCTACCAGATCATGAGACAAGGCAGCGAGGCTTTGATAGGTAGGGGCCAGACGGTGACGATGGAGTATGAGCTTCATTCCATCGCCGGCGACTTGATTTATTCTTCCGCAGAAGACGGCGTTAAGTCGTTTGTCGTTGGCATGGGAGGTGTGGAGGCCGGTCTCGACGAGGCCATGGCCTATCTGCATCAAGGCGATGTGGCCAAGGTCATCATCCCCTTCCATTTGGCCTACGGTTTGCATGGCGACGATGACCGTATTCCAGGATATGCGACATTGGTATATACGATTAAAATAATTGATAATCAATAAATTATGAAAAGAAAAAGTATTTTTGTTTTGCTGGTTTGCCTTTCGGCGATGATGCTTTTTACGGCATGTGAGCAAAAATTTCCGGGTTACAAGAGAACCTCTGGCGGCTTGTATTATAAGTTTTACAGCCAGAACCCAACGGCGATGAAGCCCCAGTTGACGGATTTCCTCAAGGTGGACATGGTCTGCTATCTGCACGACTCGCTGTATTATGACTGGCAAGGCGTGCATAAGGACGTGTTCACGCAGTTGCAGAAGCCCGTCTTCCCTGGCGACCTGTTAGAGGCATACGCCATGATGCGTTTGGGCGATTCGGCATCGTTCTACGTCAAGGCCGACTCGGTTGCGCAGAAGTATTACGACCAGGATCCTAAGGCCGTCGGCTTGAAGGCTGACGACTATTTCCGTTATGAGGTGAGACTCGTTGAGGTGCAGACTCAAGACGAGTTCAAGGCCAACATCGAAAAGATGAAGGAGTCGATGGAGGCGGCCTCGCGGAAGGCTTTGTCGGACTATGTGTTGGAAAACGGAATTACCGTAACGCCAAGTCCATCAGGTATTTATGTCATTCCTATGGAAAAAGGCACGGGTCGTCTGCCTATGAAAGGCGAGGAGGTCGAGGTTGACTTTTCCGCTTGGCTGCTCGACGGGCAGTCGGTGGGCAGCACATGGGAAAGTCCTGAGAAGCTCAGTTTTGTCATAGGCGAAGGTCTCATCATTCCGGGTTGGGAAGAGATTGTGTCGAAGATGCACCTCGGCGAGCGAGTGAAGGCCATCATTCCCTTCAACATGGCCTATGGCGAACACTCTGTTGGCTCGATTCCTTCTTATGCCAACTTGGTTTACGATGTCAAGTTGCTGAGAATCACTACCATGGAGGAGCTCAAGAAGCAAGCGGAAGCTGCCGACAAGGCCATGCAGGAGAAATCGGAGCGCGCTTTTATCGACTATCTGGAAGCCAACAACCTCACGGAGCACACCGAATCGGGGCTGTATTACGTCAAGTCGCTGTCCACCGATGGCGCGCAGCCTAAGGTGGGTCAGACGGCACGGGTCAAGTATAAGGCCGCCTTCATCGACGGCACCCCGTTGGGCGATTCCGAACACTTGGGCGGTTTTTATGATGTGGCTTACGGACAGGGCAATGTGTTGAGAGGGCTTGAGGAAGGCATTGGCATGATGCGCGTGGGCGAGCAGGCACGTTTCGTGCTGCCTTATACCCTGGCTTACGGCAACATCGCCTACAAGAGCATCCCGCCCTATTCCAATCTCGTCTTCGATGTTGAACTCATCGACATATTTGACACAAAGAAATAACAAGACGATAAAACAACAAGACAATAATCCAATTAAACACAAGACAAATGAAAAGAAGTATGCTAACGATGGCCGCCATGGCCATGCTTATGGTGGGCACGATGAGTGCTTGCACCGAGGAGAACCCTTATCCGGGCTACCAAAACCAGAACGGACTGTACTACCAGTTCTTCACCAGAAACGAAGGCGCGACGCCTCAGGTAGGAGACCTGATGGATGTCAACATCTGTTGCATGATCAACGACACTACGCCGTTGATTCCCAACATGCAGAACATCATGCAGGTGATGGAATCGAATTATGACGGCGACATCTTTGAAGGCTTGCGCATGATGCACAAGGGCGACTCCGCCTCGTTCATCGTCAACATCGACTCGACGTTCAAGTACCTGTATGGTCAGCCCACGCTGCCCGCCGAGTTCAACTCGACCGACGTGATGCGTTTCGAGGTCAAGGTGAACGATTTCTTCCCCGAGAAGGTGTATGCCCAGAACTTTGCCAACGACATCAAGGGTCGCAACGACGCGCGTGCCGCCCAGTTGCAAAACGACTATCCCGAGGAAACCGCCAAGGCCGCCAAGGAACTGGCCGCGTTTTTGGCCAAGAACAAGGTCGTGGCCGAGCCTTCCGCCTCGGGCCTCTATTATGTGATGACCGAACCTGGCAACGGCGAGAAACCAGAAGTGGGCAAACCCGTCACGATGCACTATACGGGCAAACTGCTCAACGGCACGGTCTTCGACTCGTCGGTTGAGCGCGACCAGTCGTTCCAATTCGTTCTCGGCGTGGGACAAGTCATCCCTGGCTGGGACGAGGGTGTGCAGCTGATGTCGAAAGGCGAGAAGGGTGTGCTTTACATTCCTTATTATCTTGCCTATGGCGAAAGGGATATGGGTACGATTCCGGCCTATTCAAACCTGATTTTTGAGGTCGAACTGATTGACTTTGAAACCTTTGAATAAGATGAGACGTAATCTTGGCCTTGTTGTGGCCTTTGCTTCTGTCGTGCTGCTTGCCTCGTGTGGCGCTTCGGGTCCCGATTCGGGCTTCAAGCGGATGGACAATGGCGCCTGCATGAAGTTTTACAGCAAGGGCGACTCGGAGGTGATGCCTCGCCTGCGCGATGAAGTGACCATCGAGATGTCCCAATATTTCAACGACTCGCTGTTGTTTACCACGGCAGGCAACGGGCCGATGACCATTGTACTGACGGAGCCCGACTTCGTGGGCGACGTGGTGGACGGCTTGCTTAAGATGCGCGTAGGCGACTCGGCGCGGCTCAAGGTGCCTGCCGACTCGGTGCTCACCGTCTTGCTGATGATGGAGGAGGTTCCCGAGGAATATGCCGGCATGTCCATCTACTACGACCTGAAGCTCCTCAGCGTGAAGCCGTTTGAAACGCTCGAGGCCGAGCGTAAAGCCCTGCTCGACAGCCTGAGAGGAGAGGAGGAGGCTTTCCTGACGCCGTTGCGCGAGGATGCCAACAACAGGTTGACGGAATCGGGACTTGTCATCATGGCGTCGAGCGATAAGGGCAAGATGGCGCAAATGGGCGACTATGTCAGCTTCGACTTCACGATCTGCAATGCCCAAGGCGACACCATCATGAACTCGTTCGGCATCGAGCCTGTCGAGATGCAATACGGCGAGGAGTTCGTTTGTCGAGGTCTCACCGAGGCTATCGGGATGGTGCCTGTAGGCTGCATGTCGCGCTTTGTGGTGCCTTCCTCGCTGGCTTTCGACAGTGTCGGATACGAGACATATGTCCAACCTTATACGCCCATGGTCGTGACTCTGAAGATGAACGAGGTGATGGACAAGGCGGCCTACGACAAGCGTCAAGCGGCGATGGAAGCCAAACGCAAGGCGGAAGGCGAGCGGTTGCAAGCCTTGGAGGCCAAGGCGATTGCCGACTACATCAAGACGAACGGCATCACTGTAGCGCCCACCGAATCGGGTCTTTACATCCTCGAACGCGAAGAGGGGGAGGGCGACGTGGCCCAATGGGGCGATCAGGTGTCGGTGCATTATGTGCTGCGCAACATGAAGGGCGAGCCGATTGAGTCGAGTTACGACTATGGCCGCCCGATGATGTTCACCATCGGCGGTGGCGAGATGATCTTTGCCATCGACGAGGCCTTGATGACCATGGCACCCGGCGCGAAGGTCACGCTGCTCACGCCGTCGGACCTGGCTTTCGGCGAGTTCGACTTGGGCGAAGCCCTGCCGCCTTATTCACCACTGGTCATCGAGCTTGAACTGGTGGAAATCAAATAAACGATTGGTTTCTAATGTTAAAACGCCGCCAAAACCTTTGGCGGCGTTTTTGTTGTATGGCTGTCGTATCACAGCAGCCGCTGTTTTCGTTTTGGAGCGGCTGCCACGGTGTGACAGCCCTACAAGTCCTCGCAGAGGTTATTCCTTCACCCACTTTCCCGTTTCGGCCTCTTTCTCCTTGTCCATCACCTTCCAGACATACATGCCCTTCGGCCATGCCTTGGCAT
>JBGUHI010000088.1:0-44017 GCA_045111995.1 Candidatus Limimorpha sp. | reverse complement strand
GAACTGCCCCAAGGCCTGTATTTCCTACGCCTGAACGGCGTGACGCGGAAGGTTGTGGTGGAATAAAACGGGCGCAACGGCTGCCGTAATACGACAGCCCTACAAATCCCCTGCTGGAAATTTTTCTGGCGGGGGATTTTCTTTTTCCTGTGTGCGCGAAAAAAAAGAGGCGTTTCCGAAATTTGCCCATTTTCAGCCCCGTAGAGCCGTTTTGGTCAAAAATCAAATTTTTCGCCTTTTTTGCGTAGCGTGCCGAAAAAATGTGTATCTTTGCACCTTTATTTGAAAAACCCAAAAAGCATAAAATGACTGAAGAAGAAAAAAGAGAATTGGCAAGCGAAGAATACGGTGCCAATAAAATCCAAGTGCTTGAAGGCTTGGAGGCCGTGCGCAAACGTCCGGCCATGTATATCGGCGACGTGCATTTCCGTGGCTTGCACCATCTGGTATATGAAGTGGTGGACAACTCCATCGACGAGGCCATGGCGGGCTATTGCGACACGATCGACGTGCGCATCCTGCCCGGCAACGCCATCAGCGTGCTCGACAATGGTCGCGGCATCCCGACGGGTATGCACCCCAAGGAGCATCGCTCGGCCCTCGAAGTGGTTTTGACGGTGCTGCACGCTGGCGGCAAGTTCGACAAGGGTTCCTATAAGGTCTCTGGCGGTCTGCATGGCGTGGGCGTCAGCTGCGTGAACGCACTTTCGACCCACCTCACCGCCGAGGTCTATCGCGAAGGCCAGATTTTCATGCAGGAATACGAATACGGCAAACCGCTCTACGACGTGAAAGTGGTGGGCACGACCGACAAAAACGGCACCCGCATCACCTTCCATCCCGACGGCTCGATTTTCCAAACCACGGAATACGACTACGGCACCCTCGCCAACCGTATGCGTGAACTGGCTTACCTCAACCACGGTGTCACCATCATGCTCACCGACGAGCGCCAAAAGGACGAGAACGGCGAATACCGCAGCGAGACCTTCTACTCCGAAAACGGCCTCATCGACTTCATCGCCTACCTCGACGCCAACCGCGAGAGACTCATCCCCGAGCCGATTTACATCTCCGGCGAACGCAACAACGTGCCGGTGGAAATCGCCTTGGAATACAACAACGAGTACAAGGAAAACCTGCACTCTTACGTCAATAACATTAACACCGTGGAAGGCGGAACGCACCTGCAAGGCTTCCGCTCGGGCTTGACGCGCTCGTTCAACGCCTACGCCGAGAAGAGCGGCCTGATGGAGAAGTTGGAGAAGCTGAAGGTGAAGATTTCGCCCGACGATTTCCGCGAAGGCCTCACCGCCGTCATCTCGGTGAAGGTGCCGGAGCCGCAGTTTGAGGGACAGACCAAGACCAAGCTCGGCAACGACGAGGTGATGGGTATCGTGAACTCCATCGTTGGTCAGCAACTGTCTGACTATCTGGAAGAACACCCCAAGGAAGCCAAGACCATCTTCGACAAGGTGACCTTGGCCGCCCAAGCCCGCCAAGCGGCTCGCAACGCCCGCGAGAAGGTGCAGCGCAAAGGCGCACTTTCGGGATTCAGCCTGCCCGGCAAGCTGGCCGACTGCTCGGAGCGCGACCCTGCCAAGACGGAGCTTTACCTCGTTGAGGGCGACTCCGCCGGCGGTTCCGCCAAGCAAGGCCGCGACCGCAACTTCCAAGCCATTCTGCCCTTGCGCGGTAAGATCCTGAACGTGGAAAAAGCGATGGAGCACCGCGTGTTCGACAGCGACGAAATCAGGAACATCTACACCGCTTTGGGTGTGACCATCGGCACGGAGGAAGACAGCAAGGCCCTGAATATCGAGAAGTTGCGTTATCACAAGGTCATCATCATGACCGATGCCGACGTGGACGGCAGCCACATCACCACGCTCATCCTGACCTTCTTCTTCCGCTATATGCGCGAGCTGATAGAGAACGGCTACGTCTATTGCGCCACGCCGCCTTTGTACCTCATCAAGCGCGGCACCAAGCCGATTTGCTACTGCTGGACCGACGAGGAGCGCATGTCCAAGATGGCCGAACTGACCAAGAACGGCACGGTGGGTGGCTACGACGTGCAGCGTTACAAAGGTCTTGGTGAGATGAACCCCGAGCAACTTTGGGAAACCACCATGGACCCGGCCAACCGCACCCTGCGCCAAGTGACCATCGAGAACGCCATGGAGGCCGACCACATCTTCTCCATGCTCATGGGCGACGAAGTGGCTCCGCGCCGCGAGTTCATCGAACAGAATGCTACCTACGCGAATATCGACGCATAAAGTATTGGTATTCAATGAGAATTGAAAAAGGAGAGTCGTTTGGGTCTCCTTTTTTTGGTTCTTCTACCTGTTTTTATCCTTATTCTTGTCATTTTCCATCCCGATTTTCAGGACGTGGGTTTTTTCTCCGCTCTGCTTGTTTGTTTTAAAATAAATAAAGATCTTTGCCTCGAACATGTTTGCCCCCTAAAAAAATCTTTAATCCCATGAAAAACATCCTATTCATCATCGGCTCGTTGAGAGCCGTAAGTAAATGAGCAAATATAAAAGACGCGAGACGCGGGACTACGAGACATTGAGTTCGTCCCGTGTCCCGAAGTCTTGTGTCCCGTGTCAAAAGAAATTGCAGTTGAATTTTGAAGAGTTACTTAAGAACTGATTTGGTATGACCGCCTGGGGGGAAAAGGAATCCTTGGGGGGGGTGGGAGTTTATTCCATGTTTGAACCCGCGGGCAAAAAGAAAAGGTCAACAAATTGAGGTTGATTTGAGGAAATTTTGTATATTTGCAGGTTAATATCAAACATCCTATTATGGACGGATTTAAAAATATGGAAATCAATAATTTCAGAGGCATAGAGCATCTGAAGATTGATGATTTATCCCGCGTTAATGTCTTTTTGGGACAGAATAGTTCAGGAAAAAGCTCTGTTTTGGAAAGTCTTTTGTTTTTGATGGGAATGTCGAACCCAGACTTGCCTCAAAGCATCAATTATCTTAGATCGCGAGGCTATAGCAGTTTCGCGGATTTGGAACATATGTTCCACAATGGAAATCTAAAGATAAGTCCCGAGTTTTCCTCTGAAATGTTTGATGGGCCCAAGCGTCACTTGGCTTTGGAAATGACATACACTTTTAATGATAAGGCGCAGGTAGATATACCCCAAGGGCAAATTCCCACCTCGGAAACGAAGACTTTTTTGAACACCTTGAAAATGCTGTTTGAAATTGAGGCTAATCAAATGAAAAGCAGTTATGAAAGCAATATTACATTTAATCGGATGAATCAAATCACTGGTAAAAATATTGCCGAGGGGTACCTGGAAAAGAACACGGTAGCATTTTTACCAGCCGACATTGCTTTGGGAGTCCCAACTAACGATTTGATTGAACTTGCCAAACGAAAGAAAAAAGACATCATTTCGAAGTGTCTGTCGAATTTTGACAACCATATCACCACATGGGAAATTTTGAACAATGTGGCATACATCGGTCTGGATGGTATAGACCAGTTGATGATGGTAAACATGATGGGCGACGGTATGCGCCGTTATCTGAACATCGTGGCTGCCTCCGCCAATCCGATGAACAACATCATCTTGATTGACGAAATTGACAACGGCCTGCATTACTCAGCTTACAAGAAGCTATGGGAAGCCATCTTCGCCTTGGCCACCAGCACCAACAAGCAGGTGTTTGTGACCACCCACAGCAAGGAGACGCTGTATCGACTGAACGAGATGCTAGAGGAACATCCTGAATATCAAGATGCACTACGGCTCTATACGATAGAAAAGACAAAACTGGAAGGGCATCAGGCGTATATGTTGACATACAACGGTTTGCATGAGGCGTGTGAGAATGATATTGAATTGAGGAGTGTAATATACTAATAACAATAGACATGCAAACACAATTCTATTTTAATTACATAGAAGAACGTCTCACATGGCTTTCTGTAAGAATCACCTCAAGAGGGTCTTTAAATATGTATGATATAAACATACATTGCGAAGATTTCTACATGCGTTTGCTGAATCTTCTTTATGGATGGAATTTAGTAAACGCCAACGCGATTCAACGTAATAGCCCTGCTGTTGACTTGATTTATACGTCGGGAAATATAATTGTTCAGGTTTCATCGACAAATACTACCACTAAAATCCAGTCTTCATTGGATAAATTAGGGGCCCAATATACTGGGTATAATTACAAATTTGTCTCGATTGCAAAACCAGCCGACAAACTTAAAGAACACAAATTCAACACACCTTCAAATCTCAACATACAGTTTGATGCATCTACCGATATTTATGATATTGATACTTTGTTGAATAAAATAAAATCTTTGTCCGCTGCCGAAATGGAAGAGGTTTATAAGTATATTAAACAAGAGTTGCATTTTGAAACGGACGAATTAAAACTTGAAACAGGACTTGCCCATGTGATAAACGAACTTTCAGAAATCGATTTGGAGAGCAATGAGGCAATTTTTGATACCACTACTTATGACATTGACAATAAAATCATAAAAAATAATCTCGCTGTTTTCAAAGAGGTTGTTGAACAATATGATGTTTATTTCTATAGTTGTGCAAAGAATCTATGATGAGTTTGACAAAATGGGGAATAATAAAAGTTATGCCGTCCTTCAGACCATCAGAAAAGAATCTTTGGAATTAAAATCGAAATTCTCAGGCGATGAATTGTATAAAGCCATTGCACAGAATATCAAAGATAAATTATCATTAAGTGCCAATTTGAAACAGTTTTATGATGATGACTTAGAGTTGTATGTTGACATCATATTGGTTGACGCATTCATTAAATGTAAAATTTTTGAAAAACCATAATCCTTTATGCTACTACCAGATAATATAAGGCCAGAGAATTGTGTTTACTATAATGGAGCTTTTGTATTACAAGTACTCCAAAAATCAGGCGGCATGCACTTACTTGAATTATATTCAAAAGTATCTGAAATTGCACAAATCAGTTTTTCCATGTTTATTCTATGCCTTGACTGGCTATACTTAATAAATGTAGCAAAAACAGAAGGAGAGGAGGTCGTATTATGTTCATAAAATCATTATCCATCTACAATGACAATGGGGTTATTCGAGACATCCCTTTCCACCAAGGACTCAACCTCATTGTTGACAACACACCCAACGCCACAACCGAAACAGGTAATAATGTCGGAAAAACAACTGTATTAAAGTTGGTGGATTTTTGTTTGGGCAAAGATGCCAGCATCATATATTCTGACCCTGCCAATCCCAAAGTTGAGCATAAAAACGTTAAAGACTTTCTGGTCAATACCAATGTTGTCGTTGAATTAGTTCTGACAACTGATTTTGAAAGAAGAGACGTCATAATTAAACGTAATTTCAAAAAACGCCCAAATGCTATTCGAGAAATAAATGGCGTTAATATCTCAAATGAAGAAGACTATCCACAAGCTTTAGAACAAGCCATTTGGGGGATTGAAAAGGATAAGCCGACTTTCCGTCAAATCATTTCACATAACATCCGATACTCTGACCAAAACGTTTCGAATGTTTTAAAAACCTTGGATCCATACACCTCTGATGCAGAATACGAATCTTTGTATCTATTCATGTTCGGCTGTAATTTTGAGCAAGGTAGCATCCGCCAGCAAACATTGGAAAAACTAAAGGCTGACAAGAATTTCAAGATGCGGTTGGAAAAAAACAACAGCAAAAGCACATATCTTTCACTTTTAGGACTTGTTGATGCCAAAATCGAAGAGTTGAAGAAACAAAAAGCCCAACTGAATATCAATCCGAATTTTGCAGCCGATATGGATGCTTTGAATGCCATAAAATATCAAATCAACAGCATAAGTTCTGAAATCAACACGACCCAATTGCGACGTGATATGATTCTTGATGCGCAACGGGAATTGGAATCTCAAAAATCGAACATAGATACTGCTCAACTCGCTCTAATATACAAACAAGCCAAAGTGCTAATCCCGGATATGCAACGTACCTTTGAGGAATTGGTCGCTTACCACAATCAAATGCTTGACAACAAGGTGGGATTCATTTTGAAATCGTTGCCGCACATTAAGGAAAGACTTGATTCTTTACAAAAAGAGTTAAGAATTCTGCTCACAAAAGAAGATGCCTTGACCCAAAAAGTGGTTAAATCCAATACGTATGAAGAATTGGAGAATCTCATCAATGAATTGAATCAAAAACACCAGGAAAAGGGTGAATATGAGAATATTATCAACCAGATAAACACGGTGGAGAACGAGATATTACAATCAGAAAGCGAACTGAAAACTATAGATGACGACTTGTTTTCTGACTCGTTTAAGAATCACGTTCAAGAACAGGTTAACAAATTCAATATTTTGTTTTCCCAGATATCACGCCAAATCTATGACGAAGAATATGTCATTAAATTTGATTCTGTACTAAACAAAAAAACTGGGACTAATATCTATAAGTTTTCTTCTTTTAACGCCAACCTTAGTACAGGAAAGAAAATGGGTGAAATATCTTGTTTCGACATAGCTTATACAATATTCGCACGTCAAGAGAACATTCCTCACATGGATTTTATTTTGAACGACAAAAAGGAATTGATGAGTGACAACCAATTAATTAGAATTGCGGAGATAGTTGAAGAAAAGAATATACAATTCGTTGCTTCCATTTTGAAAGATAAACTTCCTTCTGAAATCAATCAATCGGAGCGTTTTGTGGTAGAATTGTCACAGGAGGATAAACTTTTTCGAATTTGAATCAAGATTGTTATGCCAAAGAAAAAATATACATTCATAGATTTGTTCGCAAGTACCAATAGTATCAAACGCAGCAAGCACAAAAACGGAAAACCAATTGATGGCAAAGTGTTGCAAGCGATGGCAATTCCAAAGAAATTTATCTCTTGAAAACATCGAAAAGAAGACAACAACATGATGGATAAACAATTTCATGAAAACATTGAGCATCTGATTGAATTAGAGAATGAAAGTGTAGTCATAAATTCCAAGAGGCTTCAGGATTTGATGGATATGGGAGTGCGTAATATTAACCAATTAGACCTCGTGGCCGACCGACTATTGGACACGATGCACGGCTTGACTGGTGCTGGAGAAGAAATGTATCGTCAGTATTTGGATTACATGGCCACATTCAACCCTGTTGAAGCCAAGAAACGGTCTGACAATCTTGAATACGACATGGGCTATAAAACACACGTTCTTTATGCCGCTGCGATTTTATGCCGAAAAGAAATGGAAAGTTTCGCATCCCCCGATGGACGACCTTCTTTTCATGTAGTAATGGACGATTACATTCCGAAAGTGCATGAAATTCATAAAAAGACCGCTTCTTTTCTGTTTTTCGCCCATTTTGCTTGCCAGCGTTCTGTTGAGGAACTGATGCTGATGCTGCGAACCATCACGGAGGAAACTGATTATGTGAAAGAACATGTGGAAGAATTTGAAGATTTGATGTATTTCCCTCACGAAACCTACCACCCGCTTTCGGAAAATGAGTGGCAAAAAATACAGTACATTGCCGAACACAATATCCAATTGTACAATCAACACCCTGAATTAAACAAAGAATTGATGCATAATGTTTTTGGACGATAGATGTAGAGACACATGAGAGATTGTTGGTAGAGAAAGATATTGATGATTACAATACTATTGATGGCTTTGTTACTCAAAAAAAAGAAAAGTATATGACAAAAAGATTATGGACTCGTGAAGAAATGATTCTGGCTTTCAACTTGTATTTGAAATTGCCTTTCGGAAAACTTCACACTCGAACTCCTGAAATACAAGAACTTGCCCATTTGATTGACAGGTCCGTCAATTCTGTTGCATTAAGACTGGTGAATTTTGCATCTTGCGACCCACATTTACAATCAAGGGGCATTAAAGGAATGGAAGGAGGGAAAAAGCAATGTCAACCGATTTGGGATGAATTTGCTAACGATAGAGACACTTTATTATTTGAAAGCGAGCGTATCTTGGCTAATTTTCAGGGTATTACTATTGAAAACAAATTCAAGGAAGATTTGAAAGATATTCCTGTAGGCATAACAGGTGAGACCAAATTGAGAGAAGTCAAAACCCGAGTAAACCAACATGTTTTTCGCCAAATTGTATTGTCCAACTATAACACCCAATGCGCTTTGACAGGAATTGACATACCCGAATTATTAATCGCAAGCCACATTATTCCATGGTCAAGTAATGAAAAAGAACGCCTTAATCCCGAAAATGGTATTTGTCTTTCTTCGCTTTATGACAAAGCCTTCGACAAAGGTCTCATCAGTTTCTCTAATGATCAGCATGTCATTTTCTCTATTCGCCTGAAAAAGAATGTGAGCAAAGAATATTATGCCAAATACTTCGAGCCAATTGAAAACACCATACTTGTTACTCCACGTAAATATCGCATTAACCCTCAATTCCTTGAATGGCACAGGGATTGTATTTTCGATAAATAGCAGTTTCTCAAATAACAAACCCAACAAACCATGTCCTTCCCCCGCGTCCTCCTATCCATCATTTTCCCGCCTTTGGCGGTGTTCGACCGCGGCTGCGGGTTTATGATGTTGGCAAATATCTCTGAAAAGTAAAATAGCTCCCCCTGTTATTTTACTTTTATCGCGGAAAGTAAAATAAAAGCAAAACTTGTTTTACTTTTTTGCCCAAAAGTAAAATAAAAGTCGTATTTTTGCGCCAAATAATGTTGAAGCGATGATTGCATTAGAGAATTACCAATCTGGACATTACGAGCAAGGAGCAGGGTATAAATACTTTGTGCCCTCTATGATTGACGACGAATGGACATGGAATGATCCTGTCATAAGCAAACTCTTGGAAAAGGCATCCCTGCGACTTGGAGAACTAAACTCATACTCTCGTCTTGTGCCTAATATAGACCTGTTCATCCAACTACACGTCACAAAAGAAGCCGTACTATCAAGCCGTATTGAAGGTACGCAGACCCACATGGATGAAGCCCTTTTACCACAGTCAGAGGTGCGGGAGGAGCGTCGAAACGATTGGCAGGAAGTACGCAATTATGTCGATGCCATCAACGAGGCCATCGAAAATCTTGATAGGCTACCGATTTCGTCACGGCTTTTTCGTTCTACACATAAGATATTGCTTAACAGTGTTCGGGGGGAGCACAAAATGCCCGGCGAATACCGTACCAGCCAAAACTGGATTGGTGGCAATGCCATAGCAGATGCCCGGTTTATTCCTCCACATCACCAACTTGTTGGAGATTTGATGGGTGATCTTGAAAAGTTTCTGAACAACCAGAATGTAAATGTCCCGGATTTGGTGAAAATTGCAATAGCACATTATCAGTTCGAGACCATTCACCCTTTCCTTGACGGCAATGGTCGTATTGGCCGGTTGCTGATTACGCTTTATATGGTACAGGAAAAGATACTTGACAAACCTCTGCTTTACTTATCTACTTATTTTGAAAAAAGGAAAGATTTGTACTATGACAACCTCAACTCGGTAAGGGTAAACAACGATATGTCTCATTGGATAAAGTATTTCCTTGTCGGTGTTGAACAAACGGCAACACTTGCAGTTCAAACACTTACAAGAATCATTCAATTCAAGGAAGAAACAGAAAACCACATCCGTACTCACTATAGTCGCCGTAGCACAAATGCTATACTACTTATACATCGGCTTCTTCAGGATCCTGTAATAACAGTCGATGACGCAGCACAAATCTGTGGGGTTTCATACAAGGCCGCAAACGACATTGTCAAACTCTTATGCAACGACAAATACCTTGTAGAGTCCACGGGCCAAAGTCGCAACAGGTTATTCTCCTTCAAACCCTATACAGATATATTTGCAGAATAATCAACTATTGAATTAACCTTGTAACTAATGGATAAAACCCTCCTCCTCCATTCCCTAACCAAGTTTCTCCTCGGGATCATTATCCTTGGCCTGCTTATCTTCTTGCCCGCAGGATCGTTCCACTATTGGCAGGGCTGGCTGCTGATGGGCATCCTCTTTGTGCCGATGCTCGTCGCGGGACTTGTGATGATGGCGAAGAACCCCGAACTGCTCCGCAAACGGCTGAACGCCAAGGAACAAGAGAAGGAACAAAAGACCGTCGTGGCGCTGAGTGGTGTGTTGTTCATCGTGGCTTTTGTCGTGGCTGGCCTCAATTGGCGTTTCCAATGGTGGATGCTGCCCGATTGGGTCGTTTGGGTGGCTGCGGTGCTCTTTTTGGTATGCTATCTCCTGTATGCGGAAGTGCTGCGCGAAAATACCTACCTCTCGCGGACCATCGAGGTGCAAGAACACCAAAAAGTCATCGATACGGGGCTTTATGGCATCGTCCGCCACCCAATGTATATGGCCACCACTATTCTCTTCCTGATGATGCCCTTGGTGCTGGCCTCGCCCATCTCTTTCCTTATTATGCTGCTGTATATCCCACTGATTACCAAGCGCATCCGCAACGAGGAAGCCGTGCTGGAACAAGGCTTGGAGGGCTACAACGAATACAAACAACGCGTGAAATACAAGGTTTTGCCTTTTATCTGGTGACATTATGACCGACCGCCTCACCCCTGCCCAGCGCCACAAAGTGATGTCGCGCATCCGAAGCCGCAACACCAAGCCGGAAAAGTTGGTGCGGCAATGGCTTTGGCGGCATGGCTACCGCTATCGCCTCAACGTGAAGAGCGTGCCGGGCAAGCCCGACATCGTCATGCGGCGGTATCGCACGGCGATTTTCGTGAACGGGTGTTTTTGGCACGGACACTTCGTTCAGTTAGGAGTTAGGAGTGATGAGTTAGGAGTTGACGCTTCGCGTCTTTGCGAGGAACGAAGCAATCCAGAGAAAAATCTATACATTAATAGTGCCTGTTGCAAAATCCCGCAGACGAACCGTGAGTTTTGGGTGAACAAAATCCGAAGAAACCAAGAGCGCGACCAACGGAATTACCAAGTTTTGCACGACAACGGCTGGCAGGTCATCGTGGTTTGGGAATGTCAGTTGCAGCCCAAAACGATTGAAGAAACCATGCTCCGCGTGGAGTTGCTGCTCAACGAGCATTTTTTGGCCTTGCACCAGCCCAAGCCTGTGCCTTATGATTTCCAAGACGTTCCCGTTTCGATGGCGGCGGAAGAATTTTACGGTTATTGATTTTTTTTCTATTTTTGCGCTCACAAACCAACTAATACTATCAAAAATGAAGAAGATTATTATTGCCATGACAATGCTTTTGTTTGCCGCAATGGCCGCAATGGCACAAGAAACGAATTACGCAAAGAGTGATTTCGTCCCTGGCGACGAGATTATTTTCGACGACAACTTTGAAAGGGAGAGACTTGGCGAGTTCCCGCTGAGGTGGGATTTGCTTGACGGGTATGCGGAAATGGCTCAGCAGAAGGGGCGCAACGTGATTGCCTTCACCGACAACGGTCTGGGACAGGTGATGCCGCTGATGAAAGAGAAATGGGACTGGCTGCCGGAGGTGTTCACGGTGGAGTTCGACCTCTATGTTGCTCCGATGAATACGGGCGACGAGGAGGAAACTACGCTTGAGATGAGCCTTTATTTCGGCGACCGAGGCGACGATAGCTACTACAACGCCTCGAGCCAAGTGCGCTTCTGGTACAGGGAAGACGGCTCGTGCAACCTCTTGTGGAGCCTGCTGAAACCAGATGGGAGCAACCAATCGAGTGGAGAGAAGATGCTGGGGCTGAACTCGGGCAATAGCGACTATCAGGAAAAGGACAACCCGATAGTTGCCGGCGAGTGGAACCACTTCGCTTTCTCGTTCAACCAGCGGGCTTTCAAGGGCTACGTGAACGGCGTGCGCATGATCAATGTGCCGGCCATGAAAGCCCCGGGCTACCTTTTCTTCGCCAGCGGAGCGTTCTATCGCTACACGGGATTGAGCAATGTGCGCATCGCCCAAGGCGCCGTGCCACTCTACGACCGCCTTTCCTCCGACGGCAAGATTGTGACCTACGCCATCACTTTCGAGACGGGCAAAGCCGACCTGAAGCCGGAATCCGTCATCGAAATCAACCGCGTGGCCAAACTGATGCAAGAGCATCCCGAACTGGAATTTGAGGTTCAAGGGCATTGCGACAACACCGGTTCGGATGCCGTGAACGACCCGCTGAGCCAACAAAGGGCCGAGGCCATCGTGAACGCCCTTGTGAAACAAGGCATTGCCCAATCGCGCCTCACGCCTGTGGGTAAGGGTTCGCACGATCCCATCGCACCCAACAACACGGAAGAAGGCCGCGCCAAAAACCGTCGGGTTGAGTTTGTGAAGAAATAAGTTTACGGACACCTTTTGCCGCATCCAAAGCTGGGTATGGCGCTAAAACAAACGGCTCACTTCACGAAAATCTCGTCCGTGAAAATCCAAGGTTTTGAGCCGGCTGCCCTGTGCCACGACGGGATTTCGGGGAGCGGCTCCGCCACAACGCGCAAGTATTTGGCTTTTAGTAGATTGTCTGCCGTGAAAGTGACGTTGTGAATGGAAGGCGTAGCCAAGATTTCGGGACTTTCCGGAAACTCCTCGCCGACTTGCTGCCATGTCTTCATGTCGTCTGAAACGTAAAAAGCCACACGTTGCGGCAGGAAGATCCACGAAAGGGGATAGAAATAGAAGTCGAGGCTGACACTGCTGAAAGTCTCGGTTTCGTCCAACGCCATCGTCGCATCGAGGGTGTCGCCCCAGAAGCCCAACCAGTCATAGCGGTAATCGAGAATGCCGACTCGTCCATCGTCGAGCCTTCCTGTGGCGTAAGGTGCCGTGGCGGGTTGGCGCAGGCTGACAGCATGACGCGGACCAGCATAGAAGGCCTTGTCGGCGTAATGGCAAAGGTTGTCGTAGTATTTGCGTGGCTTGATGCCCATTTCCATCATCATAATGACGCCAAAGCGCTCCATGTCTTTGGTCATGTCGTCGGCCAAAGTCCTCAGCGACTCTTCCGTGGTGGGCATCAAGCCCGCAGCCTGCAATTCGACATGGGCGAAGTCGAGTGCCAATTGGAAGAAACGCAACCTTTCGCGCACTGCGCTGTCAGCAACAGTGTATGCTTGCGCCATCAAACTGTCGTATTGCTGCAACAGTCGGGGCTGAAGGTAGGTTTCAACAGCATCCACAGGGTATCCGTAAATGTTGAGGCGCTCGCCGCCATCCACCACGGCACGGGTCATCGTGTCCACAATCGCCTTGACGTACTTTCCGGCCTCGCCGTAATAACCTTGGAAAAAGTCCTCCATAATCGCGTCAATGTCGGCATCAGGATTCCACAATAGTTTGGCTATCAGATAGCAACGCATGTCCATCCACGAACTGACATTATGGGGACCGGTGCCTTGCTCGAACATCATCTGAGCGCCGTTGTTGCGGAAAAACTGCAAGTTGGGCTGCAACACATGAAGGTTGGGAAACGGGTCCCAGAAATTGCGGAACTGGACCACATAATCCCATAAAAAGATATTGTCGGTGAGTTGGTGCCAGTCCGCCATGTCCTTGCGGAAGGAAGCCTCCTTCGGAGATGTGGCTATGGGCAGTTCGCGCCCCGCTTCGATAGGGCAAAGCATCACTTGAAGGTTTTCGGGAAGCGCAGGCGGACGGGAAGCGGTGGCAAGCGGTGCTTGCCTTGTGTATTGGTAGGCCAGGGTGGAGATGGTCTTGTCGGGGAAACGGCGCGCCACCTTGCCGACGAACCACATTAGCGTGCCAGAATGGCCTCCGTAGAGGCTGTCCAAATGCCGACATTCGGCACACTCGCAGACGTTGTAGTTGTCGTTGGGCGACACCGACCAGATTTGTGCTTCTGGCCGTCGCAACATGGCATCGGAGAGGCGGTAGCAAAGCTCCTCGAACACCTCGGGATTGCTGAGGCACAGCTGGCCGTCGCGCATACGGCGACCGTTGTTCAAGGAATACCATTCGGGGTGCGTGTCGTAATACTCCGATGGCGGCAACAACCTGCCAAAAGTGTGCACGAACATGCCGAAAAGGCTGTCGCGGTCGGCCATTGAGTGCAGGTGATGCCAGTCGGCATACAGTTGGCTGTGGTTGGGATAATAGTAGGCCACTTCACGATAACTGAAGGCCGGATTGCTCAACTTGCGGCATACCGGCAGTTCCATCCGACTCACATCGGGCACCACCATCGCATCAGGCGTATAGAGGCGGTAGCCCATCATCTCAAGGAAGGAGTACATGGCGTATAAGGTGCCTTTTTCGCCTTTGCCGTGAAGCACCAAGTCGCGGCCATCGCCAACGATCAAATATCCATCTTCGCAGAGGCTATCGACAAGCGGTTGGTACTGCTCTTGCAGTACGGGCGGAAGGCCAAAATAGATGGTGCGCCCCGTGTCGCGACCACCAAACCTTGTCCGGCAACCGCCTTGTTCCAACAGCGTTTTCAGTTGCATCGCTGTTTCCTTGTCGGAGGCGCAGATGCGTATCGGCTTCTGTTGGCAAGCCGTCAGACAGCAAAGGGTCAGAAGTAGAATCAGCCAATGTCTCATATCCTAATGGGGTTGTCGGTTTATTTCATCCTAAACTCCAACGTCCCGCCCGCCATGATTTGCTGATGCGTGAGGGTGAAGTCTTTCAAAGGTTTTCCGTTCAATTTCACGCTCTTGACGTGAATCTTTTCGGGTGTCTTGTTGGGCGCGGTGATAACGAAATCCTTGCCGTTTTCAAGATGCAAAGTCGCTTTGGTAAACAGCGGCGTCCCGATGACATACTCCGCTGAACCCGCATGGAAAGGATAGAAGCCGAGGGCGGAGAAGATGTACCAAGCACTCATTTGGCCGCAGTCGTCGTTACCGGCATAGCCGCATGGCGTGGCGCGGTAGAACTCGCTCCTCACTTGCTCCACCAATTCTTGGGTACGCTCAGGCTTGCCCGCAAAATTGTATAGATACACGGTGTGGTGACTGGGTTCGTTGCCGTGGGCATACTGCCCGATGAAACCGCTGGCGTTGCCGTTCACCTCGCCCGAAGTGGCGGTAAGGCTGAAGTTCTCGTCAAGTTTCTTCAGGAAGCCTTTTCGTCCGCCGAAAAGGTCGATGAGGCCTTGCGGGTCGTGCGGAACGAACCACATGTATTGCCAAGCGTTGCCTTCAACGAAACAAGGCTCTTCGTAGGAAAGCGGGTCGAAGCTGTCGAGCCAATTGCCGTTTTCGTCCTTCGGACGGAAGAAACCCGTTTCGGAGTCGAAGAGGTTTTTGTAGAACATACTGCGGCGGTGGAAACGCTCGTAGTCGTCCATCTTCCCGAGTTTCTTGGCCACGGCCGCCACGCAAGCGTCGTCGAAACTCTGCTCCATGGTGATGCTGACGCTGATGTCCTGAAGGTTTTGCGGAAGGTAGCCGTACTTTTCCCAAATCTCGAAAGGCGAGTTGTAGTGGCTTCTCGTGCTGCTTTCGACCATGGCTTGATAGGCTTCTTCGACGTCAATGCCTGGAATTTCGGCAAGGATGGCATCGGCGAGCACGGGAATGGCGTGGTTGCCAATCATGCAGTAGTTGTCCTGTCCCCAAAGGTCCCAAATGGGCAGGTAGCCGTAGGTTTTGTGGTGCAGAACCATATCTCTCACAAACTGCGCGGCGATGTCGGGCGCGATGAGCGTGTAAAGCGGATGCGCAGCGCGGAAAGTGTCCCAAAGGCTGAAAGTGCTGTGATACGTTTGTCCCTTCGGCATCTGCTTGATTTCAAAGTTGGTGGTCATGTAGCGGCCATCCACGTCGCTCATGGTGTTGGGTTGCATCAAAACGTGGTAAAGACCCGTGTAGAAGATGGTCTTTTGCTCGTCGGAGCCTTCAATGTCAATACGGCTTAATTCATGCTTCCAAGCGTCATGTGCGGCTTGAACATATTCGTCGAAGTTCCAGCTTTGAGCTTCGGCCAACATATTTTTCCTTGCGCCTTCATTATCCACGGGCGAGATGGCGACTTTCACCGTAAGTTCTTGGCCATCAGCAGGGTCAAAACTCAAGGCTGCCCGAAGCGTACGACCGTTCACCACATCACTGTTGCCAACGTTGAGGCCGCCGTTCATCAGCAAATGCTGGTTGAACGGCTTTGAGAACTCGGCGCGGAAATACACCTTTCTCATTTTTGCCCAGCCCGTGATGACGCGGTAGCCCTCGATGGTATGGTCATCGACGAGTCGGATTTGGGCTTGGATGATGTCATACGAGCGGCGTTTGGAGTAATACGCCTCGCCACGGAAAGTGCCACGGTCGAGGTCGAGCACCACGGTTTGCGGCTGTCCTTTTGGAAAAGTATAACGATGGATGCCCGTGCGGACGGTGGCCGAAAGTTCCACATTCACGCCGCTTTCTTGCAGCAACACCTGATAATATCCGGGTCGAGCCGATTCCTTATCGTGGCTGTAATGCTGACCAAAGTCGGCGGCATTCAGCTGTTCGGGTGTCACGGCTGCGCAAAGAGGCATCAGGCTCACGTCGATGAGGTCGGTGCAACCCGTCCCGCTGAGGTGGGTATGGGTGAAGCCGTAGATGATGTCCTTGTTGTAGTCGTAGCCCGAGCAAGGGTCCCAAGTCACCATTTGCTCCGTCTCGGGACTCAGTTGCACCATGCCCTGCGGCATCGTCGCGCCGGGGAAGGTGCTGCCGCTCAAGGCGCCGGTCTCGTCGGTCTGTGTCCCGATGAAAGGGTTCACGTATTTGGTGTAGTCGTTGGCACTTTGTGCGCTCATGAATAGGGGCAGCAGTAGTAGGGCTGCAAAAAAGATTGTGTTCTTTATCATCTTTGTTATTCTTTCACCAACTTAATAGTACTCATTCCAGCCTCACTCGAGATGCGCGCCACATAAACGCCTTTGGCAAAGACTCCAAGGTCAAGTTCTGCGCAACCTTCAATCAATGTAGTAGAAATAACTTGCCTGCCAAACAAGTCGAAAACTGTGACCTCACCGTCTGAAACATTGGCTTTCATTATGACTCTTTCCGTTGTGGGATTGGGGCTGACAGAAACAACAAGAGCAGACAATTCGCCGACTCCGACACCAGGATCGTTGCCCACCCTCACATCGTCGACATATACGCCGTCGGCATCGTTGGATTTGGCTTTGAAAGCGATGAGATAGGCGTCAGAAGCCTCAGGCAAGGCAAAGGTGACAGTCTCCCACTCCTCGCAGGCATTGGTGTATTCCCCAAGAAGATGCCAATAATCGTTGACTGAAGTGGCGTACCAAACCGACAGCTCATCCACCCATTGGCCCAATGACCGTTGCCTATGATTGAAAGTAAGGACAGGGTTAGTGACAGCGGTGATGTCTAACGGAGCCGAAACAAGCATGGCCTCCTCACCCAACCAAATGAAGAAAGCCGTGTTGTTGGGGAAGAGATACCCTGGGTCGATGACCCAACCGTCTTCACCCAAAATGATTTGGCTCTGCCAACACGCGAAATCTTCCGAGGATTCAAAGTCGTCGAAATAAGGCTGGTCGTCAGTAACGACAATCACCTCACACAACGTCTTAAACGTCTCGGGCTGCGACCACTCCGACTCCAGTCCGCCGCCGCAGTTGGCTTTGACGCGGAAAGTGTAAAATTCGTTTGGCTCCAAACGATCCATGGGATAAGGTTGAGAACTCGCCGTGATTTGCTGTCCGTTCACATCGAGTGTCCAGCTCTCCTCGTTACCCGTCGTTGACCATCCGAGGAGGGCCGTTGTGGTGGTGATCTCGGTGACGGTCAGGCCCACAGGGCGGGCACAGCCTCCGGCAGAGGCAATCTCGATATCATCGATGAAGATGTAGTATCCGCCATTGCAGTGACCCAAGAACGAGACCTGAAAGGTGGAGCTCAGGTCATCCAACGTGAACGAGGCATCGTAAGTATTGCTCCAGTCGTTGAGACTGTAGGTGCTCAGTGTGTGCCAGTTGTCAGAGGGTGACGTGCGGTAACTGACCGTGAGTTCATCATTATCATACAAGGCCATCATCGCGTAGGAGAAGCTGAAGATGGCGCTGTTGCTGCCTGTCAAATCGAAAGTGGGCGACACCAGGCGGGCTTCCTGTCCCGCACTAGCATTTTGGAACGCCGCCACGTTGGATCCCGTACCTTGCATCACCGTCCAAGTGGCGGAACTTGTCGTTTCCACCGTCCAACATTCCATTTGCCCCGACTCGAAGTTCTCGATGTAGGACTGGCCCGGGGCTATGGGGATGACACATTGTGCGGTTGCAGTAGCCGCGATAGAGAAGATTACCATTACCATGGCAAATAGTGCTTTTGTGTAGTAGTGTTTGCTTTTCATAGTGTTTTTATTTTGATAATGAATGTTTTGCGGCAAAAATAACAATAAATTCATTTCCAAATTACAACTAAAAAAAATTTCCTGTTGGAATCCGCCCAGTTTCCCCAACATTTCGTGTCAGCAGGGGTTTCGCTATGCTTCACCGCCAACCTAATATCCTCCGCCCCTACGAGACTGCCCACCTCAAAACCTCATACCTCATACCTCATACTTCATACCTCATACCTAAAAACGTACTGCCCCTTCCCCACCGTAGCCTTCCCATATTGGATGGCGTTCACCGGACAATGGTGGTAACACGCCATGCACATCGTGCAGTGGCCGTGCCATGCCGGACGACCGTCTTCGAGGGTGATGTTCTGCAACGGACAGACGTTCACACACTTGCCGCAGCCGATGCATTTGTCAGTTGAAAGATACTTTTTGTCGTTGATGGCAAACTTATTGAAACTCCCGTTGATGACGTAGCTCTTCAGCCAAGCCACGCTGCCTAAAGTCATATCCGTAAGTTGCTCTTTATTGAGGAGTCGCGGCAGGTTGCGCGTCAAGGTGGCATCGGTTTCGGCGATTTTTTGCTTGGCTTTCTCGTCGCTGTCGAGCTTGAAACCGGGCATCCCTATGTAAGTTTCAGGCATTTTCATGCTGAAACAAGCCGACAACGACCAGCCTTTCGCTTCCACGGCTTTGCGGAAAATCTTCTCCGTGTGGCCGCATTCGTCGCCGCAGGTACAGGCGAAGTAAAGATATTCGGGCTTCGCTTTGAGTTGCAGTTTCTTTATGAAGTCGAGTACCAATTGCGGCGGTGCCCAAGCATAGACGGGAAACACGAAGCCAAGGCTTTCGCCTTCGGCCAAAGTGTAGTCATAAAGGTTTTCACGCGCCGCCTCGGGAATGAAAACCAAAGTATCGTTGAGACCTGCGGCGAGGGTCTCTGCCACATGTTTGCTGTTGCCGCAGCCGGAGAAGTAGAATATCATGGTGCGTTTGATTTTAATTAAAACATACAAGCCCAGCCAAATTTCCTTGAAACTTCCCTCAACAAATTGCGGTCGCTGATGGGAATGGTGACCGAAACAGTTTCACTTTGTTTTTCACGTTCAGCGATTTGGGCAGAATCCAAATCATATTGGGTCTGCAAGTTCATCCAAACCTCAGCGGGAATGTCAAAAGCTCTTTCCAAAGCAACGGCCACGTTCAGTGATACAGAACGTTTCCCGTTGATGGTTTCGCTCAACACAGATGCCTTAATGCCCGTCATTTCCGACAATTCCTTTTGTGTCAGGTTTCTTGCTTTCAATTCATCCTTGATCAATTCCCCGGGATGAGTCGCAATAAATGGCGTTGTTCTCTTATTCATAATGCTTTGAGATTTCTTGTAATAATGCGTTGACTATGATTCCTTTATCATCGGGTGAACTCTTGAAGAGCAATCGGTATTGGGCATTAAGCCAAACCGTTTCAACACCTTTCAAATCGCCTTTCTTTTTCTCATAGTGCAAGGATTTGATAGTTTCGACACGTCTTGCTGCTTTGAGGTAGTTCACCGCCTTGATGTATTGCTTTACGACATCCCGAGACAACTTCCTGTATTTGTGGTCTTTGGTTGAACCGCATACATAAAGCTCCTCCAATGCCTTATCATCAAACTTGATGTTCATTTTTGCTTCTTTGTGCCGCAAAAATAATCCTTTTTTGCGAATTATTAGCAAATTTGCGAATTGTTTTCAACAATAGCTCGATTTATTGTACTTTTGCGCCCTAAAAACCACTCAAAATGCCCAAAGACTCGCTTAACCGCTCCATACTGAAATTGGCCATCCCCAACATCATCAGCAACATCACCGTGCCGCTGCTAGGTTTGGTCGATATGGTGCTGATGGGGCATCAGGACAGCATCGCCTACATCGGGGCCATCGGTTTGGGCGGAACGATTTTCAGTGTGATGTACTCCATTTTCAGTTTCATGCGGGCGGGAACCACGGGCTTTACAGCACAGGCCTACGGCGCCAACGATCGTGCCGAAATCGCTTATTCGCTCTATCGTTCGCTCTGCATTGCGCTGATTGCCACGGTTTTGGTACTTTCCTTGCAAGATGCAGTGGAATGGCTGAGCATGAAACTGTTGCATGGCAGCGAGGAGGTTTTGGTTCACACGGCCACCTATTTCCATGTACGCATTTGGGCTGCGCCGGCGGTGCTTTGCCTTTATGCCTTCAACGGCTGGTTCATCGGTATGCAAAACACCACCATTCCGATGGTTATCGCCATTTTGACCAATGTGGTGAACATTGTTTTGAGCGTCGTTTTCGTCAATTATATGGGCATGGGCGTGAGCGGCGTGGCCTTGGGTACGGTCATCGCCCAGTATTGCGGCTTAGTGACCGCCATCATCTTCCTTTTTGCCAAATTCCGCCACCATCTCATCCCCATCCGGCGGGTGATTCTGTTGCAAAGCGACAAGCTGAAGCGTTTCTTCAAGGTGAATGCCGACTTCATGATTCGCAGCATCCTTTTGGTGTTGAGTATCGCCTATTTCAACAACCAATCGGCCAAGCTCGGCGATGACATGCTGGCCGTCAACATGATTCTGATGCAGTTTTTCTACATCTTCTCCTATTTCACTGATGGCTTCGCCTACGCGGGTGAGGCGCTTGTGGGGCGTTTCACTGGTGCCCACGACCAAAAACAGTTGCGCCAAACGGTAAAATTGCTGCTGATTTGGGGGTTCGTCATAGCGCTGCCTTTCACCTTATTATACGCCCTTTTCCCCGATTGGTTCATCGGCCTCATCTCCGACCAGCCCGAAATCGCGGTGCAGGCCAAGCCTTACCATATTTACATGATTCTCATCCCACTCATCACCTTTGCGGCTTTCCTTTGGGACGGCATCTATATCGGTGCCACGGCGGCGCGCGCCATCCGTAACACCATGATTATCTCGGCTTTATGCGTGTTCTTGCCAGCCTCCTTGTTATTAATGCCGCATTTCGGCAATCATGGTTTATGGATTGCTTTCCTGCTGTTTATGGTGGCAAGAGGGTTGTCGATGACCTTGATGGCGAAAAAAGCGGTGTTTGGGACTAAATGATTACGTTTCAAAACAGACATCCCTACAACAATTAAACAATTAAACAATCAACAATTCAACAATTAATATATGGAAGAAATCCTCAAATTCCTCGACGACGTCCTCCACAACAACAACCGCCCTTGGTTCCAGGAGCACAAGAAACAATACCAGCAGGCGCAGGCCAACTTCAACGTTTTGGCCGAGCAGATTATCGCCGGAGTGCAGAAATTCGACGACAACTGCAAGGGCTTGACTTTAAAGGACTGCACCTATCGTTTCTATCGCGACACGCGCTTCTCGCCCGACAAGCGGCCTTACAAAACCCACTTCGGCGTGTTCGTTTGTCCCGAAGGCAAGAAATCCATGCTGGGCGGTTACTATTTCCACCTTGAAGCCAAAGAGTCGGAATACCTTGGCCACAACATGCTTTGCACGGGGATGTACATGCCCAACACGGCTATGTTGAAGACCATCCGCGACGAGATCCTCTTCAACGGTGAGCCACTGGTGGAGAGCATCAACAAGGCCGACACCTTCGATTTGGACACCAACAACGCCATGAAACGCATACCCAACGGCTATCCCAAGAACCATCCTTACGCCGAGCTCTTCAAGCAACGCGACTGGCTCTTGGTGCAAGACCTGCCCGAGAAGCGTCTCTCCGACCCACATCTCGTCGACTGGGTTCTGAGTGAGTTCGAGAAAACGAAGGATTTCTGCCAATGGTTAAACAAGACAGTGAGAACAGAATAAAACAAAACAACATAAAGCCATGAAAGAATTGAAATGCCCCAAATGCGGAAGTGTTTTTTCGGTGGATGAGGCCGACTATGCCTCCATCGCCAACCAAGTGAAGAATGCCGAGTTTGCCTCGGAGGTGAACCGTCGTTTGGAAGAATTGCACCAACAACATCTCGCCGAACAGCAGACAGCCGAAGCCAAGTTGGAGAAAAACTATCTGATGGAACTGGGCAAGAAAGACCAGGACTTGAACCGCAAGGAATTGGAAATCACACAACTCAGGAAGGATTTGCAAAGCATCGGCCAACAAAAGAAATCGGAACTGGATTTGGCTTTGGCTGAAAAAGACAAAACCATCAACGAGTTGCGCGCACAACTAGCCCAAAGCAGCAACCAGCAACAACTGGCCGTGATGGAAGTGCGTCAAAAGGCGCAAAGTGTGCTGAACCAAAAAGAGGTGGAAATCACCCAATTGAAGTCGGACGTGCAAGCCCAAAAGATGGAGGCGGACTCGAAAATGGCCGTGTTGAAGGAACAATACGAGGGGAAACTGAAAAATGCACAAGACCAAGTGGATTATTATAAAGACCTGAAGACCAGGATGTCGACAAAAATGGTGGGCGAAACACTTGAGATACATTGCAGCACCGAGTTCAACCGCGTACGCCCACTTTTCCCGAACGCCTATTTCGAGAAGGACAACGACGCTTCGGGCGGTAGCAAAGGCGACTTCATTTTCCGTGATTTTGAAGACGGCATCGAATATGTCTCCATCATGTTCGAAATGAAAAACGAAATGGACGAGACTTCGACGAAGCACAAAAACGAGGATTTCTTCAAGAAACTGGACACCGATCGCAACGCCAAAAAATGTGAGTTTGCCGTACTCGTCAGTCTGCTGGAACCCGAGAGTGAGCTTTACAACACAGGAATCGTGGATGTCTCGCATCGCTATCCTAAAATGTATGTCATCCGTCCCCAGTTCTTTATACCCTTGATTACCTTGCTGGTACAAACCTCAAAAAAGAGCCTCGACTATAAACGCCAACTGGCCATAGCCCAGAGCCAATCACTTGATGTGACCAGGTTCGAGCAACAATTATTGGATTTCAAGGAAAAATTCGGCAGAAACTACCGTCTTGCCAGTGAAAAGTTCCAAAAAGCCATTGAAGAAATCGACAAATCCATCGACCATCTGCAAAAAATCAAGGAAGCCTTGATTGGTTCCGAGAACAACCTACGCTTGGCCAACGACAAAGCCGAAGACTTGACCATCAAGAAGTTGACCAAAAACAATCCAACCATGAAGGCCAAATTCGAAGAAGCCCGCACCATGGATGAGGGCGGGCTATTCGATTGACTTTAAAAAACCAGTATAACGACGGGCTTGAAATCAAGCCAACTCAAACTGCTCCAAGAACTTCAAATCGTTCTCGAAGAACAGGCGCAGGTCGTTGATGCCGTATTTCAGCATGGCGATGCGTTCCACGCCCATGCCGAAGGCGAAGCCCGTGTATTTCTCCGGGTCGATGCCGCTGGCGATGAGGATGTTGGGGTCGCACATGCCACAGCCCAAAATCTCAACCCAGCCCGTGTGCTTGCAGATGTTGCAGCCCTTGCCGCCACAGATGTTGCACGAGATGTCCATCTCCGCCGAGGTCTCGGTGAAGGGGAAATACGAGGGACGGAAACGCACCTTGGTGCCCTCGCCAAAGAACTCCTGCACGAAGTGGTAGAGCGTCTGTTTCAAGTCGGCAAACGACACGTTCTCGTCGATATACAAGCCCTCGATTTGGTGGAAGATGCAGTGTGCGCGGGCCGAGATGGCCTCATTGCGGAACACGCGTCCTGGCGCGATGATGCGGATGGGCGGCTGATGGGTCTCCATCACGCGCACCTGCACGCTTGAGGTGTGGGTGCGCAGCAGCACGTCCGATGCCTTGTTAACATTGGGCTCCTTGCTGATGAAGAAGGTGTCCTGCATGTCGCGGGCGGGATGGTCGAGCGGGAAATTCAAGGCCGAGAACACATGGTAGTCGTCCTCGATCTCGGGACCTTCGGCGATGGTGAAGCCGAGGTGCGAGAAAATCTCGTTGATGTCGCGGCGCACGATGGATAACGGATGCCTGGCGCCTTTCATATCGTTGGCTGGCATGCTCATGTCGAAGCCTGCCTCCGACGTGTGCTGGCTCTCAAACTTTTGCAGTTGTTCGTCGACCTTTTCTTGAACGATGTTTTTCAACTCATTCAGTTTCATGCCCATCTCCTTGCGCAGTTCGGGAGCCACGGTCTTGAAGTCGGCGAACAAGGCGGGAATGATGCCTTTCTTGCTCAGATAGGTGATGCGAAACTCCTCCAGGGCCTCTTTGCTTTCGGCCTCAAAACCTCGCACCTTGGACAATATCTCTTCGATTCTTTCTTTCATGACCTATTTTTCGATCGTAACGGAAATGATGGTGACAGGTTCGACGGGTACGTCCATGCGGCCAGTCTCGACGGCAGCGATCTTGTCGACTATCTCAAGGCCTTCAATGACTTCGCCGAACACGGTGTAGTCGCCGTCGAGGTGCGGGGTGCCGCCAACGGTTTGGTAGGCTTGACGCTGGCGGGCGCTGAACACCTTGCCCATGCGGCTCTCAAACATGTCCAATGTGCGTTCGTCATACACCTTGCCTTGCACGATGTAGAACTGCGACCCACTGGAGGCTTTCTTGGGATTCACCTGATCGCCTTGTCGGGCGGCGGCAAGGGCGCCTTTCTTGTGGAAATGGTTGTCGCGGAACTCGGCGGGAATGGTGTAGCCCGGGTCAAGGCGACCGTCTTTGTTTTGTCCGCCTTGGATCATGAATTCCTTGATGACACGATGGAACGGCGAGCCGTTGTACCAACCTTCGTCGACCAACTTGATGAAGTTGTCGCGATGCTTGGGCGTGTCGTTATACAGTTTGGCCTTAATGGTGCCTTTGTTCGTCTTGATGACCACGACGGTTTCTTTTTCTGCGTTTTTCTGTGCTTGGCAGGTCAGTCCGACCAGTACCAATGCGGCTAAGATCAGTTTTTTCATTTTTTTATTATTATTTTACTCTTTTACAATTGAATAGGTCACTTTGAGTTGCATTCTCTCGCCTTCCGTTGCCTCGGGACCGCCCACCACCATGCGTTGGGCGTTGTAGGAGGCTCCGTTGATGCCAAGGCAGAGGCCGTTGTTCTCTTTCTTTTCCATAATGACACGCTGGAGGTATTCCGACACACGGAAAGTGACACATTTCTGACTCGAGTTGAATGTGCCACCAAAATAGTTGGTGCCTTCGTAATAGTCAGGAAGGAGATAGGTGGTGCTGTCGGCGTTGAACCCCAATAGGATGAAATTCCTTGGGGCGGTATATACCGAGTCGAGCGTAGCGGTGACGATGGGAACGATGAGTTTGGCTTCGTTGACCACTATATGGCAGCCTTCGAGGGTGTCGGCCCAATGGTCGAGGTTGGGGAACTTGAGATAGGTTCTCACGCCACCCATGGTTTGCAGGTAGACCCGTTGCTGCCCCGATGCGGTTTGGCCGTCAAGCACCTGGCTCGTGAAGTCAGGGTTGCCTTGCGCGTAATCGTGGTCGATGTGGTTGAAATAGACGTCTGACGATGTGATGTAGTAGTTGTATCGCATGGGCTTGTCGGGTGTCGTGGCATCGTGGTAGTAGAGTTGCATCACCGTGTATTCGTTGTTGGTCAGGTTGATGGAGCTGATGGCACCGTTTTGGCCGACAGGGCTACATGTCACATAGAGACCGGGGAACTGAGCCTTGAAGAGGTCGGGCGACGAATAGACGGCGGTGTCGAGTGTCATGAGTTTGTTGCCAAGCTCTTGGCTCAGCGGGATACGGATGACGGGTTGTGCCAGGGTATCGACACCAACAATATTGACCTTGGAGTGGGGTCGCGGTCGGAACTGAAATCCGTTGGCGTGGTCGATGGCGTTGGTGGCCACATCGCTATGGTTGTAGTAAACCTCCTTGGTCGAGAGGGTGTCGGCCAACTCATAGACATGGACGGTCTGCCATGTCATGGTGTCGCCATAGGTGCCTGTCAGGTAGAGTTGCATCACGAGCGAGTCCAACACTGGGCTGGCGCCAAACGACTGGCCTGCCCCCGAGAAGCGGAACTGTGTGTAGAACCCGGCCTCGGAGGTGCCAAAGACGGGGTCTTTCATCGCGCCCAACAAGGCGTTGGAGGGGTTGGTCGTGTTGACCGAGTCGAGATACGAGTGGCACACGATGGCCACGGTGTCGGTATGGTAAACGTCGATGTATTCGCTCTCGCCAATCAGGTTGTTGCCGACGGAGTTAGGTGACTTCTTGCACGAAACAATAGCCAGAAGCAATGCTCCAACCATTAGGGACAAACAAGTCAAAGCCGTTGAATGACGTGTCTTCATGTATGTCAGAATAATTTCGTTTTGGTGACAGATAACTCTAAAATGCCTTTATTATTGTTTCCCATAGATGGAATCGTAGAACTCGTTGCAGGCTTGCGCATAGTGCACTTGGTCCTGATACGACAGGAACGGTTTCTTGGACTCCACCAGATAGGCCTCGATTTCAGGGTTGAGGCGGCTGGTGCTCACCACGATGCCGTCGGAATAGTCGATGGCGGCCTTCATAAGGTTGACGTAGTTGGCTTCCTTGAAATACTTGAGGTCCTTGGCGTTCATGCCCGGCAGTTTCATCTTCTTGTCGAAGCCCGCCTTGAAGTCTTCCACAAATTCGTCGTCGTGGATGGAATAGATGATTTTCGACTCGTTGAAGAGCGGGTTGTCGCGCACGTTCATGGCGCGTTTGATATAAACCGGCATAAGAGCCGAAATCCAGCCGTGGCAGTGGATGATGTCGGGCGACCAGTTGAGCTTCTTCACCGTCTCGATGACACCACGGGTGAAGAACACGCAACGGCTGTCGTTGTCGTCGCAAAACACGCCGTTCTCGTCATACATCAGGTACTTCCTCTTGGTGAAGAAATCGTCGTTGTCGATGAAATAAATCTGCATTCTCGCCTTCTGGATCGAGGCCACCTTGATAATCAAGGGATGGTCGGTGTCGTTGATGATGAGGTTCATGCCCGAGAGGCGAATCACCTCGTGAAGCTGGTTGCGACGCTCGTTGATGACACCGTACCGGGGCATGAAAATGCGGATCTCCTTTCCGCTTTCCTGGGTGGCCTGTGGCAGGTAGCGCCCGACGAGACTCATCGGTGTTTCCGGCAAGTAGGGGGCGATTTCCTGATGGACGAATAGTACTCTTGTCTTGCTAGTCATGGGCTGTTTGTCTTGCTTAGAAAGTACAAAATTACGCATTTTTTTTGGAACAATGCAAAAAAATAAGAAAAACCTTATCTTTGCCGACTGAAAACAGTGTCCGACATGGAATACGAACACTTTGAAAACCAAGCCCACGATTGGGACTCGAACCTTAAGGTCACGGAAGGCGTGGAAGGCCCCGTTCAGGTCAACCCCGAGGCATTGGCCCGCCTGAAGCGCAACCAGCAGCAACTCATGCCGCTTGAATGGTATGTTGACGGCATTCTCAAAGGCGACCGCGTTGCGCTCAGCAAGGCTATTACCTTGGTAGAGAGTGCCTTGCCGAAGCATCAAGACTTGGCCCAACAGATTATCGCAGCCTGTCTGCCCCACGCAGGCAAGGCCTTGCGCTTGGGCATTACGGGTGTTCCGGGCGCGGGAAAAAGCACTTTCATCGAGGCTTTGGGCGTGCATCTCTGCGACAAGGGACAAAAACTGGCCGTCCTCGCCATCGACCCCTCCAGCCAACGCTCGAAGGGCAGCATTTTGGGCGACAAGACCCGCATGGAGAGCCTTTCGGTGCATCCTAATGCCTATATCCGTCCTTCGGCCTCGGCAGGCACTTTGGGCGGCGTGGCACGAAAGACAAGGGAAACGATAGTCCTTTGTGAAGCAGCGGGTTATGATACTATTTTCGTAGAGACAGTGGGCGTAGGCCAATCCGAAACGGCAGTGCATTCCATGGTCGATTTCTTCCTTCTTATATTAATAAGCGGTGCCGGCGACGAGCTGCAAGGCATCAAACGCGGCATCATGGAGATGGCCGACGGCATCGCCGTGAACAAGGCTGACGGCGACAACGTGATGCGCGCCAACCGCGCCGCCGCCGAATGCCGCAACGCACTGCACCTTTTCCCCCTGCCCGAATCGGGACAAGAGACCAAGGTGATGACCTGCTCCGCCCAAACAGGCTTCAACATCGACGAAGTGTGGCAGATGGTCGCCGACCACATTCAGGCCATCCGCGACAACGGCTACCTTTACAAAAAACGCTCCGCGCAGGACGTGCAGATGATGTACGACTCGATGGACAGCGCCTTGAAAAACGACTTCTACCAAAACCAACTCGTTTCCGACCTGCTTCCTTTGGTCGAAAGCGATGTGCGTGGACAACGGATGAGCGCTTATATTGGCGCGCAGAAATTGCTGGATGCTTATTTTAATATGCTGAAACGATAGTAATTTGTCGGAAACTCGGTTTTTATACCCACTTTCCGACAAATTTTGATGCCTAATTTTGTCGGAAACTCAATTTTTTTTGGAGAAAACGACAAATTTCTCGAATAAAGTTTGTACCTTTGCCGCGTTATTGCAACTATAAGTTATTGATATGGAGCAAGAAATCATCGGCAGGGCATACGAAATGCAACTCTTGAAGCAATGCATGCAGTCGAAAGAGTCGGAATTGGTCATTGTCTATGGCCGTCGGCGAGTCGGCAAGACCTTCCTTGTCAACCAATTTTTCAACAACGATTTCACCTTCAAGTTGACGGGCGTTTACCACCAACCCACTTCGGTGCAATTGGAGCGTTTCGCCGCGCAAATGGAAGAATTTGGCGGCGATGCCGTCGTGCCCGAAAACTGGTACAAGGCTTTCGACATGCTCAAAAAGCATCTTCAACAAGTTGACACCCAAGGGAAAAAGGTTGTGTTTATCGACGAAATGCCGTGGTTGGACACGGAAGGCTCGTGTTTTGTCGCCGCTTTTGAGCAGTTTTGGAACGGCTGGGCTTCCGCCGAGAGCGACATTCTGCTGATTGCCTGCGGAAGTGCCACCTCGTGGATGACCAACAAACTCTTAGCCAACCAAGGCGGGCTTTTCAACCGTTGCGGCACGCGCATTTTTGTCCGTCCTTTCACGCTCAAGGAAACGGAAGAATACTTGTTGTCGAAAGGCATAGAATGGACGCGCTACGACATTGCCGAATGTTATATGATTATGGGAGGCATCCCCTTCTACCTGAAGCAATTAAGCCCAAAATGGAGTTACACACAAAACATCGACAACCTTTTCTTCAAGGAAAAAGGTATGCTTTGGGACGAGTTCGGGCATCTTTACGACACCCTTTTCAAGCAGCCTGAGAATCATATCGCCGTAGTTGAGGCCCTTTCAAAAAAACGCATGGGACTGACGCGTAGCGAAATCATCAAGGCAACGAAGCTGCACGACAACGGCAACCTCACGACGATTCTCGACAACCTGACCAACAACGAATTCATCCGTCCCTACAACTATTTCGGCAAGAAGAAGCAAGACACAGTCTATCAGTTGACCGATTTCTACAGCATGTTTTACTTTTCCTACATCAAGGACAATTACAAACGCGACCCGCACTATTGGACCAATCGCATGGACGACCCTTCGCGGCGGTCGTGGGCGGGCTATACTTTTGAGCAACTTTGCCTCTATCACCTCGACCAAATCAAGCGAGCCATAGGCATTTCCGCCGTGCAATGCGAGGTTTCGGCATGGTTCCACAAGTCTGCCGAAGGCGAGGAAAGGAAACGCGGCGCACAAATAGACTTGCTTATCGACAGACGCGACAGGGTTATTAATGTATGCGAAATGAAGTTCTCCATCAACGAGTTTACCATCGACAAGGATTACGAGGCGGCTGTGAGGAACAAGATAGAGACTTTCCGCGAAGAAAGCAAGACCAAGAAAGCGCTTCAACTGACCATGATAACCACCTACGGAGTGAAAAGGAACATGTACAGCAACCGCGTGCAGTCAGAAGTGCTACTTGATGACCTTTTTGGGTGATTTGTGTTTCTTTGCCTCCCTATCGATGTAGCTTTAAGGACGGCGGGGGACATGCTATAATAACTTTGTTTTGGGTTGGTATTTATATAGGTTTGCACTTGCAGACAATCACGCTGCAAATCCAAGGACATTCCTATTGAAACGGTGGATTAATGAACGGATTGAAAAACAAAGATGATGTGCGTGGGCAACGGATGAGTGCCTAAATTGGGGCGCAGAAGTTGTTGAATGCTTATTTTAATATGCTGAAGAGGTGAAGACGACGATAAAACGCCGTTTGCAACTGTAATTCACGATTCAAAACCTTCAAACAACGCCCGTTCCTCTGGCAGCAGCAAATCCCAGTCCTCTAAGGCTTGGAGGGGTGTCAGTCGATTTCGCCGTGCGGCTTTGTATTCCTTGGTCATTCCGTAGCGGGCGGCAATCCGAATAGCGATACGGTCTTGTGCGATATATTTGTTGCGCCTTTTCATGATGCTTGTCTGTGGTTTTGGGCGTTTCACCTTTCCAACTGCATCACAAAAAAACCGTGAAACTTTCTGTCTATACCTGAGGTTCGCCAAAACCATTAATGCAAACAAGAAAGCCCACGGATACTGTAGGCGTTCTGCTCTCTATTGCATTAAGTTGAAATTTGGCGATTTCAGGTATACTTGAAAAGCAAAAACGCTATTATTTAACTGTTATTTATCGTTGTTTATCGCTCTGATTCTATCGTTGTTTAGTGAATACTATTCGTTAATTATCTCGCTGCAAAAATAGAAAATTTCTCAACCAAACTGAGTTTTTATAAATATATATCTGATTTTCTTTTAGTTATAAAAACAAATCATCCATCTTCACCTGCGACTGAACGAGGCCGCTATGAGCATTCTGCCTGACGCCGTAGGTGGTAATCATAACCAACTGCAAAGCATTTTTGGAATGAGTGGCCTCGCGAAACACTTGCATCTTCTTCTTTAGTTTGTCTTCATAATCCTGATCGATGACAAACTCATTCAACGAATACTTGATTTCGCAGATGTTGGTCGTCCTGTCGCGACGGTCAATGACGAGGTCTATCTGTGCCTTACCGCTTTCCGATTCGCCTTGCCACGAGGAGATGTCGGTCAGCAGAGCACTGATGCCGATGGCTTTCTTGATTTGTGCGATATGGTCCTTGCAGACTTGCTCGAAGGTCTGTCCTGCCCAACTGCTTTTTGCTGGATTGTCCAAAAAGTGCGTCCAAAAGTGCTCATCGGGGTTTTGCTTCCCTTTTAAAAAGCGGAGGTAAAACAGGGTGAAGTAATCAGCCAACTGATACACCACATTCTTCTCGCCATAGCCGAAGGTGTTGTAAGCCCTTACAAACTGACTGTTTTTCAAGTTGTTCAGCATCTCTGAAAGAAGTCCGTTGTCTTCCAACTTCGTTTCATGAATGATTTCCTTTCGGGTAAGGCCGGATTTCTTGGTCGATAAGGCTTCTATGATTTTCAGATAGGCCTTCGACGCGCCGAAAAGGGTTTCGTAAAGATGGTCAAACTCATCCCAAAGCGGACCGTTGCGCTTGAAGAAAACCATGTCGATATTGGCAAGGTAAGACAACTCATTATCCAAAAGTTTCAGATAATAAGGGATTCCGCCCATGGTCATGTAACATTCCACAATATCGTAACGGCTCCAGCGGATGCCTCTCGAAACCAAGTATTTCTCTGTTTCCTGAAGCGTGAAGGGCATCAGGTACAATCTTCGGGCCGCCCGATTGAACAAGCCTCCCTTGTCGGAAAGAATCTTGTTAGTAATCCATGTGGTAGCTGAGCCGCAGACAACCAGCATCAGGTCGTTCTGCTGTGCACCCCAACCGTTCCAAAAGGCCTCGAAAGCGGCAAGAAACTCACTTTGTCGGGTGTCCATCCATGGGAGTTCGTCGATGAAAACGACTTTCTTCCTGTCTTCCTTGATGCCTTTGAGCAGTTTCTTCAACTCGGCAAAGGCTTCCAACCAGTCCTCCGGCACTTTCTTGACGGTGGAACCGTATTCCTGAAGGGCAAGATAGAAGTTCTTGAGTTGCATCTTCTTGGGTTTCTTGTAAAGCCCCGTCACCTTAAAGTCGTAGGTGTCGTCGAAGAACTCCTTGATTAGGAAAGTTTTCCCGACACGGCGGCGACCATAAACGATGATGAACTCCGACTCCTTCGAGTTGCGGTATTTTTCCAACTGGCGTATTTCGTATTCGCGTCCGATAAACAGGTTCTTGTCCATGATTGAAACTTTTCGCCGGCAAAGATAAAACAAATTTCTTTCAAAAATCAAACTCAGGTGCGGAAACTTGTATTTTTACCCCTGTTTCCGCACTCAAGTTTGGTGTTTTTTAGGCTTTTTTGTTAAACTCAGGTGCGGAAACTTCTATTTTTACCCCTGTTTCCGCACCCAAGTTTGAAAATTCATGCTTTATACTCCTCCGCCTTAGCCTCGTCGCCGTTCAAGAGGTATAATTCATAGAGATTGCGACAAGTTTCTTCGCGCACATGTTCCTCGGCCTCGGTAAAAGGACCTTCTCCTAATTTCTCGAGCACGCGCTCGTATTCCGCTATCAAATCCGGGCCTTCATCGCCGTTGGCCTCCATCGTCTTGGCGTTGTTGAAGGCAATCATCCAATCTCTTAATGCCATAATGTTTGGTTTTGTATTGAAAATTATGGCAAAAGTAGGAAATTTTGTTGTTTTGACGCAAGTATGACGGAATAATCCTTATTTTTGCGCAAAATCTGGACTGCTTCGTGCCTCGTAGTGACGCAAAGCGGCAGAAAGTCCCGCGTCCCGTATCACGCAGTCCCGCGTCAAACGAATCTTTGAATATTGAATTTTAAATCTTTAAATAACAAAATCTAATGGACCAAAGAATTGCAATGAACCCCAATCGTCTGGTGCAGTACCTCCAGAAGCCTGCAGCAGAATTCACTCGCGCCGACATTATCCGTTATTGCGAGGAAAATGAAATCGAATTCGTCAACTTCCACTATTGTGGCTGGGACGGCAAATTGAAGACCCTCAACTTCGTGATCCAAAGCCTCGAGCACCTTGAGAGCATCCTCACCGCCGGCGAGCGCGTGGACGGCTCCAGCCTGTTCCCCTTCATCGAAGCCGGAAAGAGCGACCTTTATGTGGTGCCGAAGTACAAGACGGCATTCCGCAACCCCTTCACCGAAGTGCCGACCTTGGACATCCTCTGCTCCTTCTACAACCGCGACGGCGAGCCATTTGAGAGTTCGCCTGAACACATCCTGCACAAGGCGCACGAAGTGTTCAAGAAAACCACGGGCTTGCAGATGGAAACCATGGGCGAATTGGAATACTACATCATCGCCGACGACGAGGAAATCTACGAGGTGCCCGACCAAAAAGGCTACCACGAGAGCGCTCCGTTCAACAAGTTCACGCAATACCGCGTGGAAGCCATGCGCCTCATCGCCCAAGCCGGCGGCTTGATTAAGTACGGCCACTCCGAAGTGGGCAACTTCACCTACGAAGGCAAGATTTACGAGCAGAACGAAATCGAGTTCCTGCCCACCAATATCGAGGATGCCGCCGACCAACTTGTTGTGGCCAAGTGGATTATGCGCCAACTGGCTTACGAATACGGCGTCACCCTGACCTTCGCCCCGAAGATCACCGTGGGCAAGGCCGGCTCGGGAATGCACGTCCACTGCAAGTTCACGAAGAACGGCAAGAGCGTGATGGTTGAAAAAGGCGAACTCAGCGACTACGGCAAGAAAGCCATCGCCGGCTATATGGTGGCTGGTACTTCGCTGCCTGCCTTCGGTAATCCTAATCCGTTGTCGTTCCTGCGTTTGGTGCCTCATCAGGAAGCCCCGACCTCGCTGTGCTGGTCCTACTCGAACCGCAGCGCCTTGGTGCGTGTGCCGCTCGGCTGGATCAATAATGGTAAGGATATGGCTGCCAACGCCAACCCGCTCGAGAAGAAGTCGAACAAGGACTTCAGCGAGAAACAGACCTTCGAATGGCGTGCCTCCGATGGCTGCGCCGACATGTACCTGCTGATGGCCGCCCTTTGCGCCGCCGCACGTCACGGCTTCGAGATGCCCAACGCGCTTGAAATCGCTGAAAAGACCTACGTCGGCCTCGGCGTGAACATCCACGACGACAAGCACAAGAAGCTGCAAGAGAGCCTCGAACAACTGCCCGACAGCTGCGTGGCCGCCGCCAAGGAATTGGCCAAAGACCGTGAGATTTACACCTCCAAGGGCGTGTTCTCCGACAGCATCGTGGACTACATGATCAAGTACCTCACCAACTTCAACGATGCCAACCTCCGCAAGGAACTCGGCAACGACACCGAGAAGATCCTGAAACTGGTGAAGGAAAACATTCACGTAGGTTAAAAAACTGTAAGGCTGTCATACAATGGCAGCCGCAACGGAATCCAATTTATACGGCTGCCACGATGTGTCAGCCCTACAACGAAAACGGCCATGACAAAGGACAAATTCAATTGGAAACTTTGCCTTTGTTGTGGCCTTTTCATTTGGTTTATCATCAACCTTTTGCAAGGCGTTTTCACCGAAATCCAGGAGGACGAGGCCTATTATGCCCTCTATGGCGAACACCTCGCTTGGGGTTATTTCGACCACCCGCCCATGGTGGGGCTGATGACATTCCTTAGCAGCATTTTCTTTTCGGGGACTTTGGGCGTGAGGTTCTTTACGATTATCGCTTCTTGCCTGTCGTTGTTCGTGATATGGTTGATAGCCGTCAGTCGGCCCGTTGAGGCTTCGACAAGTCCTGGGACACCAAGACGACACCTGAGTCCTACAAGTCTCTTGCTGTTTTTCGTCATCGCCTGCTCCATCGTGATGTTCAACATTTACGGTTTCTTCACCGCACCCGATGCTGCGTTGATATTGTTCTCGGCGTTGTTCTTGTTTGTGTATCAGCGTTATCTGTCCGACAAATCATGGAAAAACGTGATGTTGATGGGTTTGCTGATGACTTGCATGATTTACAGCAAATACCACGCTTTCCTACTATTGGGGCTGGTCGTGCTCTCGAACCTCAAGTTGCTGAAGGAATGCAAGTTCTATGTGGCTTGCCTTGTGGCCTTGGCCTTGCTTACGCCACACATTGTTTGGCAAGTTCAAGCCGACTTTCCAAGTTTCAGGTACCATCTTTCGCAGCGCAGCGAGTCGTTCCGCTGGAGTTATTTCCTTGAGTATCTGCCCAATCAGTTACTGATTTTCAACCCGTTCACGTTTGGGGCGGTGGTGTATGTTTTATCCTCCCGACTCCATCTGCCCCCTCATAAGAGGGAAAAGGGGACGCCTGCTGGGGTTTTCGAGAGGGGATTGAAGTTTATCCTCGTCGGGTTCTTCTTTTTCTTCTGGCTGATGGCATTCCGTGGGCATGTGGAGCCGCACTGGACCATCATCTGTGTCATCCCCATGGTAGTGCTTGTTTACCAAAAAACATTGATTGACAATAGGTTGGAAAAATACATCCGTCGTTTCGTGTTGCCTTCTTTGCTTTTGGTCTTGGCCTTCCGAATCCTGTTAACGACCTCTTTGGTCGACCGTTTCGGCTATCACGGCAAAGAAAGGCTCTACCGTGCCATCGAGGAAGTTGCAGACGACAATCCTGTTGTTTTCCGAGGGTCGTTCCAGCAACCTGCCTTGTATCATTATTTCACGGGCAAGGAGAGTTCCTCGCTGCAATGCTATTACGACCGCATGACGCAATACGACCTTTGGCAGTTCGACAAGGCTTGGATTGGGGAGACCGTGTTCGTATGCGGCGCCGTCAACGAAAGGTCGGTACCCTATAAGGTGCGTGGCGTGGAATTTGAGGGCTTTCTTTCCGATGATTTTTCCTCAGCCAATCGTCTGGTGACCCGGTTTGACATCGCCAATGCCACTGGCGAAAAAACGCCCGTGTTCCTTCATGGCGACACTATCCGCATCGACTTCAGCATCTACAATCCCTGCGACTTGCCCATCAGCTTCCATCACAAGGATTTTGGCTTAATCATCAAAGCGCATTACCTGCCTGGCGACGAAATCAGCTATTGTGTCTATCAGGACATCAAGGCATTCGGGGCAAAAGCCACCTATCATGGGCATCTGTATACCATCGTCGGAGACCATATCAGCTTGGGCAAACACCGATTCAATCTCGGTATTGGCGACCGTGTCTCTTCCTTCGTGACCGAAGACAGCGGAGTCGACATCAGGATTGAGCCCTAAGCTCAGCCATTTGCATTTCCTGTTCCTGCATTTGCTGCCTGACCACATTGATGTCGGTCTGCAACTTTTTCTTGTCGATCATCTTCTGTTCGCAATCGGCGATGGTCTCAAGCACAACACGTAGGTTTTTGTCTTTTTCGAGCAGAAAGGCGTGGACGATATCATCGGCTTGGCGCAGGTTGCGCATGATGGCCACTTGCCGTTCGGGCGAAACGGTGTTTTGAATGAGAAAAAGATAGTCAATGCGAGGTTTGAAAGTGTATAACACGCGCTCGCGGCTGACGAGACTGACGAGGTTGTAGACATTGTAGTTCTCGCCAGCGGTGTAGTAAAAGAAGGCGTAAGGGGCTCCTTCGAAGAAGAGGTCGTCATAACGTGCCAAGTCTATGGTCAGCGCATTATTGATGCGATAGGCCAACTTGTAGTCGGGCAGGCTCGAGTTGATGCCTACGACGGTGGTGTCGTCGAACGAGGGAATCCGTATCTTGTTGCTCTTGGGTTTCATGCCGACAAAGATACACTATTTTGCCAACATACTGTATGTTTTTTCTGCGGCCAATTGCTCCGCACCACGTATGGATCGGTAAGAGGCTTCGCCGTATGGCTGTTCGTTGATGAAGACTTGAACGTGAAACTCTTTGTTGTGGCTTTCGCCGCATTCTTTGAGCAGGCGATACTCCAAGTGTTTCTTGTGTTTCTGGCTCCATTCGAGGAGTTTGCTCTTGAAGTTGACATCGGTGTTTTTCAGTTCGTCGATGTCGATGTGGACTCGGACGATGCGGTCGATAATGATGCTGCGGGCAAAATCGTAGCCGCGGTCGAGGTAGATGGCCCCCATGAGGGCTTCAAAGGCGTTGCCGCCTATCGAGCGGGCGTTGTTGCCGTCGGGGGCGTGCTGTATGTATTTGTCGATGCCGAGTTTACGTGACAGTTTGTTGAGCGACACGCGGCTGACGATGCGGGAGCGCATCTCGGTGAGGAAGCCTTCGGCCTGCGTGGGAAAGGTGTGGAAGAGGTAGTCGGCCACGGCAAGGCTGAGCACGACGTCGCCGAGATATTCCATGCGTTCGTTGCTGAGGTGGAAGTGCCCCACGGTTCCAACAGCCATCGACTTATGGGTCAAGGCGACATGATAGAGGGTTATGTTCTTCGGGTAGAAGCCGAAAGCATTGTGTATATATTGGTAGAGTTCCTTTTCGAAAGGGTCTTTGGGGGCGCGGCGGAAGAGAGGCATCTTTACGGCTCGTACTTTTTGAAGATGAGAGAGGCGTTTTGTCCGCCAAAGCCGAACGAGTTGGAAAGGGCGTAGTGGAGTTTGCGTTGGCGGGCGTGGTTGAAGGTGAAGTCGAGGCGCGGGTCGATGGCGGGGTCATCGTCGAAGTGGTTGATTGTAGGCGGCACGATGCCGTTTTTGAGTGCGAGCACGCTGGCGATGGCTTCCACTGCGCCGGCGCCGCCAAGGAGGTGGCCGGTCATCGACTTGGTGGAGTTGATGCTGATGTTGTAGGCGTGGTCGCCAAACACCTCTTTGATGGCAAGAGGCTCAGCGATGTCGCCCATAGGCGTTGAGGTGCCGTGCGTGTTGATGTGGTCGATGGCCTCTGGCTCGATTTCGGCATCTTTCAGGGCCCGTTTCATGCTCAATATGGCTCCTATTCCTTCGGGATGGGGGGCTGTGATGTGGTAGGCATCGGCGGAAGAGCCGCCGCCCACGATTTCGGCATAGATCTTGGCACCACGAGCAACGGCGTGCTCATATTCCTCCAACACGACGCAGCCCGCGCCTTCGCCCATGACGAAGCCGTCGCGGTTGAGGTCGAACGGACGGGAGGCCGTCAGCGGGTCGTCGTTGCGGGTCGAGAGTGCCTTCATGGCGTTGAAACCGCCAATGCCCAACTGACCGATGGCTGCTCCCGCGCCACCGGCTACCATGACCTTGCTCTTGCCATAGCGGATGTGCTCGAAAGCGCCGATGATAGCATGTGATGATGAGGCACATGCCGACACCGTGGCGAAGTTGGACCCCCGGAATCCGTATTTGATGGAGACCACGCCCGCAGGCATGTTGATGATCATCTTCGTGATGAGGAATGGGTTGAACCGCGGCGTTCCATCGGTTTGGGCATACTCGCTCACCTCATTATAGCAGTGGTTGATGCCGCCAATGCCCGAGGTCAGAATGACACCGACATCGTCGTAATCGGTATTTTCGGGGCTTATGCCCGAGTCGATGATGGCTTCGTCGGCGGCAATGAGGTCGAACTGGGCAAACAAGTCGTACTTGCGTGCCGTCTTCTTGTCGAAATAATCGTCGGGGTTATACCCTTTCACCTCGCAGGCGAAACGGGTCTTGAACAAAGAAGAATCGAAACGGGTAATCTCGCCAGCACCGCTTTTGCCTTTCACCAAACCGTCCCAGAAATCCTTGACGGTGTTTCCGATGGGGGTGATGGCTCCAAGGCCAGTGACGACTACACGTTTCGATTCCATAGATGATTTATTTAAAATCAGTTGTTTTCAGCACGCATCTTTTCGATGAGTTTCACAACGTCGCCAACAGTTTGGATGTTTTCCTGTTGGTCGTCCGGAATGGAGAGGTTGAAGCTCTTTTCAAATTCCATCATCAGTTCGACGGTGTCCAGAGAATCGGCACCGAGGTCGTTGGTGAAACTGGCTTCCATAGTGACTTCCGAAGGATCCACGCCAAGCTTTTCGGCGATGATCGGAACGATTTCATTCAAAATTTCTTGCATAGTTCTGAATTTTTAGTGAATAAATTAAACTCGTTTTCGGTGGCAAAGGTACAACTTTTTTTTATAACCGCACTTTTTTTCGGATTTTTGATGCGCTTTGGACTAAGACAAACGGATTCAGGGCGTTCAAAAAAACAGAAATAACTTCTCAAATTCAAACCAAATTTAAAAATGTATACAATTGGTTATCATTGTTTTATATCTTACACAAACTTGTGTTACACAAACTTGTGTTACACAAACTTGTGTAATATGAAAATTAGATGTATCTTTGCACGCAAAAACCACACTGCATTATGGACAATAAACCCTTCATGTTCGGCATTCCGGTTGAGGACAGCCACTTCATCGGAAGGCAAGCGGAAACGGAACGCCTGTCGGCCAATTTCAAGTACGGCATCAACACCATATTGATTTCGCCCCGACGCTGGGGGAAGACCTCGTTGGTCAACAAAGTGGCGGCAAAGGTCAATTCCAAGGACATCGTCGTGGTTACGATGGACATTTTCTCCTGCCGCAACGAATACGACTTCTACAACGCATTTTCGGAAGCCGTCTTGAAGCAAACCGCCTCAAAGGTGGAAGAGTGGAAAGACTTGGCCAAAGGCTTCATTGAGCGGTTGGTGCCAAAAATCTCCCTGTCGCTCGACGGGCAAAGCGAATACGGCGTTTCGTTGGGCATCACGCCCAAAACCCACCAACCCGAGGAAGTGCTTGCGTTGCCCGAAATCATCGCCAGCCGCAAGGGTTGCCACATCGTCGTCTGCATTGACGAGTTCCAGCAGGTGGGCGAGTTCCCCGACTCCATAAGCGTGCAAAAACGCATGAGAACGGTTTGGCAGCACCAGCAAAACGTTTCCTACTGCCTCTACGGAAGCAAAATGCACATGATGACCAACCTGTTCCAGAGGAAAAGCTACCCGTTCTACAAATTCGGCGAACTGCTTTACCTGAAAAACATCCCATTTGAAACATGGTTGCCCTACATCCAAGAAGGCTTTGCCAAACAAGGGAAACACATCTCGGAGCAACTCGTGAAGCAATTGTGTGAAAGCGTTGAGTATCAGTCTTCTTATGTACAACAACTCGCCTACGACACTTTGCTTTTGACCGAAAACGAGGTAACCGAAGACATCCTGAAAGCCGCCCTCAACGACTTGGTTGACCAAAACTCCATCGTTTACATTGAGCAGACCCAATCGCTGACCAGCTACCAACTCAATTTCCTTAGGGCTGTCTTGGCGGGGCAATCGACCGAATTTGGCAAGAAAGACCTGAGGGAAGAATACGATTATGGCTCACCTTCGAACATTGCTCGGCTAAAGACTGCCCTGACCGCCAAAGAGTTGATAGAACCGACAGCGAAAGGCTACATCATCGGCGACCCTGTTTTGAGGCTTTGGCTGAAACGGGTTTTGTGAGGAATCTTTTTTGTATTTTTACACCATAAAATCGAACCACATGGAAACCACCAATAAAAAACTCTTCCTTTTGGATGCCTACGCCTTGATTTACAGGGCTTTCTTCGCCATGAACAAGAACCCCCGTATGACCTCGAAGGGCCTCAACACCTCGGCGGTGATGGGCTTTTTGAACTCGCTCTACGAGATTCTGAAGAACGAAAAACCCACCCATATCGGCGTAGCCTTCGACGTGGCCGGCACCGAACAACGCCAAGCCGAATACAGCGAATACAAGGCCAACCGCGAGAAGATGCCCGACGACCTCCGCGAGGCCATACCTTATATAATAAGGCTCATCGAGGCCTTCAACATCCCGATTTACGGCGTGGAAGGCTACGAAGCCGACGATGTGATTGGAACTTTGTCCAAAAAGGCTGAAAAAGAAGGCTTTACTACCTATATGATGACCCCCGACAAGGATTTTGGACAACTTGTCACCGACAAGGTTTTGCTCTACAAGCCCGCCAAATTCGGCGAGCCGGCGCAGGTGTGGGGACCGAAAGAGGTTTGCGAACGCTACGGCATCAGCGAACCCAAGCAACTTATTGACATTCTGGGACTTTGGGGCGATACCGCCGACAATATTCCGGGTATTCCAGGCATTGGTGAAAAGACTGCCGCCCAGTTAGTGGGCAAATACGGCAGCGTGGAAAACCTTATCGCCCACGCCGACGAGCTGAAAGGCAAGCAGAAGGAGAACGTCATCAACTTCGCCGAGCAGGGACTGATGTCGAAGATGCTGGCAACCATTAATTTAGAGGTTCCTGTCGAGTTCGACGAGGAAGAATTGAAAGCCAAAGAGCCTGACTTGCCCGCGCTGATGGCCTTGTTTGAGGAACTGGAATTCAAGACCTTCGCCAAGCGTTTCCTGGACGATTACAAGAAAAGCCACGCGGGCGAGGCATCTCTGGACTGCTTCGTTCCTCGCAATGACGAGAGGACAACAGGGAGCCAAACACCCGACTTGTTCTCCAACGAAACGCCAAACGCATCGGGGCAATTTGACCTTTTCAACCAAAGTGACGGCGGACTTTTGGAGTTTTCCGACAAAGACTCCGCCAAGACGGTGCAACATGACTACAAATTGGTAGAAACCGAGGCCGACATAAAGGTTTTGGTGGAATTGTTGTCAAAGCAAAAACAATTCGTTTTCGACACCGAGACAACAAATATCGACGTGTATTCCGCTGATTTGGTGGGACTTTCCTTCGCCATCAAGACGCACGAGGCTTGGTATCTGCCCATGCCCGCCGACCGCGAGGAATGCCAAAGGAAACTGGAACTGCTGCGGCCTTTGTTCGAGGACGAAAGCCTCCTCAAAATCGGGCAGAACCTGAAATACGACATCTCCATGCTGGCGCAATACGGCATCAACGTGAGGGGAAAAATGTTCGACACGATGCTCGCGCACTACCTCCTCGAACCTGAGCAACGCCACAACATGGACTACTTAGCCGAGGTCTATCTCAACTACATCACCATTCCGATTGAGAACCTGATTGGCAAGGGACGGCAACAGAAAACCATGCGCGAGGTGCCGATTGAATTGGTCAAGGAATATGCCGCCGAAGATGCTGACATTACGTTGCAACTTTACGAAAAACTGTTGCCTTTGCTGAAGGAAAACGGCGTGGAGAAGCTGTTCTACGAAATTGAGATGCCGCTCGTGCCCGTGCTGAGCCGCATGGAGGCCAACGGCGTGAAGATCGACACGGAAAACCTGAAGCAAATCAGCGAGGAGTTTGGCGATGAAATCCACAAGATTGAGGAGAAAATCTATGAGCTGGCGGGCACACCTTTCAATATCGCCTCACCGAAGCAGTTGGGCGAAATCCTCTTTGAACGCCTGAAAATCGACGAGAAGGCCAAGAAAACCAAGACGGGACAATACGCCACAGGCGAGGAAGTGCTGCAAAAACTGGCCCACAAGCACGACATCATCCCCTTGATTTTGGACTATCGCTCGCTCACCAAACTGAAATCCACCTATTTGGATGCGCTGCCGGCTTTGGTCAATCCGAAAGACGGACTGATTCACACCTCTTACAATCAGGCAGTTACGGCCACGGGGCGTTTGAGTTCCAACAACCCGAACCTGCAAAACATTCCCGTGCGCACCGCGCAAGGCCGCGAGATTCGTCGCGCCTTCGTGCCGCGCAGCGAGGCTTACACGCTCCTTGCCGCCGACTACTCCCAAATCGAGTTGCGCATCATCGCCCACCTGAGCCAAGACCCCGCCATGGTCAGCGACTTCAACCTTGGCCACGACATCCACGCGGCCACGGCTGCCAAGGTGTTCCATGTGCCGATGGATGAAGTCACCAAAGAGCAACGCAGCCGCGCCAAAGCGGTCAATTTCGGCATCATCTACGGCATGTCGGCCTTCGGCTTGGCCGAGAGGATGGAACTTTCGCGCAGCGAAGCCGCCGACATCATCAAGAAGTATTTCGAAGAGTACGCGGGCATCAAGGAATACATGAACCGCAGCATCGCCTTGGCTAAGGAACGCGGCTATGCGGAAACCATACTTGGCCGCCGCCGCTATTTGCGCGACATCAATAGTGCCAACAGCGTAGTGCGCGGTTTCGCCGAGCGCAACGCCATCAACGCGCCCATACAAGGCAGCTCCGCCGACATGATCAAGATCGCCATGATCGGCATCCATGAGGAGATGCAACGGCTGAAGATGCAGTCGAAGATGATGCTGCAGGTGCACGACGAACTGGTCTTCGACGCGCATTTGGACGAACTCGCCGACCTGAAAGCCCTCGTCGAGGACAAGATGGTGTATGCCTTGCCGCTTTCGGTGCCGGTGGTGGTGGAGATGAATACGGGAAACAACTGGTTAGAGGCGCATTAGCAAAAACGGCGAAAGTAAACAAACGTGAGTTCGATATAAAATAATTACTTGAAAAAGAATAACATAGCGATAATTTTCGTAAATTTGTAGTGCAAAAAAACAAACGAAACACGCTATGTTATCAGACGACAAAATTACGGAAATTTATTGTATGGCAGACGACTTCTGCAAGTTTTTCAACGAGACGGTGAAAAGACACACTTTGGAAGTGGACGACGGGAAACGGCATCGCAACAAGCCCAACCGCCTGTCGGACGCGGAGGTCATCACCATACTGGTGGCCTTCCACATGGGCAACCATCGCTGCCTCAAGCACTTCTACCTCAACCACGTTTGCAGGCATTGGACGCATCTCTTCCCCAAGACCGTTTCATACAACAGGTTCGTGGAGTTGGAGCGGGAGGTCGCGTTGCCCCTGCTGGTATTCGTCAAGCAGGTGCTGCTGGGCAAGTGCACG
>JBGUHI010000087.1:0-4230 GCA_045111995.1 Candidatus Limimorpha sp. | reverse complement strand
CTGCCTTTGGAACGACGTGCGCGTGGACAAAAAAGAGAACATCGCGCTGCACAACGGCATGATTAACGGCATGATGGCCTTCGCCGAGCGTTTTTGGAACGGCGGCAACGCAGGCGATGTGGAAAACGAGAACCTCCCCACTGGCCCGCACACCGAGGCTGGCTCGCGTTTGGCCGATTTTGAGGAAAAAATGGTTCTTCACCGCGACCGTTTCCACAAAAGCAAAATGCGTTGGGCGGCCAACGCGCAAATGGAATGGCAGGTGAAAATCGATGATAATGAGCCGTTTGCGGCCTTCGGCGGCGCAGTCGATTTGGATGCGTTTTGCCAATTGCACCAGATTGTGCTGGGCGACACGGCCTTGGCCATCGCGCAAACCGTCCTCACCGCCGAGCAAGACATGGACATTGAGACGTGGATAGGTTTCTGCACTCCCGCCCGCTCCAACCGCAACGGCTACGGCATCGGGGCGCAAGGCCGTTGGGAAGGTGGCTGCCAGTGCTTTGTGAACGGAACGGAGATTTTTCCGCCCAAGCCTTGGAACGAACCCGAGAAATACGACTACCATTTCAACACTTGGGGCAAGCCCGAGGAGGAAGAACCCTTCACCGACGAACAACTTTATTGGATGCGCCAAGCGGCTGAAATTCACCTGTCCAAAGGAGAAAACCACATAGAAATCCGTGTGCCGAAGACCTACAAGGGCCTGCGCTGGAGCTTTGCCTTCATCCCTGTCAAGACGCAAGCCGACGGCAGCATGACTGAGGCAGAAGGATTGAAGTTTTGAAAGCAAACGAAAAACGCTTGACTTTATCGGAAAAAAGCATTATCTTTGCAGCCGCAATTATATAGACAATCAATTATGGCAACATTAGTGTTACAAGTGCCCGACGAAAGCCTTGTTTCGAAGGTGAAACAAGCCTGCAAAATGCTATTGGGCGTGGCATCGGTGAAGGTGCAGAAAGAAGCAAAACCCAAAGAGTATGACATCACCAAGACGGCGGGGTTCCGCGAGGCGATGGACGACATCAAGCATGGCAGAGTGACAACCTACGACTCTGTAGATGACTTGTTTAAAGAATTGGGCATCAGTATATGAAGTACAAGGTGATAACCCCTAAGCGTTTCAAGAAAGATTTGGTACGCTGTCAGAAAAGAGGGCTGAACATGCGGCTCATTCATGATGCCATTTTATTACTGCAAGAAACAGGAACCTTGCCTATGAGTTACCGCCCCCACAAGCTCGTGAACCAAAAGCGAGAAATTTGGGAATGCCATATCCAACCCGACTGGCTTATGACTTGGGAGCAGAACGATAACCTTTTGACTCTCTTGTTCTTGCAAACTGGCACCCATTCCGATTTGTTTTGACACAAGAACAATCATCTTAAATCAACCCTAACCATGGACAAAAACTTACTTCAAAAAGCAAAGGCGCCCATGATTGCCTTGATTCAAAAGAAAAACATCATGACTAACAACCTGAAGACCAAAACAAAACGCGCAAAGACATTGCTGATGCTCTTGTTCTTGTGTCTTGTGTCTGTGCCAAAAGGTTTTGCGCAAAGCACCTTCGGCGGCGGAAGCGGCACATCCTATGACCCCTATCTCATCTTCACCACCGACCACTTCGACCAATTGGCCGCCGAGGTGAACAACGGAAACTTCTACAATAAAGATGTGTATTTCAAGCTCATGGCCGACCTTGACTACACGAACAAGACCTTCACGCCTGTCGGCGGCGCGTATTATAGAAAGTATGACCCTGATACTCAATCATGGTGGTCTGGTTACAGAGAATTCTGTGGCAATTTTTGGGGCAATGGCCATTCCATCAACAACGTGACCATCAACAATAATGCAGGTGATTATTGCGGTTTGTTCGGATGTTTAGGGCTGAGCGGCAGCGTTATACAACTCACGTTGGGCGGCCAATCTACCATGACCACAACTGGCCAAGCAGGTGGCATTGTCGGAATGGTTCGAGGAAACCTGTCTAATAGTTCTATCTTTAATGTTTATGACTGTCATGTGGGCGAGAATGTGGTCATTTCGGTACATCCGGATGCTGCCGGCAGCAGTTATAACCCAATCGGGTTTGGCGGAGTGGTAGGTGAGTCAGCTGGAATCATAAGGGAATGCACAAGCAAGGCCACCATCAGCAACAACGGCATTGCGAAAGCCAATAAAATGGGCGGCATTGTCGGAGGGATGTATGACGGTGAGGTCAGAGATTGCTATTTCACAGGGTCGGTCATCGGGACAAACAAGGTGGGCGACATCATTGGCGAGAAGACTGGAGGTAACTTATCATATAACTATTACCATGCTACCCCCCGTCATGGCGGCGTGAACGGCAACGACACCGACGGCGCCAAGTGGATGGGCACCGTCAGTTTCGGAGAACATGTTTCGGGTGTGCTCCCTTCCGCCACCTATTGGGATGGCGCAACGCCCTATTTCGGCGCAGGCGAAGCCATGGTAATGACTTTGGACTACACGGCCGAAGCGGGCTATGTTCCTGTAAATGAGGAATATTTCGCCAACGGCAACATACCGCTCACGCCAGATGGCGATGAATATAGTTTCACCATGCCCGATGCCGACGTGACCATCACGGGCAATGCAACCCTCAAGCGCGACATCGGCTACAGCAATTGGGTGAGCATCGACATTCCCTCCCAATCCTACACAGGCAACCCGCTCACGCCCGAGGTCACCGTCACCGACAACAAGAGCGGCTCGCCCGTAACGCTTGTTGAAAACACAGACTACACCGTGACCTTGCCCGACGGCGGGTGCATTGGTTGGGGCCAACACACCATCACCATCGCGGGCATCGGCAACTTTGGCGGACAAACCACCGCCACCTTCACCATCGGCTTGCCCGGCGGAGGCAGCGGCACCGAGGAAGACCCCTACAACATCATCACCACCGACGACATGGATGCCTTGGCAGCCAGCGTCAATGGCGGCGACAGCAAATACGGCCAGCATTTCCGCCTCTTGGCCGACCTCGACTATTCGGGCAAGACCTACACACCCATCGGCACGATGTCCTCTCGTTTCCAAGGCACCTTCGACGGCCACGGCCACAGCATCAAAAATGTGGTCATCAACCAGCCGGGCCAAGACTATCAGGCCTTGTTCGCAGTTATACACAGCAACGGCACGGTCAAGAACCTCGTGTTGGGAGAGGGAAGCACTATTACGGGTGGTAATTATGTAGGCGGCATCGCAGGTTTGTGCGGTGGCACGATTACGGGATGTTCCGTCAGCGAGGGCGTGAGCATTACGGGCAACGAAGAAGTAGGCGGCATCGCAGGGCGCATGGTCGGCACTTTGAGCGGGTGTGTGAACAAGGCCTCGGTTTCCGGCTCGAATGAGGTTGGCGGCATGGCAGGCTGTTGTTTTTCTTCAACACTCAGCAACAACCTGAATCTTGGCGCCGTTGGCGGTAACGCCACGAATAAAGGAGGCATTGTGGGTTATAAATTTAGTGGTACGCTAAGCAACAACTATTACGCAGGCAACTGCACCGTGGGCGGCATCAACGGCAGCGACATGGCGGGGCAGGCCATGCGTGGCTACACCATCGAAGCGTATGCACCGCTCGCCATCAGCCTTGAAGGCAGCATCGGCTTGCCATACGAAGGCAAGGTGTATGCAGGAAACGGGCAGGATGTCGTGGTGGGTCTCAATTCATCGCTCACGCCGCAATGCTACATCCTGAGCGCGGGCACGCTTGTGGATAACGGAAACGACACCTATACCATCACCATGCCTAACCATGACATCACCATCAAGGGCAACATTGTGGAGTTTTACGGGACGTATTATGAAATCCCCTGCAACGGCGACACCACGGCCACGGTGATATACGATGCTTCCTACGCCACGCTGGACCATGTTGGCATTGAGGACTTTGAATATGGAGGAGTCCAATACGCCGTCACGGCCATTGCCGATGGTGCCTTCGACGGCCTCGACAACTTGGATGGCATAAACTGCCACTCGAACATCAGCAGCATCGGCGCCAACGCTTTCCGCAACTGCACGGGCATCATGTCCTTCGGCTTCTACCACACCGACACGCCGCCCACCGTGGGCGAAGGCGCCTTTGAAGGCCTCGTCCTCGACACCTTGTGGCTCATGGTTCCGTTCTGCTCGCAGTACGAATATAGCCAGCACCCCGTTTTTGGGCAGTTCGGCGAAATCCACGGCAATGGG
>JBGUHI010000086.1:0-52504 GCA_045111995.1 Candidatus Limimorpha sp. | reverse complement strand
GTTGCGCGCAACGTCTCTACCAGCGGAATCGTCCCCGGCGTGTACGTCTTGCGCCTGATTGACGGCGATTCCGTCAGGACGCAGAAGGTCGTCATCGAATGATGCCCATCTCGCCCCGCATGGGGAAACCAAACACAAGGCATCGCCAAAAAACATCGGCGGTGCCTTTTTTGGGCAAAATGTTTGAAAATCTTGCTATTTTTGCAGGCAAAAGAAAGAAAGCAATATGCCAAAAAAGAAAAAAATAGAAAACAAACTGAGCACTTTCACGAGTGTCATCCTCGGCATTTTCGCCGACGAGCCTTTCCGCCCGAAAAACTACAAGCAGGTCTGCAAGATTATGGGAATCAGGGACTTGGCTGGAAAAGACGTGGTTTATAATATTCTCATCGACCTGAAAGACAAAGGGTTGTTGAAGGAAGAGCGGCCTTACAGCTATGTGATGAGCGCAGAGGGCATGGCGCAGTTTGGCCCGAAGACGAAATACGTGGAAGGCACGGTGGAGATGAAATCGACGGGCAAGGCCTACGTCATCCGCGACGACGAGGAAGGCGACGACATCTTCATCGCGGCCAACAACACCTACAAGGCGTTGCACGGCGACCGTGTGCGCGTGGCCATGTTCCCCAAGCGTAACAACAGCAAGCCCGAAGGCGAAATCGTGGAAGTCTTGGAACGCCGCCACACCGACTTCGTGGGCATCCTGAACATCTCGCGGGGTTATGTGTATGTGCGCCCCGACGTGGACTGGATGCCCGTGGATATCTTCATCCCGCGCGGCGACTTGCACGGCGCCAAAGACGGCCAAAAGGTCATAGCCCACCTCGTGGACTGGCCCGACGGCTCGGGCAACCCCTTCGGCGAAATCACCCGAGTGCTCGGCAAACCCGGCGAGAACGACGTGGAGATGGAGAGCATCCTCGCCGCACACGAATACCCAATCGAGTTCCCGAAAGACGTCGAGAGAGAGGCCAATAGGATTCTTTCAAAGATCAGCAAGGACGAAATCAAGCGACGCCGTGATTTCCGCAAGGTGTTCACCATCACCATCGACCCTGCCGACGCGAAGGACTTCGACGATGCCATTTCGCTGCAAAAACTGCCCAACGGCCATTGGGAAGTGGGTGTGCACATCGCCGACGTGTCGCACTACGTCCGCCCCGGCTCCGCCATCGACAAGGAAGCCCTCGACCGCGGCACCTCGGTCTATCTCGTCGATAGAACCATCCCCATGCTGCCCGAAAAGCTCTGCAACAACGTGTGCTCGCTGCGTCCCGACGAGGAAAAACTGACGTTCTCGGCCGTGTTTGAGATGGACGACAACGCCAAGATCTACGACCGCTGGATCGGCAAGACCGTCATCAAGTCGTGCCGACGCTACACCTACGAGGAAGTGCAAGCCATGATTGAGGGCGGCGACGGCGACTACAAGGCCGAAATCATGACCTTCAACAGCTTGGCCACCAAGCTCCGCGAGCAGCGCATGGCCTTGGGAAGCATCAACTTCCACACGGAAGAGGTGAAGTTCGTCCTCGACGAGAACAAGAAACCCATCGACACCTACGTGCGCGAGCAAAACGAAAGCCACGAACTCATCGAGGACTTCATGCTGCTGGCCAACCGCACCGTGGCCGAAACCTTCGGCAAGCCTGAAAGCAAATGGCACAACAACACCTTCGTCTATCGCATCCACGACGAGCCTAACCCCGAGAAACTCAACAAGTTCGTCATGCTCATCTCGCGCTTGGGCTACTCCATGAACCTCAACAGTCGCAGCAACTTGGTCAAGTCGTACAACAAACTCTTCAAGGACGTGGAAGGCAAGGGCGAGAAGAACCTCATCGAGACCGTGGCCGTGCGCACCATGGCCAAGGCCGTCTATAGCACCGACAACATCGGGCACTACGGCCTCGCCTTCGACTACTACACCCACTTCACCTCGCCCATCCGCCGCTATCCCGACCTGATGGTGCACCGATTAATAGAAAGGTATCTCATAGAAGGCCAAGGCTCGGCCAACAAGAAGGACTACGAAGACATGTGCAAGCACGCCAGCGACATGGAAAAACAGGCCGAGGAAATGGAACGCCAGAGCATCAAGTACAAGCAGGCCGAATACCTGCAAGACAAGATTGGGCAGGTGTTTGAGGGCTTGGTTTCGGGCGTGAGCAAGTGGGGCTTGTTTGTAGAGCTGAAAGGCAACAAATGCGAGGGTTTGGTGCGCTATGAGGATCTTCCCGGCGACTATTACTATCTGGACGACGACAACTTCCGCGTCATCGGGCAGCAAACCGGCCGCGTCATCCAGTTGGGCGACGAGGTGCGCGTGGTCGTCAAGGCCGTCGACCTCTTCAAGCACAAGATGGATTTCGAGATGCTGGCCGACACGCCAAAAAAGCTGTCGCAAGCAAAAAAATCTCGGGTAAAAAGCCGGTGAAAACCATTCGGTTTTGAATGGTAATGAATAAATGTGTACTTTTGCATCCAAAACCTTGATGCTATGAAAAAGAAAAGCAACTTGATTTGGGCGACCTTGTTGGCCGTGGTCGCCATCGTTCTCACAGGTTGCGGTGAGAAAGACTATACATTGTTTGTCTCGTCGCAAGACATGCGCTTTGGCCTTGAGCCAGAAACGCAGACCATCATTCTTAGATCCAACTGTAAATGGACCATCGACAAGAAAAACGATGCCGACTGGTTTACCGTCTCTCCCATGTCGGGCGGGCCAAACGACAGCATCATCACCGTGACAGTGAGCGACTATAGCGGTGGCCAATATCGCGGCACGTCTTTTGTCATCAATTCGCCCAATTACCATGTGCGCCGCACGGTTTTCGTCGCACAAACCTACGTCGACTTCTACAACATAATCAACAAGGTCTTCGGAGTGACATTTGTAGAACACTGGAATACGGACTATTTTGGGCAAATTGTCGAGGACTCGTACAAGAAATTCGAACTGAACCCTTACGACACCACAGCGGGCTATCTCATGTATTTCCTCGAGGACGGCGTAGGAGTGCAACGCGACCACCACGAAGACACAGCGGTTTACTATATGTTCACCTATGAGTATGATCCCATAGAAGAGATCCTTCATATTGAGTTTGAGACCGTGGTCGATGCGCCGGAAAGTTATGCCCCACAGGTGCTAACCGCTACCGACTCGCTATATCGTTTCATGCACGAATACAAGCCCAAATACTGGGAACGCGCCGACATGCGCAAAGTGGGCGCGGTGCTTCCCGGGGAAAAATCGTTGCTGATGCGTTCTGCCAAGAAACGCGAAAACGTGGGAGGCATTTTCCGGATGGAATGACGTATTGTAAAGACGGTGGTGTATACACCGTCTCCACCAAACCATTGCCATGAGCACCAAACTGCTGCGACATATCAACCTCATGGGCATCGGGCTGTACGTGTTGGCCCTTGTCGTCGTCAGTGTGGCGTTCAGCAGCCATGCCTTGCAACTGAAATGGATGCTGTGGGGCATCGGCGAAGTGCTGTTCTTCTTCCTGTTGACCGCCATTTTCTATCCCCGTTGGAGAACCGACGACACGAAACGCTTCAAATGGAAGGTCTTCTTGGTGGCCTTCCTCATCCGTGGACTGTATGCGTTCTTGGTCGCCTATTGTTACTATTACGAGACGGGCAAAGCCTTTGAATATGGCGCCGCCGACAGCCTTTGGTACCATTCCACCGCCGTTTATCTGTCGCGATGTGTGCGCCACGGCCACGTCTTATACGTTTTCAAGTATTTGAAAGCCTACACCATGGGCTGGTCCGACCAAGGATATACGCTCTGGCTCACCTTGGTTTACACCATCTTTGGCCGCAGCCTTTTGACACCGCGACTCTTTAAGGCGTTGATGAGCGCTTATCTTTGTGTCGTCGTTTATAGGCTGGGAACCAGGACGTTCGGCGAGCACACGGGTCGTTTGGCCGCAGTGATGTGTGTGTTTACTCCTGTCTTGGTTCAGATTTGCGGTATTCACACCAAGGAAATGGAAATGATTTTCCTGTCCATACTCGCCCTTGAACGCATGGACCACCTCATCCGCAGCAAGAAATACACCGTTTGGAACATACTTTGTCCCATCGTGCTCACAGGTCTGGTCTTCGGCTTCCGCACCATCATCGGCATGTGCCTTGTTTTCGCTTTCTTGGTCTTTGTGGTGCTGTCGTCGCCAACTCTGGTGGGCAAAAAAGGGAAAATCATCACTTTGGCGGCCACGGTGGTCGTGTTTCTTGTCTTCCTTTTCTCACCTGTAGGTCGCGAAATGAAGATAATCTATCGCTTGAAATTCACCGATTTGCATTATCAATCCGACAAATACGAGTCGATGGGCTTGCAATACGGCGGACTGGCCCAGAACTGGATTCTGGCTCCTGGTGCTTTCGTGTTGCCATTAGCCCCGATGGTGGAAGAATCCCCCGACCACAACAAGATGATCCACGGCAGCACCTACGTGAAAAACTTCCTCGCGATTTTCGCCATGTTGGCCATCGTTATCGCCTTCCGCCAAAGGAAATGGCGCGACTTCAGTTTGGTCGGCGCATATGAGTTGTCGTATCTCGCCATCATCATGTTTTCGTTTGCCGCCAATATGGAACGCTATCACGAACCTGCCATACCTTTATTAATATTAATGGCCGCCTACGCGATGACCCATTTGCGGCGTAAAGACTTGAAAATCTTCTATATATATGGTGCCTTGCTTTTCATGGCTCTGTTGTCTTGGAACTGGCTGAAACTGGCGGCAAGGGGCTTGGTGTAAATTTTTTCTCCAAAAATCCTTTGCAATTCACCAAAAAGTTGTATCTTTGCTGCCGCAAAACAGGGTACCTTGCCCGAGCGGTTAGGGATCGGTCTGCAAAACCGGGGACGGCGGTTCGAATCCGCCAGGTACCTCAAAAGCCTGCCAAGTTCGGCAGGCTTTTTTCGTTTTCTATGCCCAAAATCATTTGGAATCCGTATTTTTGCAGCCGAAAAACACGAGATTTAGCCCGTCTCGCGTCCCGCAGACCCGCGTTTCGCGTCAAAACAACAATAGTAATCAATAAATATTCGATATATGAAAGAAGTTAGAGTAAGATTTGCCCCCAGCCCGACGGGACCTTTGCACATCGGGGGCGTGCGCACCGCTTTATATAACTATCTGTTTGCCAAGAAGAACGGAGGAAAAATGATCCTCCGCATTGAGGACACCGACCAAACGCGCTTCGTTCCCGGAGCAGAGGAATACATCGTGCAATCCTTGGATTGGTGCGGCATCAAGTTCGACGAAAGCGACTACGTTGGCGGCGAATACGGTCCCTACAAGCAGAGCAACCGCAAACACCTTTACAAACAATACAGCGACGAGCTTTTGGCCAAAGGCTGCGCCTACATCGCCTTCGACACCGCCGAGGAACTCGACCAGTATCGCAAGGAGGCCGAAGCCAACAAGCAGACCTTCATCTACAACTGCCAGACCCGCAAAAACCTGCGCAACAGCTTGACAATGAGCAAGGAGGAGGTCGAGAAACTGATGGCTGACGGCACGCCTTACACGGTGCGTTTCCTCATCCCCGAAGACCGCGAAATCGTCATGCATGACTTGATTCGCGGCGAGGTGAAGGTGCAGACCAACACCTTGGACGACAAGGTTCTGTTCAAGTCGGACGGGATGCCGACCTACCACTTGGCCAACATCGTCGATGACCACCTGATGCAAATCAGTCACGTCATCCGTGGCGAGGAATGGCTGCCTTCGATGCCCCTCCACGTCATGCTCTACGAGGCCTTTGGCTGGGAAGCGCCGCAATTCGCCCACCTGCCGCTGCTGCTCAAGCCCGATGGCAATGGCAAGCTCAGCAAACGCGATGGAGACCGCCTCGGTTTTCCCGTCTTCCCCATGTTCTGGCAAGACCCGAAAACCGGCGACACGGCCATGGGCTACAAGCAATCCGGCTACTACCCCGAGGCTTTCATCAATATGTTGGCGTTGCTCGGCTGGAACCCCGGAACGGAACAGGAAATCTTCACCATGGAAGAACTGATTCAAGCCTTCTCGCTCGACCGTTGCAGCAAGAGCGGCGCGAAGTTCAACGTGGAAAAGACGAAATGGTTCAACCACGAATGGCTCATGCGCAAGTCCAACGAGGAAGTCGGCAAGGACTATCAGGCTTGGCTGAAAGCGGAAAAGGGCATCGACGTGACGATGGATTTCGCCGTGAAAGTCGCTGGTTTGGTGAAAGACAGGGTCAATTTCGTGAAGGAAATCTGGGACCAAAGCTTCTTCTTCTTTGAAGCCCCGACGGAGTACGACCCCGTGACGGTGAAGAAACGCTGGAAAGAAAATTCTGCAAAAACCATGCTCAAGGCCAAAGAGGTCATCAATGGCATCGAGCCTTTTGATTTGGCCAACATCGACCAAACCCTAAACGACTGGATTACAGGTAACGAGTTGAATATGGGCTTGGTGATGAACGGCCTCCGCCTGATGGTGGTCGGTGCCGGCAAAGGCCCGCATATCGGCGAAATCCTCGAGCTTTTGGGCAAGGAAGAGACCCTCAAGCGCATCGACGTAGGCGTCAAGGCTTTAGGATAAGTTTTCGTGTTGAGAAGCCTTTCCCTGTATTGATTTTAACCACATAAATGCCAGCAGCCATGCCGTTTGTGGCCATGGTGCAGCTATGTTCTCCTTGCAATTCCATCGTGGCGACTTGTTGTCCTAACAAGTTGCAAATACTGACGGACCGAAGGCTTTCATCAGCCATAACGGTGACGGATTCCCTCGCGGGGTTGGGATAGAGTACCATACGGTTGATCTCTTTTTCCGTTATGTCATTATGGTTGAGTCCCGCTAAGGTGGCCACGGTGCCGAGGTTGAGTTCCGTGAAACGTTTGCATTGTTCCAGGTTGTTGACGCTCTTGCCTAACACGTCATCGCGACTGTGGATGAACGGTGAACTGGCATGGGTGTCTTCGAAAGGATGGATGGCGGGGTAGCCGTTGCGGTTGAACGACGAATAGTCGCTGTCGCCCCATGCGAGCCAGTCCTGCCAGATGCGCATCTCGGGGAAGTAGGTGCGGCTGAGGCGCTTGACGTATTGTCCGAGAAGCGAGTCTTGCGTGGTATACATCAGGTTGACATGGATGTCGGAACCCGCTTCAAGATAGCCTGTCATGTCGAGGTTGAAATAGGCGACGATGTCCATGCGCTGTGCGGCGCATTCGGCGGCGTAGGCAGCGCTGCCCACGAGGCCGCATTCCTCGGCGCACCAGTTGGCGTAGATGATGGTGCGGTCGAAACGGTAATGGCTTAAGATCCTGGCGGTTTCGAGGATGCCCGCCACGCCCGTGGCGTTGTCGTCGGCACCAGGCGAACGGATGGTGTCGGGGTCGTTGCCGTCGGCATTCCACGAGTCGTAGTGCGCCCCGCAGATGACGTATTCCTCGGGTGTCTTGGTGCCCCATTGCACGGCGAGGACGTTGTCGGCGGTGCCTTGTTCAAAATAGGGGACTTGGAAGTCGTGGAGCATCACCGTATCGACACCCAGACCGTTGTAACGTCTTACAAGCCAGTCTTGTACTTCCCAAATGTAACGGCTGTCGTAACGGCGCGTGTGGTACGAACTCATGTGCTCGATGGTGGCCTTGATACTGTCGACCGAAACGGAGTCCATCATGGCGCGGATTTGGGGATCCACCGTGGTGACGACAGGGTAGGTGTGCTCAAAGAGATGCGGCACCTGCGCGAAAGCGGTGAGACTTGCGAGAAGTAATGCTATGGTGATGAGTTTCCTCATTTTCGTTCTGTTTTTTACCTTGACCCTTTTCGACTATGATGACGACAGTCCACGGTCACAATCCCTTGACGTGCGGCTTGCCCGCGATGAAATCCTTCAGATAGAACGGCTCGAAATACGCCACATCGACAAACTGTTGTTTTTTCAAAGCTCGCTCTGCCAGAAGTCTCATATACGCAGCCGAAGGCTTGAAGCCGTCAATAATGTTGATATTTTGTTGGTTGTCAAATATTTCTCTGAGTTTTGGGGCACCATCGCCAAAAAGCCAGAGGCGGTGGTCTTTGCGTAAGTCCTCAAACGAGTTTTCGTCAATGACGAGTGCGACGGTGTCTTCTGTTTTGTTCAAGTTGGCATCGAAGACGGAAGCGTAAACCTCCATTCTTCGAGCATCAATCATCGGGATAAGCAGGTCGGTTTCAGCGATTTGGCTGCCGAGTTTCTCTTTCATGCCGTAGGCCATCGCCTCCAAGGTGTCGATGGCCATCAGCGGAAGGTCGGCGGCATAGCAGATGCCCTTGGCCGTACTCACTCCGATGCGCAGGCCCGTGTAGGAGCCGGGACCCTTGCTTACCGCCACGGCATCAAGTTGTGGATAGTCGATGCCAGCCACCTCCATCACTTCGCGGATGAAGTTCGTAATCTTTTCGGAATGAGCGTTTTGTCCCTCCGTCTCACGCAAGGCGATGGAACAGTGGGTTTCGTTAAGCGCCACAGAACAAACGGGCGTGGACGTTTCCAAACACAATATCATTTTCTTCGGTTTTAATGATACAAAGATAGGGAATTTTCGCGAAAGACAGAGAATTCTATCGGTTTTGGGCAACAAAAAAGAGTTCCGTCTCCGAAACTCTTTGCATGAGCCACATGTCGGACTCGAACCAACGACCTACGCATTACGAATGCGTTGCTCTACCAACTGAGCTAAAGTGGCTTCATTTTGCGGCTGCAAAAATACAACATTTTGTGAAATGAGATGCATTTTTCTGAAAAAAACTGGTTTGAAGATTGCTTTGCAAGAAATCTTTCAAAAAATCGAGTTTAAAACATATTGAAAATCAATAACATGTAAAATAGTTGCCGAAAAATGCGATAATAAACTAAAGAATATTCTAAACCGCAAGGCATCCAAGCCCTCGGCACCAAACTTGAAAGCACCATTTTCCCACAAAGGATTTACAAGCTGATTTTCAGTCCGGCGAAATAGGTGCGCGGCAATCCGGGGCCGTAGATGTAGCCGGCATCGCGGAGTGCGCCTTGGTCGAAGTCGTTTTGGAAACTGTTCAGGATGTTTTGCACGCCGCCGTTGAGTTGCAGGCTGGTGCCTGCGGTCAAAGGGATGTTGTAGGTGAGCTTGACGCCAAGGTCGAAGAAGGAAGGTGTCAGCTTTTCGCAGTCCTTTTCGACAAATCCGGCAAAATGTTGCACCAGCATCGGTCCAGTGTAAACCGCTGATATTGAAGTTTGAAACAGTTGTGTGATGGGACAAACGGCGGTGAGGTAGCCGTAGTGGTCGGGGGTGCGGAACATGCGTCGTTGCGGCACCACATCGGGGTCGTCGCTCCAAGCCTCGGGTTCTTTGTAGCGGCTTTGCTGCCAGGTGTAGCCCGCCTGAAAGTTGAAGTTGTTGCGACGGAGTTGTGCCTCAACATTGATGCCGCCCACGTAAGCACCCGCGCCGTTGCAGCGTTCGAGGAGCAGGTTGCCGTGCTCGTCGATGCCTTGCGGACGAAGCACGAACACATCGTTGAGGTTGGTGTAGAAGCCTTCCGCCAACAGACTGAAATCGAAGGTGCCAAACCGGTGTTCCCAGTCGATGGAACCGCTGAGGCTGTGGCTGTATTCGGGTCGGAGGTCGGTACTGAGGCTGATGAGGGCCACTTCGCCGCCCACGGCCATGATGTGGAGGTCTTCGTCGAAGGCCTGCGGTGCGCGGAAGCCCGAAGAATAGCTGAGGCGCGTGGTGATTGACGGCAAGGGTGTCCAGCGCAGGTTGGCCCGCGGACTGAACACGGGTTTGTCCATTAGGCTATGCTTGTCGGCGCGCAAGCCGAGAAGGAAACTGAAACGTGCGTTCTTCCATTCGTTTTGCGCGAACACGCTGGCGATGTCGGCCTTTTGCACCACGAGGCGGTCGTAGGCGGGCTGCTCGTCCACGAGGTGGCTGGTGGCCCATTCGGCGCCTGCCACCATGACAGCCGGCATGAAAAGAAGGCGGTCAAACTGGTAGGAGGCTTGCGTTCCAAGCACCGAACTAATGTCCCTTGAGGTGCCGTAGGCGTTCAGGTCGTATTGGGTGCCGTAGTAGGTGTCGCGGTCGATGGACTGCAAGGAGCCAAACACGGAAAGCCGGAAGCGGGTGTCGAGGCTCATCAACTCGTAGTTGAGGCTGCCACCATGCACATGGTGTTCGGCCTGCTCGGCCACTTGGCACAAGTGAGGTTGCAGGTTGATGCTGTCGCCGCCACGGCGAAACTCGTACAGGTTGTGGTATTCGGCGTTCAGCTTGGAGCGTTGGCTGAACCGATAAAACGCCCGCGTCCCGATGTTCATCGAGCGTTGTCGGCCCAGCTCCGTGAAGCCGTCGCCGTCGTGGTCGTAGCCTTGGCGCGTGTGGGCCGACCCGAAGATATAGGCCCCAGCCTTGTAATCATGCGACACCAAAGCGGCATTGACCGAGGTGACGTTGTCCCATGATTTCCCGCCAATCAGGTTAGTCGTGTGGCCCACTTCGAGGCTGTTTTTCACCGGCTCGCGGGTGATGATATTGACCACGCCGCCGATGGCATTAGCGCCAAACAAGGCCGAACCGCCGCCGCGGATGATTTCCACACGGTCGATCATCGAGACGGGGATTTGCTCAAGGCCATACACGCTCGCCAAGGCACTGAACACGGGGCGGCTGTCGATGAGAATCTGGGAGTATTTGCCCTCCAGTCCGTTGATGCGCACTTGGTTGGTGCCGCAGTTTTGGCAGGTGTTTTCCACCCTCAACCCGGGCTGGAAATTCAGGCCTTCAGCCAGATTGGAGGCATTGACATTCTCCAAGGTGAGCGGCGCCAGCACATTGACCACCGTGGCGGCTTCGCGACGGTTCACCTCCAAGCGATTGGACGAAACCACCACTTCCTGCATCAGCTTTGAGTCGGGTTCTATATGGAAGTTCACCTCCTTGCTCTTTCCCGTTTCCACCACAATTTCCTGACTTACAGTCTTGTATCCTATCAGCGATGCCTCAATGGTGTGCTTGCCTTCCGGCAGGTTGGTGAGATGGTAGTGGCCTGTTTCGTCGGTGGAGGTACCTATCAAGGTGCCTTTCAGCACCACATTGACATAAGGCAGGTGTTGGCCGTTATGCTTGTCGATCACATGGCCGAAAACGTTGGCATCGGTGCGTTGTGCGAAAATCGGCAACCCGAGGCCGACAAAAAGAATGGCCATAAAAAAGCCCTGTCTCATTCTGTTCTTGTTCATGGTTTTACTTAAAAATGATAATGACTGAAAAACGGTGCAAAAATACAGCTTTTGCCCCAAATGGATTATCCCCATTTGTGAGGATTTTGGGGGTTGCACTCATCGTTTTTGAGGATTCTGCCACGGAAAAACAGAAAACTTTTACCCAAACAGTTCTGTCCCCATTTCATAAACCAACGCCATAGAAAACCGCCCAAATGTACCCATTAAACCATACATTTAGTCGAAATTCTATAGAAAATCGCCCAAATCTTGTGTTTTTATACCACATTTGGGCGGTTTTCTTGCATAATTCGAAAAAGTTTGTGTATTTTTGCCAGCAAAATGACAGCCAAGCATGGATACACTCATCGGACGGAAACGCGAAATGGAAGAACTGGAAAGATGCATGAATTCCGGACGCTCGGAATTTGTCGTCATCTATGGCAGACGACGGGTCGGAAAGACTTTCCTCGTGCGCAATTTCTTCCACGACAACTACACCTTTTATTATGTAGGCGCACACAAAGGCACGCAGAAAAAACAATTGGAGAACTTCGCGAAGGCATTGGCCAAATATGGCACCTTTGACAAGCAACCCCAACTGAACACATGGAGCGAGGCCTTTGATGCCCTGTCTGTTTTGTTGGAGCAAAGCAGCCAGCGAAGAAAAGTAATTTTCATCGATGAAATGCCTTGGATCGACAACAAAACCAGCGGTTTTGTGGAGGCGTTGGAGTATTTCTGGAACAGTTGGGTGGCCATGCGCGACGACATCGTACTTGTGGCTTGCGGCAGTGCCACTTCGTGGATGGTGGACAAACTCATTTCCAACCAAGGCGGGCTGCACAACCGCATCACGCGGCAGATTTACGTCGCTCCGTTCACGCTCAACGAATGCAAGCAATACCTTGATAACAAGGGATTTGGATGGGACTATTACCAAATCATCCAGTGTTACATGGTGCTGGGTGGCATACCATACTACTTGAGCCTGCTCGAACCCAACCTGAGCCTGCCACAGAATATCGATGCCCTCTTTTTTGCCATCGGCGGAAGGCTCAGCGATGAGTTTGACGAACTCTACAACGCCCTCTTTTCAAAAGCCGACCGTTATGTGGCCGTCGTGAAGGCTTTGTCGGCAAAACGCGAAGGCCTGACGCGCTCCGAATTGGAAACCGTCTCCAAACTTTCGGGCGGCAACCTGACTCGCGTATTGAAAAACTTGGAACGCTGCGACTTTATCGTGAAATTCGCCCAATTCGGCTGCAAGAAGAAAAACAAAATCTACAGAATATCTGATTTTTACACGCTATTCTATTTCCGTTTCATCGAGAACAACGACGACAAGGACCCCGAATTTTGGATGCACAATTTCATGACCAGAAGCGTGGAGACTTGGGAAGGCTTCACCTTTGAGATGGTCTGCCTCAAGCATCTCAATGCCATCAAGAAAGGATTGGGCATTTCGGGCATCGCCACCACGGTTTCTTCGTGGCGCATTGGGCCAAGAAAGGACGAAAACGGGCAAGTGGAGCACAAAGGCGCACAAATCGACTTGATTATCTCCCGAATCGACAAAATGGTGCATTTGTGCAAGATGAAATTCGCCTCGAAACCCTACGTCATCACCAATGATTACAAGGAAAAACTCAATGAAAGGATGATGGTTTTCCGCAACGAGACCAAAACCCCGTTCAAACTGGTCCACACGATGATAACGCCATTCGGGGTGGCCAAGGGCAAGCAATACGGCTTGTTGCACAGCGAAATCACCGCCAAGGAATTGTTTTCAGATTAGGAAACCGCCCAAATGTACCCATTAAACCATGCATTTGGGCGAAATTCTATAGAAAAACGCCCAAATCTTGTGTTTTTATACCACATTTGGGCGATTTTCTAATATAAGTGTTGGTTTTTTTCTCCGTTTCTGATTCCTCTGCTTGTATTTTGCTTTTTCTTTGTAATTTTGCCTCCAAAATAAACAAATATGAAAATCACATCACAACCTATCCATCGAAGTGAGTTAAACGCTATGTTACCAGGATATTTCGGCGACATGGTAAAGGCTGTTGTTGATATACAAAAGGTAATTATCGGATTGGATGCTGAACTCCACGCCGACATTGAACGGGAACTGCTTTTGCAAGGCTCGGAACAGGCCGACTTGTGGGGAATCAACCTTTATCCTGAAATGGAAGGCGAAGATTTCGTTGAGTTTGATTCTCTTATCAATATCCGTCCTTATCAAGGCAACCGCAGCCGTGATGTGCAAGATCCCGCTATACGCAAACGCATTATTGAGGTTGTTAATACATTGATTATATGAGCAATTATCAACATACGGAATTGGCTGCTGGCCGCTGGGCAACAATGACCTTGGCAGAGCAGATGCTGAATATCGGCAGCGAGGTGTCGCGGGCCAACCGTTGGAAAAGCAAGGGCAACATGGAGCAATGCCACCGTGCCGCCGACCGGGCTTTGGAACTGCTCTCACTCACTATAGATGCACAACGCGGCAAGCACGACCTTGGCGAGTTTTGCCGCCTTTATGAAGTTCTTGCCGATTGCTATTACGGTGATAATTATTACCAAACCGACCTTGTGAAGTTGCAGCGATATTTTGATGTGTTTTATAAGGCGTAATAATTTATAGATTGCGCCAAGTTTGAAGAGATTTTTGGCACAATCGTGGTGTTTTTGGGAGATTTAGCTGATAATATGCCGCAATTCCAAGATTATTTTATGGATTTTTCCGTTTTTCTATAAAAAACCATAGAAAAAGGAATAGATTTTACCCAAACAGCTGTTCGCCTTTCACATCGCGCGGTATCTTTCTCGCATACATATTATTAAGGAGTCCGTTGGGCGTGATGAACGTCGGCAACAGCGATTTCTTGGTTTTTGTCACCTTGCGGAAAATGCGCATCCGCTGGTTGAGGTGGCTGTCGTAGCTTTTGGTAATCTCGTATTCGTTTTGCGAATACTTCATCTCGCAAATGCTGATGCACTTGTCGGAACGGTCAATGAGCAGGTCGATTTGCGCCCCATGTTTCAGGTCTTCGTCCGTTTCGTCGGCAATCATGTTTTTCGTGGGACGATACGTCCAAGAACATGGAGTGTTGATGGTGCCGTCGATGCCCAAGGCTTGCACAATCTGGTCCAAGTGGTTGAGGCACAGTATTTCAAAGGCATATCCGCACCAACTTTCATATTGACTGGAGGCTTGCATCTTTTGCCAATAGCCCTTCAAGTAGTTTCCTGCATCGTTCATGAAACGGAAATGGAAAAGCGTAAAGGGGTCGATGAGCTGATACAAACGGTCTTTCTTGCTCTTTTTGAACGGAATATAGCTCCTGATGAAAGAGCATTCTTCCAACTCTTGTAACAAACGGGTCAAATTCCCGTTGTTGGTTTGATGCGCCTCTTCGATGATTTCTGTTCGTGTCATGCCCATGCCTTTCTTTTCCATGGCGGTCACGACGGCGATGTGGTTTTCCGACTTCTTGAAAAGCGACTTGAAAATTTTGCGGAACTCGTCCACCATTTCCCCTCCACGGGTAAAACACAACGACTCGATGTTTTGCGCCACACTCTTGCCGCGCTCAAAGAGTGAAAGGTAATAGGCCACGCCGCCCATGGCCATATAGCATTCCATGATTTCCTGGCGTTCGTACACAAACCCTTGGGCTTGGAAGTATTTCTCCGTCTCTCCCAAAGTGAAAGGCGCAATCAGCATGGTGTGTGTGGCGCGGTTGTGCAGCCCGCCTCTGGAGTTGATGACCTTGTTAAGCATCCAAGTAGTGGCGCTTCCGCAAACAATCAGTTTGATGTCGTTGCGATAGGCCGCCCAGTCGTTCCAGAAATGCTCCAAGGCACTGACGAACTTTGAGCCTCGCGTGTCGAACCAAGGCAATTCGTCGAAAAAGAGGATTTTCGGTCCGTCTTCGGCTTCCTTTTCAATATAGGTGGATAGCTGGCGGAAGGCCTGTGTCCATGTCTTTGGCCTTTCCGTTGAGGATGTGAAATTGTTGAGTGCATCGCTGAAGTTTTCCAATTGTTCCTTGGTGCTTGCGTTCTCTTTTCCTGTCATCCGGAATGTGAATCGGTTTTCAAGCAGTTCTTTCACGAGGAAAGTCTTCCCGACGCGCCGTCTTCCATAGATGGCGATAAATTCCGACCTGTTGCTGGCGATATAATTCTCCAACAAGGTCATTTGTTCTTCTCGGCCAATGATGTTTTCTTTCATGGTAAGGGATGCAATTTTGGCGCAAAGTTACAAAAAAACCATAGATTGCGCCAAGTTTGAAAAGAATTTTGGCGCAAAGTGGCATAAAAAGTATAGATTGCGCCAAGTTTGAAGAGATTTTTGGCGCAATCGTGGTGGTTTTGGTGAGATTTAGCCGATTATCCAAACAACTCCGTCCCCAACTCATAAACCGACCCCACAGGAACGATTTCTATCTTAAACCGTTTGGCATCCAAGCCTATCACATACGATGCCGGGGATAAATTTTGCGCCTTTATGCCCAAACGCGGCGTTGATATTGGCTATGTATCGCAAAGAAATGTTTTCTTCCTCGCAAAAGCCGTTCAACGCAGCCATACTTACAGGTTTCTCGAAACGCTTGTATTTGCACTCAACGGCCATTCTTCGTTGTGCGCTTTCCGTCACAAAATCTACCTCAGTTCCGTTTTGGGTCCGATAGAAACTGATGGTTTCGTCAGCCTTTCGGTTGCGCCAAAGTTCAAGCAAAATCTCATTCTCGAAAATCGCCCCGTTGTCGGTTCGGAAAGGCATCTCGTTGAAACTGCCATAGACGATGTTGCGCAGTCCTAAATCGCAGAAATACACCTTCTTCATTTTGCCAATCACCTTCCGACGGTTGGTGAAAAACGGCTCTATGAGTTTGATGACATACATTTTCTGCAGCAGGTTGACATAGTTTTCGCAATCGTTGTAAGGCAAACCACTCTCCCTGCTTAATTCATTGATATTAACGAGATTGCCTATTTGTGTCGCCAACAGCCTCAACAATTTGTTGAACCCCACGAAATGCTCATTGGCCACATAACGCCGCACATCGTTGAGCAAATAGGTTTGGTAAATATCGTTGAGCAACTCCACTTTTTCCTCGGGGTGGTTGGTGAGCGCCGTCCGAGGAAGACCGCCATACACTAGGTATTCCTGATAGACCGCTTGAAGGTCGGAAACAAGCGCCTCGTCATCGGCTTCTACGATGCTTTGTTGAAGTCGAAATAAATTTTCATCCTTGAAAAGCAAATATTCCGAAAACGACAAGGAAAGCACTTCGATGATGCGCACCCTGCCCGCCAGCGATTCCTCAATACATTGCAGGATATCGAGGCTCGAACTGCCTGAACACAAGACTTTCAGTCTGTCATGCTTGTCGGTCAGCAGTTTCAACATGGTAGAAACGCCTTCGATGAATTGGAACTCGTCGATGAACATCAGTCCATCAAGGTCTTCGTTCAGATAAACTCGCAAATATTGTTCGATGGTGCTGAGTTTTTGGAAACGCTCGGCCACTTCGGCATCTTGTCCGTTGAGGAACAATGTGTTACGGAATCTTTCCGTAGGATACATCTTCATTATGGAAGTTTTTCCCACTTGCCTTGCACCTATCAATACGGCAATGGGCAAAAACTTGAAAGCTTCCGTGATTTTCTTTTCGTATTTTTCGCGTTTGATCATGTGGTTTCTATTCAAAGACACCGCAAAAATAGGGATTTTTTTAAAATCATACAAAAATCCCTATGGATTTTTCCGTTTTTCTATAAAAAACTATAGAAAATAAAATAGATTCTACCCAAACAACTCCGTCCCCAATTCATAAACCGACCCCACAGGAACGATTTCTATCTTAAACCGTTTGGCATCCAAGCCCTTGGCGCTATGTCTAAAGAAAGACTTTTTGTTTTTGTTGGAGTTCCCATTGGTTTACGCAGAACATAAAAAAAGAACACAATTGTTTCATACAACCGAAAAAGTTGTAATTTTGCGGTGAAAGCAATATCCCTATGGGAACGAATAGTCCATATAGCAAAACGACAACCAATGACAGAGGCTGAACTGCGCAACTATTTGAAGCAATACTTTCCGCAGGAGAACTCGCGCTGCGAGTGGAAAGAATTTAAGAATCTGAAGAACTCACTGCTCGGCAACGAAAAGAATGATGTTATTTCATACGTTTCTGCCATTGCCAATATGAGCGGTGGCGGTCTCGTTTTGGGAGTAGTTGACAAGACTTTGGAGATTGTAGGCATTGACCCACACAATTATACAACGCTATCGGCCACTTTGACCATAAAGGAACATTGCACAAACCTTTCTTCGGAAGGGCTATCCATTGACGAACACATCACATCCGACACGGGAAAACGGGTGTGGATTATCAATATCCCAAGACATTTGCCCAAGCGTCCAGTCTATGCCCACCGAAAGGCATGGCAACGCATAGAGGATTCACTCGTAGAAATGTTGCCCGAACGCATGAATGCAATATTGGCCGAAATGGAATTGCCCGACGATTGGTCGGCAGGGGTAGTTGAGGAAGCTTCTATTGACGACTTAGACCCAGATGCTATTGCCAAGGCTCGCATTGAGTTCAAGAAACGTTATCCCTCGAAAGCCAATGATGTTGACACTTGGGACGACATCACATTCCTCAATAAGGCACATTTCACCATCAAGGGCAAAATAACCCGCACGGCACTCATCATTCTCGGCAACGAGGAAGCTGCACACCTACTTAGTCCCGCCGTATGCCAAATTCGTTGGTCGCTAAAAAACAACCGCAATGAAAACATCGACTACGAAATATTCAACATACCGATGCTGCTGGCAGTTGACCAAATACGCGCCAAAATACGCAACATCAAGTACCGATATGTGCGCAATGACTCTCTCTTTCCCGAAGAAATGTTGAGATATGACATCTTCACTCTCCGTGAGCCTCTGAACAACTGCATTGCACACCAAGACTATAGCAAAGGTGCCCGAATTGAAGTGGTTGAGATAGACGACGAAAAACTTGTCTTCCGAAATCACGGCCATTTCATACCCGATTCCATTGAAAGTGTGGTGACAAACGACTGCCCAGAATCCATTTACCGCAATCCTTTCCTTGTTCAGGCGATGCGCAATGTGAATATGGTGGAAACGGAAGGCGGCGGCATCAAAAAGCTGTTTGAAAAACAACGTCAACGATTCTTTCCGATGCCCAACTACGACTTGTCCAATGGAATGGTGCGAGTAGAGATTATCGGAAAAGTAATAGATGAAACATTTGCGCAGATTCTCACAGACAATCCCTCTTTATCATTGAATGACATCATGCTCCTCGACAAAGTGCAAAAACATCATCCTTTGACAGATGACGAGATAAAATGGCTTCGCAAACGAAATCTCATTGAAGGACGCAAACCGAATTTCTTCCTATCCGCAACCACTGTTGAGCCATTGGAAACCTCTAACTTGAAGCAGCAATATATTCAGAATCGCAGTTTTGACGACCCTTATTTCAAAGACCTCATTGTCAATTATATCAGAAGGTTCAAGAAAGCCAAGCGCAATGATATAGAAGGATTACTGATGGACAAACTTTCCATCGTCCTTAGCCAACAACAAAAAAGAGACAAGGTGACAAATTTGATGTCCGCACTCAAAAGAGAGAGAAAAATTGTTTATGACAAAAAAAACAAGTGGTGGGTTCTTGTAAACATGAAAATTTACAAGAAAAAAGGCTTGTGATTTACAAGAGTTTTATTATAATAAACTGTAAAACAACATTTTATATCTTGTAAAATTACAAGAAATTTACAACAAAACCATATAATTTTGGGGTAAGTCTACCCAAACAACTCCGCCCCCAACTCATAAACCGACCCTACCGGAACTATCTCAATCTTAAACCGTTTGGTATCCAAGCCTTTGGCGTTGTATTTCGAGACAAAAATCTTCTCAAAACCCAACTTATCGGCCTCGGCGATGCGGGCTTCAATGCGGGTCACGGCGCGGATTTCACCTGAAAGACCTACTTCGGCGGCGAAGGCATAACGCGAGGAAATGGGGATGTCGGCATTCGAGGAAAGCACTGCGGCGATGACAGCCAAGTCAATGGCGGGGTCGTCCACGCGGAGGCCGCCGGCGATGTTGAGGAATACGTCTTTTATGGAAAGGCGGAAGCCAGCGCGTTTTTCGAGTACGGCTAACAGCATGTTCATTCTGCGGATGTCGAAGCCCGTGGCGGAGCGTTGTGGGGTGCCGTAGGCCGCGCTGCTCACCAAGGCTTGCGTCTCGATGAGCATCGGGCGTTGGCCTTCCATCGTGGCAGCAATGGCGATGCCGCTCACTTCCTCGTCGCGTTGCGAGAGGAGGATTTCGCTGGGGTTGGTCACCTCGCGGAGGCCCGTGGCGTTCATCTCGAAGATGCCCAACTCCGAGGCCGAACCGAAGCGGTTCTTGATGGTGCGCAAGATGCGGAAACCATAATGACGGTCGCCCTCGAACTGCAAGACGGTATCAACGATATGCTCCAAGATTTTCGGTCCGGCGATGCTGCCGTCCTTGGTGATGTGGCCGATGAGGAACACGGGCACCTGATAGGCCTTGGCCATCTTGTTCATCTCGGCGGCAGTTTCGCGGATTTGTGAAATGCTGCCCGCCGTGGCGTCAATATACGGAGATTCAAGCGTTTGGATGGAATCGACCACGACGATGTCGGGCTGCACGTTCTTGAAATGCTTCAGGATTTCCTGCGTGTTGGTCTCGGTGAGGATGAGGCAATCCGTGTTGTGGATGCCGATGCGCTCGGCGCGCATTTTGATTTGCGTTTGGCTTTCCTCGCCGGAGATGTAAAGCACCTTTCTTCCGGCCAGTTGCAAGGCCGTTTGTAAAAGCAAGGTCGATTTTCCGATGCCGGGTTCGCCGCCCACGAGGGTGAGCGATCCAAGCACCAAGCCGCCACCCAAAACGCGGTTAAGTTCCTCGTAAGGCAAGATGATGCGCTGTTCCTTGGCGTTGGTGATTTCCTTGATGGGCACGGGGAAACCCTTATCCATCTCAGTACCAATGTTTTTCCTCACCGATTGGGCATCCTTTCCCGTGACGACGGTCTGCTCCGTGCAGGTGTTCCACGCACCGCAGGCGGGGCATTTCCCGAACCATTTCGGCGACTCGTTTCCGCATTCCTTGCAGAAAAAGGCGGTTTTTTCTTTTGCCATGATTTGTTGTTTTCTCGTTGCTTCGCGTCATTGCGAGGAGGAACGACGAAGCAATCTATTCGTTTCATTCGCATAATTCGCCGTTATATCAGTCGGCGAATAAGACAAATTAAGCGAATTTCCAGATAGCTTCGCTTCGCTCGCAAAGACGCAAAGCGCGTCCGTATTTCCCTGCAAAAATAAGAAAATAGCCTCGTATAAGACAAAAAACCAAGTTTTTTCCTACCTTTGTCGCCAAATCGTTGCATGGATGAAAAGTCGTTTACTCACTCTGCTTGCCATATTGTTCACTTTGCCGCTCTTCGCCCAGCAGGGCGACGTGGTGCTGTGCGAGGGCTTCTTCAATCCTTGGCTCGAAGAAGGTTGGGATGCCAAGGGCGACGATTGGGTGGTGTGGTACGTCTCCAACACGACCTTTGCGGGATGCAAGCCCCGCGAGATGCAGATGTATCCCGACTTCAACTTCGAGGGTACCACGCGTCTCGTGACACCCATCGTTGAGTTGGAGAAATACGACTTCATCAACTTCCAGTTCAACCATGCCCTGGAAGCCACACAAGGAGAGCTTGACGTGCAAATCGGCATCGGCATCTCAGAGAATGGCGAGGATTGGGAGAGCATCTGGGAAGACACCGTCACGGGTGCCATAGCCCAAAGCCAGTATCTGCTTACTTTCGACATGGAGGAATGGTCCACCAAGTCGCCGCAGTTCTGCCTTTATTTCTCGGGTCATGGCGCATACGTCACGAGTTGGTTTATTGACAACGTCATCATCTTCGCTTCGAAGAAGAACAAATATGGCGACATTGAAGATTCCGACAAAGGCGGTTTTGTAGCCTCGCGTTCACACATCCTTAGTCTTAAAGGCCCCAGTGCTGGCTCGGTCACAAAATTCTCCACGCTGCGGAAGTCGCGCAGCCGCTACGCGCGTGTGGTGGAAGGCCGGCAAAAGAAATGGTGGCAGTTCTGGAAATAAGCAAGGAACGGTTTAAGGCTCATCGGAAAACTTAATATCCTTAACATTAAGTTGCAAATTTGTCTTGCCTTGCCAAGTGTTGTATTCCAGATGATAGCAGATGCTGAAAGGCTCGCCGTCGTGGATGCGGTCGAAGAGGTCGCCTTTTTGGAAGGCGATTCCTGAGAATGGGGCTGCGCCATGCTCGTCATCGTTTCCTTGCGATAGGGTGAGTTTCAGGTGACGGTGGCCGCCCACGGGACGAGAGCCGCCCGCGTCGATGACGTTGTCGGTCCAGAACACGGGAGCCATGTTGCCTGGGCCAAAGGGCGCAAACTGGTTGAGGATGCGCATGAACTTGGCCGTGATATCCGTGAAGTTAATCTTCAAATCGACCTCAAGTTCGGGCACGAAGTCCTCGTCGATGAGGTGTTCGGCCACATAAGCCTCGAAACGACGGCGGAACTCGGGGAGGTTTTCGGGCTTCATTGAGAGACCTGCAGCGTATTTATGGCCACCAAAATGCTCCAACAAGTCGGAACAATGGTCGATGGCGTCATAGATGTCGAAGTTTCGGATGGAACGGGCCGAGCCGGTAACAAGGCCATTAGCGCGGGTGAGGACGATGGTGGGGCGATAATAGTAATCGGTGAGGCGTGAGGCCACAATGCCGATGACGCCACGGTGCCATTTCGCGTTGAAGACCACTGTGCTTCTGGCATCTTTCAGCTCTTGGTCGTCGGCAATCATGCTGAGGGCTTCCTCCGTGATGCGGTTGTCGAACTCGCGGCGCTCGTCGTTGAGGTCGTTGATGGAGGCGGCTAGTTTCTCAGCGTGTTCCTTCTTGTCGGCGATGAGCAAGCGTACCGAGTCGGAGGCCTTGGCGATGCGGCCGGCGGCGTTGATGCGCGGCCCGATGAGGAAGACCAAGTCGCTGATGGTCAACTCTCGTGTTAGCACATTCTCGTCGTCTATCTGCTCTTCCTCGCGGCGGTAGATGTTGGCATGTTGCAGGATGGCCTCGATGCCGGGACGAGGGTTCTTATTCAATTGCTTCAAGCCAAAATAGGCCAGCACACGGTTTTCGCCAGTGATGGGGACGATGTCGGCGGCGATGCTCACGGCCAGAAGGTCAATAAGTTCATACACCTGCTCGATGGTACCCAAGCCTCTCATTGACAAGGCGGTAATGAGCTTGAAACCCACTCCACAGCCCGACAACTCGTCGTAAGGATAATGGCAGTCGGGGCGTTTGGCATCGAGCACCGCCACGGCGTTGGGGATGATGTCGCCCGGACGGTGGTGGTCGCAGATGATGAAATCGACGCCGCGTTCGTTGGCATAGTCGATGCGCTCATTGGCCTTGATGCCGCAATCGAGGGCGATGACCAGCTTGAAACCATTCTCCGCCGCATAGTCGATGCCCTTGAAGGAGATGCCGTAGCCCTCCTCGTAGCGGTCGGGGATATAGAACTCGATTTTTTTCTTCTTGAAGAACGGCTTGAGATAGGTGTATACCACCGCCACGGCCGTCGTGCCGTCAACGTCGTAGTCGCCGTAAACCAAAAGTTTCTCCCCGTTGTTGATGGCTTGCAACACACGATTGACGGCCTGTTCCATGTCCTTCATCAGGAATGGATCGTGGAGTTGCGACAGCTGGGGACGAAAAAAAGTCTTGGCCTCCTCGAAGTTGGAAATTCCGCGTTGGACAAGCAAAGTGGCAAGGTTCTCGTCAATGTTGAGCACCTTGACAATATCATCAACTTGTTGTTTGTCAACAGATTCGTGTAAAATCCACTTCGATTCCATTCGCGCTGTTTTGAATCGGTAAAAATAAAAAGAAAAATCATATCTCCCGATGGTTTTTTGCAGTTTATAATCAACTTTTCCTTTATCGCGTTCATACTCAACTGGTTATTTTTGCGATTTTTTTTGTGATTCTATATAAGGGATTTCTTCTGGAAACTGTTGAAATCTTTGTTCAAAAAAAATGCACTCAGCTCTTGCGTGGTTTTTCATTATTTAGTATTCTTGCAGTTTAAAATCATCTAAAACCTACACCCTTGAAAAAAATTAAAACTGCCTTAATATCAGTGTTTTATAAAACAGGTATCGATACCATTGTCGACTTGTTGAAGCAAAATGGCGTACAAATCTACTCCACAGGAGGCACCTACGACTTCATCAAGCCGCTTGATCCGTCGGTGAAGACCGTAGAGTCGCTCACGAGCTATCCGTCCATCCTGGGAGGTCGCGTGAAGACGTTGCATCCCAAAGTGTTTGGCGGCATTCTGGGGCGCACCCAGCTGGAGTCGGACCAGAAAGAAATGCGGGAATATGACATCCCCGCCTTCGACCTCGTCATCGTCGACCTCTATCCCTTTGAGGAGACTGTGGCGAAGACCGAAGATGCTGCTGCCATCATCGAGAAGATTGACATTGGCGGCATCTCGCTCATCCGCGCCGGCGCCAAGAACTTCAGCGACGTGCTTATCGTGCCTTCACAGAAATACTACGGCGAGCTTATCCAACTGCTCAGAGACCAGCATGGCCAAACCTCGCTCGACGACCGCCGTCGTTTTGCCACCTATGCCTTTGGCATCAGTTCGCACTACGACAGCGCCATCATGAACTGGTTCGCCAAAGACGACAACAGCAAGCCGCTACGCATCACCGAAGAGGAAGGCTCTGCCTTGCGTTACGGCGAGAACCCGCACCAGTGCGGCACCTTCTATGGCGACCTCGACGCAATGTTCGAGAAACTGCACGGCAAGGAGCTCTCGTACAACAACCTGCTCGACCTCGATGCAGGTCTCAACCTCATCCGCGAGTTCGACGAGCCCACCTTCGCCATTCTCAAGCACAACAACCCTTGCGGCATCGCCTGCCGCCCCACCGTCAAGGAGGCCTATCTGGCAGCCTTGGCTGGCGACCCCGTGTCGGCCTTCGGCGGCGTGCTGGTGTGCAACCGCCCCATCAACATGGCTGCCGCCGAGGAGGTCAACAAGCTCTTCATTGAGGTCATCGTGGCCCCAGGCTATGACGACGGCGTGCTCGACCTTCTCTTCTCGAAAAAGAACCGCGTGGTGCTGCGCCTCAAGGCCGACCTCTACAAACCCCAGGCGGTGAAGACTGCCTTGAACGGCTATCTCGTCCAAGACCGCGACCTCCACACGGAGACGGCTGACGACTTCCGTGTCATCACCGAGAAGGCACCTACTGCCGACGAGGTGGACGACATGATTTTCGCCAACAAGATCGTGAAACACAGCCGCAGCAACGCCATCGTCCTGGCCAAAGGCGGACAACTCTATGCCTCGGGCATCGGGCAGACCTCGCGCGTCGACGCGCTGCGCCAAGCCATCGAGAAGGCTCGTTCGTTCGACTTCGACCTCCACGGCGCGGTATTAGCCTCCGACGCCTTCTTCCCCTTCAAGGACTGCGTCGAGCTGGCCCACGAGGCAGGCATCACCGCCATCGTCCAGCCCGGCGGCTCGGTACGTGACCAAGAATCCATCGACTGCTGCAACGAAAACGGCATCAGCATGGTGTTTACCGGATTTAGACATTTTAGACATTAACGAATGATGGTACAGACGTAGCGCGCTACGTCTGTACAAAGGACAGACAAACGATTTAGAAACAAACGAATAAACAATACAAAAAAATGGGAGTATTATCATTTTTGAACAAGGAAATCGCCATTGACCTCGGTACGGCCAACACGATTATCATATACAACGACAAGGTAGTCGTCGACGAGCCCTCCATCGTGGCCATGCAACGCGACACCAAGAAAATCATTGCCGTCGGCAAGCGTGCCATGATGATGCACGGCAAAACGCACGAGAACATCAAGACTATCCGCCCGCTGCGCGACGGTGTCATCGCCGACTTTCAGGCCGCGGAATACATGATGCGCGAGATGATCAAGATGATCCAGTTCAAGAACACCCTGTTTCCGCCCAGCCTGAAGATGGTCATCTGTATCCCTTCGGGCATCACCGAGGTGGAGGAACGTGCCGTGAAGGACTCGGCCGAGCAGGCTGGCGCCAAGGAAGTGCGTCTGATCCACGAGCCTATGGCTGCCGCCATCGGTATCGGCATCGACGTGCTTGAGCCGACGGGTAACATGATCATCGACATCGGCGGTGGCACCTCCGAGATTGCCGTCATCGCCTTGGGCGGCATCGTCAACAACAAGTCCATCCGCATCGCTGGCGACGACTTCACTGCCGACATTGAGGAATACATGCGCAAGCAGCACAACATCATCGTGGGCGAGCGCACCGCCGAGCGCATCAAGATCGAGGTCGGCTCCGCCATCACGCAACTCGACAATCCGCCCGACGACTATGCCGTGCAAGGCCGCGACATGTTGACCGGTATCCCGAAGGAAATCCGCGTCAACTATGCCGAGATTGCCCACTGCCTCGACAAGAGCATCATGAAGATTGAGACCGCCGTGCTCAACGCTTTGGAGCAAACCCCGCCCGAGTTGTCGGCAGATATTTACCGCACGGGCATCTACCTCACTGGTGGTGGTGCCTTGCTGCGTGGCCTCGACAAGCGTCTCAACGCCAAGACCAAGCTTCCCATCCACGTGGCCGAAGACCCGCTGCGCGCCGTCGCCCGTGGCACCGGCATTGCCCTGAAGAACTTCGACCGCTTCACATTCCTGATCAAATAATTGACTGCGAGACTACGAGACTACGTGACGATGGAACGTAACAGCCCGAAGTCCCGAAGTCCCGAAGTCTCGAAGTCCCGAAGTCCCGAAGTCAACAGAATAGCCTATGTACAACCTGCGGCGTTTCATCATCAAGCACCATGTCATCATCTTGTTCATCTTGCTCGAGGTGATTTCTATCTTGTTGCTTGCCCGGAGCCAGAGCTTTCACCGCAATTGGATGGTAAACACCGCCAATGGCGTGGTGGGAAAGATCTATGAATTGGGCAGCGAGGTAGGCAATTATTTCCGTTTGAACTCCGCCAACAAACAACTGGCCGAAGAGAATGCCATGCTCCGCAAGCAACTCTCTGTCGTTTACGACACCACCACATGCTTCTACGATGTCGAAAAGGGCGACACCTTATACGAATACATTCCCGCACAAGTCGTCAAAAACAGCACCAGCCAAGTCAACAACTATATCATCATCAATAAAGGCAGGCTTGACGGTATTGAGCGTGACATGAGTGTCATCTCGACCGACGGCATCGTGGGCGTGGTGACCAATGTGAGCCGCCACTATGCCTCCGTCATGAGTTTGCTTCACAGCGAGTCGGTGGTCGGGGTGCGCATCAAGGAGAGTCAGGAACTGGCCAGCCTGAAATGGAAGACCAACAACTACCGCTACGGCACGGTGGAAGACATCCCTACCCATATCATCCTTCGTCAAGGCGACACCATCCTGACCAGCTCGCACTCCAACATCTTCCCCGAAGACCTCATGGTGGGCACCGTTGAGGAGTTCTATCCCACCGCCGTTGATGCCTTGAACAAGGCCAAGATACGTTATGCCACTGACTTCGCCACCTTGCGGCATGTCTATGTGATCAACGATTTGCACAAAGCCGAGCTCGATTCACTAAAAATGCGACAGAAATGAACAAGACCGTGCAACAAATCATCCGCTTCGTCGTGCTTGTGCTCTTCCAGGTGCTCGTCATCAACGATATTCGTTTGGGTGGGTATGTTCACCCATGTATCTACTTGATTTTTATCTTGTTGCAGCCTTTCAGCACCCCAAAATGGCAACAATTACTGTTGGGCTTCGTGTTAGGCCTTACCATCGACCTTTTCACCGGTACCCCTGGCCTTCACGCCGGAGCCACCACTTTGATGGCTTTTTGCAGGCCCGCTGTCATAGGTTTCATTTCAGGCAACCAGAAATTCGAGAACATACAAGAACCTAACCTCGGACAATTAGACGGCATGTGGTTTTTCAGGTACACTCTTCTCACGGTGCTCATCCACCATTTTGCACTGTTCTTCCTCGAATCGTTCAGCTTCCGCCTCATCGGCCAGGTGCTGCTACGCATCCTGCTCAGCGTGCCCGTGTCCATCTTCCTAATTATGATCATCCTGTTCATCTTCAAGAGTGACAAAAAAAAGGAATAAACTAACAAAACTCAGATTTACTATGAAAAAACGACTTCTGTTTTTCTTTATGCTCGCACTCGGCCTGACTGCCTGCAACAACAACGCCAACCACTTCAAGGTAAGCGTCAGCCTGAAAAACGGCGACGACCAGACTGTCTATCTGCAAAAGTACGTCGATAACGCGCCTGTCATCATCGACTCGGCCGTCATCGCCAACGAAATGGCCGTTTTGACTGCCAAGACCGACGACTCACAACTCCTCTATGCACTGAAAGTGAAGGGGATGAGAGGCTCTATGACATTTTTTGCCGACAACAAAGACGTAACTATCGTGGGCGACATTCACAACCCACGAGCCGTGACAATCATGGCATCGGAAACACAAACCAAACTGGATGCGTACTACGACCGCATTCAAGAATTCAATGTCCAGATGAAGTCATACGATGATGCCAAGAGGCTTGCCTACCAAAATGAAGATTATGCAAAACTTGACTCTTTGGTTGGCATAACCAACGGCATCAAAGAGGAGATGGACAACTTCACCAATACCTATTTCAAGGAACATGCTGACAGTTTTCTTACCCACTACATTCTTAATCAAGAAAAACACGATTATCCCCTCGACCAACTGAAAGAAATAGTTGCTGGTTTCACCACCGAATCCCTATATAGTAAAGAAATCAACGACTACATCGCCAAGCAAGAACGCCTCGAAGTGGGTCAGCCTTTCATTGATTTTACGCTTCAAACCGCTGATGGTGAAAATATTACGCTTTCCGAGAGAATCAGCCAAAACAAGCTCACCTTGGTCGACTTCTGGGCTTCGTGGTGCGGTCCGTGCCGCAAGGAGAATCCCGTCGTGAAGGCCGCCTACGAGCAGTTTCACGAACTCGGATTCGACGTTGTCGGCATCAGCGTCGACCAAGACGAGGCCGCTTGGCTGAAAGCCGTCGAGGAAGACCAACTGCCTTGGACGCAAGTGCGCGACGCTGAGAACAAAGCCAGCGAAAGCTACATGATTTATTACATCCCGTCCAACTTCCTCTTCGACCAAAACGGCACGATGGTGGCCAAAGGGCTGCGCGGCGAGGATTTGGCGGCGAAACTTTCTGAAATCCTGAAATAATGCTGAATTATGAATGTGGAATGCGGAATAATCGCAATGCGACGCTGGGCTTCGCCCCTATTCCGCATTCCGCATTCAATAATAATACTCTCGTTATGAAAACAAAACACATTCTCTTGGGTGCACTTGCGTTGGGCCTCTTTGCCTGCAACACCGAACCCGAAATAGAAACCTACAAGGTGAACGTCAACCTCGCCAATGCCGACGGGCAGATGGTCTACCTGTTAAGAGACGGCGAGGTGGTCGACTCGACTGTTGTCGCCAACTGGGAAGCCGCCTTCGACACGCCCGTGGGCGACGGCACCGAGACCTACGGCCTCATGCTGAAAGGCTGGCGACGAGCCTTCCCCTTCTTCACCGACAACGCCGACGTGACTCTCGAAGGCGATGCGCAAAACCCCAACGCCATCGTGGTGACTGGATCGGAGGCACACCGCCGCCTTATTGCCTTCGCTGAGGGGTTCCAAGAATACGACTTCAGAATGGATACGCTCGGTCAGCTGCTTAAGGAAGCCAAGGACGCCGAAAACCAAAAGCAGGTTGCACAACTCCAGCGCGATCTCGACGACATGCAAGAATTGCAGAAAATGTACTGCTTTGACTACGTCTGGGAGAACCCTGCCGACCCCGTGGCGCATTATGTGCTCTACCGATACAAGTGGGCTTTCGATCCCTGCGAGATTCGGACGATGATAGACAACATACGCAATGCCGACAGTGCTTTTGAGTCATACAATTTGGCCATGGCCGAGGAGTATGTGGAGAAACAGGAGCGCGTGCAAGCCGGCCAGCCGATGATCGACTTCACCCAAAACGACCCCGAAGGCAACCCCATAACCCTTTCGGAACTCGTCCAAGGCAAGCTTTTACTGGTCGACTTCTGGGCCTCGTGGTGCCCCGACTGCCGCAAGGCCAACCCCGATGTGGTGGCCGCCTACCAGAAGTATCACAACCAAGGTTTTGACGTGCTCGGCGTGTCGTTCGACACCAACAAGGAAGCCTGGCTCGCCGCCATCGAAAAGGACGGCCTCACCTGGACGCATGTCTCCGACCTGCAAGGCTGGAGCAACGCCGCCGGTGCCTTGTACGCCATCGCCTTCATCCCGCAAAACGCCTTGATCAAGGACGGCGTGATTGTCGCAAGAAACCTTGAAGGGGCGGAGTTGATGGAGGAGATAGAGAGGCAATTGGAAAAATAACAAATGCAGATTCCGTAATCAAGAATGGCACGAGAAATCGTGCCATTCTTGATTAGTGGTCTGCCGCCCAAGCCACAAACGGCGGGTTGGGATAATCAGTTTTGCCATATTCCAAGGGCTGTCCGTCGCTGATGCGGAGCACCTTGCCGCCGGCGGCGCGGAGGATGGCATCGGCGGCGGCGGTGTCCCACTCCTTGGTCTTGCTGTAGCAGACATACACGTCGGCGCTGCCTTCGGCCAGACGGGCGAACTTCAGGCTGCTGCCCTGCGTGTCGATGACGAGGTCGGGATGGGCAGGGCGCAATACCTTATTAATATATGCGTCCACCTCAGGTGTGCGGTGCGAACGGCTGACCAAAACTGTAAATGGACGGAATAATGCGGAATGTGGAATGCGGAATGTGGAATAAAATCGATGCCCAGCATCGCTTTGCGTCATGGACTCCGTCGAATGCTTCGCAATTCCGCGTTCCGCATACCACAATTGCTTGGTTCCCGGCGCATAAATCACGCCCAAGACGGGTTGTTTGTCGTCAATCAGCGCGATGTTCACTGTAAATTCACCGTTGCGGTTCACGAATTCCACGGTGCCGTCCAATGGGTCGACGAGCCAATAACGCTTGAACTGCGAACGGTCGGGCGGCAGGTCTTCCTCGCTGACAAAAGGCAAACCTGTGGGCTTCAGCATTTCCTTGATGATGTTGCTGGCGCGAAGGTCGGCCAGGGTGACGGGCGAGTCGTCGGCCTTGGTGTAGACCTCGAAAGGCTGGGTATAGACTTCCATGATGGCTTTGCCTGCCTCGCGTGCAGCATGGATGGCGTATTGTAACAGTTTTTCCATGGTACAAAAATACAAAATTATCTTCCTATAAATCAGTTAAATAAGAATTTTTTTTCAAAAAAGTTTCTTTTGTCCGCTTTTATTCCACTAATTTTGCACGCGAAAAAACTTGAAATTATGGCAAAGAATTTAGTGATTGTGGAGTCGCCGACCAAAGGCAAGACCATTGCTGGTTTCCTTGGAAAAGAATATACGGTCATGGCGACCCAAGGACATGTTCGCGACTTGAACAAAAACACACTGAGTATTGACATCGAGAAGAACTTCGATCCTGAATACGAGATACCCGACAACAGGAAGACCATCGTTGCGGAACTGAAGAAACTCGCCAAATCTGCCGACACCGTATGGCTGGCATCCGATGAGGACCGGGAGGGAGAGTCCATTTCATGGCATCTCTACGAAGTGCTTGACCTGAAGAAGAAGGACACGCGACGCATTGTCTTCCATGAAATCACAAAAACGGCCATCCAAAACGCCATTGAGAACCCACGAGCCATCAACATGGGTCTCGTCAACGCCCAGCAGGCTCGTCGTGTGCTCGACCGTCTGGTAGGCTACGAACTCTCGCCACTGCTGTGGAAGAAAGTGAAGCCTTCTCTCTCGGCCGGCCGTGTGCAGAGTGTGGCCGTGCGTCTCATCGTCGAGCGCGAGGAAGAAATCAAGAACTTCGTTCAAGGCAGTAGTTATCGCATTACGGCACAGTTCACCTTCGTGAAAGACGATCAGGAATACAATCTCTTTGCCGAGTTGCCGCATCGTTTTGACTCCGAGCCTGAAACACGCAAGTTCATCGAATCGTGTGTCAACGCTTCCTACAAGGTGGAGAGCATCGAGAAGAAGCCCACCACGCGACAGCCTGCGCCGCCCTTCACCACCTCGACACTGCAACAGGAGGCCGCCCGCAAACTGGGCTTCTCCGTCGCCAACACCATGCGCATCGCACAACAGTTGTATGAGTCAGGTAAGATCACCTACATGCGTACCGACTCAGTCAACCTGTCGAGCCTGGCCCTTGGCATGGCCAAGAAGGAAATCGAGAAAAACTATGGTGCAGAATACGTGAAGACGCGCCAATACCATACCAAGTCGAAAGGTGCGCAAGAGGCCCACGAGGCCATCCGTCCCACCTATCTCGAACAAAACACCATCAAAGGCACTGCCGACGAACGCCGTCTCTACGAACTCATTTGGAAGCGCACCATCGCCTCGCAAATGGCTGACGCACAGATGGAACGCACCAACGTGAACATTGGCGTCTCCACCAACGACAAACAGTTTGTAGCCTCGGGCGAAGCCATCCTTTTCGACGGTTTCCTCAAGGTGTATCGCGAGAGTTACGACGACATTCCCTTGGAAGAAAACACCGCCATCCTGCCGCCCATCGAAGAGGGCACCACGCTCGACATGGAAAAGATGGAAGCCCAACAACGTTTCACTCGTCCGCCATTCCGCTACAACGAGGCCAGCCTCGTCAAGAAGATGGAAGAACTGGGCATCGGACGTCCCTCAACCTATGCGCCCACCATCTCCACCATCCAAAAACGCGAGTATGTGACCAAAGACGACGTGAAAGGCACTTCTCAAGAATATCAAATCATTACGCTGAAAAACAACAAAATAAGCGAGAAGAAAGGCAAAGAGACCATCGGCAATGAGAAGGGCAAACTCCTTCCCACCGATATCGGCGTGCTGGTCAACAAGTTCCTGTTGCAGTACTTTGAGAGCATCATCGACTACCACTTTACCGCCAACGTGGAGAAGGAATTCGACCAGATTGAAGAAGGCCAACGTGAGTGGAACGCCATGATCCGCGACTTCTACAAGGGCTTCCACAAGCAAATCATCTCCACGACCGAGAACTCCGGCAAGTTCAGCGGCGAGAAGATGCTCGGCATCGACCCCGCCACGGGCAAAAGGGTGTATGTGAAAGTCGGGCGTTTCGGCCCCGTCGCCCAAATCGGCGACACCGAATCGGAGGAAAAACCGCGTTTCGCCGGCCTGAAAAAAGACATGAGCATCGATAGCGTCACCTTGGAAGAGGTGTTGAAACTGTTCGACTTCCCACGCATCCTCGGCGAATTTGAAGGCAAGGAAATCACCATAGCGGTGGGCCGTTTCGGTCCGTATGTGAAACACGACAACAAGTTCTACAGCCTCGCCAAGACCGACAATCCGGTTCTGGTGGACTATGACCGCGCCGTCGAAATCATCAACGAGAAACGCCAAAAGGATCTGGACAACATCATCCTCACCTTTGACCAAGACCCCGACCTGCGTGTGCTGAACGGACGCTTCGGGCCTTATATCGTCTACAAGAAGAGCAACTACAAGATTCCGAAAGGCACCGAGCCTACCACCTTGAGTTATGCTGAATGTATGGCCATCGTGGAAGACCCGAAAAACGCTCCAAAAAAGAAAGTGGTGAAGAAGAAATAGTGGCAGTCTTGTTGGGGACGCTATCGGAAATGCAAGTTTAGCCAGAAGCAGCGACGGCAGTTTTACGCCAAGACTATTGTTTAACTATTTTGGCCACAAATGTTTTTTCTGGTGTTCGGATAACGAACAAATACGTACCGTTTGTAAGACCTTGGAACATCTCCCCGAGTTCGATGCGGTTGAGGCCGATTTGAGACTTTCCCAAGGGTTTGCTTGACAATGGTTTGCCGTCCAAAGAGTAGACATTTGCAAACAAAAAGCAAACACTTTCACAGTCGATTTCGGCATAACTGGAAGTCGTCACGGGGTTGCCGACGATGCGGATTTGGTGTTTTTGGAGTGCGGCTTCCTGAATGCCCGTGAAGTCGTATTCATAGGCTCCGAGGTCGATGCAATTGCCGCTGACGCGCTGGTGGTCGTCAAGGTCGATGCCGTTGAGGATGACTTCAGGGGTTGCCGTTGATCCGGCATCAACGCAACGACTCTCCGTGCTGAGGCGATAGTCTTCGTTAGTGGGGGCGGCAAAGCGTGGATCTTCATCATAGCAATCTTCGTAGACAAGGATATTGCTGTTGCCTGAGATGTTTTCCAACCCATACTGTACCAAGCAGTTATGAAACTCTGGAACATAATCGTCGTAGGTCCAAACCCACATTTGCACTGGCTTCTCGATTGGTATTTCGTTGGTATTGCCGTAGACGATGCAGTTCCACACGGTGGGGGAACTGTATTGGTAGAAGAAGATGCCGCCGCAGTTGACGCCGATGGAGTGGTTGTCGACCACGGTGAGGTTGGCTATCAGGGGCGAGGAGTCGCTGATGGCCAAGCCGCCGCCGAAGTGGCCCGACGTGTTGTTGGCGAAGAGCGAGTTGGAGATGCGGCAGTCCCAGTCGTTGCTGCGGATGAGGTAGAGTCCGCCGCCGTTGACGCCGTAGTTATGCTCGAACTTGCAACGGTCGATGAAGACGGCGCAACTGTCGAGGCTAAGGGCGCCGCCGATGGCCCCAAAGCCGTGATTGTAACGGAAGTCTGTCTTGGTGATGTCAACCGTGCATCGCAGAAAACGCAGGCCGCCGCCATACATGAAATAGATGGTGTCTATTTCGCTGTATAACAGATTGTTGCTGACGTTGCAGTCGAACAGCGTCACTTTTGAGCCTTCGGCACTCAAGGCACCGCCATGCTCACGCGAGAAGTTGCAGAACATGGTGCAATGGTTGATTTCCACATCATTGCTGTTGAAGATGCGCAAGGCGCCGCCGTCTTGGTCGTCGTCCAAGGCGGCCTTGCCATATTGAAAGCGGCAGTAGTCGAAGACGGAACGTCCCGCCTTGTTGAGTCGTATGCCGTTCCAGCCGCCGCGCCCCGAGTTGAAGATATGGAACCCCGTCGTGTCGGCCACGGTGAATAGGATGGAGTCTGTGGCAGTGCCAAGTGCCGTCAGTGTGGCGTTCTTCTCGACGTCGATGCTGTAGAAGTCGGTGAACAGCACCGTGGTTCCTGCGGCAATATGCAACGAATCCCGGACCAGGACATCGCCCGAGACGAAAACCGTATCGGCATCCCAAACGCCTGATTGCAAACCAGATACCACTATGTTTTGTGCCCCGACAACCATGGCGGAGAGTGTAAGTAAAAGAGTAAATCCTAATCTTGTCATAATAGTGCGTGTTTTTCGATTTGTGTTGCAAAAATAACCTTTTTCTTTTTATTATCGTGTGTTTTGCCGAAAAATCGTAAATTTGCGCCTTTGAACCAATCAAGAGAAATTATGGCAATACCAGTTGTAGGTGCCTTTGTTAAGGCGGTAGCTGAAATCAAGAATATACCTGTTGAGATTCGTCAGAACCACACCAACCCCATCCGAGCCCAAAAGCGAGAGTTGCGGAAACTGCTGACGAAAGCCCAATTCACGGAGTTTGGCAAGTTCTATCATTTTGACGAAATCCTACTGTCGAAAGACATGATGGAGTCTTTTCGGAACCGCGTGCCCGTGTTTGACTACAATAAGATGCACGACGAGTGGTGGTATCTCAACCTGCAAGGCAAGCGCAACATCGCATGGCCGGGCAAGATCAAGTATTTCGCTCTCAGTTCGGGCACTTCGGAGGCCGCAAGCAAATACATCCCCATCACAAAAGGCATCAACAACAAGATCACCCGCGCTGGCATCCGCCAGTTGGTGTCGGCCACGCGCTACGACTTCCCCGTGGGGTTCTACAATCGTGGCATCCTGATGATTGGCGGCAGCACCGACCTTCAATACAACAAGGAATTTGGCTATTATGCTGGCGACCTGTCGGGCATCTCGGCGGGCAAGATTCCGTCGTGGTTCGAGTCGTTCTACAAGCCCGGACAAAAGATCTCGAGGGTGAGGGACTGGGCCGAGAAGATGGACCTCATGGTGAAAGAGGCGCCCAAGTGGGACATCGGCGTCATCGTGGGCGTGCCAGCCTGGGTGCAGATACTGCTGGAGCGTATCATCAAGGAATACAACCTCAAGACCATCCACGACATTTGGCCCAACCTGATGATTTATGTGCACAGCGGCGTGGCCTTCGCGCCATACGAAAAGAGTTTCGAGCGCATCTTCGGAAAGGAAGTGCTTTTCGTCGAAAGTTACTTGGCCTCAGAGGGTTACATTGCCTATCAAGTCGACTTGAAACGTCGCGTGATGCAACTTTTGGTCGACAACGGCATCTACTTCGAGTTCGTGCCGTTCAATGACGAGAACTTTGATGAAGACGGGACCATCGTGGCCCATCCGAAGACCTTGTTGCTCTCGGAGGTGGAGGAGGACGTCGACTACGCCATTCTGCTGTCGACGTGTGCCGGCACGTGGCGTTATCTCATCGGCGACACCATAAAGTTCCTCAACAAGGAGAACTGCGAGATCGTCATCACCGGGCGCACCAAGCAGTTTTTGAGCATCACGGGCGAACATCTCTCGCAAGACAACATGACACGTGCCGTCGAAATGATGGCCGAGGAGTTGGGCGTCAACATTACGGAGTTTACCGTGGCGGGTATTCGTCACGACACGATGTATGCCCACCATTGGTTCCTCGGTTGCGACGAGCCTATAGATAAGGAGTTGGCTATCAGGAAGATTGACGATAACCTCTGCAAACTCAACGACGACTATGCCGTGGAACGCACTGAGGCCATCAAGGAACTCTTTGTCGATGTGCTGCCCACCAAATGTTTTTATGAGTTCATGGAGCAGAAGATAGGCAAGTGGGGCGGCGCCACCAAGTTCCCGCGTGTGATGAAAGGCAAGCGCATGGAGATGTGGCTCGAATATGTCAACGATTTGAAAAAACAATAATGAAGCGTCATGGGTAATACGGAGATGGATTTGTTTGAGAAAATGCCAGAGATTAGTCGTATTGGCTCGTTCAGTTTTCTGTTTTGGGCCATCTTGATAGGTGTGTTCTTGTCGTTTGTCGTCAATATGGGGCCTGCATTCATCACCTTGGTGCAGACCAGCCTCCATCGCGGCGCCAGGTCGGCGGCGTGGTTCGCCTTGGGTGTCATTCTCAACGATGCCATGATTGTCACGCTTTGCATCCTGACATCGGTGCAGGTGGTCATCAGCCACAACTCGAAGATCGACCCTGCCTTGTTCAGTATCGGGGCGGGCGTGATCCTTTTGATATTCGGCATCTTCACCTTCCGAAAGAAAGTGAAGACCTTGGACAGCATCGACGAGGAGACAGGAAAGACCATAGTCATCAAAAACGACGTCAAGCCCAAGTGGTACGTGTTTCTCGGCAAAGGTTTCGTGCTCAACATTTTGAATCCTTTCGTGTGGATTTTTTGGTTCTCGTCGGTGGCGATTGTGGCGGGCAATATGAGTGGCAACAAGTTGAGCACTTTGGTCTTTTTTGGTGTCATTCTGGGCACTACCTTGACCCTTGAGTTGTTGAAGGCATGGGGCGCAGCGCGTTTGAAGCGGTTTCTCAACCCGAAACGCACCGTGTTGATGAATAGGGTGGCAGGTGTGTTGTTGATGATCTGCGGAGTGTATTTCATTTTTATGGAAGGTATTTTAAAACTCATATAATCAATAACTTAAAAAACGAACAGACATGGAAGAGAGAAAAGCAAATTCTGGCTGGATTGCGTTCCTTGTGAGCGGCATCGTAGCCATAGGTTATGGCATCTTGGCCATCATGTGTTCGGAGACGCTTGTCGAGATCCTTCAGATGATCATGCGCATTTCGGGCATTTGCATCGCTGCTACGGGTGGTGTGTTTCTTGCAGCCTCCATTGTGCGGATGACCAAGAAATTGCCCTGGGGTTTGCTTCTTCTTGAAGCGGTGGCACTCATCGTGGTAGGCGTGCTTTCTGCCGTTTATTCTGACAAAGCCTTGGCGCTGTTGGTCATCCTCATCGGCATGTGGTCAGCCATCATCGGCGCTTTCATGCTGTTGGTGATGGCACGTACCAAGAACCTTTGGAACAAGGGGTTCTATATTGCGAGCGCAGTCCTGAGCATTGCGTTCGGCGTGCTACTCATAGCCCATCCTTTTGGTTTCATAAAATGGTTTATCATCTTGTCGGGTGTCATAGCCCTGGTGTTTGGCATCATCATGATGATGTTTGGCCTTGCCGTACATAAAGCAGATAAAGAGTTGGCCAAACTTGTTGCCCAAGCGACAGCCAAAGAGCCGGTTGAGGATGTTCAGGCGGAGGTCATCGAAGAGCCGAAAGCCGAATAGTGATCGTCTGTTCAGTCTGACAATTGTTGAAATGCCGTCCAAGGCGCTACCTCAGGAAGGGGCGCCTTGACCTCTATTTGTGCCTTTGTCACAGGATGTTCAAAAGCGACGCGCCAGGCGTGCAGGCTGATGGAGGCATCGGGGTTGCTGCGCGGATAGCCGTATTTCAGGTCGCCGCGGATGGGGCATCCGATATGCGCCAATTGGCAACGAATTTGGTGATGACGACCCGTAAACAACTCGACTTCAAGCAGATAAAACGTGTCTGACTTCCCGATCACTCGATAACTCATCCGCGCCAACTTGGCCTCTTTGGTGCCTTCAGGCACGACGAACGACTTGTTCATCTTCTCGTTCTTGACGATATAGTCTTCCAGCACGTCGGCCTGCTTGGGCGGGTGGTTTTTCACGAGAGCAAGATAAGTCTTGTGGAAGTCGCGGTCTTTCACCTTCGCCGTCATTCTTGATAAGGCCTTGCTTGTCTTGGCGAAGACGACGGCGCCGCTCACAGGCCTGTCGATGCGATGGACGAGGCCGGCGAACACGTTGCCCGGCTTGTCGTATTTCTCCTTGATGTAATCTTTCACGTCGTCCAATAGGCACACGTCGCCCGTCTTGTCGCCTTGCACAATCTCCGACGGAAGCTTATTGACGACGATTAGATGATTGTCTTCGTATAATATTCTATCACTTAACTTCATACCTCAAAACTTCATACCTCATACCTCATACCTTTCAACTATCACTCCGCTGCCGATGACATACGGCTCCGTTTCATGATACACCACACCAAACTGTCCGGCCGCCACGCCTGAGATGGCCACCTCCGACTCAATGTCGGCACCGTGCTCCGTGAGGCGAATTGTGCCAAAAGTGAACTCCGGCTGGTGCCGAATCTTGAACCTGACGCGCTGACCATCAACGAACTGCAACTTGGGGTTCATCGGCTGCAAGTCGCCGAGAGGAACGATGTTGGTGTATTGCGCCACGGGGTCGTAGCCCTGCGACACATAGACGATGTTGTTCGGGATGTCTTTCTTCACCACGAACCACGGTCCGCCGCCGAGGCCGAGGCCCTTGCGTTGCCCGATGGTGTGGAACCAAAAGCCCTTGTGCCGACCGAGTTTCTTGCCCGTTTCCAATTCCACGATGTCGCCGGGCATCTCGCCGAGATATTCGCGGATGTAGTCGTTGTAGTTGATTTTTCCCAAGAAGCAAATCCCTTGGCTGTCATGGCGTTCGGCGCTTGGCAGTTTGTATTTTGCGGCCAATTCTCGCACTTGGGGTTTGGGAATGTCGCCGATGGGGAAGACGACCTTGCTGAGCTGGGCGTAAGTGATGCGGCCAAGGAAATAAGTCTGGTCCTTGAAGGTGTCGGCCGCCGTGCCGAGCCAGAAGATGCCGTTTTCGTCCTCCCACGAGCGGGCGTAGTGTCCCGTCGCGATTTTGTCGAAGTTGTGGCCTTCCTTTTCCTCGAAAGCACCGAGTTTTATCCAGCGGTTGCACATCACGTCGGGATTGGGCGTGAGGCCTTTGCGAACCATCTCCATGGTGTATTTGCCGACGGTCTCGAAATACTCATGCTGCAAATCGACAATGTCGAACTTGCATCCGTATTTCCTTGCTATATAAGTAGTTATCTCGATGTCCTCTTCCGACGGGCAGCTTGACAGTTCCTCTTTGCCCTCCATGCCGATTTTGATATAGAAGATATGCGGGTCGTAGCCTTGCTCCTTGAGCAGCGGCACCACTACGGAGCTATCCACTCCACCCGAAACCAATGCGGCTATGTTCATTGCAATGAATTTTGCTGCAAAGTTAGAATATTTTTCAATTCCAAAAAAATTCGTAGTTTTGCAGAACAAAAACACAACGATGGCCATACCAAAGGAGACAGTAGAACAGATTCTGCAAGCCTCTCGCATTGAGGAGGTTGTGGGAGAGTTCGTCACGCTGAAGAAGAAGGGGACGAACCTGTGGGGCAATTGTCCGTTCCACAACGAGAAAACGCCGTCGTTCAGCGTCAATCCGGCGCGCAACATCTTCAAGTGCTTCGGCTGCGGCAAGGCTGGCGACTCGGCCAAGTTCCTCATGGAACACGAACATTACACCTATCCCGAGGCGTTGCGCTATCTGGCCAAGAAATACAACATCAAAATCGAGGAGAAGGAACAAACTGCAGAGGAAATCATGCAGCAATCCATCCGCGAGAAGATGTTCAACATCAACGAGTTCGCGGACAAGTATTTCGTTGATACTTTGTGGAATACCGAAGAAGGCAAGACCATCGGACTGGAGTATTTCCGCGAGCGCGGCTACCTCAACCCGATTATTGAGAAATTCCACCTCGGCTACAGCCCCGCCAAGTGGGATGCCTTCACCGAACACGCCAAGAAAAACGGCTATTCCGATGAACTTTTGGAGCAAATCGGCCTGTCCATCAAAGGCTCGAAAGGCCTCTACGACCGCTACCACGGCCGCGTGATGTTCCCCATCCACAACCTCACTGGGCGCGTCATCGGCTTCGGCGGACGCATCCTCACCAACGACAAGAAAAGCCCGAAATACCAGAACTCGCCCGAGTCGGAGATCTACGACAAGAAACAAACGCTCTACGGCATCTATTTCGCCAAGAACGCCATCGCGAAAAACGACGAGTGCATCCTCGTGGAAGGCTATTTCGACGTGCTGCGGATGCACCAGATCGGCATCGAAAACGTGGTGGCCAGCAGCGGCACCTCGCTCACGATGGAGCAGATTCGCCTCGTGAAACGCTACACGAAGAACATCACCATGCTCTACGACGGCGACGCTGCGGGCATCCATGCGGCCTTGCGCGGCACCGACATGATTCTCTCCGAGGGCATGAACGTGCGCGTGGTGGTACTGCCCCCCGAACACGACCCCGATACCTTCGCCAAGGAGTTTTCGGTGGAATACGTCAGCAACTACCTGAAAGACAACGCCAAAGACTTCATCCGCTTCAAAACGGAACTCTTGCTGAAAGACGCCGAAAACGACCCTATCAAGCGCGGACAGGTCATCCGCGACATCGTGGAAACCATCTCCGTCGTCCCCGACAGCATCTTCCGCATCACCTACGTGAAGGAATGCAGCCGCCTATTGGACATGCCCGAGCAGACGCTCACCAACGAGTTGAACAAGATACTGAGAGCGAAACTGAAGAAGACCTTGGGCATCGAAGACAACGTGGCTACCGACACGAACACCACGACCGCTCCTGCGCAACAGGAGACCGTCGAGGACCAACTTCCTGCGGGATATTATCAAGAACGCGAGTTGGTGAAACTATTGCTGATGTACGGTCCACAAACCTTCATCGACGAGCGCGAAGACGAGGACAAGCAAAAGATCTTGGAGCAGGTGACGGTGGCCCAGTATATCATCGACGAACTAAAGAAAGACGATTTCGTCTTCATCAATGCCGTCAACAAGAAGATTTTCGACATCTTCGACCATGCCCTCGACGAAGGGAACATCCCCAACGACCAGTTCTTCGTCTCCCATGAGGACGAGACCATCGCCGAACGTGCCGCCGACCTGCTATCGACGCCATACAAACTCGATCAATGGCACAAGTACAGCATCTACGTGAAAAGCGAGGAGGACGTGCTGAAGGCCGTGGTGGTGTCGTCGGTGGCCCGTTATAGCGAACTCATCCTTGACGAGCGGTGCAAGGTGCTTGAAGAGGAATTGAAAACCATCGAGGACCCCGACGACCAACTCATTCTCTTGGAGAAAAAGAAAGCCCTCGACGACATCCGGAAGCAGATCAATAAGGAGCTGGGGATTGTCATAGCCAAATAGAAAGGGCTCTTCGAGGGACTCAGATATCCTTGGCCTATGAAAAGGGCTTGATGAAGGCCTGTATCCAAAAAAAACGTATTTTTGCGCCCAAATTTGAAACGATTTGAAACGATATGTTTAACAGGCGTAAGAAATGGCGTGTGCCAGCCGGACAAGAACCGACAGCATTGGATCGAAGGGTGATGGCTTTGGAGGCCAAAGGCGCAATGGTGCCCAAACGCAACCTCATCCGCACTCCCGAGCAAATCGAGGGCATCAGAAAGAGCGGTGTCATCACCACGGCCATCCTTGACCTCGTGGGCGAGAAGATACATGCGGGAATGAGTACGTTGGAAATCAACGAATTGGTTCATAACTATACCGTCGAGCATGGTGCCATCCCTGCACCGCTGGGCTATGAAGGCTTCCCGAAAAGCGTTTGCACCTCCATCAACGAGGTGGTCTGCCACGGCATCCCGTCGGTGAAGGAAATCCTGAAGGAAGGCGACATCATTAACGTGGATGTCACCTCCATTCTGGACGGCTATTACTCCGATGCCTCGCGCATGTACATCATCGGGCAGACCACGGCACGCAAGCAGAAGTTGGTCGATGTGGCCAAGGAATGCCTCTATGTAGGCATGGAAGCCGCCAAGCCTTTCGGTTTCGTCGGCGACATCGGCAATGCCATCGAGAAACACGCCCACAGGAACGGTTTCAGCGTGGTGCGCGACCTCTGCGGACATGGGGTTGGACTCAAATTCCACGACGATCCTGAAGTGATGCACTTTGGCAAGAAAGGAACAGGGATGTTGCTCGTCCCTGGCATGGTATTCACCATCGAGCCGATGATTAATATGGGCACTTGGAAGGTATTCGTCGACAGTGCCGACGACTGGACGGTCATTACCGAGGACGAACAGCCTTCAGCCCAATGGGAGCATACGTTCCTTATGACAGAAACAGGGCTTGAGATTCTGACATATTGATTGCCCAACAGGGATTCTTCTGATATCCATGGAATCATCGTTGAAACCAGATATGTACTTTCTCTACCGAATTATGTCAGAACTGGAAATAGATAAACGCCTGCAGGTCGGCGGTGATGAACTGGTAGATTGCGAAGACGATGACGACACACACCAGTATCATCACGGGGACAGGCATCTTGGCGAACCAAATACGGTAGCGCCGCTTGAACTTCTCAGGCAGCCAATGTATCACCATGCCTATCACGATGAGGATGAACACGTTGCGATAGTGCCATGCGATTTCCGGAATCTTGTTCACGTTCCAGTGGCTGCCCATTTGGTTGACCATGTTCTTTGCGGTGTTCCAGGCCGTTTCGTTGGCCACGGCGGGGTCGAGGTTGGAGCCGCTGCGGAAGAACAGCCGCGTGAAGGTGATGAAGGTGAAGGTCAGGAAGATGGCCCAAGCATCCTGAAGCCATTGCAGCGTTTTCTGGCCGCCAAAAAGATTGTATAGCATCCGTATCATATTGCCGGCCAACACAACAAGACACCATGAGAAGAGCACGTTGAACACTGGCAGGGGAACGAAAACGCACAACACCCTAAGGGCGAAGGTGACCGCCAAAATGAACAAGGTGCGGCCGTAAACGCTCCAGTCTTTCCAAAAACGGTAAAACAACATGCCGATGCCGTTCAAGCCACCCCAAATCATGAAGTTCCACGAGGCACCGTGCCAGAGGCCGCCTAAGAGCATGGTGTCCATGCGGTTGATCTCGGTGCTGATGGCCTTCCGCGAATTGGGCTTGAAGACGGCAAGCAAGACGAGGATGAGCGTCGCGACACCCACGCCCAAGCCTACCCACCAGCTGCCCGAGAGGAACACGGCGATGGCGGCAATCATGGCGATGATGCAGAACGAGCCGAAGGTGCCGTTGCGGTTGCCGCCGAGCGGGATGTAGAGGTAGTCCTGCAGCCAGCGCGAAAGCGACATGTGCCAGCGTTTCCAGAACTCGCCCGGGCTCTTGGCCTTATAGGGCGAGTTGAAGTTCCTGGGCAGGTAGAAGCCCATCAGCATGGCCACGCCGATGGCAATGTCGGTGTAGCCCGAGAAGTCGGCATAGACCTGCAACGAATAGCCGAACAAGGCCATCAGGTTCTCGAAGCCGGTGTAGAGCAGCGGCTGGTCGAACACGCGGTCGATGAAGTTGACGGCAATGTAGTCGCTCAAGACGATTTTCTTCACCAAGCCGTTCATGATCCAGAACACGGCGATGCCGAACGTCTTGCGGCTGAGGAAGTATTCCTTGTGGAGTTGAGGGATGAACTCGTTGGCCCTCACGATGGGACCCGCCACCAGTTGCGGGAAGAAGCTGACATAGAAGCCGAAGTCGAAGACGTTGCGGACGGGCTCGATGCGCCTGCGATAGACGTCCATGATGTAGCTGATGGCCTGAAAGGTGTAGAACGAGATGCCCACCGGCAACAGGATGGCGTCGACGCTGAAACGGTTCGACCGGGTGATTTCGTTGCCCATCCACGAGAACACGTCGAACACGCGAAACTCCATGCCCGTCAGGTTGTTGGCCACGTCGGTGATGAAATAGGCATACTTGAAGTAGAACAGGATCGAAAGGTTGACGATGACGCTGAGGGCGAGCACCGTGTTGCGGCTGCCCGTCTTCTTCCGCTTGTGCATCCATCGGCCCGCAAGGTAATTGTATAGAGTGATGAAAACCAGAATCAAAACGAAGAGGCCGCTGGTCTTATAATAGAAAAAGAGGCTGACGAAAAACAGGAAGATGTTGCGCAGCAGGCACTTGTTCTTCACAAGGCAGAACACGGCGAACACGAGGGCGAAGAAGGCCCAGAAATAGAATTGGGTGAACAACAAGGGTTCGGCCTTGTCGAACGAGAAAAGGTGGGTCAGGAAATCCACGGCTATGTTGGCGAAGTTCTCCATGTTATTGTCGTGTGTTGGGTTTCAGGTGTTGTATGTAGCACTCTATCAACGCATTGTAGAGCAAGTCGCCGAGAAGCTTGTAGCCCTCCGTGCTGAAATGCACTTTGTCTTTCTGCGCCAGTCCGGCCTTCTCCCAGCTTTGCATCGAACGCAACCCGCCCATGATGTCGAACTGGTTCCATACGGCGGCGTTGTGCTGCTTGCCCATCTCCAAGAAGGCCTCTTCGACAACGATGCCGTTGGTGTTCACCTCGTATCGGGCTTTTCTCTTTTTTCCTTTAATGCGCTTGTAGCTGTCGTTGTTGGTCATGAAGAGCAAGGCACAGTCGGGGTTGACGCGCTTGATGATGCGGATGAGTTCGCCGTAGTTGCGTTTGAACGTTTGCTTGTCGAAGTTGGCTTCCGCCGCGTCGTTGATGCCGATGCCGAAGATGACGAGGTCGGGGCGGATGAGGTTGAGGTCGCGCTCGAAGTCGTCGCAGCGCAAGTATGAAGGCACGCTGGCGCCGTTGACGCCCACGGCATGAACGCTGATGCCCGTCGTCCCGTTCTCCAAGAGCACGCCTTGCAGCGTGAATTCGCCCGGCAAGGCCTCGAAGAAGAAACGGATGGAGTCGGAGAAGCGGGGCAGGTCGAAGATGTAGGCCGATTGCTGTTCGTCGTATTGTCCGTGGAGGATGACGCCATCGAGGCTGGCCACGGGCTCCACGTCGCCGCCCTCCGAGAAGCCGATGAGGGTTGCCTTGTTGAAGCTGTATTCAGGTGTCATGCGGTTGGGGCGGCGTGAACGGCTGATGATGGTGACGGAGGCCTCGGGGTCGGAGGTGGTGATGGCAGCGCCAGCCAGGCCCATGCGCCTGTCGGTGTCCTTGCTGACGGCATTGCGGGTGTAGGACCATTTGCCCGTCGAGTTGACCATGAAATGCGAAGGGTTGTTGCTGCCGCCCGCCGTGAAGGGGAAGACGAAGTTCTGTCCGCCGATCATGTCGGTGCCGATGCTGAGCAGGTTGTCGCGAAACTGTTGGGTGAGCACGCCGGCCTGCACGTGCGATCCGCCGATGTGCATGATGCTTACGTTGCCTTCTCCGAGAAACACGACGGAGTCCAGCTTTTGGAAGAAACGTTCCATGGCTTCGCCATTGCCGGGGAAGACGAGGTGGTTTCGCTCGAAATGGGCAAACGGGCGGTCGTCGATGGCAATCATCGGCGGTTGGTGTTGCGCTGCGAGCCAGAGGTGGGCGATGAGCAGCCCTATGGTGATTGGTGGTTTCTTCATCTCCGCTTGGCTCCGTATGGGTTGTAGGTGGGCAGTTTGATGCGACCTGCCGTGCGGATGGAATCTTCGCGTTCGTTGAGGTTGACGAACTCGATGACTTTGTCGCTCGGCACGCGTTGGCGCAGCTTGTAGAAGTCATAGTAGGTGGTGAACGACTTGGCCAGGTTCGATCCTATTTCTTGCGCACCTTTGAAAGTGAAGTGGATGTAGTCGGGGCCGGCCAGGGCGGGTTTGTGTTTCACCCATTGGGCCATCGAGCCTTCGCCTCCCATCACGTGGAACATGTCCCAGTAGGCCACGTCGTTGCGCAAGGCCATGGCACGGAGCGAGTCGTTCAACTCAGGCAGGCCGCGCCAAGTGCCCATCTTGCCGTTGTAGCTGCGCCCCATGTCGGCGGGGCCGATGAAGAGCAGCGTGGCTTTCGGGGCAACCCGTTTCATGTAGTTGACTTGTTTCTCCAGTTCGGCCATATAAGGCGAGATGCTCTTGAGCGAGGTGATGCCTGGCATGCGGTTTCCGCCAAACTGCATGATGATGAGCCTCGTGTCAAGAAGGTCGAACGACTGTTGCAGCGTGGCTTCGTTGATACGGGTGAAGATGGTGCCCGAGCAACCGCGCAAGGCCACGTTGTCGACGGCCACGCCCGACTTGCCGTCCAAAAGGATGGCGTAGACCTCGGCGTTGCCCTTGAAGTTGACGGTGCCTTTGTTTATGTTGGCGGGCAAGTCCCAGCTGATAAGCGAGACACCTTCGTTGGCATCAAGCGTTTTTGGCTCTGTCTTGAGGGTGTCGCATCTTAGCGAGGCCGTGAAACCTTGGCTGTTTTTCCCTAAGAGCACCGAAACGCGCGAGAACGCCTTGGCCCTGCCGAAGGCTTGCGAATGGTTGGTGCGGCTGAACGTCACCGAGCCGCCACCCATCACCTGGCCGAACTGTGTCATCACGCCGTAGCGGTTGTGTGAGGCGCGTTGGTTGGAGGCATCGCCATAAACGGCATAGCGGCTGAGCCCCGACGCGTGTTGCGACACCGAGATGGTGGCCACGGGCTGAACGGCAGGTATCATGTTGGGCCCCGAGCCGCCGAAATGTTCCTGTAGCTTCTGGCGCAGCACCGACGTGATGCGGTCCATCTCAATCTGCGAGTCGCCGTAGTGCATGACACGGAAGGTCTTGCCCGAGGCTTGCGCACTATCAAACTGCTTGAACAGCGGGTCGAAGTAGGTGTAGTCGTCGCCAGGCAGGTAGATGCGGTTGGGGTTCTCTTTCAGGTAGTCGCGGAAGAAGCGCATACTGTCCAAAAGGTTGTCGGAGACGGTCATCTCGAAGCTCTTGTTCACTTTGTTCAGCACCTCATCGACGTTGACTTCCTTTTTGGCAGGCGCCGAGTCTTCGGCGAAAGAGGGGAAACGGAGTGTCATGCCACCGACGGCCAAGCCCTCGGCGGGGAAGAAGTACCAAATGACCCCCAACAATATGATGACGGAAAAGATGAATATTAAGACACGAATCGTTTTCATTTCTTGATGATTAAGGTTTGTCCTTCACGGATTTTGTCGTTTTTCAGGTTGTTCCACAGCTTCAAGTCCTTGACGCTGACGCGGTGCTTCGAGGCGATATGGCTCAGCGTGTCGCCTTTCTTCACTTTGTATTTCTGGTTTGTTGTGCCGGTGCTTTTCTTCGAACCGGCGTTGTTTTTGGCCTCTGAGCCTTGTTTTGTTGGCAGCGTAGAGGAATCCGTGACAATGTCCTTGGTCGGCGTTTGACTACGCGAGTCTTCGATTTGGGCGGGCTCAACGGCTTTGGTAATCGCGGCTTTGGGCCTCTCGACGGGTTCCACGATGCGGGCGTTGCTGACGGGTGGGCGTGCTGCGTCTTCGTAGGTGTAGACACAGGCGATGAGGTCGGCGATGATGTGGGTGTTGGGCATGAGACGGTTTTGGTCGAAGTCCCAAAGCTGAAGGCTGTCGCCGTTGCGGTCGAGGGCGTGGTGCAGTGCGTTGGGACTGTTGGTGAAGGCTAAGATGGCATGCCACCAGTCGCCATAATGCCGATGGAGGTCGTCGAGATAGTCGAGCGCGGCATGGGTGGAGTTGCGTATGGCATAGCGTTCGTCGCGGCATTCGTCGACGGTGAGGCCGTAACGCAAAGCCACCAGCGGCGACAGGCTCCAAACGCCGCAGCGGTTGCCAAGGGCATAGTCGGTGCGCATCCCGCTCAACGCCAGAGGCAGGTATTTCATCTCCTTGGGCATGTCGCGCTGGGCCAAGGCCGAATCGAGGAAAGGCTCGCTCACAACGAAGGCGTCGGGAAGAGACTTGGCGGCAAAGGATTGCACCGCCTTGTCGAGCCGCTCATGGTAGGGCAGGGGCAAGGCGCTTTCAAGGACTTCCAGCCTTTTGACGATCCTGTCGCTGTCCGACGACACGCAGCAATTGTTGGCGGCGAGGCAGAAGAAGAAAAGCCATACTATTTTCAATAGTCTGATTTGCATGGTGTTACGGTTGTCTTTGCTGCGATTCGGTTCCCGTTTCCAGCGATGCGGCAAAGAAGCCGCAAAAATACGTAAATCTTTTGGATTGTGAACACGCTGTTTTTGATAAACTCGATATTCATTTTTTTACTACTTTTGCACCCTCGTTTTTTCGGGCAAAGCAGGTTATTATGCAGCAGATTGACAGGACAAGGGAATTGGAGACGCGCAATATCGGCCAGTTGTTGTGGATATATGCGCTTCCGAGCATCGTCAGCCATATCATCGCCTCGATCTATAACATCGTCGACCGTGTGTTTTTGGGGCAGTATGTGGGTGCCTTGGCCATTGCGGGCCTGGCCATCACCATGCCCATCATGAACATCATCCACGCCTTTGGGTCGTTGGTGGGCGCGGGGTCGGCGGCACGCATGTCAATCATCCTAGGGAAGAAGGACTACAAATGGGCCGAGGACATCCTGGGCAACAGCCTCTTGCTGACGTTTCTCTTCGGGTTCCTTTTCGTCACGGGCGGCTATCTTTTCTTGGACCGCATCCTGACCGCTTTTGGGGCTTCAAGCGACACCATCGCCTATGCCCGTGAGTATATGAATATCGTGCTTCCGGGCATGTTTATGACCACGCTGTCGTTCAACCTCACCGGTCTGATACGCGCCACGGGCTATCCCAAGAAGTCGATGTGGATCATGGCGGGTGGCGCCATCCTCAACATTTTCCTCGACGCGCTCTTCATCTACGTCCTCGACTGGGGCATCGCTGGCGCGGCTTGGGCCACCACCATCTCCATGACGTTCACCGGCATCCTGGCGGTTTGGCATTTTCTGCAAAAGAGCTCGTTCATCCGTTTTCGCCGCCATGCATGGAAACCCAAACTCTATATTTTCCGCAACATCCTGCTCATCGGCATGAGTCCGTTCTCGATGAACCTCGCGGCCTCGGCGGTGGTGGCACTACTCAACAACCAACTCATCCGCCATGGTGGCGACTTGGCCGTGGGTGCCTATGGCTTGGTCAACACCTTCGCCAGCCTTATCGTGATGCTTGTCTTAGGCCTCTGCCAAGGTATGCAGCCCATAGCAGGCTACAACTACGGCGCAGGACATCCATTGCGGTTGAAAGAGGTCTACACGCTCACGATGAGAATCAATGTGTTGATAGGTTTTGTCGGTGCCGTGCTCGCCTTGACACTGCCCCATGCCATGCTGCGCCTCTTCACCAAAGAGGAGGACTTGATACAAATCGGCATACCAGCCATGCGCTTTATCCTGGTGATGTTCCCGCTTGTGGGCTTCACCATCACCAACTCCAACTTCTTCCAAAGCATCGACAAGCCTTGGATTTCCATCGTCACCAGCCTCTCGCGGCAGGTGCTCTTCCTCGCCCCGATGGTTTACCTTGTCCCGCCGCTCTTCGTCGAAGCGGGCGGTTCGGGTCTCACGGGCGTTTGGGCCTCGATGACCATCTCCGATGTGCTTGGTGCCGTGCTCGCTTTCGTTCTCATGCTCTCCCAACGCCATGTGTTCAGACCTTCAAAATAAAGTCGTAGCATCCCCTACCAACACGCATATCTTGGACTCGTGTCTCGTCAAGAGCAAGCAGGCCATGCGTGACTTTTTGCAAAGGCTTTGCGATGAGATGCCGTCGGAAATGGCTGTCAACCAACGAGACATAGAGTCGATGGTGCACGAGTGGAGGGCGCATAACTTTTTCTACAAGATCCATGTCTTCCCCACCCGCACCCGCGACGTCGACCTCGAACTGGAACAGACTTGGTACCGCGAGTTGTTCTGCCGCGTGGTGAGTTTCTTTTATTTTTGGGACTGATAACAGAAAAACACTATCTTTGCAACATCAATACATCTTATCTATGAAACGTATAACCTTATTATTGACATTAGTCCTCACATTAACCGTCGGCATCGCAAAAGCTGGCGAGGGCATGTGGATTCCCATGTTGCTGCAATACAACGAGAAAGAAATGCAGGAAATGGGCATGAAAATCTCCGCTGAAGACATTTACAGCATTAATCACAGTAGCCTGAAAGATGCCATCGTGCTCTTTGGCGGCGGCTGCACGGGCGAAATCGTCAGCGACTACGGCCTGCTGTTCACCAACCACCACTGCGGTTACGACTACATCCAGAAGCATAGCTCGGTGGAGCACGACTACCTCACCAACGGCTTCTGGGCTATGAATAGGGGCGAGGAGCTTCCCTGCCTAGGCCTTAGCGTCACTTTCCTCCGCGAAATGCGCGACGTGACCGAACGTGTGCTCGAAGGCATCACCATCGACACGCCCGAAGACGAACGGAAGGCCAAAGTGGACCAAAACATGAAGAAAATCATCGCCGAGGTGGAGAAAGAAACACGCTACAAAGTCAGTATCAAGCCCTTCTTCCAGGGCAACGAATACTATCTGCTGCTCAACGAGGTCTACACCGATGTGCGCCTCGTGGGTTGCCCGCCGAGCAACATCGGCAAGTTTGGCGGCGACACCGACAATTGGGTTTGGCCCCGCCATACGGGCGACTTCAGCATCTTCCGCGTTTATGCCGACAAGGACGGCCATCCTGCTGTGTACGACAAGGACAACGTGCCTTACAAGCCCGCCAAGCACTTGGATATTTCCCTGAAGGGTGTCGAGGAGGGCGACTTTGCCTTCGTGTTCGGCTATCCCGCCCGCACCAACGAATATTTGCCTGCCGTGGCCGTCGACCAGGAAGCCAACGTCATCGACCCCGTCGTGGTCGACTTGCGTGGCAAGGTGCTCGACATCTACAACAAGTATCAGGAACAAGACCCGAAAGTGCGCATCCAGTACGCCTCCAAGCACGCCGGATTGGGCAACGGCTGGAAGAAATGGATGGGCGTGACAGAAGGCATTAATCACTTCCACGGCGTGGAGAGGAAAATGGATTACGAAAGCAGTTTCTACGATTGGGTGATGCAGTCGCGCAGCCGCTACATGTATGCCAATCTGCTGAAGGACTTCAAGACCAACTACAAGACGCTGGAGCCATACCAATTGGCCTATACCTACATGGCCGAGGCCGGACTGCGCATCGAACTCATCAATTTTGCTGGACGCTTCCTTAAACTCTCCAAAGTGAACAAGGACACCCCACAAGAGGAAATTGACAAGATGATGGCCTCGCTGAAAGGCAATGTCGCCAGTTTTTATAAGGACTATTACGAACCCATCGACCGCGAAGTGGCCGCCATGCTCCTCAAGGAATACCTGAAGGCCCAGCCCGCCGAATTCCGCCCCGATTTCCTCAACGACATCAAGGACGTGGACGAGTATGTTGACAAACTCTTCACCAAGTCGATGTTCACCGACGAGGCCAAAGTGAACGACTTGTTAGACAACTTCAAACCCAACAAAGCCAAGAAGTTGGCAAACGACCCCGCCTTGAAAGCCTATGAAAGCCTCATCTTTTTTTATCGCAGCCAAGTGTCTGGCAACATTTCTGACATCAACGCCAACATCGACCGCTTACAACGCATCTACATGAAAGGCCAGATGGAGATGCAGCCCGAAAAGCACTTCTCGCCTGATGCCAACTTCACGCTGCGCGTCACCTACGGCAAGGTGGAAGGCTTCAAGCCGCAAGACGGCAAGACCTACCGCCACTTCACCACGCTTGAGGGCATCATGGAGAAGGAAAATCCAGAGATTTACGATTACGTCGTGGAGCCGCGTTTGAAGCAGCTATATATTAATAAGGACTATGGTCGCTACGCCGACAAGGACGGCACGATGCATGTGGCCTTCACTGCGAGCGTTCACACCACTGGCGGCAATTCAGGCAGCCCGATCCTGAACGCTGACGGACAACTCCTCGGCCTCAACTTCGACCGCTGCTGGGAAGGCACCATGAGCGACCTGATTTACGACCCCGACATCTGCCGCAACATCTCCGTCGATATTCGTTATGTGCTGTTTGTTATCGACAAGTTCGCCGGAGCAGGGCATTTGATTGACGAAATGACTATTGCTGACTAAAAGGAAACAAAGATAGGAAGCTTTGGGCTAATGGACAAAAATTAGGCTGAAATTTTCGGGAGGCATAGTAATAACAAGGATTGAGGTTCGTTCAAAGGTTATGAACAAAA
>JBGUHI010000085.1:0-14533 GCA_045111995.1 Candidatus Limimorpha sp. | reverse complement strand
CTTGGTCCAATTCTGGAAGGTGTAGCCCGTGGCAGCCGTGGCGGTCAGGGTGCAGGTCGTGCCTTCTTCGTAGCTGCCTGCGCCGCTGACGGTGCCGCCCGCAGCCGGGTTGGCCGTGGCGGTGATGTCGTAGTAGGTCGGGGTTGTGCCGCCGCAGTCCACGTCAAACGCGTAGGAGAACGATGAGGTGAGCGGACCGCTGCTTGCATAAATCTCAACGCCGGTGTGCGCGTAGCTCACCGTGAACGAGCATTCCTCGTCCCACGAACCCTCAATCCACGACAACTCGACATGGTCGCCGGTGACAAACGTCAGGGTATAGGTGGCAGAATAGCCATCGTCGATGGTAAGCTCCTGCGAAGAGCCGCCCGAAGTCACCACCAGCTTGGCGCCGCCGTTCCAGCCGTCGCCGTAGGAATCATGGAGTTCAAAGACGACATCGCAAATAGAGCTTGCATCGATGAAGTTGGCCACGTAGGTGGCAGCCTCGGTCACCGTGAAAGTGTAGCTTGCGTTGGTGGAGACCACCGAGCCGCCCTTGGTCCAGTTCCGGAAGGTGTAGCCCGTGGCAGCCGTGGCGGTCAGGGTGCAGCTTGCGCCGTGGTTGTAGGTGCCACCGCCCGTGACGGTGCCGCCTGCGGTCGGGTTGGCCGATGCGGTGACGTCGTGAGTGACGATGACATCGGGAACCGTCGCCGTGGCCGTGTTGGAAGCGCCGGTCTGGCCAGCGTAGTAGTTGGTCTTCACGGTATAGTTGTAGGTGCCGTCGGCCAAGTTGTTGTCGGTGTACGAGGTGGCGGTCAGGTTGTTGGCAATGCCAGTACCGTTCCTATATAGATTATAGGTGTAGTTGCCATCCGAAACGTAGGTGCGGATGTTGAAGGATATGCCGTTATTTTGCTGAACATAATTCGTGGGATTTACGGCAATATAGCTGCCTTCTATGTCCACGTCGGAGTAGCTAATTGACGCGGGATACGCCCTACCTACAGGGTCATACATGAACACCCACAGGTCTTGTGAAGCATCGATCTGGACGGTATTTGTCAAGTCGAAGTCGAACCAGCCCGTACTTCCCGCCATGATGGTCTGTTGCAACACTTGTGTTTGTGGACGGTTACTGGATGTTGTTCCTTGATAGACATACACCTGGTATTCGCCGCTTTCTCTGACATAGAAGGATACCTTATAGACCTGCATGTTGTTGTAGGCGTTCAGGTTGGCGGCGAGGTAGCGATGTCCCCAATACAATGGGGCATCAATCCCAATACCACCATTGTCTATGCCGCCGTAGGTCAAGGTGGCAGTGGATGTTGAGGGATAGCACCAGTCGGGGGCGGTCCAAGAGAGGCTCACGTCGCGGCCCGAAACGGTGGCTGCCAAGTCATTGACGACGGGTGTCGGATAAGGTATTGTCACCGAAACCACGTTGGAGGAGAGCGACAGTTCGTTGCTGGCATTCACGCTCCTCACATAATAGACGGCACCCGCGTAAGGCGCAGTGTGGGTGAAACTAGCCGATGTGGTATTGCCGACAAGGACGCTGTTGCAATAGACGTTGTAGCTGACTGCGCCGTATTGCGTAACCCAGTTGAGCGTCACTTCGCGGCCATTGAGGGTGTAGGTCAGCTGGGAGGGATATCCGTGGTTCGGCGAAGGATAAATGTTGACAACGGCAGATTGGTTGTCGTTGTAAACACCATAGGCACCCGAGCCGGTGCCGCCGGGGCCGGGGTTCAGGTTGGTGACGAGATAATACTCGTCGCAAAAGCCTCCCCATCCCCAGTTGAAGTGGAAGTAGTTGTCGTCTCGGTATCCGTCGCAAACGAAGGCGTGTCCGCCGCCGTCGCCGCTTCCTGTATATAAGACGGGACGGCTATTGTCCAAGTTGTCCTTCAACATGTCAATCCAGTCGGCGTTGCTGTAGTTTGACTTGAACACAATATTGGTGTTCTGCGAATAGTTGAAGTAGTTCTTCAACGCGGGGGCAATGGCGGAGTTGTAGGCGCCGCTGCCTCCATTGGATGCCAAATCATAGTCCATATTGACCGACACGCCGCAGTGGTACATCAGCGTGGCAACAGCCTGCTTCTGCGTATTGCTGCTCGAACTGTTGTAGGTGTTGGTCATGTTGGCCCAGTCGTAGTTGGTGTTCTGGAAGTCGGCACACTGCTCGCCGTAGGTGGCATGAGTGTAGCAGTGGCTTCCAATACCGCGTGACGGATAGCCATGGTACTTCATGATTTGCGCCATGGCCGTGGCCACGCAGCCCGTCACCGTGCCTGAAGGGCACATGTTGTTGTAGGGTGCGGTTTGGTCCCATCGGGTTTGCACCAAGGGCGCCACCACCACCGCCCTGTTCAGGCGGGTGGAGTTGCCCTCGGCCAGGTCGCGCCATTGCTGCGCCACTTCGGCCGTGGCCCTCACTTGGCTGTCGATGGCAGCCTGGATTTGGTCGCTGTACTCCTGAATCCATGCGCGCTTGTTGGCGGGCATGTTTTCAAGGTCGAACTTTCCGGTTAGCGAGTAACCGAGAATGGGCTGCACGCGGTCGTCGGCAGCCATCAAGACGAAACCGTTTTCTGAAGTGAAAACATACACGTTTGTGAATCCGGCTTCCGCCGAAACTTCAGTCAGTTCCGCCGATCGCGCGCCATAGGCGTTCAGGAAGGTGGACGCAATCTGGTGCGCCCTTCCACGATCAACGGGATTGGCTTTGGCTCCCAGTGAAATGGTGAGCAAAAGCACCAGCAGGGAAAGGCCTCGGGCCAGCCTGCTCCTCAAATTGATGAGTAAAAAAGTGTTTTTGTTCATCGTTTTGTTGTTTAAATGATTAATTAATTAAGTAAAAGGGTTAAAAGTGTTCGATATGCTATGTTGTTTGTTTTGCTTCGGGTGTCGTTTTTGGGCTTGGGAAAAAAACAAGCGGTAGGCCAACGACCTATCGCTTGCATAAAATATTCTGTAAGTGATTGATAACCAATAAGATGGGTGAGGTGGGGGGGGGGGGGGTAAAACACGGTGGGGCTTCGCTCCCGTTGTCGGGCAAAAGCTTTGTCGGGCAATGATATGTCTGATAAAGGGTTTGCATGACAATTGTCTATGTTGGCAAAAACGTGTTTCGAATGGAAAATCGGACAAAAATAAAAAAAATACCAAATCAAAAAGAAAAATTTTCGCTTTTTGCCAAAAAAAATCTGAGAGGCTGAAAACTCGCCCATTATTTGCCCAGCCATGGGGCCTCGGTTTTGCCGTTCACTCCGCAAACAGGCTCTCCCCTATCGCCTCATTCAGCTTGATGTCCTCAAAGCGAATCGAGGTGACGTCGCCATTCGAGCCGCTGAACTCCACTCGGCTGATGCCGTTGGTCTTCTTGTCGAAACGAAACACCAGTTGGCTGAACATGCGCTTCATGTCGCGGCGCTTGGGGGTCATCTCGGCGCGCCAAAAGGTGTCGTCGTCATAAAGCGCGACGTCGAACACCGTGGTGTCGAACAGCTTCTTTCCCGTGGCGCTGCCCATGATGAGGCCCACCATGCCTTGGTACATACGGCCCGAGTTGCCTTTCATCTCCTCGGCCTTGCCGTCGGTCACCTTGACGATATTGTCGCCGTTGACCACCAAGGCAAAGGCGTATGGCGTGGCATACTCCCACCGCAAGCGGTCGGGGGCGGCAAAGTGCATCGTGCCCTCCGCCACGGTAGGCTCGGCCAGCATCGATGAGGTCTTCTCCTGCACGAAGCGGCACTGCAAGGTTTGCATTGAGGCTGCCGACTCGGTCAATGAGGCCATCACCTTTTGGCTCTCGGCCTCGGTGAGGGGTTTCTGCGCCCATGCGCTTGTGGCAAGCAGGGCAAGCAATGCGATGAAGATGGCACTCTTTTTCATTTCATACTAATTAAGACACACCCTATGACAATCAGCACCACGCCAATCCAACGGGTGAAGGGTATGCTCTCCTGAAACAAAAAGAATGCCAAAAACATGCCAAAGATGAAACTGAGGCTCGACAAGGGATAGGCCTGGCTGAAATCCATCTTCTTCAGCACGTAGGCCCAAAGGGTGAATGACACACCAAAGAACAAAACCATCAACGTCAATATCCCCCAGTTGTTCAAAGAGGTTTCCTTGAGATTCTGAAAGTTCCATCCATTATCGCCCAGTTCAACGATGAATTTCTTGAACATGGCTTGACCGCCTGCAAGGGATAAAGCCTGAAGCACTACGAATATGATGTATTTCCACATAATGTTAGGTTTCTAAAAGGGTAAGTGTATAGTCTTTTCCGTCGGAGCGGTTAAATAATAGTATGCAAACAGGCTGTTTCTCGGTGGCTTCGTCAGCGTCGACAAAGAGATGTGCCGGCACACGGCCTGCGTTGAGGCATTGTGCGGCCACATAGAAGCCCACTCCCGATGCTGAGAAGTTTTCGCCGAACAAGTGTTTGTATTTCAATAATGGCTTGTCGCCAAAGAGGGTCTTGGCCTCGGCCTGGTATGCCTCGTCGCTCGGGCGGTTGCCGCTGATGCCCGTGAGGACATAGTCGATGTCGGCGAGGCTCTTTTGTGCCGTTTGCAACATGGTAGCCACGGCATCCATCAGGTCGTTCATCGTGGGCTGGTGAAGCATCTTGAGGCCGGTGAGACGGCAGAGAGGCTTTGTTAAGAGGTTTGACTCTGGATTGTTTCGTCGTTCCTCCTCGCAAATCGAAGATTCGACGAAGTCAATGCGAGAGAGTACTACGGAGACGGCCACTTCGCCGCAGCGTTCGTCGTCCTGACCCATCACGCCGCCTTTCTTCATGATGCGATAGAAGGTTTCCGTCATCTCGTCGTGGCAGCCCACCATGGCAGAGTCGATTTTGCCCAAACGGAACTGCAGCCAAGCGTCGTTCAAGGCGCTCTCAAACGAGATGCCTTTATGCGCATATGAGGCATTGTAGTTGTAGTTTTTCGTCTGGATGGCCACCAGCGAACTGATGGTGTTGTGCGTCGACTGCATGAAATAGGTCGGTTTCAGCAGTTGTTCGCCTTCGTTGGAGAGGGCGTCGAGGAAGAACTCTGTGTTCTCGATGCAGCCGAAGCCCGTTCCCGTCATGATGGCGTCGACGCTGTCGCATCCCGCGGCTTTCAAGGCCTCTTTTGAAGTGGCCAAGGCGCGTTTCAGGATACGTCCCATGCGTCGCGCCTCGATGGGTGAGATGTATTCCTTGAAGCTCGGGTCGATGGAGCGCGAAAAAGGCACCTCATAGTCCATTGGGTTATCCATCCACTCCTCGCTCAGGGGCTGCTGCATGGAGATTTGCTTGGCGGAGAGGACGTAAATCGGACTGTGGGACTGCGAGACTTCGGGACTTCGGGACTGCGGGACTGCGGGACTGTGGGACTGCGGGACTGCGAGACTGTGGGACTTCGGGACTGCGGGACTGTGGGGCTGCGGGACTTCGGGACTGCGGGGCGAGGTCCCTGAGACTGTTGAAGGGCTCGCAGTCTCGCAGTCCCGAAGTCCCGAAGTCGCAGAAATCAAGAGCGACGAATCATTTCCGCCGAAGCCGAAGGCATTGCAAAGAATGTGCTTCAACTCCTTTCTGACGGATTGGGAAACAGGAACAATGCCGTCCTCCATGGCTTGCGACCAATTCAGGTTGACAGGCAGAAAACCGTTTTGCAGGGCCAAGATGCAGAACACCGCCTCTATGGATCCCGAAGCGCTCGTCGTGTGTCCCGTGAAAGGTTTTGTCGAGGAGACGGGCGGCACCTGTCCTCCGAAGAGGCGCATCATGGCCTGGCTCTCGCTGACGTCGTTGTTGGGCGTGCCTGTGCCATGCGCGTTGATGTAGTCGATGTCGGCAGGCTTCAAGCCACCCAACTCCAAGGCTTCTTTCATGGCGAGGTAGGCGCCTTCTCCGTCGGGCGACGAAGCGGTCTGGTGGAAGGCGTCGCAGGCGTTGCCGTAACCCGACAACAGGGCCTGCGGCTTCACGCCGCGCCTTTTGGCGCTCTCAGCCGACTCAAGCACAAGATAGGCCGCACCCTCGCCGAGGTTGAGGCCGTTGCGGGTGGCATCAAAAGGACGGCAAGGCTTGGTGTCGAGAATCATAAGCGAGTTGAAGCCGTTGAGGTGGAACTTGGTGATGCACTCGCTGCCACCCACCACTACGATGTCGGCCTCGCCGCAGCGGATCATATTGGCACCTTGAATGACCGCGTTGGCTGCCGACGAGCAGGCCGTGGCCAGCGTGGTGGCGAAGGCAAACTTGCCGAAGTGGCCTGCTGTCATCTCGGAGCAACTACCGCAGTCGTAAACGGAGATGTATTCCTTGTGCGCGTCACCGTTGAGGTAGTCGAGATAGTACTGCTCGCTCATGTCCATGCCACCCACTGTGGTGCCCGAGATGAAACCCACCTTGGGCAGCATGTCGGGGGTGATCCGGGCCTCTTCCAAAGCCTCTCCCAACGCCAACATGCCCATCAGCGCAGTGCGCGTGGTGACGGCATCTTGAGGGATGCCCAGACGCTCACGCATCTCGGCATCGGTCAGCTTCACCTCGCCGACGGGAAACTCCTTGTGTTCCGTTTTCAGGTACTTCAACGGACCCACGCCCGAACGATTGGAAAGCAACGCCTCAAGCGTAGCCGCCTTGCCCAGGCCGATTGCCGATACTACACCGGTGCCTGTTATGTAAATCGGGGCCGTCATTTATTTTGTCCTGTTCTTCTGGATGAAGTCGGCCATCACTGCCACCGACTTGAAGATTTCCTTGCCTTGCGACGGGTCTTGCAGCTTGATACCATAGTTCTTCTCCATCAGCACGATGAGTTCAAGGGCGTCGATGGAATCAAGGCCGAGGCCTTCGCCAAACAAGGAGGCGTTTTCGTCAATGTCTTCGGGCTTCATGTCTTCAAGGTTCAAAGCCTCGATAATCTGTTGCTTTAAGGTGTAAATCAGTTCGTCCATTTTTTTATTGTTTAATTGTTGATTAATAATTTCCAAATTGTCAATCAGCGTCGATTCTAATGCTGATATATTGTTAAATTGTTGTTTTTCAATCAAAAAGAGACGCGCCTCGAAGTGGTTTTCGTCGGTGCAGTCGAGCCAGCCACCGAGGATGCTTTGCGTCATCGCGTCATGGAAGGCATTCATCAATTGCCGTGCCATAATTTGCGCGTTGCACGACTCCATGACGATGAACGAAGTCTCGCCGTAGTATTTGTTGCGGATGGCAATCTCGCCCGTCACTATGTTGGGCAGGGTGTAGACGAAGGCCGCCGGACTAGGGAAGAAGTTGTCGGGGTCTTGTATGGTGTCCTGATAGGCAGTATCGGCCTGCAGCGAAGCGCTTCTGTTGAAGAAAACGATGGCACGGTCCTCGCGAGGCTCGAAACGCTCCTGTCCTTCGTCCTTCAACAGCATCTCGGAAGCCACAAAACCCAGCTTGCTCAAAGTGTCCATCTTGAAGAACTTGGGATAGTCGCCCACATGGGCACGATACAACTCCGTCAGCAGGGCATGGCCTTGCTCGGCATGGCTCATGTCGACGCCGTTGAGCTTCACGGTCTCAGGAGTGATGATGACATAGTGTTTCAGCATGACATACCTCCTTTCGCAAAAAGCAGGGCCGCGTTGCAGCCGCCAAAGCCCGAGAGCAGCTTGATGAACATCCGCTTGTCGGTCGCTTGGTTTTGGTTGGAGACCACCAAAGGATGCGTGACGCCAAGGGTCTCGTAGCCTCTGGTAGCCAATATGTTGTTATCGTCGATGGCACACATCGAGAGGATGGTTTCCAGGATGCCGGCGGTACCCATGGTATGGCCGTAGTAGCCTTTCAGTCCGTTGGCAGGCACTTGCGAAAGCCCTGCCCTTTCGATGGCCACCGACTCCATCTCGTCGTTATAGACAGTAGCGGTGCCGTGTGTGTTGATGAAGGCGATTTGGTCGGGGTCTACCTCGCCTAAGGCGACTTTCAGCGCCCTGTAGCTGCCTTCGCCCGTGCGCGACGGACCGCTGATGTGGTTGGCGTCGTTGCGGATGGCACCGCGGCAGGCCACCCATTCGTCGGAACCGACCGTGTCTTTCCGCGTGTAGATGATGGTGGCGGCAGCGTCGCCGAGGTTCAAGCCGCAGCGGTTGGCGTCGAAGGGCTTGCAGGGTTCGGGCGACAAGGCCTTGAACGACTGGAAACCCGACACGATGAAGGCCGACTGCACGTCGCAACCCACCACCACGACATAGTCGAAACAGCCGTTTTCCAGGTTGCGCATGGCCTCGATCTGGGCGCACACGCCCGAGATGCAGGCGTTGGAAACGACCATCGGCGTATTGGGGTTGTTGAAGAAGTCGGTCATCTGACGGGCGGCAGCGCCCAACAGCACCCTGTCTTCGGGGAAACCCGTCTCCCGCTTGTCCAGAAGGAAAACGTTGCCCTTGGTGGTGGAGAGGATGAACAGCACCCGTTCCGAAGCCGTGTTGATGCCCGCCTCTTGGATGGCACGCGAAGCCGAGAGGATGACCATCTTCTCGAAGAAGGTGTATTTCGCGTTGTCGGCCAAGGCCGAAAAGGCCAGTTCCACCTTGTCGTGATCCACCAGCGAAGCCACAAAGGGCTCGGGCAGACCCCACTTGCCTTCATAGCGCGTGAGCGCCGACTGTCCCGCTTTCACGGCGGCATAGTTCTCGGCGGAGCTCATGCCCAAAGGCGAGATGATATTGTTGGCCACGCTGACAATCATAGCTCTACCTCCCATCTTTGTTTCCATTCCTCGTAAAACTTCGGGCAGTATAACACCAGATTGTGCGTATCCTTGTCCATGAAGACCTGCACCGAATGCCCCGTGACGAAGACTTCCTTCGTTGCGGCATCGCGGATTTCGTAGTCGAAGATGATTTTGGCGGCGGCGGTGGGACGATAGACGATCTCCACCTCGGGTTTCATGCCATAAATCATCGGTCGTTTGTATTTGAAAGAAAGCTCGACGATAGGCTCAAAGAAGCCTTTGTCGTACATCATCAGGTAACCCAGGTCGTATTTACGGCCGAATTCCTCGCGGGCGTCCTCGAAGTACTTGGCATAGTTGCCATGCCACACCACGCCCATCGAGTCCACCTCACTGAAGCGGATGTCGAAACTCTTGATGACCGATAATACTATATCTTTCTTCATGATTTTCAGTCTTTTGAATCAATGTCTGTCAGCGCGATTTTCATGTTGCATCGCGCCAATTCCTCTTCGCCGCTCCTTACCACTGCCTCCACCAAGGTCACTTGAAACACTTCCTCGAGGAGTTGTATGGTCGTCACCAGATGCTCGCCTACTTTCGGTGTGCGTGCGATGTTCAGGTTGCTGATGGAGCCGATGACGCCGATCTTGACCGTCTCGCCGCTGTTCAGGTTGATGTAGCCGATACGGGCGGCACAAGTCTGGGCGATGTTCTCCACCAGTCCCGCCGCCGACATACGTCCGTCGTCGACAAACAGGTTGTCGGGGCGCACCTCGAGTTCGGTGACGGAATACACCTTGTCGCTCGACACCAATCGGTCGATCATCACGAACGGCGGGCGCTGCGGGATCAGTTCCTTCAATGCTATGTCTCCAATCGCTCTCATGCTTTCCAAAAATCGAAATAGTTGAACCATTGGGTCGGATAGCGGCGGACGATGTCTTCGAGTTGCGAGGCGAAGGCCTGTGCCAGCTGCTGCATCTGTTCGCGCTTGTTGGCGGTGCGGTCGCATTGGATGGGACGCACGAAGGCGTGATAGGTCCTCATGCCCTCTTTCATCACGAAGACGGCCAGCACTTGTACCGACTTCTGCACGGCCAAGGCAAAGCCGCCCATGGGGAAATGCGCTGTGGCGCCAAAGAATTGGCAGTCGAGGGTCTTCTGCGAGCCGAAGATGCGGTCGCCAGGCATACTGACGATTTCGCCATTGTCGAGCGCGGCGTTCAAGGCAAACAGATGCGAGAGGTCCTCTTTCACGAGAATCATGCCCATGTTGTTTTGCGACAGCAGGCGTTGGCGGTTTTCCATCACCGTGGCCGTCTCGCCAGCAAACACCAAAGCGTTGATTTTCTTCTGTTTGGGTTGCAGCGAATAGCCGCCCATCTCGTAGTTGCCCACATGGCTGCTCAGCATCATGAAGCCTTCGGGATGAGTCTCCAACACGTCCATCTGCTCCTGCCCTTCCTTGGTGAAATGGTATTTCTTGCCAGCATACACGCCGAAACGGTCCAAGATGACCTGACCGAAACGGAAGTGGTTGGCGTAGACCTTCCAGAACGACTTCCAAGGGCCATAGCCGAAACGCTTGCGGAAGAACTTGTACATGGCTTGATAGCCTTTCCTGCTGAACAGCATATAGAAAGGCACCACCATGGCCATGATGCCATAAGGCAGCCATAGCGGCGACACACGGAAAAACGGGATGAGTCCACGCTGCATCCACGGCAATCCGTCGGTCTTGCCCGACCATTCGTTATGTTGCAAGGTGTCGGCCATGCTCGGGTCAGGCGGTCTTTTTCTCGATGTAGTCGCAGAAATCATTGAACGTCTTCACGGTCGCCATCTCTTCGGTCTTGATCTTGAAGCCGAACTTCTTCTCGACGATGACCACGATGTCAACGAAATCGAGGCTGTCGATGCCGATGTCTTCTTTCAGTCGGGCTTCCGGCTGGATTTTTTCTCCGTCAATCTCAAGGTCTTCGATGAGGAACTCCTTGACTTTTGCTTCTATTTCTTGTCTGTCCATGTATGTTGAATTGTTGATTGTTTAACTGTTTAATTGTTGCTTTTGACGCGGGACTACCGGACGCGAGACGCGGGATTCATTCCGCATTCCGCAATCTACATTCCGCATTCATTTTTTGCACACCATAATGCTATGTCCAAGGCCGAGGGCGTCGTGGATGGTCTCCACTTCGAGGCCGGCTTTTCTGACCAATTCGGCCATGTCGCCGCTGTGGTACATCTTGCTGTTGCCGTTGGCCAAGGCCGTGAAATACAGGCTCGTCATCGTGAGGGCAAAGGCTGCGGAAGCATATCTTTGACGGTCCCAGAAGGTCTCCATGATGCAGAGGCGGCTGTCCTTGTCCATGATCTTGGCGGCACGCGACACGATGCTCATGATCTCGTCCTCGCCAAAGCAGTCGAGGAACTGGCTCATCCAGATGATGTCGTAATGCTTGTCGGTGGGGAACTGCTGGCTGTCGTCCAAGAGGTTGATGCCATAGCCATCGATGCGGTCGGCGCCTTTCTTGCCCTTGGTGAACTCGCGCATCATCTCCAACTGCTGCGGCAGGTCCATGATGGTGACGTTGACGTTTTCGTCGTAATCGACACAGCGCAGGGCCCAACGACCCGTGTTGCCGCCCACGTCGAGCACGGTCTTCGGCTTGTCGCCAAAGAGCAGCTGCAAGGCCTGGTCGAAGGAGTGGTCGGAATAGTAATGGTCGAAGCCGAACCAGCTCTTTTGCACCTGCGGCGGCAACTGCGAGAGGCCTTCGTAGATGGTCGGCCAGCTGCCGAAATGCTCCAGACCTGCGGGACGGCCTTCCTTTAAGGCTTCTTCGAGATGGAACCAGCCTTCGTAGTTGACGTCGTGGTTGAAGTCGATGTTGACGCGGATGGCAGGGTCGGTGAGCAGGAACCAGCCTGTCTTCGACAAGGTGAAACGGTCGGCCTCGGTGTTCACCAGCACGAGGCCGATGCAGAGCGAACCTTCCATCAGCACCTTCACGGCGTAAGGTGAGAGACCTGTCTTCTCGACGATTTCGGCTTGGGTCAAGCCTTGCTCGTTGTCGCGCAGCATGTCCAAGATGCCGAACTTGATCATCAGTCTTCCCACTTGGAAGATGATGGGGCCGAAGGCGATGAAGTAGGCCAACTCCTGGGCTTCGCCGGCTTTCTTGTGTTCTTTGGTATATGCCTTTTCAAGGGCGGGGAACAATTCCATAATATCTATTTTTTTGACTCGGGATGCGGGACTTCGGGACGCGGGACTTTCAATTCCAAGGAATAAAAAGTCTCGTGTCTCGCGTCTCGCCGTCTCGTGTCTTATACATCATCTTTTTATCTAATCTTTTTAATTACTAATGCACTGTTCGTCCCGCCAAAACCGAAGGAGTTGGAAAGGACGGTGTTGAGATTCTTGTTGGTCGCCACCTTGACGATATTGAGGCCTTCCGAGTATTCGTCGGGATGCTCGAAATTGATGTTGGGCGCGATGAAGCCGCCGTGCATCATCAGGATGCAGTAGACGATTTCGCTGGCGCCGGCCATCCAGCACTCGTGACCCGTCATCGACTTGGTGGACGAGATGGGCGTTTGTGTCGGGCCAAACACATTCTTCAACGCCAAGGCCTCAAACATGTCGCCTTGCGGTGTGGAAGTGGCGTGGGCGTTCACATAATCAATATCTTCTGCCTTCACGCCTGCCTCGTTCATGGCGCGCATCATGGCACGTTGGCAGCCTTCCTCGCTGGGTTGCGAGATGTGGCTCTCGCCGTTCGACGAGAAGCCATAGCCGCACACCTCGGCCAAGATGGTGGCGCCACGCGCCACGGCGTGGTCGTAGTCCTCAAGCAGCAAGGCTGCCGCTCCGCCGCTGGGCACGAGGCCGTCGCGGTCGCGGTCGAAAGGACGCGAGGCTTTGGTAGGCTCGTCCATGCGGGTTGAGAAGGCGCTGATGCCGTCGAAACTGCCCATGGAGAGATAGTTGGTCTCCTGGGCACCGCCACAAAGCACCATGTCCTGCAAGCCGTTGCGGATGAGCAAGGCGCCCAGGCCGATGGAATGCGAACCACTGGCGCAGGCCGCACTGATGGTCATGTTGATGCCTTTCATGTGGAAGATGGTGGAGAGGTTCATCGTCACGGTGGAGTTCATCGACTGGAAGATGGCAGCCGAACCCACGAGGGTGGTGTCTTTTTTCTCCAAGATGACTTCGTGCGACTCGATGACGGCCTTAGCCGACGAGTCGTTACCGAACAACACACCAACTTCGTTTTCAAGCAGATAAGCATCATCAATGCCTGCCTGTTTGAAGGCTTCCAAGGTGGCCATATAGGCGTATTCGCCTTCTTCGGCGAGATACATGCGGAGTTTGCGGTCGAGCACGCCCTTCAGTTGGGGCTTCTCCACGATGCCCGTCAAGGGAGAACGGTAGCCGTATTCGCTGCGGATTGGGTCTATTCCGACACCCGAACGGCCTTCGCGCAAGGCGGCTGCAACTTCTTCCTTGTTCTTTCCCAGGCACGACCAGATGCCCATGCCTGTGATGACGACTCTTCTATTAGGATTCATAGTTGTTTGATTCTTTCTATTCGGCCCTTCGACGGGCTCTGGGACCTAGGTCGTTGAGCCTGTTGAAACGCCGGTTTTTATGTATAAAGTCCTCCGTTAATTGAAATCACCTGCCCAGTGATATAGGCGGCATCGTCGGAAGCGAGGAAACTCGTCAAGGCGGCCACTTCCTCAGGCTTGCCGAAACGGCCTAATGGGATGAGTTTCTTCAGTTCGGCTTCGTCCAAGTCCTTGGTCATGTCGGAAGCGATGAACCCTGGTGCGATGGCGTTGACGGTCACCTTGCGGGCGGCCACTTCCTGCGCCAAGGCTTTGGTCGCGCCGATGAGCGCGGCCTTGGCGGCGGAGTAGTTGGTTTGTCCCGGCAGGCCCTTCAGTCCCGACAGCGAAGCCATGTTGATGATGCGGCCGTTGCGATGGGTCATCATGTCCTTCAAAAGGCGGCGCGTGATGTAGAAGAAACCGTTCAAGGTGGTGTCCAACACGCGGTTCCACTGCTCTTCCTGCATGAAGATCATCAGGTTGTCCTGACGGATGCCCGCATTGTTGACCAACACGGAGATATAATCGTCGGGGTGGGCGTTTTGCCATGCTTCAAGGGCGGTATCTATGGCTTGCGGGTTCGAGACGTCGAACGGCAACAACTCGCCCGTGCCGCCAGCCTCTTGCACTTGCTTCAAGGTGTCTTCAGCGGCGTCTTTGTTGGATTGGTAGTTGATGATTACGGCAAAACCGTCGTTGGCCAAGCGCAAGGCGATGGCTTTTCCCAAGCCACGAGAAGCACCAGTGATAAGGGCGTATTTTGTCATTTCAATTTCAAGGGGTTGGTTTTCAAATAGTTTTCAATAGCGGCGATTTCCTTGTAGAAAGGCGTGTCCTCGATGAAGAGCGGGATCATCTCGCGCACCTTGTCATAGATCTTGCGTGAGGTGGGGCACAGTTTATCGGCGATCTTCAGGCAGTCGGTGGCCTGCGCCAAGGCGATGTATTGGATGGCCATCACTTGGAAGCAGTTCTCCACCACCTGCTTGCAGAGCAAGGCGCTGTTGGTGCCCATGCTGACGATGTCTTGGTTGTCGTTGTTGTTCGGGATGCTGTGCACGTAGTTGGGCATGGCCAGGGTTTGGCACTCGGCGGTCGTCGAGGTGGCCGTGAACTGGCAAGCCTGCATTCCGTAGTTCAGTCCCAGCGTGCCGAGGTTGAGGAAGGGCGGCAAGATGCCGTTGATACGGTCGTGG
>JBGUHI010000084.1:0-7940 GCA_045111995.1 Candidatus Limimorpha sp. | reverse complement strand
AGTAGAGGCGGTTGGTGCACCGTCTCTACATGTTTTTTATGTTTTTTTGAAAGGGTCGCCCGAAGTTTTAGGGCGACCCGGTTTTTTGCCCTTGCTATTTGAACCTGCGGATTATCAAAAGGAGGTTGCACTATGACAAAATCGTTGCGTCAAAAATTGATGTTTTTTCGTTTCCGTCGCCCAATTCGGACAATAATCTTAATTTTGCGGCATTAATTGAAGTGATGAAAGCCAAACTGTTGCTCATAGTATCGTTTTTCCTCCTGTTGTCGCAATCCCTTGTGGCACAGGAGAACGACACCGTGCAACGCAAGAAGACGCGCATCCACATCGAGCATTACGACAAGGCCGTCTACTCGAAGAGCATGGGCGATGTGCAGCGGCTTATCGGCCATGTGAAGATGCGCCACGACTCGGCGTATTTCTTCTGCGACAGCGCCTATTTCTACCAGAAGACCAACAGTTTCAACGCCTATCAGAATGTCCATATCATCGTCAACGACAGCGTGGAGATTTTCAGTGACCTGCTCGACTACGACGGCGACCGCCGTTTCGCCGAGTTCTTTGACAACGTGAAACTCATCGACGACTCGACGACGCTCTACACCGAATACCTCACCTACGACCGCAACCTGCATCTGGCCAGTTATCCCGACAGCGCGACCACCATTCGCGGCGACAAGACCCTGAAAAGCCATTACGGCTACTACCGCGACCGCTTGAAGGAGTTCTCTTTTTTTGAGAATGTAGAGGTGTATAGTCCTAAGTATCAGATGTATACAGACACCTTGTATTACAATACGGGCATTGAGAAGATGTGGTTTCAGGGACAGACAACCATCGTCAACAAAGAAAACGTGCTGGAAGGCAAGCGCGGCTATTATTTGGTGAACGAAGACCAGGTCTATCTCTACCAACGACCCTATATGCACAACGAGACCCAGCAGATGTGGTCCGACTCCATCTTCTACGACCGTACTAGGGGTCTGGCGCAGGCCTACGACCGTGTCGACATGATTGACACCTCATATAAAGTCATCATGCGCGGCGACTATGTGGAAATGTGGGAAAACCGGGGCTTTTCGTATGCCACCGACAGCGCCTACGCCATCAGTTACGATGGTGGCGACTCGCTGTATATCCACGGCGACACGCTGTTTATGTATTTCGACAAGGAAAAGGAGGAAGCCGAGAAACTCATTGCCCGCCGCCATGTGCGCTTCTTCAAGAGCGACATGCAAGGCAAATGCGACACCTTAATCTATCTCAAGGCTGATTCCATCATACAGATGCGCGTCGCGCCCATCTTGTGGGCCGAAGACAGCCAACTGACGGGCATCGACATCGACATCAAACTCAAGGACCATAACGTGGACTGGGTGCTGCAAAGAGGCAACGCCTTCATCATCTCCAAAGACTCCATCGAAGGCTACAACCAAATCAAAGGCACCGACATCACCTCGCGCTTCAAGGACGGCGACATTCATCGCGTCAACGTGGACGGCACCAAGGCAGAGACCGTCTATTGGATTCGCGACGACGACGGCGGCCTCATCGGCGTCGACGTATCGAATTCAGAGTCAATGGTCATCGAATTGGAGAATCAAAACATCTCCATCATCAAGTCGTTCAAGGGCATTTCGGAAACCATGTATCCCGAAAGCGATTTGGGCGAAAGTAGCCGTTATTTGCAAGGCTTCCAATGGCACGATGAGGCTCGTCCCCGCGACAAAGACGATATTTTCCGCCGCATTGAGGCTGAAATGCCGCAAGCCACAATAGAAGCCGAAGCCTCCGAAACGCCAACGGAAAAACCCGACGAAGGACAGTATGAGCAGCCGAAGCGGCATCGGGAAAGAAAGAAGTTGGAATAATGTTTCAAATCCAGAAAAGTTTGTACCTTTGCGAAAACTTAAGAACTATGGCAACCACCCAAACAAAGAAAATCAACTGGCTTTTCCCCGACCCAGATGTTGAGGTGACATTGGAGGATTATAGAAAAAAGATTCGTGAAGACGAAAGGTCTGGTGACATGAGTGCAAGTGAATTCAAGCATAGATTGGAGTCATGGCTGGCCGAAAACATATAGTGTTTGACAGCAAACCACAATTCGAGTGATTTCGATAGTTCACCAAGCCACCAATCCAAAGAAACTAAGCAAAATCAAATAAAAATAGAATCAAATGAAAAAACTAATCCTAATCCGTCACGGAGAAAGTGAATGGAACAAATTGAACCTCTTCACGGGGTGGACCAACGTTGACCTTTCCGAAAAAGGCGTCCAAGAAGCCAAAGAAGCCGGCAAAGTGCTGAAAGAGAACGGCTACAAGCCCGAAATCTGCTTCACCTCTTACCTGAAACGCGCCATCAAGACCTTGAACCTCGCCCTTGAGGCCATGGACATGGACTGGCTGCCCGTCTATAAGTCGTGGAGGCTCAACGAGAAGTCGTATGGCCAGTTGCAAGGCCTCGACAAGAAGATGACCGCCGAGAAATACGGCGACGACCAAGTGCGCCTGTGGCGCCGCGCCTTCGACGTGCGCCCGCCCGCGCTCGACATGAACGACCCCAAAAGTCCCCGCATGGACCCGCGCTATGCCGAACTCACCGATGAGCAAATCCCGCTCACCGAGGCCCTCTGCGACACCATCGAGCGTGTGATGCCGTATTACGAGAACAACATCATGAAGGCTTTCGAGACCCACGACCAAGTGTTGGTCGTCGCGCACGGCAACAGCCTGCGCGGCGTGGTGAAGGTGCTGAAAGGCATGGGCAACGACGAAATCATCGCCTTCAACATCCCGACGGGCATCCCGTATGTCTTCGAGTTTGACGACGACATGAAGCTCCAGAAGGACTTCTTCCTCGGCGACCCCGAAAAGGTGGCCGCACTGATGGCCGCCGTCGCCAACCAAGGCAAGACGAAGTAAATGAAAAAGGGCGGCTTTGCCGCCCTTTTTCATTTTAAAAGATGTAATTGAATCCGATAAACGTCTTCAGTTTCTCGCCATCGCGTTTGTCGAAGGCCTTGCCCATATCGACCGACACGATGAGGTTGCGGTTCATGATGAGTTTCAGGCCACAGCCGGCACTGGTGTGGAGACTTTCGTTGCCGGCGTAGCACTCGAAGATAGGTTCATAATTGGGAACGCCAGAGCCACCGGCTTGTTTCATCTCCTCCTCGCGGAAAGGTTGGATGACCGCCCCCGCATCAAAGAAGGGATTCAAGGCCACCTGCCAGTTCTGGTTGATGAACTGGAAGCCCAAGATGCGCCAACGCAGTTCCACATTGCCGAAAGCGAAACCCTCGCCGATAACGCCGTTGCGGTTCACGCCGCGCATGGTGATGGCGCCGCCCAAGCCTTCGGTGTACATCTTCTGGAAGAACATCGTATTCAGGTTATTAATCATGTACCAAGGCGTGTTGCCCGCAATGCGGTGCTGCAATCCCAGGCGATAGGCGAAGGTCAGCTTGTCGCCGTAAACGGGGAGGTAATGCCGCCACAAGACGGTCTCGCTCAGGTTGTTGTAGCCGTTGTTGTCGCCCAACCAGTCCGTGGAGCCAACGAAAGTGTATTCGGCATAGATGCCTCGCGTGGGGTCGCTGTTGTGGTCGCGGCTGTCGTAAATCATGCCGAGGCGCAGTTGCGTGGTGCTGCCGCCTTTGGCCTCGTCTTCCTTGATGATTCCGGCGTTCACATAGTTCTCATACAGCGTCACTTGGTCTTCATATCCTTCCAAATTGATGCGTCCGACCTTGGTGTTGTAATAGGCCAAGCCTGCTGTCCAATAGAGGTTCGGCACGCTGAAGAACGGCCTTTGCATGCTGCCCACAAAGCGGAACTGGTTGCGGTTGATGAAATGGTAGCCGCTTTTGATGTCTTCCAAGCCCGCGTAAGGGTCGAAAGTGCTGGCCTCGAAGCCGTTGAAGCCGAAGAACTCGTATTTCTTGGCGTAGAAATAGGTGACGTCGAAGAAGAGTTTGGTGTCTTTCACGACATACGGCATGTCGCTGTAGAAACGGAACACACCCGAGCCTTTCGTGTAGCGCGAGGCCTCCACGTTGAACTTGTAGTCGTAGCGCGGATAGCGCGAGCCGTCGCCGTAGTTGAAGATGTCGCAGCACACGCCGTACTGGAAGCCGAGGTCGGCATCGAAGCCCACCACGGGCAGCGGCCCGAAGTTCCAGCCTTTCTTGATGATTTCGCCTTTTTCGTTGTAGGTCTTTTCCTTTTTGGCTTTCTTTTCTTGAGCCATGCCGCCCACAGTAAGGAGCAGGGCGAGCATTAATAGTAAGGTCTTTTTCATATTGGTGATTTTTTATTGTCGGTTTTGTAGGGCTGTCGCATTGCGGCAGCCGCTTGGGTTGCCGTGCGGCTGCCACGGTGTGACAGCCCTACAAGGGCAGGGGCGTTAGTATAGTGCATTGCGGTTCCCATGTCCGTTGGTTTGCCCTGCAAAGATAAGGCTTTTTTCTTAACGATGGTTTCCCCGTGCGGGGAATGGCGTGTTTTTGGGTGTTTTATTTTTGCTGCATTTGCTGGTGTTCAGAATTGCCTTTCCGAAATTGCAACGACAGATTAGGGAATCTTTTCCGAATCAGCGAAAGACACGAATCTTCGCACCCAGAAAACACAAATTTACTCGCGGTTTGGACGTGCTGATATGCTGACAGAGAAACATCTATCGAGTTGTTTTCCCTATCAAAAACAATGGTGACATTTTCAGGAGACAACGCTCTTCGCGAAATCTCATTTTGCTTGACAAGATAGACTCCCTTGTCCTGTCCCTTCTTTTTCTCCTTGTCCATAGTGTCCTCTATTCTTTTGAAAAGATTCTCGGAAAGGATCATGGTGTCATTCTCCATTCGGTAACAACCATAGTAAAAGTACTGGTTGTTTTGGCGTTGGCAAACAAAGGCAATGCTGTCTTGGCTTATGCTGGCGAAACTACCCGAATCGCGGTCATAATACTTGTCTGCCGAAACCAATCTCCATTCGTTAGACTCGCAAGAGTATTCATAGATGTATTTGTCGACGTCTTCAAACCAATAGGATATATTCTCCTTTGTCGCTGTGACAATATGTGCATAAATTTCAACAATATTGCCTTTCAGATAGTAGTGGATTTCTATAACATCTATTTCTCGTTCCAATTCCAATTGATGTTTGTTCGAATATGCCAAAGAAATGTTTTTTATGCCAATGCTTTCATAGAAAGGCTTGTTTTGTTCAAGAAAAGGGCTTGGCAAGCCATCTCTGCACAAGTACAGCGGCATGTTCCTATTTGTCTGTTCCGAGAAACTCTCGTACTTGGCCTTGGTTTTTGTAATACATTCCTCAAATATTCTAAGCAGATGATTGTCATACTGTTTCTGTTTGGAATGTTTCCCCATCCTTCTTGCCCTTTCCAAATCAAAACTAAAGAGATAATCATAGGAACGAGAAAGGTATTTCCCATTAACAAAAGAAACCGAAAAACAAGGAATGGATTTTATTACCCTAATGGCTTCCTCGTCAAACTCTGCATAACCAGAAGACTTAAGAACATTAATCTCGGCAATCTTGCCCAGAGTATCAATATCGTAGCGGAGAAGAACAGTAGGTTTTTGCAGCAAAGTTTGTTCGTTCAACTCATTCCAACGAGTATTACAATAAATGTATTCTGAAAACAACAGGTCATCATGGTCGTACCGCGAATATCTGCTCTTGTTTCGGTTGTCTTTTGTCCATTGGACCACGCCGTTCTTGAAAGCCACGGTCAGTTCGCTTTCGTTAACCATGGTCCACCAACCGTAATCATAAAAAGACGCTCCGTAGCCAAGATACAGCGTGTCCGAAAACTCGAGCAAGGCTCTTCTGTCGTGACAACCAAACACGGATTCTGTTATGTCTTCCTTGTCCGAGTCTTTGATGGATATTAGGAACAAGGTGTCTCCTGTGATTTCAAATTCACACCAGTATCCCCTGTAATTTGATGTTGGTGGATTCGTGGTTTTCATCTCGTTCAAGTTTTCCAACTCATCGGAACCGAGCCTGCTTTCAACATCAATGAAAGGAAGAACATAGTAAGTGACGCCGTTCCAATACAGCATATCCCTCGCTTGAGGTGTAGCTTGGGCTGTGATCAAGGCAGTTAAGCACAATATTATGAAGGCAAGTCTTTTCATTTATTGGAACAATCTGAATAACGACATTGGGTTTTGAAAGGTGTTTCTTTGGTAATTGAGTTTACCTATATTATGAATTCTATTCCATTCAGCGAACTGTCTTGCCCCGTTCCAGCGGATTTGCAATCCGCTGGTGCCGAGTATGGGGATTTGCAATCCCGTTCGAAGGCTATGGGTTCCATGGCGTTTCGTTTCGGCGGCAAAGGTAATGGTTTTCCTTCTATCGCGCAAGCCTTTGTTTCCGCATTGCAAATGCTGATGCTCGCGCCTCCCGAATTGCAAATTCGGGAGAACGGGAGAACGGGGGGCTTATTTTCGATATGGCGGTGACGTAAATATAACCTTTCCCAAACCATGCAAAGTGCAGAATCCGACAAGAAAATTCTTTACATCCATAAACCATTCTGTATCCAAAGCGACATCGTCGTCCTTACAAAAACTCCGCAGTCCTTCCAACTCCGTATAATACAGGATGTGATATTCTGAAATGTAAAACTGCTCCAATTTGTAGCCTTTTCGGATTTCTTGAAGCCCCATTTTTAGTTCTTTTGTCAATTCTTCGTCAGGAACAAAAACACCTTGTTCGTCATAAAACAAAAATACCCATTCTTCTCGCCAATTATCTGTAGAACATAAAGAAGTACCAAAAGAAGGCCCAATTCGACAAACAATAGTATCGTCGCCTGACTTCATAAGAAACAATTCATTGTTGCTAACCCAGGTTATCTGATCATCATATTCTTGAAGATATTCAAGAGTTCTCACAATCGCCCTGTTGAATTCATCGTCTTTATAGTTTTCTGTTGCCTTATGAAAACATACCAAATCTTCCAATGATTTAGGGTATTCCAGATAATCATGGGAATACAACTCCAATATATTCCACAAATAAGAAAGATGCTTTTTCCCACTGTATTCATACAGAGTATCCCGCTTGTAAGTCAGAATGACTTCTTCTTGAAGAATGGTCGGATGCCTAAGATCCCAACGGATGGTCTTCTTATTCTCTTCAAGAAAGGAAAGCGTAGCATTACTATTGCCTTGCTTTTCGTAAAATGAAATCAAGCTGTCTATAACTGATGGATATTCACCGTAATACAAAAAATATCCCTCAACCATTGAGGCAAATTCATCAAAGTTGTATGAACTACTTCTGGAACTGCCACATGACACAAAAAGCAAGCAAAGTAGTAACGCCCAAAATGTATGAAGCTTTTTACGGTTTTCCATATCCAAAAACTTGATTGTAACGTTGCTTGAAATCATTGCGAATCGCGGTGGTCGGAAAAACTATCATAGCCCTCCAACAACCTTGATTCGCATAGGGATTGGTGAAATACAAATTATATCCAGGTTCTAAGATTGTATGTTTTGACAAACCTAAATGAGCATTAGTGTTATATTGTTCACAACTAGACAAACCACAAAATGAAGAATACATGGCATTTTGTCTTCGTCCATTAGATGCATCGGAAACCATGAGATAAACTGTCATACCATTAGTTTTGAAAGAATAAAGGTTGTCACCTCCAGAACGATAATCGACAACATCCAAATTCACCGTACTACTTTCGGGCACAGAAAAATCAAAAGCATCTGTAGGGGTATAGTTTTTGTCGTTTTCATAATTCACATAACACTGGTCTATCAATGGCATGAGCATCCCAGAAAGGCCATTCCGCAATGTCATGTCCACCTCGTACCCCAACAAACTATAATAGGTCTTGTTTACTAAATCCGTATAGGTGTGTCCAAGAAAAACGCCGTCAAT
>JBGUHI010000083.1:0-114714 GCA_045111995.1 Candidatus Limimorpha sp. | reverse complement strand
CGACTCCTCAATGGAGCCCAACGGCGGGTGAAACTTGATGTCGAACTCGATGCCAAGGCCGATCAGCGTATCGACGACCTTCTGCTGTCGTTCACTTAAGGGGTGGTTTATTTCGGTTGATTTCATATTCGTTTTTTCCTCACAAAACCCACAAAACTTGCAAAACCTTTATCGTGGTTGTGGAAAGCACGCCAACCGGCTGCTTTCCAGCGACGACACGGTTGTGGAGTCGCTTCGCTTGAACATTGTTTTGTCGGTTTTGAAGGTTTTGTGACATGTTCTTATGTGTTTTCAGGTGCAAAGTTAGAGAAAATATTTGCAAGGTGACGGAAATTGTGTAATTTTGCCGATGAATTTGTGAAAAACGATGGGTATTTGTATTGACACGTATTACATCTGATTTTAAACGGAAAACTATGGCATAAAAGAAGACATAACTAACATAACATATTGAGCTTGACGCTTTTGTTCCCACATGACAAAGCTGGTAACTTTCATGGGTCGGGAATGGGAAGCGGAAGGTTCACGCAATGGCGTGAATTATTCCGTAACTTATTCGATCCAAAGGTAAAACCAGCACCTGTCATGTGAATAAGGAAAAACATAACGGAATGGATTTGCGCCTTTCTTCATGCCTTGAAAAAAGCGGTGAAACTTCATGAAAAAACAATACAACCTACCAAATAAATAGTAACTATGACAAACAACCATGCAAACATTATGACAGTGCAAGCCTTGTTGAATGGCAAACACAAAGGCTTTGATGAAAGCGACAAGAAAAAGATGATTCGTTTGAAAAGTGACCGTAAGGAAATTACAATTGGAGGAGAGCGGCAATTGATGAACTTGCGTGATATTTACAAGTATCATAGAAATCATTTTGAAGAATATTTCAAAGAAGAAACCGACTCGATTTTTGATAGTGTAGAGTTTGTAGTTGTCTTCTTGGCGGAAGAAGGAACCGATTCGCGTCTTGTTGGCGTGTATGAAAACCAAGGGAAAGACCAAGCGAAAACAAGAGAGTTGGGGCTAAACTATTACAATTTAGTTGCCTTGAATGAATTTGAGCCTTTAAAGGACAGGGTGATTGTGGATTGGGGGCTGTACAATGAGCAGTGGCATCAATGGTGGAGAAACGAGAAATTTGTGATACGAATAGATGGTTATGTTGACAAGAATGTTCCGATATTCGATTCGTATGAAGATGTAATGCTTAATTATTCGGAATTGAAAGCGGTATTCAATGGAAACGATGCGGTTTGGAAAAGTAATCTTCAATCGGTAAACTGTATTTATGGGATTGTGGACAAATCTAATGGGAAGTTGTACATCGGTTCCACTTATGGGGCAGATGGTATTTATGGACGGTGGAAACAATACGCAAAAAATGGTCACGGAGATGATGTGGTATTGAGAAAATTGGTTGAGGAAGATGCAAATCATGTCCTTAGTTTTCAATGGATTATCTTGGAGATTCTTCCCTTGAAAATAATAAAGGAGAAAGCCATCGGAAGAGAGAACTTCTATAAGGAAAAGTTCTGTTCCAGACAATTTGGGTATAATAAGAATTAAACAAATAGGAGTATGCCGAAAATCCAATAAAGAGTAGGCGCACTAAAACAAATAGAAAATATGCAAAACGAAGGAATAGAAAACATAGTAACGGGGGCGCAAAATAAGAACTCAATTGACCGTCAGAAAATAGAAGAAATATCATCAAAATACAGATTTGATTTTGACCATATTTTCATTTATGAGCAGGTAACTGATTATGTGAAAAAAGAAGTGCCAGTAAGAAAAGGAGCAAAAAAGACCAAACCAACATGGGATAAAATAACAAAGACAGAGTTTTCGGAAGAAAAGACCAAACAAGCAAAGAAAGACTTTATTATGGCCTTGAACCCATATAATAGAGAGGATATTTTGGCAGCAGTTCACTTTTTGTCATCCTTTATGCCAACAACAAGTAACAAGAGTAAACTTTTTTTCGATGAGGCACTCGCTAAATACAATGGTGTGGTTGCAAAAGCACAACAAGTTTATTCAAACGAATCGACTTTCATCAAAGAGTTAAATGCTCTGAAATCTCCTTTCATTAACATGAAAAAAGATTTGGAATCAAGCATTAATGAAACACAAAACAAGATGACAGTCATAAAGAGAAAACAGGTGTGGGGATGGATAAAACTATGTCTTTCTATTGTTGTTTTTGTGGCTATGTTAGGGTCTGCATGGTTGTTATATGATGAAATTGACCTTTTAATAATTCCGATAATTATTGATGTGTTTTTGATACTTTCATACATCGGTATGAAATTCATGCTTCCCGTTTTCTTAAATTGGCATTTTAAATGGAATTATTCAAAGGAATTGAATGACATAGTAGAAGAGTATAAACTAAATAATCGGCGAGCAGAGTTGCTGTCCGTCTGATTTCAATTGGAGATAGCCGAAAATCCATTAAAGAGTAGGCATAATTTACAAACACTTAACAATATGGGAATGCCATCAACAAAAGCAGGTTGCGATGCTGAAATCGCGAGATTAAAAGGTAAAATAGAGAAGCTTAAAGCTGAATTGGAGGACGCAAAAGACAGACATTCAAAATACATCAATACGAAAACATTACAAGCACAGTTAAGAGAATCAATCGCTTCTTGCAAGGCCGAAATTGCTAAATTGCAAGCGCATAAAAAGTCATTGAAATAGCCAATCGTGAACATCTCTTTTTCTTTACCGAGTGATAATCGTGTTGAATGGAGAGAACGCACCAATGAGCCGCTTATAGGATTTTTCAGCGATTCGAGTTGGCGGCTCATTTTTCCTGATGTGGAAAATGACGAACAATTAGAGGGTTTTTTGCAAATGGACTGTGGGTATTGCTTGGTCGCTTACAATACTGCAACTCATACACCTTTCGGTTTCATCTATGTTTACATGGAAGATGAGAGGGAGAAAAAGGTCTCTCTTCACGGCGGTGGATGGTTACCAAACAATGTCTTTTTGAACTATAGAGCATATATATTGCTGATAGAGAATTTGTTGCAATATGGAAATAAGGTAAGGACGGCTTGCCGACCTGAAAATGTCAAGGCGATTCGGTTTAATCGAAGTATTGGCTTTGTCAACCATTATACCACCAAGAACTACCGTTATTTTTGGATTTCCGAAAAGCGATTACAAGCTTCTTCAATTTATCAGCATTTGATGAAAAGAGATCGAAAGTAGGTTTTGTGACATTATTTCAGTTTCCCTTTCAATGCTTTACCAGTATAAGATTCCTTGCACTTCACCAAGTCCTCGGGCGTGCCTTCAAAGACGATCTCGCCGCCCTTGTTGCCGCTCTCGGGACCCAGGTCGATGACCCAGTCCGCTGACTTGATGACCTCCATGTTGTGCTCGATGATGATGACACTGTGGCCATTGGCAATCAAGGCGTTGAACGACTCCAACAGCTTGTTCACATCGTGGAAATGCAAACCCGTGGTCGGTTCATCGAAGATGAAGAGGGTAGGCTTCTCGACCTGTCCCTTGACGAGGAAAGTGGCCAACTTCACGCGCTGCGCCTCGCCGCCGGAGAGCGAACTCGCCGACTGCCCGAGCATCAGGTAGCCAAGACCGACATCACGCAAGGGCTTCAACCGAGAGAGGATGCGTTTCACGACGGCGGTATCGCGCTCCGAGGAGCCTTCAAAGAAGTCGATGGCCTCGTCGATGCTCATGTTCAGGATATCGGAGACATTCTTGCCGTCGTACTTGATCTCCAACACCTCTTCCTTGAATCGTGTGCCGTGGCAGGCCTCGCAAGGCAGATAGACGTCAGCCATGAACTGCATCTCGATCTTCACGACGCCCTCGCCCTCGCATTCCTCGCAGCGGCCGCCCGGCACGTTGAACGAAAAGAAGGCGGGCTTCACGCCACGCAGCTTGGCCAGTTTCTGCTCTGAGAACAGTTGACGGATCTCGTCGTAGGCCTTCATGTAAGTCGCTGGGTTGGAGCGTGATGACTTGCCGATAGGGTTCTGGTCGATGAACTCCACGGCTTGGATGAGGCTGAGGTCGCCTTCCAAGGCGCCGAAGCTGCCGCAGCGCTCCACGGCCTCGCCGAGATGGCGTTTCATGGCGGGCCAGAGCACGTCCTTCACCAAGGTCGATTTGCCCGAGCCGCTCACGCCCGTGATGACGGTCATCGTGTTGAGCGGGAAGCGCACGGTGAGGTTTTTGAGGTTGTTCTGCGAAGCACCTTTTATTATTATGGCGTTGGCGCTCTTGCGGCGACGGGTAGGCACGGGGATGTGCATCTTGCCCGTGAGGTATTGCGTGGTGAGGCTCTTCTCGCAGTTGATCAGGTTCTTGATATCTCCCTCGAAGACGACTTCGCCGCCAAACGCACCCGCCATCGGCCCGATGTCGATGATGTAGTCGGCGGCGCGGATGATCTCCTCGTCGTGCTCGACTACGATGACGGTGTTGCCGATGTCGCGCAGACGGCGCAGCACGGCAATGAGTCGCTCGGTATCGCGGGAGTGCAGGCCGATGCTCGGCTCATCCAAGATATAGGTGGATCCGACCAGACTGCTGCCCAACGAGGTCGCGAGGTTGATACGCTGCGACTCGCCGCCCGAGAGCGTGTTGGAGAGGCGGTTCAAGGTCAGGTAACCCAAGCCCACCTCAATGATGAAGTCCAGGCGGTTGTTGATCTCCACCAGCAGGCGAGAGGCGATTTTGCTGTCGGTCTCGTCGAGTTTCAGGTGGTCGAAAAAGACCTTCAACTCGTCCAAAGGCATCATCACCAAGTCGGTGATGCTCTTGCCGCCAACCTTCACATATTGCGCAGCCCGGCGCAGGCGCGTGCCGTGGCATTCGGGGCAGACTGTCTTGCCGCGGTAGCGTGACAGCATCACGCGGTATTGTATCTTATAAGACTGACTTTCAACATAGTTAAAGAAGTCCACGATGCCTTCAAAGTATTGGTTGCCCGTCCAAAGCAGGCTCTTCTGTTCCTCGGTCAGCTCGTAGAACGGCTTGAAGATGGGGATGCCTACCTTGTCGGCCACGCGGACGAGGGCGTCTTTCCACTCGCTCATCTTGTCGCCGCGCCAGCAGGCGATGGCGTTCTCGTAGATTGACAAACTTTTGTTGGGCACCACCAAGTCGGGGTCGATGCCGATGACGCTGCCGAAGCCCTGACAGGTAGGGCAGGCACCGTAGGGGTTGTTGAAGGCGAACATGTTGGCCGTAGGCGGCTCGAAGGTGATGCCGTCGGCCTCGAAACGCGACGAGAAGTCGGCTTCCTGCCGCTCGCCGTTCAGTTCGCTGATGACCTGACAGGTCTCCTTGCCCTCGTAGAAGGCCGTCTGCACCGAGTCGGAGATGCGTCCGACGGACTCTTCCATGCTCTCGCTGACCTTGATACGGTCGATGAGCAGCTTCACCTTTTTCTCGCTGACCTTCTTCTTCTGGTCGAGGAAATCCTCGATTTTGACGATTTCGCCATTCAACAGGATACGATAGAAGCCTTGCTGCATGAGGATGTTGAGGTGCTCGTCGAGGCTGCGGCCTTCGGGCAGGATGAGTGGTGCGACGATATAGGCCGTGGTGCCCGTTGCGAGGCCAAGGATATGGTTCACCACATCCATCACCTGATGCTTTTTGACCAGCTTGCCCGAGGCGGGGGAGTAGGTCTTGCCGATGCGGGCGTAGAGGAGTTTCAGGAACTCGTAGATCTCGGTGCTGGTGCCCACGGTGGAGCGTGGGTTGTGCGAGTTCACCTTCTGCTCGATGGCAATGGCGGGCGAGAGGCCGGTGATGCTCTCCACGTCGGGTTTGTTGAGGCGGCCCATGAATTGTCGTGCGTAGGAGCTCAGGCTCTCCACATAGCGGCGTTGTCCCTCGGCGTAGAGCGTGTCAAAGGCCAGCGACGACTTGCCCGACCCCGACAGGCCCGTGATGACCACCAGCTTGTTCTTAGGAATCCGCAAACTAATGCCTTTCAGGTTGTTGACCTTGGCGTTACGGATGGTGATATAGGAGGTTGTTTGCTCTTTCAAGGTTCGGAAAAATTGAATCGGCAAAGGTAGGGAAAAACGGGGAAATAGGGAAAAAGAAATATTGATTAAAAAGTGATTCATCACCTCCAACCAATTGGGTTATATCTCGTATGGAGAGCATTTCCCTTGTTGCATGATTTACAAAGCACTCACTTTCCGATGCAGAACCGGCTGAAAATCGCACCCAAAACCTCATCCGTGGTGATTTCTCCAGTGATGCTTCCAATATAATATATGGATTCACGTAAATCTTGCGAAATCAAATCTATAGGAATATTCATTTCAAGTCCTTGTTGAACTCTCTCAATACAGGTTCCAGCGTGAACCAGTGCCTCGTAATGCCTCACGTTGGTAACCAAAACGGCATCAGGAGAGGCAACAGGCCGGCTGCCTTTGAGGATGTCTTTCAGGTCGTTCAAGCCATGCCCTTGCTTGGCAGAAATGCAGACCAACTTGATTTTGTCGACATCCAACGTTTTGCGAAGTTGGCTCAACAGCTCCGAATCTTGGTCGGATGCCGTGTCCATCTTATTAATACACAAAACAAGTTGTTGCTGTTCAAGGTTAACTTTATCAAGGATTTCTTTTGCTGCAAGTTTCAGACTATCAATACCTTTTGTAACATCAAGTAATCCGATGATTAAAGTGGATTCGGTTATTTTTCGGAACGATCGTTCTATACCCAGCCTTTCAACCACTTCCTCTGTGTTGCGGATACCTGCCGTGTCGATGAAGCGAAACAAGGCTCCCCCGAGATTCAGTGTCTCTTCGATGGTATCACGTGTTGTGCCAGCAATGTCGCTCACAATGGCGCGATCTTCGCCAAGAAGCGCATTTAACAAGGTGCTTTTTCCCGTATTTGTCTGACCGACAATAGCTACTGGGATGCCATTCTTGATGGCGTTGCCGAGGCGAAACGAATCCTTCAGTTTGTTGACATGGCCCAACGTTTCCTGAAGCAATGCTCTCAGTTGGCTACGGTCGGCAAATTCAACATCTTCTTCTGAAAAATCCAACTCAAGTTCCATTAAAGATGTAATTTCCAATAACTTGGAACGCATTATTTGAAGTTCTTTTGAAAATCCACCTTTTAGCTGATTAACAGCAACACGGTGAGCGGCTTCGCTTTCTGAGCCGATGAGGTCGGCAATGGCTTCGGCTTGTGCCAAGTCAAATTTCCTGTTGATGAAAGCTCGTCGGGTAAACTCGCCAGCTTCGGCCATGCGGCAACCTCGTGCGATGAGGACTTGGAGCAGCTTTTGTTGGATAAAGACAGAGCCATGCACGCTGATTTCAGCGGTGTCTTCACCTGTGAAAGAGTGAGGGGCCTTGAAGAAAGTTACTATGGCTTCGTCAAGCCAATCACTATCGTCAATAATATATCCGTGGAAAGCTTTCTGTGGAATTATGTCATTGATTTCCAATTGCTTTCCATGGCATTGAAACAACGATGTGGCGATGGCGAAAGCTTGTGGCCCGGAAACGCGCACAATGGCGATTGCGCCCATGCCATAATGCGTGGCAAGGGCGCAGATGGTGTCATTATCGAAAGCCGGATTTAACATAATGTCAGAAGGGCAGGTCGTCTGTGCCGTCGTCGGCAGGGGCATAAAACTCCGGCGTGGACGAATCGGTTGTCGGAGGAGGCGTTTGGTGCATCACTGGCTGTGTCGGTTGTACCGGTGCGGCAACAGCCGGAACGGCTCCGACAGGGTCGAAGCGCCATACACGCACGTCGGTATACCATTTTCCGTTGAATTCGCGTGACGAAATCTCAATCTGCGCCTTAATGGTCTGACCAGGTGCGAATTTCTGGATCTCGTCGATTTGGTTCGTCCAGCAAATCAAACAGATTGTCTTTGGATATTGTTCTTCGGTTTCAATGATGAGTTCTTGTTTGCGCCATGGTCCGCGGGCGCTGGTTCCTTCGGTCAGCGTGCCAAGCCTGACCACTTTTCCTGTAATTTCCATATCGGGTTGGGTTAATTAGTTATAAGTGAGTTGTTTACGTATCAATGAATTGTCTGATATTTCCGTTGCAAAGATACTTATCATTTTGGTTTTATCAAGTGCAATTCATTAAAAAACGCACTTTTTCGCTTCGTTCACAAATCCTCTATTTGGAAATAATCAACATTATGTTAAATTACAATTCGCAAACACATGGCTTCCTAATTGCCAAGCTCCATCTAAAGGTCACTCCTTCTTATCAGAAAATGTTCATCGCAATGACGGCACATGCCTCTGCATCGGCGACGGCATTGTGGTGATTTCCCGACAAGTCGTAACCGAAATGCTTGGCCACGGTCTGAAGCTTGTGGTTCTCCAACTCCGGAACGAGTTGCTGCGATCCAAGGTGCGTGCAATAAAAATTGAAATTGGGATATGGGATGCGATACAGTGTATGCAATGCCTTCAGCACACGCTCGTCGAACGAAATGCCATGTGCCACCAAAGACAAGCCACTGACACAGTCCTTCACCTGGTCCCAAACTTCAGGGAACGATGGCGCGTGCTTGGTGTCTCTATATGAGATTCCATGAACCTTTGTCGTCCAAAAGTCATATTTGTTCGGCACAGGCTTGATGAGGCTGTAGAAACGTTCCACAATCTCGTTGTCACTGACAATAACGACACCCATGCTACAGGCACTTGTCAATGCAGCGTTGGCTCCTTCGAAATCAATGGCAGCGAAACTGTTTAGATGGAACTTCGGGATATATGACGGCCTCTCGGCATCCTTCCAGTCGCCTATGATCCTTTCCTGATTCTTGTCTCGGTTCCAAAACATGGCGCAAAATTACGGAATTTGTGACACAATACTGAAAAATAATACTATCTTTGCCCCCAAATAATGGGGTATCTCCCCTACTCCATTATAATAACGAATCAATGTAACCAACTTAAAATCTGACTTTTATGGAATTAAAAGGTTCAAAAACCGAGGCCAACCTGATGGCCGCGTTTGCAGGCGAATCGCAAGCCCGCAACAAGTACACTTACTACGCTTCAAAAGCCCGCAAAGAGGGCTACAACCAAATCGCCGACCTCTTTGAGGAAACGGCCAACAACGAGAAAGAGCACGCCAAAATCTGGTTCAAGCTGCTCCACAACGACGACATCCCTGACACCATGACCAACCTCAAGGACGCCGCCGAAGGCGAGAACTACGAGTGGACCGACATGTACGCCGGCATGGCCGAAACCGCCCGCGAGGAAGGCTTCACCAAAATCGCCAAGCTGTTTGAGATGGTCGCCGCCATCGAGAAGGAGCACGAGGAACGCTACCGCAAGCTCTTGAAGAACATCGAGGACGGCATCGTCTTCTCACGCGAGGGCGACACCGTTTGGCAGTGCGCCAACTGCGGCCACATCGTCATCGGCAAGAAAGCCCCGCAAATCTGCCCCGTGTGCAACCACCCGCAAGCCTTCTTCCAAATCAAGGCCGAAAACTATTAACTATCAACTATTAACTTTTAACTAACAACTCTCAACTATGAAAAAGTATGTTTGCGACGTCTGCGGTTATGTCTATGACCCAGAACAAGGCGACCCCGACAGCGGTATCGCCCCTGGCACTCCGTTTGAGGCCATCCCCGACAACTGGTCTTGCCCGCTTTGCGGCATCGGCAAGGACAGTTTCTCTGTCATGGAATAAACGGTTTTGTAGGGCTGTCGTATTACGGCAGCCGCAATCATGGAATAAACGGAATTTGTAGGGCTGTCGTATCACGGCAGCCGCATTTTGGTGATTCCGATTGCGGCTGTCACATTGTGGCAGCCCTACAAACAAAATCTAATCCTATGGATACCAATGCATTATTCAACATAGGTTACGGGCTTTACGTCCTGACCACCAATTACGACAACATCGACAACGGCTGCATCGTGAACACCGTGATTCAGGTCACCAGCAACCCGCTGCAAATCGCCGTGACGGTCAACAAGGGCAATTACACGCACGACCTCATCAAGGACTCTTGCGTGTTCAATGTCTCGATGTTGACCACAGAAACGCCGATGAAGGTCTTCGAGCATTTCGGATTCCAGTCGGGACGCAAAGTGAACAAGTTCGCCGACTGCGAGGCCGAGCATCGCGCCGTGAACCATGTGCTCTACATCCCGAAATACACCAACGCTTACTTGGCCTGTCGCGTCACCAAGAGCATCGACTTCGGCACACACACCATGTTCATCGCGGATGTGCTTGACGCTCAGGTGCTTTCCGACAAGCCTTCCGTGACTTACGACTACTACCAAAAGAACATCAAACCCCAACCGCAACCCGACGAGAAACCCAAGGACGGCAAACGCCGCTGGGTGTGCAAGGTGTGCGGCTATGTCTATGAGGGCGATTTCCTCCCCGACGACATCGAATGTCCCTTGTGCAAACATGGCAAGGAGGACTTTGAGGAGGTTTTTTAGCCGTAGAGACGTGCCATGGCGCGTCTCTACAAAACAACGAAACAATTGATTCTATGCAACAAATCCAATTAACCCAAAATATCTTTTATGTCGGCGTAAACGACCGCCGCAGCGACCGTTTCGAGAACCATATCGAACTGCCCAACGGCGTTTCTTACAACTCATATCTCATTGTGGATGAAAAGGTTGCCTTGATTGACCCCGTTGAGGCGGGCTTCATCGAAGAATATCTTTTCAAGGTGAAGTCGGTGCTGCAAGGCCGCAAGGTCGACTACCTTATTATTAATCATGACGAACCTGACCACAGCGGCAGCGTCGCCGCCGTGATCCGCGAATGGCCCGAGGTGCAAGTGGTGGGCAATGCCAAGACCTTTGCGCCCTTAGAGGCTTTTTACGGTCCCATTGAGAACAAGAAAACCGTGGCCGAAGGCGAGACTTTGAGCCTCGGCTGCCACACCTTGCAGTTCTTCATGGTTCCGATGGTGCACTGGCCCGAGTCGATGGTGACCTACGAACAGACGAGCGGCATCGTATTCTCAAATGACGCTTTCGGCGGCTTCGGCGCGCTCAACGGCGGCATCTTCGACGACCAAGTCAATTTGGCCTTCTATGAGGACGACATGCGCCGCTACTACGCCAACATCGTCGGCAAGGTGGCCATGCAAGCCTTGAAAGCCATTGAGAAACTTGGTGGACTGGAAATCAAGATGATAGCACCATCGCATGGCCTCGTATGGCGCAGCAATTTGGCTTGGGTTTTGGGCAAATATACCCAATGGAGCAAGCAAGAGAGCGAAGAAGGCGTGGTCGTCGTTTACGGTTCGATGCACGGCAACACGGGCGTGATGGCCGACATCGTGGCGCGTGGCGCAGCTGAAGCCGGCATCAAGGAAGTGAAAGTTTACGACATCGCCAAGACAGAAGTCTCATTCATCATGAGCGACATCTGGAAATACAAGGGTGTCATCATCGGAGCCTGTGCCCATTACGCCAGCATGTTCCCCGACATGACCCTTTTGACGCACGAAATCAACGAATTCAAGCCGAAGGACAAGTGTTATGGCTTGTTCGGTGGCATGAGTTGGAGCGGCGGTGGCGTGAAGACCCTCGCCAAATACGCCGAGGAGGGCAAATGGAACCTCGTGGCCGAAAGCGTCGAGGTGAAAGGCGCACCCATCCGCGAGGAGGATTGGGACAAACTATACAACCTCGGAAAAGCTGTGGCTGAGGCGGTGAAAGGCTGATCTCCTACCCTTTTCTTACTAAAAAAATCTCCACCCAAACGGGTGGAGATTTTTCGTATCCCTATTAATATTAAATAGGTGTGCGGCTTATTTATACTCAGCCAGAATGTCCTTCACATGGTCGGGGGTGACGCGGCCATAGACCTTCTCACCGACTTCGATGACGGGAGCCAGACCGCAGGCACCGACGCAGCGGAGGCAGGTCAGCGAGAACTTGCCGTCGGGAGTGACCTCGCCGACGCCAATGCCCAGCTGACGCTTCAGCTCGTCCAACACCTTCTCGGCACCACGCACGTAGCAGGCCGTACCCAAGCAAACGCTGATCGGGTGCTCGCCCTTCGGGGTCATGGTGAAGAAGGAGTAGAACGACACGATGCCGTAAACCCTCGAAACAGGGATGTTCAGCTCCTTGGCCACCAGTTCCTGAATCTCAGCCGGCAAATAGCCGAACTCGCCTTGAACCTTGTGCAGCACGTTGATGACTTCGCCACCATCGTTATTGAACGACTTGCAAACCTCTTTCACGAAGTTCACTTTCGATTCCGATAATTTGATAACTGCCATATTTTTATCCTTTCTAAATTTTACTGGTTATTGAATTACTCACAGATTTCAACTTGTTCAGACTTGTCGAAATAGTGGGTGTGCAGCAGTTCGTGCGACTTGTGGCCGCAAGGCTCGCCAAGATACTCGGCATAGAGTTTCTTGATGGAGGCGTTCTCATGCGACTTGCGGATCGGCTTGCCTTCGTCCTCGCGGTAGATGGCTTCCGTGCGCTTCTTGATGATCTCGCTGTTGCCGTGGTGGTAGGGCTGACCGGCACCGCCGACGCAACCGCCGGGGCAGGCCATGACCTCGATAGCGTGGAACTGTTCCTTGCCTTCGCGGACTCTCTCGAGGAGGGCGCGGGCGTTGGCCAGACCGTGGGCAATACCAATGTGGATGGGCGTACCGTTGAAGTCAACCCAAGCGTCACGGATGCCTTCCATGCCACGGAGTTCCTTGAAGTCAACCTTGTCGAGGGTCTTGCCGGTGAACACCTCGTAGGCCGTACGGGTGGCGGCTTCGATCACACCACCAGTGGCGCCGAAGATGACGGCGGCACCCGTGGACTCGCCCAACGGGTCGTCGTAGTCCTCGCTCGGCATGTCCTTCAGGTTGAGGTTGAACTGCTTGATCAAGCGAGCCAACTCACGGGTCGAGAGGACGAAGTCGATGTCGGGGTTGCCATCCTTCGAGAATTCCTTACGCTTGCTTTCAAACTTCTTGGCCAAGCAAGGCATGATGGAGACGACGACGAGGTCTTCTCTCTTGATGCCCATCTTCTCGGCCCAGTAGTTCTTGGCGATGGCGCCAAACATCTGCTGGGGCGACTTGGCCGTTGAAGGCACGTCAAGCATGTCGGGGAAGTTGTGCTCGAAGAAGTTGACCCAACCCGGGCAGCAGGAAGTGAGGATAGGCAGACGGACGCTCTTGTCGCCAGCCATGAACTTGCTGATGCGGCCGAGAAGCTCGGTGCCTTCTTCCATGATGGTAAGGTCGGCAGCGAAGTCGGTGTCAAACACATAGTCGAAGCCGAGGCGACGCAAGGCGGCGGCCATTTGGCCGGTGACGATGGTGCCAGCGGGCATACCGAACTCTTCACCGAGGGCCACGCGGGTAGCAGGAGCCGTATTGACGATGACGGTCTTCTTCGGGTTGTTGATGGCGGCCATGACGTTGCGGGTGTCATCGACTTCGCTCAAGGCGCCGACGGGGCACACTTGCACGCACTGTCCGCACATGACGCAGGGCGAATCGACGAGGTCTTGCTCGAAGGCAGGAGCCACGACGGCACTGAAGCCACGGTTGATGGCGCTCAGAGCACCAACGGTTTGGATGTTGTTACACACGTTCTCGCAACGGCGGCACATGACGCACTTGTCCACATCGCGGACGATGGACGGCGACAGGTCCTTGCGGTAGTGCGACTGCTCTCCTTGATAAGGAATGTCGCGGATGCCGAGGTACTGGGCCAACGACTGGAGTTCGCACTGGCCGCTCTTGGCGCAGGTGAGGCAGTCGGCTGGGTGGTCGGAGAGAATCAACTCGACCACGGTGCGGCGGGCGTTGATGACGCGGTTGGTATGGGTGTGAACCACCATGCCTTCCATGCAGTCGGTGGCGCAGGCGGGGGCAAGGTTTCTTCTGCCTTCCACCTCGACGACGCACACGCGGCAGCCACCGGGCTTGTTTTCAAATTTCATTCCTGCCAGTTCGAAATAGCAAAGGGTAGGAATATGGATACCGGCTTGGCGGGCGGCTTTCAGAATGGTGGTGCCTTCCGCGACCTGAATCTGTTTGTTATCAATTGTTACATTAATCATAATTATGTCTCCTCCTCTATTTTATTTGACAGAAATGGCATTGAACTTGCAACCGCTGATGCAGGCGCCGCACTTGATGCACTTGGTGGCGTCGATCACCAACGAAGGCAGCTTGTGGCCGGGCGCAATGTAGTCGGTCTTCGTGATGGCCTCGGTCGGGCAGTTCTTGGCGCACTTGCCGCAGCCGATGCAGAGTTCCTTGTCGATCTCGTAGCTCATGAGCTTCTTGCAGACGCCAGCGCGGCATTTCTTGTCAACGACGTGCTCGACGTACTCGTCCCAGAAGTTGTCCAAGGTCGAAAGCACCGGGTTCGGTGAGGTTTGACCCAGACCGCAGAGGGCGGTGTCCTTAATCACGGCGGCGAGGTTGCGCAGCTCTTGGAGGTCGTCCATGTTGCCGTTGCCTTCCGTGATCTTGGTGAGGATTTCGAGCATACGTTTGTTACCGACACGGCAGGGCGTGCACTTGCCGCAGCTCTCCTCGCAGGTGAACTCGAGGTAGAACTTGGCGATGGCCACCATGCAGGAGGTCTCGTCCATGACCACCATACCGCCCGAGCCCATCATGGAGCCGGCAGCGGAAAGGCTTTCATAGTCGATAGCAGTGTCGAGGTGCTTCTCGGTCAAGCAGCCGCCGGAAGGACCGCCGGTCTGCACGGCCTTGAACTTACGGCCACCCTTGATGCCACCGCCGATTTCATAAATGATGTCGCGCAGGGTGGTGCCCATCGGGACCTCGATCAGACCGACATTGTTGATTTGGCCGGCCAGAGCGAACACCTTGGTGCCCTTCGACTTCTCGGAGCCGATGCTGGCAAACCAGTCGGCGCCCTTGGTGATGATGATCGGGATGTTGGCGAAGGTCTCCACGTTGTTCACGTTGGAGGGCTTCATCTTGTAGCCAGCCACAGCCGGGAACGGGGGCTTGAAGGTGGGTTCGCCGCGCTTGCCTTCCATCGAGTGGATGAGGGCGGTCTCTTCACCGCAGACGAAAGCGCCGGCACCGTAGCGAAGCTCGATGTCGAAATCGAAGCCCGAGCCGAGGATGTCTTTGCCGAGCAGGCCATATTCGCGGGCTTGCGCGATGGCGACTTGCAGGCGATGGATGGCCAACGGGTATTCGGCACGGATATAGACCAGGCCGTGGGTGGCGCCGATGGCATAGCCGCAGATGGCCATGGCCTCGACGATGCTGTGCGGGTCGCCTTCCATGATGGAACGGTCCATGAACGCACCCGGATCGCCTTCGTCGGCGTTGCAGATGACGTACATCTCATCGCACTTGTTCTTGGCGCAGAGGTTCCATTTCACGCCGGTCGGGAAACCGGCGCCGCCGCGACCGCGGAGGCCCGACTTGGTGACTTCGTCGATGACCTGTTGCGGGGTCATTTCGCTGAGGCACTTGCCTAATCCTTCATAACCGCCGCGCGAGATGCACTCGTCGATGTCTTCAGGGTTGATGAAACCGCAGTTACGCAAGGCGATACGCAGTTGCTTGCGGTAGAATCCCATGTGCTTCGAGTCGGACACATGTTCCTTGTTTTCAGGATCCATGTAGAGCAAATCGGTGACCTTGCGGCCCTTGATGATGTGCTCGTTCACGATCTTCTCGACGTCTTCGGGTTTCACTTGGGTGTAGAAAGTGTTGTCAGGCATGATCTTGACGATGGGTCCCTTCTCGCAGAAGCCGAAGCAACCCGTCTTGACCACCTGAACTTCATCCTGCAAGCCCTTCGCGGCGAGAATGTCCTCGAAGTTCTTGATGATTTCAGCACCTGCCGATGCGTAGCAGCCAGTACCGCCGCAGCAAAGCACGTGCATCTTGATTTTTGCCATATAAATTCCTCCGAATTAAAGGTTATTAGATAGTTTCGTAGTTCACGGGGATGACGCCCTCCACCATCTCGTTGTTCATCACATACTTGGTGAGGATTTCGTCAGCGCGGTTGTTGTCGACATGGCCGAAGACGATCGGGTCCTTGCCCGGGCACTTCACCTCGATGGTCGGCTCGGCGTGGCAGTAACCCATGCAGCCAGTTTGGGTGAAGACGATGCCGAGCTTCAGCTCGTCGGCCTTCTCCATCATGTGTTCCATTACTTGCTTGGCGCCGGCGGCGATACCGCAGGTGGCCATGGCGACCTTGATTTGCACCAAAGAGTCGGGATCGTTGCTCTTTTCGCGAAGGTCAAGGGTGGACTGAAGCTTCTCTCTCATAGCTTTCAGTTCTGCTAAAGACTTAACTTTTGCCATAGAATACGTTTTTTATGGTTATTTATTGAGTTTGATTTTCTCTGTTGTCTTCACAATAGGACTCGCCTCTTGAAAAACGCTGCAAATTTAGGGAAATTAAACACTCATTCCAAATAATAATGAAAGTTTTTTCAAAAACAATTCCGTTTTCAACTTTCTATAAATCAATTCCTTGTAAAAACAAGAAAAGGCCGTTTTGTAAATTAGAATCGTTCTAATTTAGAAAAGGCGCGTTTTTGAAACAAAAAAGGTTCTCGACCGAACTTTCCTCGACCGAGAACCTTGCACTTTAGGTGGGCGACACGCAATCAAAGCTCGTCGTTGATGAGCATCTCAAGGACTTTCATGAAGTTCTGCTCCTTGAGGTTGGTCTCGCCTTCGTCTGCCGAGACAATGTCGTTAATGTCGGCCATGAATGCCACCTTGTCTTCTTGGGACTTCAGGAACTCGTCCTTGTGCTCCTTGAAGAAACTAAGCCAAGCCGGGCTCGTCATCGATTTCCAAGTCTCAAAAACCTCGTTGTAGCTCTTTTCGTCGAACTGGAGGCAGATACGTTCCAACTCGTTCATGGAAATGTTGCCATCGATGCCGGAAGCGCACAGCATCATGAAGATCTGGAATTTTTCTTTGGTCAAGTTTTCCATAGTCGTAAAATTTTAAAATGTTTATGGCACAAAAATAGGAAATAAAACCATACCTTTGCAGCAAAATTCAACTTTTTATGAGAAAATTTTTCATCCTCGCCGTTTTTGCCCTCGTTTCGAGTTGGGCAACGGCACAAGAAAAGTGTTTCTGGGTGTTCTTCACCGACAAAAACGACACCCAATTCGACCCCTATTCCTATTTTGATGCGAAGGCCATCGAGCGTTACCAACGCAACGGTGCCGACCTTTACGACCTCAGCAACTATCCGCTGAACGGCAGCTATGTCAATGCCGTAAACGCCTATTCCACAGAGGTTTTCGGCGAGTCGCGCTGGCTGAACGCCGTGGGCATCGAGGCCACTGACGACAATGCCGCTTTGATTGCACAACTGCCATTCGTGGCGCGTGTGCAGGAAATCGTTTCCAATGGGACGCTTGCGTCATTGCGAGGAGAAACGACGAAGCAATCCAGTGTTGACACTATTGAAAACGAAACAGTTGACCTCCTCACCGACCAACTGAAACGTTTCGGCGGTCAGCATTTCATCGACAAGGGCATCAACGGCAAAGGCCTGCGCATCTGCGTGATGGACGGCGGCTTCCCGAAAGTCGATACACATCCCGCTTTCCAGCATCTGCGCGACAACAACCAAATCCTGATGACCTACAACTTTCCGAACAAGAAAGAGGATGTCTATGGTTGGAGCACCCACGGCACAACGGTGTTGAGCTGCATCGCGGGCATCAACGACAAGGGACAACTGTTGGGCCTCGCCCAAGGTGCCGAGTTCCTCCTCGCCCGCACCGAAATCGACCCCGAACCCTTTAAAGAAGAAGTGTGGTGGGCGCAAGGCGCAGAATGGGCCGACAAAAACGGCGCCGACATCATCAACAGTTCGCTCGGCTACGGCAAGGACCGCCACTGGACCAAAGACATGGACGGCACCTCATACGTGGCCAAAGCCGCACAAAAGGCCGCCGAAAAAGGCATCCTGATTTGCAACTCCGCCGGCAACGAAGGCAGCGACAGCCGCTGGATGACCATCATCACGCCCGCCGATGCCGAAAACGTCCTCACTGTGGGCGGCATCGAAGATGATTTGGAAAACTATCGCCACATCAGTTTCAGTTCGTTTGGCCCAACGGCCGACAAACGCATGAAGCCCAATGTGGTTGCTTTTGGTCTGGCCGAAGTCGCCAACCCAAGTGGAGGCTACACTTCTGCCTACGGCACCTCGTTCTCCAGTCCGCTGACGGCTGGTTTCTGCGCCTGCGCCTGGCAAACCATGCGCGACAAGACCGCCTTGCAGATGAAGGCCGAAATAGAGAAATCCGCCGACCTCTATCCCTATTTCGACTACGCTTTCGGCTATGGCGTTCCGCAAGCCGCCTATTTCACCGGCGAATTGGAACCCGCTGTGCGCACCTTCGACCTCGTGCAAGAAAAGGACGGCGTGAGAATCACCTTCCCGCCAATCTTTGATTTCAATAACGAAGATGTTTTCATCAATGTGGAAAATGCCGATGGCGTGTTGATCGGCTACTACAAAGTGAGTCCCGACAAAAAGAACGGCATCGTGCTGAAAAACAAGGACTTCGGCGAAGGCAAAAAACTGAATGTCAGTTACTACGGCTTCTACGACTCCTGCCCCATCAGTGGCATGGGCGGCGACATCAACCTGCTTGCCGACAACCGCAACAGCCAAAACGGCACCTTCAAGAAAGTGAAAAATGAAGGCTGGCAGAAAACGACCTTCTTCCAATATGACTACAATCTTCCCACCGACACATGGAACGGCTTTAACCGTCATTTCGCCATCGGTCGCCGCTGGATGTACGGCAAGACATATAAAATAGGTATGGGACTTGGCCTCGACTGGAATCGTTATGTCTCCAACAACACCCTTGACATCGTTGACCGCAAGACCATCATGCGTAACACGCAGATCCGTGGCGAGCTGTTGCAACGTATCCCATTCCGTCGTCTGGGCATCAATTGGGATCTTGGCATATACGGCGGCGTGAATGCCACCCGTCGAGTGAAAACCGTTGACAAGATTATATGGACTGATGAAATAGGCCAGCCATTGGATCCACAACCTTATAAAAAAGAGATTACCACCTTATTTTATCGTTGCAAGGCGATGAACCTCTTTGAATACGGCGCTACTACACGCATCAGTTATACAACGCTGCAAAACTCCCTCAACATTGGCATTTATTGTAGCTATCGCCTCTCTCCTGTCATCACAAAAGACGATTTCTTGATTGGCACAAAGGCCAACAATCCCTCGCCTTGGAGTGTGGGTATTGAGTTGGAATTGGCACCGTGATTTTTTCAAACTGATTGTCAATAAATTAGAATTATTTATAAAAAATTCTGCATTTTTTTGTACAACGTATTGGAAAATGTTCTAATTTTGCAGCCGAAATCATTTAGATAAATAATTATCGATATGGCGGCACAACACAACACCTCCTTGGTAGTCCCGAAATCGACCTTGAGCCGGTTGCCGCTCTACTTCAGCTACATCCGAGAGATGCAGCGCGAAGGGCAAGAGTATGTTTCGGCTGCCACCATCGCCCAAAGCCTCAACCTGAACCCCGTATTGGTGCGTAAGGACCTTTCAGGGGTCTGTTCCATCACTGGCGTTCCGCGAAACGGATTCGAAGTCGATACCTTAATGAAAGACCTGAGCGAATATTTGGGCTACAACAATGTCGATCAAGCCATTCTGGTCGGAGTGGGAAGCCTCGGCAGGCTGATTCTGACCAACAAGGAGTTTTCGAGCATGGGCTTGGATGTCACCGTGGGCTTCGATAAGGACCCTGACCTGCACGGCCTCCAAATCGGCGACAAGTTCATCCTTCCCATGGAAAAGATGGCCAACTTCGTCAATCGAACTGGCGTAAAAATCGGCATCATCACCGTTCCTGCCAACGAAGCACAAAGCGTTTGCGACCAAATGGTTAGATGCGGCATCCGCGCCATCTGGAACTTCGCCTTCGTCCTGCTCAACGTGCCGCATGGCATCCTTGTGAAAAACGAGAACCTACCCTCCTCGCTCGCCGTACTGTCCCAACAGTTGGCGCAGAAACTCGAATCGGAAAACACGAAAAACCAACAATAAGTAGATGAGCAAATTTAGTTTACATATAAGACTCGAGACTGCGAGACACGAGACGCGAGACAATTTGTTTTGTCCCGTGTCCCGAAGTCCCGTGTCCCGCGTCAAAAAACTTGTAGTTTAATTTTGAACAGTTACTTAACTAATCCCTACACTTAAACCTTAAAAGCAAATGAAAACGCAAAAGGAAAAAGCAGAAAACAAAATCGATAAAATTTTATCGGTTCAAGAAGAAATCAATGTTTTGGTCGAAAACGCCGAAAAGGCCTTGCAGACCTATGTGACCTTCGACCAAGCGCAGGTGGACAAGATCGTGTATGCCATGACCTTGGCCGGCCTCGACCGTCACCGCGAATTGGCCAAGTTGGCGCATGAGGAAACGCAGCGCGGCGTGTATGAGGACAAGATCATCAAGAACATCTTCTCGACGGAGTACATCTGGAACTCCATCAAGGACGAGAAGACCGTGGGCGTGGTGGAAGACAACGAAATGGAAGGCTACGTCGAGGTGGCCGAACCAGTCGGCATCGTGGCTGGCGTGACGCCCGTCACCAACCCCACCTCCACCACCATGTTCAAGTCGCTGATTTGCGCCAAAGCACGCAATCCCATCATCTTTGGTTTCCATCCTTCCGCACAGAAGTCGTCGCTTGAAGCCGCAAAGACCTTGCGCGACGCCGCCATTGCCGCCGGCGCTCCCGAACACTGCATCCAATGGATCGAGCATCCGTCCGTTGAGGCCACGATGGCCTTGATGAACCACCCGAAGGTGTCGCTGATTTTGGCCACGGGCGGTTCGGGCATGGTGCGCTCGGCCTACAGCTGCGGCAAACCCGCCCTCGGCGTGGGTCCCGGCAACGCACCTTGTTATATAGAGACCTCGGCCAACGTGAAGCGCGCCTGCAACGACCTGATGATGTCAAAAACTTTCGACAACGGCATGATTTGCGCTTCCGAGCAAGCTGTCATCGTCGATAAGGTGATTTCCAACCTGTTTGAGAACTACATGAAGGAAAACGGCTGCTATTTCCTTAACGAGGCCGAAATCGAGAAAGTCTCGAAATTCGTGATCAACATCGAGAAGGGCGCGGTCAATCCCGACGTGGTGGGCAAGTCGGCCTATTGGATTGCCGACAAGTCGGGCGTGAAGGTGCCGGAAGACACCAAGATACTGATTGCCAGGCTGAAGGACGTAGGCCCGGAATATCCGCTGTCGCGTGAGAAGCTTTCGCCGGTGTTGGCCTATTATGTGGTGAACAACCACGTGGAAGGCTTCGAGATGTGCCGCAAGATGCTCGACATGGGCGGCTTGGGCCACACGGCCATCATCCACAGCACCAACAGCGACCTCATCGAGAAGTTCGGAAAAGCCATGAAGGTTGGCCGTATCATCGTCAATTCGCCCTCGTCGCAAGGCGCGATCGGCGACATCTACAACACCAACACCCCTTCGCTGACCTTGGGCTGCGGCTCCTACGGCCACAACAGCACCACGGCCAACGTCTCGACCGTCAATCTCATCAACAAGAAGAAAATCGCAAAAAGAAGAGTCAATATGCAATGGTTCAAGATTCCGCCGAAAATCTATTTTGAATACGGCTCCGTCCAATATTTGGAGAACATGGAAGGCTTCAGCAAGGCTTTCATCGTGAGCGACCCGATGATGGTGCAGCTCGGCTATGTCGATAAGGTGACCTATTACCTCAACAAGCGCGAGGAACCCTGCCACTACAAGATCTATTCCGACGTGGAACCCGACCCGGACGTAGAGACCGTCATGCGCGGCGTGGAGCAGATGCGCTCCTTCCAGCCCGACGTCATCATCGCCTTGGGCGGCGGCTCGGCCATGGACGCGGCCAAGGGAATGTGGCTGTTCTACGAGCATCCCGAGACCTCGTTTGACGGCCTGCGCCAAAAGTTCATGGACATCCGCAAGCGCGTGGTGAAGTTCCCGCACTTGGGGCAGAAATGCAAGATGGTGGCCATCCCGACCACTTCGGGCACCGGCAGCGAAGTGACGGCCTTCTCGGTCATCACCGACAAGAGCAAGGACATCAAGTATCCTTTGGCCGATTACGCCATGACCCCCAACGTGGCCATCATCGACCCGCAGTTTGTGGTATCGCTGCCCAAGCGCGCCACCGCCGACACCGGCATGGACGTCTTAACCCACGCCATCGAAGCCTACATCTCGAACATGGCCAACGACTACACCGACGGCCTTGCCCTGCAAGCCATGGACCTCGTGTTCGGCTACCTGAAACGCTGTTACGAGAACGGCCAGTTCGACCTGAAGGCACGCGAGAAGATGCACAATGCCTCGTGCATCGCCGGCATGGCCTTCACCAACGCCTTCCTCGGCCTCAACCACAGCATGGCCCACAAGCTCGGCGGCGACTACCACATCCCGCACGGTCGCGCCAACGCTATTTTACTGCCTTACGTTGTGAAATACAACTCACTGAAACCCAATAAATTCGTTCCGTTCCCGAAGTATGAACGCTTCATGGCCGACGAGAAATTGGCCAAGGCCGCCCGTTTCCTCGGCTTCGGCGGCAAAACCGACGAGGAAAGCATCGACAATTTCATCGCGGCCATCCGCCAACTGATGCGCGACATGGACATGCCGCTGAGCGTAAAGGAAGCCGGCATCGACGAGAAAGCCTTCATGGCCAACGTGGAAACCCTCGCCGAGAAAGCCCACGACGACCAATGCACCGGAGCCAACCCGAAGTATCCGCTCGTGAAAGAAATCGTCGAGATTTACAAGCAAGCCTACTACGGGGAATAAAGGATTTTCAACCATCGGAAAACTAAATCAACAGAGCAACAACAACTAAAAAAAACGAGAAATGAACAGATTCACCTTACCGAGAGACCTTTATCATGGAGAGAACGCTCTCGAAGCATTGAAGACCTTCACGGGAAAACGCGCCGTCGTCTGCGTTGGCGGCGGAAGCATGAAACGTTTCGGATTCCTTGACAAAGCCATCGCCTACCTGCAAGAGGCAGGCATGGAAGTGAAAGTGATTGACGGCATCGAGCCTGACCCGTCGGTGGAAACCGTCATGGATGGAGCCGCCATGATGGAAGAGTTTCAACCAGACTGGATTGTGGCCATTGGCGGAGGCTCGCCCATCGACGCGGCCAAGGCCATGTGGATCAAGTACGAGTACCCCGACACCACCTTCGAAGATATGTGCAAGGTGTTCGGGCTGCCCAAACTGAGGACGAAGGCCAAGTTCTGCGCTGTGTCATCGACTTCAGGCACGGCCACCGAGGTGACCGCTTTCTCCATCATCACCGACTATGCCAAGGGCATCAAATACCCCATCGCCGACTTTGAAATCACGCCCGACGTGGCCATCGTCGATCCAGCCTTGGCCCAAACCATGCCCAAGAAGTTGGTGGCTCACACCGGAATGGATGCCATGACGCACGCCGTTGAAGCTTACGTCTCGACCGCCCACAGCGACTACACCGACCCCTTGTCCATGCATGCCATCAAGATGATACAGAGGAATTTGGTGAACTCGTACAACGGCGACGTGAACGCTCGCAACGAGATGCACAATGCCCAATGCCTTGCTGGCATGGCTTTCTCGAATGCCCTGTTAGGCATCGTACACTCAATGGCCCACAAGACGGGAGCTGTGTTTGCCGACTTTGGCGCACACATCATCCACGGTGCGGCCAACGCAATGTATCTTCCCAAAGTGATTGCCTTCAACGCCAAGAATCCCGAAGCCAAGCAACGCTACGGCGTGATTGCAGATGCCATGAACCTCGGGGGAAGCAACGATGACGAGAAGGTTGCCCTGCTCATCGCTGCCCTACGCAAGATGAACGACGACCTCAACATCCCGCACTGCATCAAGCGCTACGGTGCCGACTCCTACCCCTGCGAGCAAGGCTTTGTGCCCGAAAACGTGTTCCTTGAAAGGCTGCCCATGATTGCCAAGAACGCCATCGGCGACGCTTGCACAGGCTCCAACCCGCGCATCCCGACGCAGGAGGAAATGGAAAAACTGCTGAAATGCTGTTATTACGATAACGAAGTTGATTTTTGAGTCGTTAAAGCTCGCGGAGCGGACGGTTGCCAAGCACAAGGCAACCGTCGCGCCCGAGGGCAAGACGACGAAACGACAAGAAAACGATTCAAGAACATTACAAAACAACCCTTAAAACTAACCGGAAATGAATATCAAAGTATGCGTTGGCAGCTCATGCCACCTGAAAGGTTCCTACGATGTCATCCAAACCTTAAAGGACATCATCAAGAAGTATGACGTGGAAGACCTCGTCGAACTGCAAGCCAGCTTCTGCCTCGGGCATTGCTCGAAAGGCGTGAACGTGAAAACGGAAGGCATCGCGCCCGAAAAGGCCGAGAAATCCTACACGGCACTCAACGACGGTACCCTGATGCTCCACAACGTCACCAAAGAGAACGCCGAAGAAGTATTCGTAAGGGAAATCTATCCGCTGATTGAGATCTGATGAGCAAACTTAGTTCAAGCAAAAGACGCGAGACTACGAGACACGAGACGCGAGTCTATCTACAGGTTGAAAACCCGTCCCGTGTCCCGCAGTCCCGTGTCCCAAGTCAAAACACAGTGTAATTATTTCTCAAAAACCCAAACTGAAATGTCAAAGTATCTCGAGTTTCGCAATGCGCGGTGCAAGGATTGCAACAAATGCCTGCGTGAGTGTCCAGTGAAAGCCATCGACGTGAAAGGCCACAGGGCCGAAATCATCGAAGACCGCTGCATCCTTTGCGGACATTGCACGCAGGCCTGCCCGCAGAATGCGAAAGTGGTTCACAGCGAGATCGACGAGGTGAGGAAACTGCTGGCCGGCACCGCCAAGGTGGTGGCCAGCGTGGCCCCCTCCTTCATCTCAAGCTTCGGCCTCAGCGACTTCGGCGTGATGAAGTTGGCCTTGGCCAAATTGGGCTTCGCCGACGCGGAAGAAACCGCCGTGGGCGCGCAAGCCGTCACCAAGGAATATGCGCGGCTGCTTGCCACGGGCGAGTTCACCAACTTCATCACCTCGGCCTGCCCCGCCGTGTGCCGCATGGTTCAGGAATACTATCCCAAGGCGCTGAAATACCTTGCTCCGGTGGATTCGCCGATGGTGGCCCACGCCAAACTCATCAAGAAGCAAAGCCCCGAGGCCAAGATCGTGTTCATCGGGCCTTGCATCGCCAAGAAACGCGAGGCCGAGGAGTGCCACCTCATCGACAACGTGCTGACTTTCGAGGATGTGGTGCAACTCTTCGAGGAGCGCAACATCCACCTCGACGAAATCACCAAAGTGAGCCTCAACAACAAGAAAGGCGCGCCCAACCTCGCCAAGGAGTACCCGATTCCGCAAGGCATCATCAACTCCTTCCCTGCCCTGCCCGAAGGCTACGAATACATCTCCGTTGACGGCCCGAAGAAATGCGTCGAGGCGCTGAGCAACATCGAGCATTTGGACCATGCCGTCCTCGAAATCAACCTTTGCGTGGACGCCTGCGTCAATGGGCCTTGCTCGTTGGCGAAGGAAGGCGGTTCGGTGAAGGCCACTGCCGCCGTGCGAAAATACGTCAGTCAAGAGAAACGCCAACTGACTGGAGCACAAGACGAAAGTCCGTTGGAAGTGAGTCTTGCCGCCGCCCATCCGCGCATCCGTAGCCACAGCATGGCCGCCACCGAGCGCGACATTGAGGCCATTCTCCACAAGACTGGCAAGCTGAAACCCGAAGACGAACTGAACTGCGGCTCGTGCGGCTATGCCACCTGCCGCGAGAAGGCTTGGGCGGTGTATAACGGCTATGCCGACCTCGAAATCTGCCTGCCCTACATGCGCCAACGCGCCGAGTCGCTGTCGTTCGAGATCATCCAAAACAGCCCGGAAGGCATCATCGTGCTCGACGCCGACATGAACATCCTCGAAATCAACAACAAAGGGCGTGAACTGTTGGGCATCGACGACCCGCACGCCAAAGGCCGTCCGGCCACCGACTTCTTCAGCCCCATCGACTTCTACAACGCCTACAGCCAAAAGAAGCATGTGGACTGCAAGCAGATGCTCATCCCTGTCACACAGAAATACATCGACCTGTCAATCAACTATTTGGATGGTCAGAATGTACTCTTTGGCATCATGAAAGACGTGACTGAAGCCGTCGATTACGAGAACCGCATCATGAAGGTGAAGATGGAAACCCTGACGACTACCGACGAGGTCATCAAGAAGCAGATGCGCGTGGCACAGGAAATCGCCTCGCTGCTTGGCGAAACGACCGCCGAGACCAAGGTGGCCTTGCTGAAACTGAAAAAGACACTCACCGAAGAAAACGCGAACTGATGGAACTTTGCTTAGAAACAGGATGCACTTCGCTGAACCATGTCGGCGAGGAACTATGCGGCGACAACGTGGCCAGCACCATCAAGGGCAACTACACGACCTTGGTGCTTGCCGACGGCTTGGGCAGCGGCGTGAAGGCCAACATCCTCTCGACGCTCACCTCCAAGATCCTCTGCACGATGGCCGCCAACGACATCGATATTTATGAGTGCGTCGAGACCATCATCCAGACGCTGCCCGTGTGCCAAGAGCGCGGCGTGGCCTACTCCACTTTCTCCATCATCCATGTGGATACCGAGGGCAAGGGCGTGATGTTCGAGTTCGACAACCCCGAGGCCATCTATTACCACAAGGGCAAGTGCCAAAACTTCGAGCGCACCCAATTAGACGTGTGCGGCAAGCGCGTGTTTCGCACCGACCTCGCCCTTGAGGACGACGACATCATCATCGTCATGTCTGACGGCACCATCCATGCTGGCATCGGGATGATGCTCAACTTCGGCTGGGAACGCACCCAAATCATGGAGCATTTGGACAACAACATCACCCGTTCCATGTCGGCCCGCGCCGTGGCTTGCCTGCTGGCCTCGGCCTGCAACGACCTCTATGCCGACAAGCCCGGCGACGACACCACCGTGGCCGCCGTCAAGATACGCAAACGACTGGATGTCAATATCATGGTGGGTCCGCCCGTCGATAAGGAGAAAGACGACTACTACATCCAGCATTTCCTTGAAGGCCCGTCGAAGAAAATCGTCTGCGGAGGCACCAGCTCCACCATCGTGGCGCGCTACCTGAAAACCGAACTGAAGACCAGCTTCGACTTCCCCGACAAGGACGTGCCGCCCATCGGCTACATCAAGGGCATCGACCTGACCACCGAGGGCGTGCTCACCCTGCGCCGGCTGCTGCTAATGTCGGAGAAATACCTCTCCATCACCGACCTCACGCCCAAGACCTTCAACAAGAAGGACGGAGCCTCGCTCTTGGCCGACTTCCTCTTTGAACGGGCCACCCACATCACCTTCTTCGTCGGGCAAAGCGTCAATGTGGCCCACCAAGGCCTGCCCATCGACACGACCATGAAGATGAAACTCGTGGAGCGAATCACCGACAACCTCCGCAAGATGGGAAAAACGGTAGAGTTAAACTATTATTGACTAGGGACTGCGGAACGCGAGACTTTATGACTTTGAACGATTAACCAAGAAAAAAGCAAAAGATGAACTCACAAAGGATTTTTGACACCAACGTACAACTCATTAAATATAACGTACTTAAGGAAGTGATTCGTCGCGCCTACGAAGGCGGATTGGAGAACGTCTATATGGAAGTGCCCAAGCTGCTCAGTCCGGGGCCGAAAGCCGAGACACGCTGCTGCATCTACAAGGAACGCGCCATCATGCAAGACCGCATCCAAGTGGCGATGGGCGGCGACAAGAGCAACCCCAACGTCATCGAGGTCATCGACAGCGCTTGCGACGAATGCCCGATTGACGGCGTTTACGTCACCCCCGCCTGCCGTGGCTGCATGGTGCACAGCTGCAAGGAAGTGTGTCCCAAAGATGCCATCGCCATCGTAAACCACAGGGCCACAGTAGATAAGGACAAGTGCATCGAGTGCGGCAAGTGCACGCAAGCCTGCCCTTATTCGGCCATCATCATGCAACACCGCCCTTGCATGGTCAGCTGCAAGGTGAAAGCCATCTCCATCGACGAGACCAAGAAGGCCAAAATCGACAACTCGAAGTGCATTTCGTGCGGCGCGTGCGTGTATAAATGCCCATTTGGGGCCATTTCCGACAAGTCGCTCGTGCTCGACATCATCGACATTTTGAAGAAGTCGGAGAACAACACAAAATACAAGGTGTATGCCGTCATTGCGCCGGCCATCGTCAGCCAATGCCGCTTCGGGCGCGTCACGCAGGTGGTGACGGCCATCAAGAAACTTGGCTTCCATCACGTCGTGGAAGCTGCCCTCGGTGCCGACATCACGCTTTACCGCGAGGCGCAAGAATGGAACGAAAGGAAGCTGATGACCACCTCGTGCTGCCCGTCGTTTGTCGCTTTCATCGAAAAGAACTTCCCCGAGTTGGTAAAATACATCTCGCACTCCGTTTCGCCCATGGTCGAGACTGCGCGTCTCATCAAGAAAACCGACCCGACGGCTAAGGTCGTCTTCATCGGACCTTGCACCTCGAAGAAGATGGAATACCGCCTCGAAAAGACTGGCGGCGCCATCGACAGCGTCATGTCGTTTGAGGAGCTGCAAGCCTTTGTGGACGCACGCGGCATCGACACCACGCAGATGGAAGACTCCGAGCTGAACAACGCCTCCTACTACGGTCGCATTTTCGCCAAGTCGGGCGGCATCGCCCAAGGCATCGTCGATGTGGCCAAGGAGATGGGCGTTGAAGGCGTGAAGCCCATCGCCATGAACGGCATCGCCGAGTGCAAGGCCGTCCTGACCAAGCTGAAATTCAACAAGGCCACCGAGAACTTCTTCGAGGGCATGGCCTGCGACGGCGGCTGCCTCAACGGGCCTGTGTGCATCACCCACAGCCCGCGCAACATCGTCGATGTGGACAAATACGGCAACGAGGCGCAGGAGAAGACCATCTTCAACTCCGTCAGACTTTTGAACGCATTCTGAAGAAACATTTTTGTTTTGAGTCGTTGTCCGAGGGCACGCCATATAGGTGTGCTCTCGGCGTTTTATGGAGGGATTTTTCTCCAAATTGCACTTCCTGAAGTGAGATTTTTATTCAAAATTGCACTTCGCGAAGTGCAATTTTTGTAAAATATTGCACTTTCTGAAGGGAGATATTTGAAATTTTCCTATTTTTGCAAAAAATATCCCGATATGGAAACCTTGTTTGATTCATTCCGACTTGCGCTCGAACTCACGCCGATGGGTTATGTAAGAGCCTTTCACGACAAAATCAATTGGAGAAACCGTTTGATTGGCTTGATGGGGCAGAAAGGCGTTGGCAAATCGACGCTTCTGTTGCAGCACATCAAGCACTTCGACAACATCGAAGAAACGCTTTATGTTCAGGCCGACGACCTCTATTTTGCAGGTCATGGGCTATATGAATTAGCCTACGATTTCTTCAAGCGCGGCGGCAAACGCCTTTACATCGACGAAATCCACAAATACAAGGGCTGGTCGACGGAAATCAAGATGATTTACGACAAGTTGCCGTTGATGTCTGTGGTTTATTCGGGCAGTTCGCTGTTGGCCTTGAAACGAGGAAGTTCGGCAGACCTGAGCCGCAGGGCCATCGAATACACCATGCCCGGGCTTTCGTTCAGGGAATATCTGAACATCGCCAACGGATGGAATCTTGGGGTTTCGTCATTGGATGAAATCCTGCATGGCAAGGTCGATTTCCCGTATGGTGAGCATCGTCCGCTCAAATACTATGAAGCGTATCTGAAAAAAGGGTATTATCCGTTTTTTGGCGAAAAAGATTTCCATTTGCGCCTGAAACAGGCTGTCAATGAGACAGTTGAACACGACATCCCGAATTATGCCGAGATGCCTGTGGCTTCTGCGGCCAAACTCAAAAAACTCATGTATGTGCTTGCCAACAGCGTCCCGTTCAAGCCAAACTACACCAAATTAGCCAACGCAATTGACATCGGTCGCAATCAGCTCCCCGACTACATCGACTACCTTGAATCATCAAGACTGTTCAATGCGCTGAAAGAAAAAGGGTTCGGCGATGCCATTTTGCAAAAGGCTGAAAAGCTGTACCTTAACAACAGCAATATCGCCTACGCCATTTCTGACGAGAAACCCGACGAGGGCAGCATCCGCGAGACCATGTTCCTCACTTGGATGCAGGAAGCCTATAAAGTTACTTCGTCAAAAGTCTCGGATTTTGAGATAGATGGCATCACCTTCGAAGTCGGCGGCAAAGGCAAGAAAGGCAAGAAAGGCAAGCAAATCAAAGAAGCCGACGAAGCCTATCTTGTAAAAGACAACATCGAATACGCCAACGGACATTCGATTCCTATTTGGATGTTCGGGTTTGTGTATTAAAAGCAAATATTATCACTACTATTCAAAATATTTCCTACATTTGCAGTCCACAAACCAAGCAAAACAACAATCAAAAATACACTGAAATGAAAGTACAGGAATTAGTTGAAAAACTCAACCTTAAAGTGTTATCGGGCGAGAAAGGCCTTGAAAGAGAGATAGATGGCTGCTACATCAGCGACCTCTTAAGCGACGTGATGGGCAACGCCATGGAAGGCAACATCTGGATTACCCTGCAAACCCACAAGAACGTGATGGCCGTGGCCTCGCTGAAGGAAATGTCGTGCATCATCCTCGTGAAAAACCTCGTACCCAACGACGAGACCATCGAGCAGAGCAACGACGAAGACCTGCCTATCCTTCAAACGAATCTACCGACATACGAGATTGCGGGATTGGTTTACAATCTGTTACACGAATAATTGGCATTGTAGGGCTGTCGTATCACGGCAGCCGCTTACCGCATATCGCGGAATAATACGGCTGCCACAATGTGACAGCCCTACAAAACACCCTCTTATGGAATTAAATGCATATAGGGCCGACCTCCACCTGCACACGGTGCTTTCGCCGTGCGGCGACCTCTATATGAGTCCCTCCGCCATCGTCGAGCAGGCCAAGAAACTCCATTTGGATATCATCGCCATCTGCGACCACAACACCACGCGGCAGGTGAAGGTGACCCAGAAAATCGGGCGCGAAAACGGCATCCTCGTCATTGGCGGCGTCGAAATCACCACACAAGAAGAAGCCCATGCCCTCGCCTATTTCGAGACCGACGAACAATTAGACAGGTTTCAGGAATATCTTGACGAACACCTCCCCCACATTCCGTTAGACGAGGAAAAGTTTGGCTATCAACTGATTGTGGATGAAAACGAGGAAGTGGTCGGCGACGAGGAATGGCTGCTGTGGTCGGCGTTGGATGCAGATTTGGACCAACTCTATGACGTGGTGCACGAAATCGGCGGGCTGTTCGTCCCAGCGCATGTGAACAAGCCTGCGAGCAGTTTGGTGAGCCAATTAGGCTTCGTGCCGCCCGACATCAAGGCGGACGCTTTGGAAATCTCGAAGCACGTCACCAAGCCCGATTTCCTGAAGAAATACGCCTATCTGAAGAAATTCAACTTCACCAAGAGCAGCGACGCGCACTTCCTGCACATCATCGGCGAGGTACACTGCGTGCTGCACATGTACGACAAGACCTTCGACGAGTTCCGCCGAACTCTCCGCGGCGAGGACGGACGCTACATCGACACTGAACCCAAGGAAAAACTTCAACTCCTTTTTGGATGAGTAAATGAACAACTTTAGTTTACACATTGGACACGAGACTGCATATAGCATTCAGTTATCAGCTTTCAGCTATCAGCATTCAGCTATCAGCTTTAATACCACCATGCTGACAGCTGATGGCTGATAGCTAATGCAATTGAAAGTCTCGTGTCTCGAAGTCAATAAATAAGATTATGAAAGAACTATCACTACACGTTTACGACCTGATGGAAAACTCGACGGCGGCCAACTCGACTCTCGTCGAACTGACCATTAAGGACAGCCTGAAAGACAACATATACGCCTTCACCATCAAGGACAACGGCAAAGGCATGACACCAGAGTTTTTGGCCAGGGTGACCGACCCTTGGACGACTTCACGCACCACGCGCAAGGTCGGTCTCGGCTTACCTTTAATTAAGATGAACACCGAGAACTGCGGCGGCGGCATGAACATCGAAAGCGAGGTCGGGAAAGGCACCGTTTTAAATTTCTGGTTCCAGCACGACCACCTTGACCGTCCGCCGATGGGCGACTTGGCCGGCTCGTTGGTGATGCTGTTTTCGGCCCACGAGGACATCCATTTCATCTACACCCACATCACCGACGACGGCGAATTTGTCTTCGACACCGACGAAATCAAGGAAGCCTTGGACGGTATGCCCATGACCGACATCAGCATCATGAAATACCTGAAGGAGATGATTCAGGAGAATTTGGAGGAGATTCATTATAACGATTGATTCAAGTTTCACAAGTTGAGGTGCATCCTAATGGGATGCGGATATCCCATGGTTTTGTTTTTTTACCGAACGTGCATCCCGATGGGATGCCATGCTTCTGTATTCTCCTAATCCCGTAGGGATTTACGTTCGGTAAAACATATAGCATCAACCTCTTGCATCCCGTAGGGATGTGCGAAACTTGAACGATTGATAAATTTCGGAGTCAGCACATTTTTAGTACTCTAAGCACACAAAATCAATCATTTACACGAAAGACCTGCAAAACGACGAAAACACTTTATTGTTGCCTGTGTATATGACGATGTTGGTGTAATGATGTTATTCCAATTCCTTTCGTCCTTCTTCTAATTCCAAAAACCTGTCGAAATCGCTTTGGAAAAGGCGGTCTTGTACGATGCGGAATTTCTCGAATTCCGTTTCGGCGTGTTGTCGGGCGACTTCCATTGAGATGGTTCCCGCATTGGTCAGCAATTCGTGTTCGGTAGCCATCAGGATGCGGTCGAGGTGTTTTGCCCAATCTTGCATTGTCATTGGGATGTTGCGTTTGGCTTGGCTTTCGGCAAAGTCGAGATAACCGGAAACGATGAGTTCCAACGCCTGCATCTCCTCTTTGGAAAGATAGTTCTTGGCGACAAAAGTATCTGATTTGACAATCTTCCCGCTCGGTGCCGCTTCCCAGGTTTGCAAGCCCATGTTCTGTTTGTCGGCATCGGCGCGGATGTAAATCAATTCGGCAGCCGTGTGACCATGGATGGCCCAATGCAGTTTGTTTTGCACCTTTTTGAAAAACTCGCGTGTGGTCTTTGCCGTAGGGTCATAATCGAGGGCTGTGGAATATATGTCGGTGATTTTCTGATAGAAACGACGCTCCGAAAGGCGAATCTCGCGTATGACCTCCAACTGTTTTTCAAAGTAGTCCTTGGTCAGGATGGTGCCGTATTTCTTGAGTCGTTCCTTGTCCATCGCCCAGCCTTGGATGGTGTAGTCCTTCACGATTTGGTTGGCCCATTTGCGGAAGCGCACCGCCCGCTCGTTGTTCACCTTGAAGCCGACTGCGATAATCATTTGAAGATTATAGTGAACAACTTCTCTTTCAACTTGTCGATTTCCTTCATTTTGAACTATTCGGAATTTCCGAATAGTTGCCACTTCGGTCAATTCCAAGTCGGAATAAATCTTTTTAATATGCTCGTTTATAGTAGATAACGCCACATCATACAGCACAGCCATAAGTTTTTGCGTAAGCCAAATGTTCTCGTCCTCATAGCGCATTTCAATGCTTTGAGGATTGTCGCCAGTGGCCGCGATATAGGTCAGATACTCGGCAGCGGATGAGCGGATGGTGATTTCGTTGGAGGGCATAAGGATGGTTTGGATTTTTGTTGTTTGCTTTGCAAAAATAATAAAAATCCGCAAACCAAGGACTTGTTTGTATTGAAGATTTAAGTAATTTGTCCATTCAAATGTGGAAATTAAAAATTTTGTATTTTTGCCGCAAAATAGCACAAAACCATGAGCCACACTGACATTCTTCATCAAATCCAGCAACTGGGCAGGCAGGTACTTCCTGAAGATGCTCACTTGTTGCTTTACGGTTCCCGTGCCCGTGGCGATTATCGCGAAGGCTCCGATTGGGATTTGCTCATATTGCTTAATCGTCCACAAGAAATGTCTGATTTCCAAAACATTGCCTATCCTATTATGGAACTTGGGTTTGACATGGGCGAGTATTTCAGCGTACAAACCTATTCGCAAGAGGAATGGGATGCAATGCGTTTTTTGCCTTATTACAAGAATGTCGAACAGGATAAAATCGTATTGGTATGAGTTTGAACGATGAAGAAAGGAAAATCCTTGTTGGATTGGAAATCGAGAAATCTCGGAGAACTTTTTCCGAAATTGAGATACTGCGTCAAGCAGGTCTTTGGGACAACATCGCCAATCGATTGTATTATTCTGCCTTCCACGCAGTTAGTGCATTGCTGATTAATGACAAGCATCCTGTTGGAACCCACCAAGGAGCTGTGGTGATTCTGCATCAGCATTATGTCAAGACGGGTATTCTGCCAAAGGAAGACGGTGCGTTTTATTCGCAATTGCAGACTTTACGAGAAAAGAGCGATTACAATTGCACTTATTATGCCACAGAGGAGGACACTGCGCCTCGAATTGCTTTGACAGAATCTTTTATTGAGAAAGTGATAGGGTTGATTAAATGAAAAACAAAAGGCGCGATAATCATGCCGCGCCCTCTTTCTAACTTTTTCACATTACGTCCGCCATAAGAACGCCGCAAATATACAAAGAAATCGGAAAGGCAAAGCGGATTTGGAGATTTTTTCTTATTTTTGCGGCTATTACCATCTATTACTAAGAATAGTATGCCCAACATCAAGGTCTTCATAAGTAGTGTGCAGCGCGAGTTTGCGGATGAGCGTCAGCTTCTTTGCCGATACATCAGGGAAGATGCCCTGTTGGGGCGCTTCTTTGCCCCTTTTATTTTCGAGGAACTTCCCGCCATTGACATTACTGCGCAGCAAGCCTACCTGACAGAAGCCGCCCAATGCGACATCTATTTGGGCTTGTTTGGCGAACAATATGGTTACGAGGACGCTTCCGGAATTTCACCCACCGAGCGCGAATACGATACCGCCTCTACAAATCACCGCCACCGCTTGATTTTCATCAAACAGGCCAGTTCGCGCCACGCGAAAGAAAAAGCCCTTATTGCCAAAGCCGAGCAAGATGTGGTCAGGAAGTCGTTCTCCAACTATGAGGAACTGCGGAGCGCGGTTTATGCTTCGTTGGTTAGGTATCTTGAGGAGAAAGAGTACCTCCGTCTGCTGCCTTTCGACACCACCCTCAATCGTCAAGCCACGATGGACGATATTGCCCCCGAAAAGGTTCGGTTCTTCGTCAATTTGGCCAAAGCGAAACGCAACTTCCCCATCCCTTACACACCCGAAAACATTCCCCAGATACTAACCCACCTCAACTTGACTTCGGAATCGGGCGAATTTACCAATGCGGCTTTATTGTTGTTCGCCAAAGATCCTCAAAAGTTTTTCATCACCTCCGAAGTGAAATGTGCCGTGTTTCCCACCAACGTAATGACCAAACCCATCCTTTCGTATCAAGTTTTTCACGGGAGCGTCTTCGAGATGATAGACCAAGCGGTCGGATTTGTCTTGTCGCACATTGATGCTCATGTCGCGCCCCGAAACAGTTCTGCCGCCACTGAGGTGAAATACGAGATTCCCATTGAAGCCGTCACCGAGGCCATCGTCAATGCCGTGACACATCGCGACTATGCAAGCAACGGCAGCGTTCAGGTCATGCTCTTCCGCGACCGTCTGGAGGTGTGGAACCCCGGCTCGTTGCCTTTCGGTCTTTCGCCAGCAAAATTGAAGCAACTTCATTCATCATTGCCCCCAAATCCCGTCTTGGCCAACCCAATTTATCTCGCTGGTTACATTGAGCGAATGGGAACGGGAACCACCGACTTGGTTTCTGCATGTGAAAACGCAGGGCTAAAGTCGCCGGAATTTATTCAGGATGAAGACTTTAGAGTGGTCATTTATCGAAAAAATGTCACCCAAAATGTCACCCAAAATGTCACCCAAAACAAGGGCACGAAAAAGGTGCCGAGAATCCTGAAAGTGCTTCAACTCATGTTCGCCAATATCCACATCAGCGCCGAAGAAATTGCCGTAAAAATGAAAGTGACGGAGCGCACCATCCGCCGTGACATTGACAAGTTGCGCGAGCAATACGATATAGAATGGGTGGGGTCGTCGAAAAACGGCTATTGGAAAATCGCGCCGAAAAAAGACTGATGCCCATTGGAGTAGGATTTATGACAAAATTCCCTTTTTTTCGTCTTCCCAATCGAAAAAAGGCCTATTTTTGTGGCAAATTAACAACCACAACGGGATGGTTTGGATTGCTTCATTCCTCGCAAATCATCGATTCGACGATGTGAAACGAGTCAATGACGCGAAGCGACAAAAAGTCTCGCGTCCCGAAGTCCCGAGTCAAAAAGAACAACAATTAAACGACTAAACAATTCAACAATCAACAATACAATGAAACTCAGAGAAATATCTGAACTCTTGAACGCCAAGGTGCTTTGCGGCCACGACCGCTTGGACGAGGAACACGAAACCGCTTTCGCCTCTGACCTGATGAGCGATGTGCTCACCTTGGGCGATTATAACCCCGTCATTTTGACCGGATTGTGCAACATGCAAACCATCCGCACCTGCGAGATGGGCAACCTCGACATTATCGTTCTCGTGCGCAAGAAGAAAGCCTCCGAGGAGATGATTGAGGAAGCCGAGGACGAAGGCATGGTGGTCATGGAAAGCGACTTCTCCATGTTCAAGGCCTGCGGACTGCTCTTCAACGCGGGTATGCAACCCATTTTCTGATGTATTAAACAAGTACATGAGCAATTTCAGTTACATAAAAGACGCAAGACGCGAGACTGCGAGACGCGAGACACTGGACTTGTCCCGCGTCCCGAAGTCACGTGTCCCGAGTCAAAACAAATCGACAATTTTAGAACACTTAACTTCCCATATACCATGCACTTAGAATACCAAGTATATGAAGCGGACTTTGTGAACGCCGGAGCCGCATCGAGCGCCATCAAGAAGACCTTGAAGCAGCTCAACGTGAACCCGCAAATCGTCAAACGGGTGGTCGTCGCGCTTTACGAAGCCGAGGTGAACGCCATCGCTCACGCCTACGGCGGCATGATTTACGCCGACATCGAACCCGACAAGATTGTCCTGAAAGTGGAAGACAAAGGTCCGGGCATTCCTGACATCGCTTGGGCCATGCAGGAGGGCAACTCCACCGCCTCGCCCGAGGTCCGAAACATGGGCTTTGGCGCGGGCATGGGCCTGCCAAACATCCAAAAAAACGTGGATAAATTGAATGTGACCTCCACCGTGGGTGTGGGAACCACCGTTGAGATGGAGGTCAATTTTGCGTGATGTTTTCGGACGCATGCAATGCGTCCCTACAGGGCAGACACATGTGTACGCCCCTACAAAACAACGGCTGCCACGGTGTGACAGCCCTACAACTGACAACTGAACAACTGATAACTGACAACTATGGAAAAGACTCCGTTTTTTCACGCCCTGAAAATCGATGAAGACACCTGCATCGGCTGTTCGCGTTGCATGAAGATTTGCCCCACCGAGGCGCTTCGTGTGAACGACGGCAAGGCTGTGCTCATGCCCGACCGCTGCATCGACTGTGGCAACTGCTTCAAAGTGTGTCCCACCCGCTCCATCTATGTGAAACAAGACGATTTCGAGGACATTTTCAACTTCCCCATCCGCGTGGCACTGATTCCGTCCATCTTCATGGGTCTGTTCCCCAACGACATCACCGTTTCGCGCATTTACTCGATACTCAAGGAGATAGGATTCACCCACGTCATTGAAACGGAGTCGTCCATACCCATATATACCGCCGCCAAAAAGCGCTATGCCGCCGAAAACCCCGACATCAAGCCGCTCATCTCGACCTTCTGTCCGGCCATCGTGCGCCTCATCCAAGTGAAGTTTCCCGGCCTGACGGAAAACCTCTTGCCGTTGCGCGCCCCGATTGACATCACGGCGATGTACATCCGTCGCAAAATCAAGCAGGAAATGGAGCTGAAGGACGACCAAATCGGCATCTTCTACATCACGCCCTGCGCGGCCAAGATTGCTGCCGTGAAGAACCCCGTGGGCGAGGAAAAGTCTCTGGTGGACGGCGTCATCAACATGGACTCGCTATACAACCGCGTTTACCACGAAATCAAGAAGCAAGGCAAGGGCTACAAGGAACAGAAGCTGCCCGTGTCGCAACTCTCAGCCGACAGCGTGCTCTCGTCGCTCACCAACGGCGAGCGACGCCTCTCCGATGCCCGTCATTCCTACGCCATCGACGAAATCCATAATGTCATTGAGTTCTTGGAAAAGATTGAGAATGAAGAAATTGAGGATGTCGATTTCCTCGAGTTGCGCGCTTGCGACCAAAGCTGTCCGGGCGGCATTTTGGCCTGCGACAACCGTTTCCTCATCTGCGAGCGCGTGTTCAACCGTGCCCGAAAAATCGCCGACCGGGAGCGCAAGGGCGAGCAGACCAAGGACCACGAACTTGAGGAAGAACGCAATTACTTGATGCGCCACATGAAAGTGGGCGAAATCAAGCCGCGCTCCATGCTCGTTTTGGACGACAACATCGCCGTGGCTTTGGAGAAGATGAAGAAAATCGACGAATACCGCGCAAAACTGCCCCAAACCGACTGCGGCATCTGCGGTGCGCCCACCTGCGACGCCCTCGCCCGAGACATCGTGTGCGACAACGCCGAACTCACCGACTGCGTCTTCATCCAGCGCAACCTCGAAGCCCGTGGCAACATGGACGTGCACGAGTCGCTGAAAATCATGGAGGTGATTTGGGGCAAGGCTAAGATGAATGACTATGTGAAGAACAAGTAACCTGATTGTTAAGTCCCTCGCGATGACGCGAAGCGACACAAAAAACGGCCGCTATCACGAGAGCGGCCGTTTTTGCTTTCAGAAAGTGAAGGAATCATTCGCCTTGTTGGCCTTTTTCTTGCTTCTCAAGGTTTTCCTTCAAGCCTGCAAGCACTTCGAGGTCGCCGAGGGTGCTGTGCTCAATGGTGTCATTGATTTGCTTCACAGTACGCTTGGCTTGCTTGGCTGCCTTGTCGGCAGCCTTCTCTTCGGCACTCTTGGCTTCTTTTTCTTCCTCAACCCTAGGCAGGGCGAGGATGATCTTCTTGCTGTCCTTATTGAACTCCAAGACCTTGAACTCGAGGGTGTCGTCAACCTTGGCGTTGGTGCCATCTTCCTTCTTCATGTAACGGCTGGGGCAGAAGCCTTCGACACCGTATGGCAAAGAAACGACAACGCCCTTGTCGGAAGCGTTGATGACGGTGCCTTGGTGCATAGTGCCGACGGTGAAGACGGTCTCAAACACGTCCCAAGGATTCTCTTCGAGTTGCTTGTGGCCGAGGCTGAGGCGACGGTTATCTTGGTCAACATCAAGAACGATGACTTCGATGGTTTCGCCAACCTTGGTGAATTCTGCCGGGTGCTTGATCTTCTTCGACCAACTGAGGTCGCTGATGTGAATCAGGCCGTCGACGCCTTCTTCGAGTTCGACGAAGATGCCGAAGTTGGTGAAGTTACGCACGGTGGCGGTGTGCTTCGAACCGATAGGATAACGCTCGGTGATGTTGGCCCACGGGTCGGGCATCAACTGCTTCATGCCGAGGCTCATCTTACGCTCTTCGCGGTCGAGAGTCAAGACCTTGGCTTCCACCTCGTCGCCAACCTTCAGGAAGTCCTGTGCGCTGCGGAGGTGTTGGCTCCATGACATCTCGGACACGTGGATGAGACCTTCAACGCCAGTGGCAATCTCAACGAATGCGCCGTAGTCGGCAATGACAACGACCTTACCCTTGACGGTGTCACCCACCTTGAGGTTCTCGTCGAGAGCATCCCACGGATGAGGAGTGAGTTGCTTGAGACCCAAGGCGATACGCTTCTTGTTGTCGTCGAAGTCGAGGATGACGACCTTGATCTTCTCGTCCAACTTGACCACCTCTTCGGGGTGCGTGATGCGGCCCCAGCTGAGGTCGGTGATGTGGATGAGACCGTCGACGCCACCGAGGTCGATGAACACACCATAGGTGGTGATGTTCTTGACCACGCCTTCGAGGATCTGACCCTTCTCGAGCTTGCTGATGATCTCGGCCTTTTGGGCTTCGAGTTCGTCCTCGATGAGGGCTTTGTGAGACACAACCACGTTCTTGAACTCTTGGTTGATTTTCACGACTTTGAATTCCATCACGCTGTCAACAAACACGTCGTAGTCTCGAATCGGCTTGACGTCGATCTGGCTGCCAGGCAGGAAGGCTTCGAGGCCGAACACTTCGACGATGAGGCCACCCTTGGTGCGGCTCTTGACGTAACCGTTGACAATCTCGCCGCTTTCGTAGGCCTCGTTGACGCGATCCCACGACTTGAGCAGCTGGGCTTTCTTGTGAGAGAGGATGAGTTGGCCATTGGGGCCTTCTTGGTTCTCAACGTAGACTTCCACCTTGTCGCCAACGCTCAGGTTGGGGTTGGTGCGGAACTCGGCCACCGGAATGACGCCGTCCGACTTGAAGCCGATGTTGACCACCACTTCACGGTCGGTGATGGCGACAACAGTGCCTTCAATGACTTCGTGGTCGGCCACTTGGCTCATGGTGCCTGCATACTGCTCTTCGAGCTTGGCACGCTCGTCAGCAGAGTAGTTGTCGAACTTCTTGTGCGACGATGTCCAGTCGAAATCTTCGGCAGGAACCGGCTTCGGCCTGAGAGTTCTGGGTTTCTTTTCGACCGGCTTCGCTTCGACGGGAGCGGTCTCGACAGTAGCTTCCACAACGGGAGCCTCGTTGATGATGTTTTCGTTTTCTTCCATTATAGGAATGTTGTTGTAAATTGTACTCGCCAACGTTCCAGACCACCGCTCGCAAGGAGGTTAAACTTTTGATTATCAACTCAAACCGCTGGTTTTGACACCTATCTGGAGGGGCGGTTTGTTTTGGGCTGCAAAGATAGGAAAAATTCTGAAACAATTCACATGGCTAATGAATTATTTTTCAGCCACTTCCGTTTTTGTGCAACAACACAACACGATTGGCGGTTGGGATTTGGAGATTTTTCCATAATTTTGCCCATCCAAACCTATCACCATGAACAAATCGGAAGCCCAAGCCCGCATCGCAGCACTGAGCGAAGAATTGGAGCAACACAACTATAATTATTATATCCTCGCCAAGCCCACCATCAGCGACTATGAGTTTGACATGAAACTCGTGGAACTGGCGCGCTTGGAAAAGGAATTTCCTGAGTACCTCTCCCCTGCCTCCCCCACCCAGCGCGTGGGCGGCGGCATTACGAAGGAGTTCAAGACGGTGGAACACCGCTACCCAATGCTCTCGCTGTCAAACTCTTACAGCCGAGAGGAAATCGAGGAGTTCATCAACCGCATCAAGAAAAGCATCGACGGCGAGTTGGAATTTTGCTGCGAACTGAAGTTTGACGGACTGAGCATCAGCCTGCAATACGAGAACGGGCAACTGGCTCGCGCCGTGACGCGTGGCGACGGCACCCGTGGCGACGACGTGACCACCAACGTGCGCACCATCCGCACCGTACCGCTCAAGCTCCACGGCGACTTTCCCGAGTTTTTCGAGATGCGCGGCGAAATCGTGATGCCCTTCGAGAGCTTCAACCGCTTGAACGAAGCCCGCGCCGAGGCTGGCGACGACCTCTTCGCCAACCCGCGCAATGCCGCCGCGGGAACACTTAAACTTCAGGATTCCAAGGAAGTAGCACGACGAAAACTTGACAACTATTGCTACTACATGATGATGGATGGCCTCGAAACGCGCTACCAAACGCATTACCAAAGCCTTCAAGAGGCCAAGAAATGGGGCTTCAACATCTCCAATTTCGTTGCGCTGTGCAAGACGACGGAAGAGATTTTCGAGTTCATCGACTATTGGGACGTAAAACGCCACGAACTGCCCTTTGCAATCGATGGTATCGTACTGAAAGTCAATAGCTACGCCCAACAACGCGCTTTGGGCTACACGGCCAAGTCGCCGAAATGGGCCATTGCCTACAAGTTCAAGGCGGAGGAAGTGGAAACCGAACTGCAAAGCGTTGATTTCCAAGTCGGAAGACATGGAACCATCACGCCTGTGGCCAACCTTGCACCTGTGCAACTGGCAGGTACCACCGTGAAACGCGCCACCTTGAATAATGAAGACTTCATCCGCCAGTTTGACTTGCATTACGGCGACACCGTCACCGTGGTGAAAGGCGGCGAAATCATCCCAAAAATCATCGGCGTGAACTTGGACAAGCGTCAGGAGGGTGCAAAACCTGTTGAGTTTGTCAAGACCTGCCCGATTTGCGGAAGCCAACTCATTCAAAATGAAGGTGAAGCGGCGTGGTATTGTCCCAACAGTTCAGGTTGCTCGCCGCAAATCCGTGGCCGCATCGAGCATTTCATCGGGCGCAAGGCCATGAACATCGAAGGCCTCGGCGAAGGCAAGGTGGAACTGCTCTACGAAGAAGGCCTCGTGCGCAATGTCGCTGATTTATATGATCTTACCTACGAAAAACTCTACGGCTTGGAGAAGGTCATCACCATCGAGGACGAATACAGCCTCTTGCCCATGGCCACGCGCAAGGTCAGTTTCAAGGAGAAGACCGCGCTGAACATTTTGGAGGCCTTGGAGAAGTCGAAGTCGGTGCCGTTTGAGAGGGTGCTTTTCGCGTTGGGAATCAAGTTCGTAGGCGAGTCTGTGGCCAAGGTCTTGGCAAAAGCCTTGTACGACATCGACCACGTTATGTCTGCTTCCGTTGAGGAAATGACCGAAATCAACGAAATCGGTGAGAAGATTGCGCTTTCCGTGCGTACTTTCTTCGACGACGAGCGCAACATCGATATTGTTAATCGCTTGAAACAGCACGGTTTACAGTTCGCCATGGCCGAGCAAGCCGTTTCCGACAAGGAGCAGGTTTTGGCTGGAAAGACCTTTGTGGTGAGCGGCGTTTTCGCCAACTATTCCCGCGACGGCATCAAGGAAACCATCGAAGCTTACGGCGGTAAGAATGTTGGCAGCATCTCTGGCAAAACCGATTATGTGTTGGCAGGTGACAAAATGGGTCCCGAAAAATGCAAAAAGGCGGAATCCTTGGGCATTCCCATCATTACCGAAGCGGAGTTTGAGACGATGATTGGTGTGAAACGAGAAAATGTAGAAACCGGATTATTGTTCTAAATTAGAAATTTACTACCTTTGCGCTCGAAATCTTAAATCTTAAATCTTAAATCTTAAATCATTAAATATCATGAGAATAGAAAAAATCATTGCCCGCGAAATCCTTGATTCTCGCGGAAATCCCACGGTTGAAGTGGATGTTACTTTGGAATGCGGCGTTATAGGTCGCGCCTCGGTGCCTTCGGGTGCCTCGACTGGCGAACACGAAGCCCTCGAACTACGCGACGGCGACAAGAAGCGCTACGGCGGCAAGGGCACGCTGAAAGCCGTTGACAACGTCAATAAGATCATCGCCCCTGAAATCCTCGGCATGTCGGCTCTCGACCAGCGCGCCATCGACCACAAGATGCTCGCCTTGGACGGCACCAAGACCAAGTCGAAGCTCGGTGCCAACGCCATTCTCGGCGTTTCGTTGGCCGTCGCTAAAGCTGCCGCGAATTACCTTGACATTCCGCTCTACCGCTACATCGGCGGCACAAACACCTACACGCTGCCCGTCCCGATGATGAACATCATCAACGGTGGCTCGCACAGCGACGCCCCCATCGCCTTCCAAGAGTTCATGATCCGTCCCGTAGGCGCTCCTTCTTTCCGCGAAGGTTTGCGCATGGGTGCCGAGGTGTTCCACGCCCTGAAGAAAGTGTTGAAGAACCGCGGCCTGAGCACTGCTGTCGGTGACGAAGGCGGCTTTGCCCCTGCCCTCAACGGCACAGAAGACGCCATCGAAAGCATCATCGAGGCTATCAAGGCTGCTGGTTACGAACCCGGCAAGGATGTCAAGATTGCTATGGACTGCGCCGCCTCCGAGTTCTGCAAAGACGGCATCTATGACTACACCATCTTTGAAGGCGAAAAGGGCAAGAAGCGTACCTCCGACGAGCAAGTGGCTTATCTTGAGGAACTTATCAACAAATACCCCATCGACTCCATCGAGGACGGCATGGGCGAGAACGACTGGGACGGCTGGAAGAAACTCACCGACCGCATCGGCGACCGCTGCCAGCTCGTCGGCGACGACCTCTTCGTCACCAACGTCGACTTCCTCTCCAAGGGCATCCAAATGGGTTGCGCCAACTCTATATTAATTAAGGTGAACCAAATCGGCTCGTTGAGCGAGACCTTGGACGCCATCGAGATGGCCCACCGTCACGGCTACACCACCGTCACGAGCCACCGCTCGGGCGAGACCGAGGACGCCACCATTGCCGACATCGCCGTGGCCACCAACAGCGGCCAAATCAAGACCGGATCGCTGAGCCGCTCCGACCGCATGGCCAAGTACAACCAACTCCTCCGCATCGAGGAAGAATTGGGCGATTTGGCGGTTTATGGGTATAAGAAGTTGAAATAATCATCTGATTATAAACAAAAAAGCCGTGACGATGCCACGGCTTTTTTGTTTATCCAAATACGGCTTTCAGTCGCTTCATCGCCTCCTCCACCGTGCTTCGCGGACAAGCGAGATTGATACGGAAGAAGCCTGCACCTGCCTCGCCGAAGCTTTTGCCGCGATTAAAGCCCAGTTGTGCTTCTTGCGTCATCTTGTGCCACAATTCTTCTTCAGAAAGTCCATAGCCGTTAAAGTCGAGCCACATCATGTAGGTGGCCTGAGGCTTGTGGAACTTCACCTTGGGCAATTTTGCAGTCAGGAAATCGGAAACGTAGTCGATGTTGCCTTGCACATAGTCAAGCAGTTGCACAAGCCACTCGTCGCCGTATGTCATGGCGGCTTGGGTAGAGACTTTGCCGAAGATATTGCCCAAATGAGCTTCCAGGGCTTCTACAAAGCTCACGTATGTCTTCCTCAGTTCCTCATTGGGAATGATGGCCGTCGAAGTGGCCAATCCCGCGAGGTTAAAGGTCTTGGATGCCGCGTGGAAAGTGATGCTGTATTGCGCAAACTCGTTCTCCAACGAGGCAAAGGGATGATGGCGGAAACCCGGCAGCACAAGGTCGCAGTGGATTTCGTCGGAGATGACTAACACCTTGTTTTTCATGCAAACCTCGCCCAACAGAAGCAACTCGTTTCGTGTCCAGCAACGCCCCACAGGATTGTGCGGATTGCAGAGAATCAGCATCTTGGCGGTCTTGGCCTGCTCCACCAGTTGGTCGAAATTGAACTCGTAGCCCTTGCCTCTATCGATTAAAGTGTTGTAAACCAACTTCCTACCATGACTCGCAACGGCGCTATGGAAAGGCGGATAAACTGGCGGCTGAATGATGATTTCATCCCCAGGCTTCGTGAAGGCCAGCACCGCCATGGCAAAGCCACACACCACACCCGGCGTGAACGACATCCACTCCTTGTGCACATTCCAGTGGTGATGACGCAGAATCCATTTCCTAATAGCCTCAAAATAAGCCTCATCCTTGAAATGGTAGCCATAGACGGGATGCTCGGCGCGCTTGACAACGGCCTCCCGGACGAAGTCGGGTGTCTCGAAGTCCATGTCGGCCACCCACATTGGCAGCACGTCGGGATTGCCGAACACCTTGTCCCTCAAATCATATTTAACGCAGTTGGTATCAGCGCGATTGATTATCTTGTCAAAGTCGTATTTCATCGTATTTTCGTATTAGTGGCCGCAAAATTGCGAAAAATTTCGCGTGTTTGTTAAGAGATAAAGAAAAAAGATGTACTTTTGCAGCGTCAAAAATGACAACGTTCATTGTTTTCTGGGGGAGTCGCATAGTGGCAATTGCAACAGACTGTAAATCTGTCCGGGTATCCGTTCGGTGGTTCGAGTCCACCCTCCCCCACGACACAGCGAGGTTTCACACTTCGCTTTTTTAATGCCAAAACGGAAAAAAGCGCATCGAAACAAAAAAATATCCCATTGTTTGTCATCGCATTGAAATAATTGCATACCTTTGCATTACAAAAATGTAGCATAATGAAGATTTTTGTCGCCAAACTAGCTTTCAAGACCACGGCAGAAGACCTGAGGGCATTGTTCGAACAATTCGGCACGGTGGAATCGTGCAAAGTCATCATGGATCATGAGACGGGTCGCTCGAAGTGTTACGGTTTTGTGGAGATGCCCAACGACAATGAAGCCTACAAGGCCATTGTTGAGACTGATGACACTGTTTTCATGGGTAACGAGTTGCAAGTCAAGAAGTCGCGTCCGCAGGTTTCTGCAACCCCCAAGTCCGAGAACCTCGCCAAACCGAGGCGTCCGCATCATCCATACGTTCCCAAACCACAGGAATGAATTGGATGTTTTGCATTTTTTTGTAAAAGTCGTTCCACACTTGAAAAAAAAGTCGTAATTTTGCAGCCGCAAACGTTGGTCTGGTAGCTCAGCTGGATAGAGCAACAGCCTTCTAAGCTGTGGGTCTTGGGTTCGAATCCCAACCGGATCACGTAAAGAGGACTTCGATGGAAGTCCTTTTTTGTATCTTTGCGGCAAAATTGATAAGGCATGATCCAAGCGACAGAAATCCACAAATCCTACGGCAGCCTCGAAGTCCTCAAAGGCATCGACCTGCACATCAATAAGAAGGAAATCGTCAGCATCGTGGGCGCTTCGGGCGCTGGCAAGTCCACCCTACTCCACATCATCGGCACGCTGGACAAAGCCGACCACGGACAGCTCGCCATCGACGGCACCGAGGTGAGCAAACTCAACGACACATCCTTGGCCGCCTTCCGCAACCAAAAAATCGGCTTCGTGTTCCAGTTCCACCACCTGCTGCCCGAGTTCACCGCTTTCGAGAACATCTGCATCCCTGCCTTCATCGGTGGCATGGGCAAGAAAGAAGCCTCGGAAAAAGCCTTGAAACTTATTGACTACCTGAACCTTACAGAAAGAAAAGACCACAAGCCAGCGCAGCTTTCGGGTGGCGAGCAACAGCGCGTGGCCGTAGCCCGCGCCCTCATCAACCAACCCGCCGTGGTGCTGGCCGACGAGCCTTCGGGCAACCTCGACTCGAAGTCGGCACAAGAGCTGCACAAGCTTTTTTTCCGCCTCCGCGACGAGATGAACCAAACCTTCGTCATCGTCACCCACAACCCCGAACTGGCTGCCATGTCGGACCGCACCATCACTATCAAGGATGGAAAAATCGTATGATCCTAGGATTTAAGATTTAAAGATTCAAAATTATCAGTCCATACAATATAATAAGGTAGCATCCGTTTTATTTTCCAACGACCATTCAAACTATCAACAGTTTTAGATTTCGAGTTTTAATCATTGAATCCAATATCATGAACAAACACATACTATTCTCCTTGTTGTTTGGCGCCTCGATCGCACTATGTTCCACCAACGTACAGGCACAAAACGCCGAATCTTACGAGTCGCTGATGAAGAAAGGCGACGACAAGTTCAACGCCAAGGACTACATCAGCGCGAAGACCTATTTCGAGATGGCGCTGAAACAGAAAGCCAACGACCCGACCGCGAAGAAGAAACTGGAAGAGTCGGTGAAGAAGATTCAGGAAGACGGTGCCCGTCAGGAGGTGTTCTACGCTCATTTGGATGCCGGCGACCAATACTACGGCCAGCAGAAATACGAGGAGGCCTTGTCGGAATACGAAGCCGCACTGAAGGTCTTCCCCGACGACAAATACGTCGGAGGCCAAGCCGATGCAGTCCGCGCCATCCTGAAGGAACGCCAGGACAAGCAAGATGCCTATGACACCGCCATGAACCTGGGCGAGAGCCTCTTGGCAGAAGACAACTTCGATGCCGCCATTATGCAGTTCGAGACCGCCATCGGCATCTTCCCCAACGACAAACTACCAAAGGAGAAACTGGCCGAAGCCCGACAGAAAAAACAACTTTATGACGAAAAGCTCGCCCGTTTCGACAAACTGATGGAAGAAAGCCGTCAGTTCGGGCTGAGAAAGAATTACGAGGCCGCCTTGGGCAAACTCAACCAAGCCCTCGAACTGTTCCCCAACGACCTGCAAGCCAATGAGATGAAGAACGAATACACGACCGCCAAAGGCACCGCCGACCGCTACAACGGCATCATCGCCGAGGCCGACAGGCTCTACGAAAGCAAAGCCTACAAGGAGGCTAAATCACAATACCAGAGTGCTTTGGCTGTATTGGCTGGCGATGCCTACGCCACCGACATGATCGCACGCCTCGACCCGCTCATTGCCGAACAAGATGCCGAGGAAGCCGCACGCATTGCCGCCGAGCAAGAGGCCGAGCGATTGGCCGCGATAGAATTGGCAAACCGTTTGGCCGCCGAGGCCGAAGCCGCAAGAATCGCCGCCGAGGAAGAAGCCGCGAGAATTGCAGCAGAACAAGAGGCCGCACGACTGGCCGCCGAAGAAGCGGCGCGAATTGCAGCCGAGGAAGAGGCCGCAAGATTGGCCGCAGAGGCCGAAGCAGCACGCATTGCCGCTGAAGAGGAAGCCGCACGGCAGGCAGCATTGGCCGCCGCTGCCGAACAACAGGCCCACTACGACAACGCCATGAATGCCGGCATCCATGCCATGAGCACGGAGAAATTCGCCGATGCCATCACCCATTACCAGTCCGCACTGATCTACAAACCGGCTGACGAGACCGCCACCAAGCAACTCGCCGCCGCAGAAAAAGCTGAAAACGACAGACTTACTTCCTTGAGAAACCAATACAATGCCTTTGTCAAGGAAGGCGACGCCAATTTCAAGACCAACACCTTCGACAAAGCCATCGACGCCTACACCAAGGCGGAGGAATTGGGACTTGAGACCTACCCCACCGAAATGATTGCCCGCATCAGCGAAATCATCGAGCAGAACAAACTATATGAACTGAACAAGGAGCCCGTCCTGTTGGCTTCAGGACAGGCCAAACGTTTCGAGTTCAACAAGATCGATGTAGCAGTTCGCCGATCCAACTACATCATCATCAAGGTACGCAACCCGCATCCCGAAAAGACCTTCCCGATGATCGTCTCCTTCGGCGGCGCAGGCGGAAAGAACGGCGGCTTTGTGCTGCCCATCGCGGCCACCGAAGACGAGAAGACCTTCATCTTCCGCATAGGTTCGCAATACAAGTGGTTCAGCGAAGACAACACTTGGATTGAGATCATCTCCGAGAACAACGATGTGGAAATAGGGAAATTGGAGATTTCGAGGAGCAACTAAGCTTACAGTACCTCTCCTGGAATAACAACCGGCAAATCCGTCGGCTCATTTACCGTACTGACCGAATAGACGCTGTCGACCACATACTTGGTCATGCCGCGCCACGGCAATGTGCCAAGGTATTCCTTGTAGTGCAGCTCGACCATCTTACCCGTGCAACGCTCCAACTGCTTGGCCACTCTCTCGCTTTTCACCGAGAAGTTGAACTCGTTCGATTGGATGGTGTTGTTGGAGTTTTTCGAGTTGTAGCCAGCTTGGATGAGCCTGCCTTCGTATGTCTTGAACACATAACCCTTGTATACGAACAAATTGAGTTCGCCCGCCTTTACGCCACTGCCAAAGACATAGAAAAACTTGATGAAAATAAAGGCTGCCAAAGCCACCACAGCGATGATACCCAAAGTGGTGAGGAGTTTTCCTCCTCCTTTTTTTGTTGATTTGCCTTTCATAATTGTTCTACTATTTTCTGTTTCTTTTGGTAATAATCACAAATTGTCGTTATCCCACATTCCTCGCATTTCGGTTTGCGGGCAAGGCAAACGTAACGCCCATGCAGAATCAGCCAATGGTGCGCCTTGGAAATCACTGCTTTGGGCAAATGCGCCACCAAAGTTTTCTCCGTTTCCAAGACATTCTTTGAGTTTTTCGTCAGGCCGATGCGGTTGGCCACACGGAAAACATGGGTATCAACAGGCATCGCGGGCTGGTCGAAGGCCACGGCCATCATCACGTTGGCGGTCTTTCGGCCCACGCCGGGAAGCTTCTGAAGATCTTCCAAGTTATTGGGAACCACGCCGTTGAAGTCGCTCACCAAAGTCTGCGCCATGCCCAACAGGTTCTTGGCTTTGTTGTTCGGATAGGAGATGCTTTTAATATAGGTGTAGATTTCTTCCACCGACGAGGCGGCCATGTCGCTTGCCGTCGGGAAACGTTGGAACAACGCGGGCGTGGTCATATTGACACGCTTGTCGGTGCACTGCGCCGAAAGAATCACCGCCACCAAAAGCTGGTACGGGTTCTCGTAGTGCAACTCCGACTCGGCCACAGGCATGTGCTCCGAGAAATAGGCCACAAAAGCGTCGTATTTTTTTTGTAACTTATTGGATTTCATCAAATTATTTCTCCTTGGTCATCAACCAAAACACCCCAGCTGACCGCCGTCATCTTGTCGCCCTCAAAGAAGAAGTCGATGAGCGCATCCTCGAAGGAGACACGGATTTCGCCTTCCTCGTTTTCCTCTTCCAAGTCCTTGAAACCGTTGGCTTTCATCAGTTTGACGACTTCGTCTTTCTTGAGGTCGAACACCTTCTTGCCATAGAGCGTGGCTTCTTTGTTCTCCGTCTCGAAACAGGCCACCACCGACTTGGTGATGCCCTCGAAATAGATGTTCGTGGCGAGGTTGTCGTATTGGTAGAAAACGGATCGGTTGCCCGTCTCCTCCATGTCGCTCAACTCCTCGTAGAAGTCGGGCATGTTCAGCAGCTTGACCGTCGCGTCAAGCGTCATTCCGAAAGGGATTTCTCCGTAACCCTTCAACGGTTCGATGGTAAAGTCTTTCATAACTGTTTTGTTGTTTTCAGGCGATAAAAGTACGGATTTTTTCCGAAACTGCGACACTTGAGCGCAATTTTAGTTACTCAAACCGTATCGACTTGGTGGGCGTGATGCGGTTTCTATTTTAGGCCATCAGGTTCTATCTGAACAAGTCGGAATGTGTGCCTGTGCGATACAAAGAAACCACCATTATGGCCTCTTTCTTTTTGTAGATAAGCAGCCAATCAGGATTGATATGGCATTCACGATAGCCTTTGTAATTACCGGTCAAAGAATGGTCTTTGTATTTTGTTGGAAGAGGTTTCCCCTCTTGAAGTATGTCCGTCACCTCACGAAGCTCATCCATGTTCAAGCCTCGCCGTTTCGCTAGTTTCAAGTCCTTGAGAAACTTACCACCATACTCCAGTTCAAACTTTTTCATAAAGCGGCCAAGATTTCGTCAAGGTTGCTGCATCTTTTAACTTGGCCTGCTTCCACATCACGAATGGCCTGCATGGTCTCTTCGTTCAGATACTCACCTGTTTCCGGATCATATAGCCTATCGTTTGTGGACACTTCCGACACTGACCATCCCATCCGCTTAGCCAACTGGCGGAAAAACACCATATCGCCCCGTGGCATTTGAATGTTGAATGAAGTTGCTGTCGCCATTTCAAAATCGCTTTGGTTTTGGCTGCAAATATACAAATTTCACCGAAAACTGGGGTGTATTTTTATATTTCATCATTTTTTTTGTTCTTGGCAATTTCCCATTTACTCAAACCGAATCGACTTGGTGGGCGTGATGCGATTGATGACCGATGTCGGGATGAGGAGCATGAGCAACCAAAGCGCAAAAGTGCCTAAATTAATGAAAATCACGGTGCTGAGATGCAGTTCTATCGGCACGGACGAGAGATAATAGGTGGCGGCGTCCAACTTGACGAGGCCGGTGTATCGCTGCAAGAGGCAGAAGCCCAACCCGACAACGTTTCCGATGAGCATCCCTATGAGCAAAATGCGCAGCGAACGGAGCAGAAACACCTCGCGGACGAACTTGTTGCTCGCGCCCATCGCCTTCAGCAGGCCGATGGTGGAAGTGCGCTCGATGATGATTATCAGCAACATACTGACAACCGTAATGCCCGCCACGAGCAACATCAGCGCCATGATGAGCCACACGTTGGTGTCGAGCAGGTCGAGCCAGTCGAAGATTTGTGAGTTGCTCTCGCGCGCGGTGTAGGAGGCCAAATCGGTCGGCAAAGAATAATACAACTTCTCATTGACTTGATCGGCATCAGCGTTAGGTTCCAGCGCGATTTCCAACAAACCCGCCTCGTCGTCTTCCCAACCGTTCAACTTGCGGATTTGGTTGAGGTCAGCGAAAACATAACGCTCGTCAAACTCATGCAATCCCGTTTCAAAAATACCTGATACAGAGAACTTTCGCCCACGCGCTTGGTTGTCCTTGTCGATGAACCACACGCGAACATCGTCGCCCACATTGAGAAGCATCTTGTCAGCAATCACTTTGGAAACCAGCACCTCATTGGAGCGTTCACCTGCGTGATATTCAGGCGTTTGTCCTCCAAGCAGGCTCTTTTGGAAATAGCTCCAGTCGTAGTTTTCGTCCACGCCCTTCAGCACCACGCCCTGAATCTCGTCGTCGGTCTTGATCATGCCCGCCTTGTTGGCCGCCACTTGATAGTGCGCGATGCCCTCGATGGCGTTCAACCTGCTGATTAACAGAGAATCCAGCACAAAAGGCGACTCCTCCACCGACTCGTTCTTGTCCAACGATTGCACATGAATTGGAGCCACGAAACCCAGCACCTTGTCGCGGATTTGGTTCTTGAAGCCCACCACGACGGCCCACGAAATCAGCATCACCGCGATGGCCAAGGCCACGCTCGCGACGGCCAATCGCATCACCGTCGAGGAGAGATTTTCCCTCGAAAGCGAAAAAATTCGGTCTGCTATGAATTTTGGGGCGGACATTATGAATAGTTTTCTGTTTGATTTCACCAATTAGGTTTGCCCCTTTCCTAAACATATTTTCCATACTCCGTTTTTCCTACTCCCTTCTTTCTCAATGATTCCCTTTTGCTTTAATGCCGAGAAGACCCTTTCCATCGTTCGTTTGGAAAGATTCAATGCCGTGGAAATCTCTTCTATGGTTTGTCCAGGAGCTACTCTCAACTTGGCAACGACTTGCGCTTCCCGTTCTGTCAATTCTAATCCGCCATTTAATCCGCCATTTAATCCGCCATTTGTGGCGAGTGACCGTTTGAATTTAATAGTAAGTGTTACAAAAGAATGACTGACCTCAAAAACAGGTTCGGGAAGTCTATATTCAGCACATTTTTTCATAATCAAACCAATTCCTCTGCCCCATCTTTCCATCAAACCTCTTCTGTAGAAAACCGAAGCAATCAATGGGTTACGGGGCATGGAATTGAAAAACTCGGCAAAGTCTTTCCAAGTGTAACCAGCTGGAAATGTGCCAGGGTTTTGAAACTCAATCCTATCGTCAAAAATAGCGAGGCTTGGTGTAAGGTTGTCGGCTTCCCACGAGCGATGACAAAGCATGTTTATCGTGGCTTCCTTGATAACCTCGAAAGGCACGGTAAGTGTATCAACCCTGACTTTTTCGTTCATCCGTCCCGAAAGGAACAAATGTTTGCGACAAAAGTCGATGGCCTCGTCATATTGCTTGAAAAGGTTGCCTTCACAAACGGTCTGGTCGCGAAACTCCATCTTGTCAACACCTTCAAACCGTGCCAATCTGATGCTGCATTGCAAGTGGTGTCGGATAGGTTCTTTCCCGAAAAGTACATTAGCACCATTTAGGAGCGTTCCCTCTTTAGTCATCAGTCCAAGTCCACTTAATATGTCATTTGGATTGATATGGGCAAGAGCCGAAGCATGGATACGACGATTATTGACACCATCTTGCAGGGTGAGAAATACCAAATCTTCATCCAATTCAGTTACGGAAAGACTTGGATTAGGCTGTCGCTCCCAACTGAAACGCTCTGGGTTGCTCATCCTTAGTCTTTCCTCAAACATTTGCCGTGGCATCAAAGCAGTGGTGCTTTCCAATTTGTAATACGCCCGACCATCATAAGTGTAAGGTGCATTGGTGAAAGTTGTAGGATCAAAATAGATGGCAATTACCTGATAACCTGCTTTTTCAGGAACATCAAGATACTGAACAGAAACATTGATGGACGGCTCTATCTTGCGCAAATGGTTGGCAATCTCCTGTTTGGTGTTGTCGGTTACTTGTTGGCCAACAATCTTAAGCTTCGGGGTAACGCCGAAAACAAGCCATCCACCGTCCGAATTGAGGAAAGCACAAGCCGCACACATCGCCTTGACGATTTCGCCCGTCGTTTCCTTCACTTCCAGCGTCCTGCCTTCATCATTTCGAATAATCTCTTGAATATCACTAAAGGTTAGTTCTTTCAATGCCCAATAGATTTTGCCGCAAAAATAAACAAATTTGCCAACATTGGCGCATTTTTGTTTTTCGGGTTGGTTTGCGTTGTTTTCCTCGGCAGGGGTTCCGCCATGCTTCACCGCCTGCCTAATATCCTTTCACCCCTCTGGGGTTCCGTCGTGCCCACGCCCGTCCCGAAGGGACGACACTACCGTAACCGTAGGTCGCGACCTACGGCAGCACCCCGGCAGGCAACTCACAAAATGCGGCTGCCGCAAATCGTGAGATTCGACGACGTGAAACGAGTCAATGCGACAGCCCTACAACGGATAGGCTGTAGGACAGTCGTACCACGGCAGCCGCATATCATTCATTCCCGCATTGCAAATGCTGATATTCACGGCTTCCGCATTGCAAATGCGGAAGAACAGGGGCGAATAGGCTGTCACACCGTGGCAGCCGACTAAAAACAATTACAAAAATACCATCCGCCCTCCCGCTCCCAAGGTTTCCCAAAAAGCAGAAGGGCGGATACTCTAATTATCCGTTGCAAATTATATAGTTAATGGGTTATTCCACATCGCGGACCAAGCGCACCGAGCACCCGGTACCACGGCCTTCGTTACTTGCCATGGAGCGTCCTATGGACAGTCTGTATGCGCTGTTGTAATCGCAGTATGAACTCGACCAGTAGAAGCCATCGTAGCCTGAATTGTAAACTGAAGTACCGTTGCGGTAGCCTGCTGTTGGCAGGAAGACAGCTCCGTTGGCCTCAAACAGGTTCGTCCAGTCGACAGCGGTAATGATGTTGCTCTCAAAGCCCCCATAAAAGTTGTCGGTATCGTTCAACTCGTATGTGGATGCATCCCAGTTGTTAGGTAACAAAATGATACCGCCAACATTGTTCACAGTTGCTTTGGCAAAAAGGATGCCCGAAAGCGTAGAACGGTAGTAGAACACATAATTCCATTCGTCTCTAGTCAGTGTTCTCCATTGGCCTTCTGTGTTGCCACCGTTGCTTATCGCGTTGTATCCCCAGTCAGCTTGGCCAGTCTGGTCATACAAGTTGTAGGTACCTTCCCCGTAAACGAAATAATCCTCTCTGTTTGTGCTGGTGCTCCAAGGCTGGTAGCAAACTGCTCCATGGTTGTAGCCGCTCGTTCCCCAACCGAAAAGGTCTCGGTCAACATTTGGTTCGCCACTGTTCTGTCCGGTGGTAGTTACAAGATAATCCCATTGGTTGTCTGCAAATTTCCAGTAAGGAGTGGTGGCACTGCCAATATATTGAAGGTTGCCCTGCGAGAAATAGACACGGTCACCGTTGTCGTTGATGGTGAACTTTCCATTCACGACACCTTCAGGAACTGGGGCTGTATTCGGATTTGTTTCCGCTGCCGCTACCAATGCAAAGCCTTCGTTCAGGTAGTCGTTGGCGGTAATGGCGGGCATGGCTGGGCGTGTACCCATATAAATCCCTTCCTCGGTATAGACAGAGCCTTCGTCGCCCTCCGCCAAAGCCGTTTGAGGCAACAAAATGAGCCATTTCTCTCCGCTGTAGCCTGATAGTTTGACAAGGCCATTATCCACTTGGCTGTAGGCAAAGCCGTTGGTCGAGAAGTCAACCGTCACCTTGTTGTTCAGACCCAAGATGCAGGTCGGGTTGGATGACAAAGTCGTAACGTTAAACTTCACCAAGGCGGCCTTGTTGAGGAAGAAGGCGGTGTAAAGCCCTGCGCCAGTGAAGGTCTCTTTGGAAGTGGCAAACGAGATTACTGGATATATGCCATCCGTCTGGTCGCTGATGTTCACCGAACAAGTTGTGCTACTGCCAGGGGTGAGGGCTTCTTCTGGCGTCTTGTTGCCGAGGAAGAAAAAGTAAAGGGGCTCGCCCTCGGTCGGGTTGGTGATGTTGCCTGCGAAAGTGTTGCCGTTGTTGGTCAATGTGCCAACGAACTTGCCTCCGCTGGCCACATACACCACGTCGCCATACTCGAAGGCCACCATGCCGTTGTCGGGATTCACGCTTATCCTTGAGCCGTTGTGCGCTTTCACATCAAGGGTGATAGCCACGGTTCCGTTAGTGTCTGTTGTGGTTTGTTGTTCCTGTTTCTTGCATTGCGACAAGCCCAAAACGAGGGCGATTGCCGCCAAAACCATGCTAACTTTTTTCATTGTTTTGTCTCCTTACTTGATTTGATTCTTTTTGCTTTGTTGATTTTTCTTGTTCTTTTTTCTTTTCGTTGCGGCATAGCCCACGCCTGCCGAAAGCAGGATGAACAGTCCGCCGCCTACAGGGACACCATTGCCAAAGGTTTGGTGTGTGAAGTTGCCTTCGTGGTTGTTGCCGAAGGTCTGGTGCGTAAAGGTGCCATCGTAGTCGTTCCCAAAAGTCTGGTGCGTAAAGATTCCTTCCGTAGTGCCACGGTTTCCCCTTCCAAGAAACCCGTGGCCACCCTCACTATCGCCAGACTCTCCGAACAAACCTTGACCTTGCCCCAATGCACCAAGCGGCAACGACAAAAATGCCGTCATCGCCACTGAAAGCGCAATGGCTTTCGTTCGTTTTCTCAATTTGTCCATTTTTCTTTTTTTAGTGTTTATTGATGAGTTAACTGATTTTCAATCCATTTAACATATATTCCTACCGTCAACACCAAACAAAAGAAGCGTGCGCTGTGTTATATCACATCGTACTTGAAGGTCCTGAGAATACCCGTAAAACAAAATGTAATAACAGCCCACGCATATAGCGTAGAGCCGTTATACAACCTCTTGTTTTACTTTGCTTGAAAATTTCTCAGGTTCTCAAGTACAAGGAAGCATAACGCTTCTAAAGTTCAAAATGTCGCGAATGGTTGTTGAGTACATCAAAGCACTGGCAAACCAATTCGGCGACAAAAATAGGGAAAAAATTGGTTTGGAGAAAACATTCGGCCCAAAATTTGCATAATTTTCAATACCTTTGCAAAACAAAACACTTCTGAAATGAAACGACAATCCTTTTTCGCCCTGCTGTTTTGCGCCTTCATTGCGCCGGCACAAGCCCAAATCCTCAAGATGAACGACGAGCCTCGCCTTGCCTTTGTCGATAAGGCACATTATGTTTCTGCGGCCATGCAATTGGATGACTATCTGCCGCTTCTACAAGGAAAGCGCATCGGAGTGGTGGCCAACCAAACGAGCATCGTCGGTGAAACGCACTTGGTGGATACGCTGCTTTCCTTAGGCATCGACGTGCGGAAAATCTACACGCCTGAGCATGGATTCCGTGGCACCGCCGACGCCGGAGCGAAGGTGAACAGCGGCAAGGACGAAAAAACTGGTCTGCCCATCGTGTCGCTTTACGGCAAAAACAAGAAACCCACAGCCGAAATGCTGCAAGGAATCGATGTCATTCTTTTTGATTTACAGGACGTTGGCGTACGTTTTTATACCTACATCTCCACCATGACCTACGTAATGGAAGCCGCCGCCGAAAACAAGCTTCCCGTCATCGTCCTCGACCGCCCGAATCCGAACGGGTTTTATGTGGATGGTCCCATTTTGAAGTCTGATAACCAGTCATTTGTGGGATTGCACCAAGTGCCCGTGGTCTATGGCATGACCATCGGGGAATATGCCAAGATGGTGAACGGCGAAGGCTGGCTGAAAGGCGGCATCCGCTGCGACCTCACCGTGATACCTATTAATATATACGACCGCAAGGCCATTTACGAGCTGCCCGTGCGCCCCTCGCCCAACCTGCCCAACTGGGAATCGGTTTATCTTTATCCTACCCTTTGCTTCTTCGAGGGCAGCATCGTAAGCATCGGGCGCGGCACCGAAATGCCCTTCCAAATCTATGGCCATCCCAACATGCGCGGCAGCTTCACCTTCACGCCGCAAAGCACCAGCGGAGCCACCAAGCCGCTTTTGGAAGGCCAACGCTGCCGTGGCGAGAACCTCGTCGAGTTTGCGCACGATTACGCATACAACGACAATCGCCTGCAAATGGAATGGGTCATCGAGGCCTACCAGCAACTGAAAGACAAAGGCTTCTTTACCAACTACTTCCGCCTGCTTGCCGGCGACAAACAGTTGCAACGCGACATCGAAAACGGAAAAAGTGCAGACGAAATCCGCGCTTCGTGGCAAAATGACCTTGAGGCTTTCAAAGCTGTCAGAAACAAATATCTGATTTATTAATACGGTTGGATACATAGCGCGTAGTCTCTACAAACGAAAAAGGATGCCACAATGTGACAGCCCTACGACATTTTCGGTTGGTCATTACTCCGTCCTTCCCGGATACACCTTCAGGGCCTCTTCGTGTCATTTGACGGCAGCCTTCAATAAAAACATGAGATTTTTGACAGAAAGCTCGCATATCTATCATTCATATTCCAAGAAAAAACGCCGCCAAGCAAGCTCAGCGGCGTTTTAAGCATTTCGGTATTTCTGCCTTATTTCTTCCTTCCCGGATACACCTTCAAGGCCTCTTCGAGGCACTTGACGGCGGCTTTCAGGTCGTCGATGCAGATGCAATAGGTGATACGGGCCTGATGGCGGCCCTTCTCGGGATTGGCATAGAAGCCCGTGGCCGGAGCCAGCATCACCGTGGCGTTGTTGTAGCTGAAGTCGGTGAGCAGCCACTGGCAGAACTTGTCGCTGTCGTCAATGGGCAGGTCGATGACGGTGTAGAAAGCGCCCTTGGGCATCGGGCAGAAACAGCCCGGAATCTTGTTGATGCCCTCAACGATGACGTTGCGGCGGGCGATGTACTCATTGTACACGCCATCGAAGTACTCCTGCGGGGTATTGACGGCGGCCTCGGCGAAGATCTGTCCGAAGCTCGGCGGCGACAACCGGGCCTGAGCCAAGCGCATGGCGATGGCATATACCTCGCTGTTGCGCGTCACCATGCAACCCACGCGGGCACCGCAGGCACTGTAGCGCTTCGAGACCGAGTCGAACAGGATGGTGTTGCGCTCCAAGCCTTCCAACTGCATGACACTGAAGTGCTTGTGTCCGTCATAGCAGAACTCGCGATACACCTCGTCGGCGAAGAGATACAGGTCGTATTTCTTCACCAAGCCCGCCACCTTCAGCAGTTCCTCACGGGTGTAGAGGTAACCCGTTGGGTTGTTGGGGTTGCAGATCATGATGGCCTTGGTGCGCGGCGTGATGGCCTTCTCGAAGTCTTCAATCGGAGGCAAGGCAAAGCCCGTCTTGATATCGCTCGGGATGGTGACAATCTTGGCGTCGCACAGTGTGGCGAAGGTGTTGTAGTTGGTATAGTAAGGCTCCGGAATGATGATTTCGTCGCCGGGATTGAGGCATACGGTGAAGGCCATCTGAAGAGCCTCGCTGCCTCCGGTAGTGACAAGAATCTGGTTGGGTGTCACGTCGATGCCGTTGCGGTGATAGTAGTTGCAGAGGGCGCGACGATAGGAAGGAATACCTGCCGAGTGGCTGTATTCCAACACCTTGATGTCGGCCTCGGCCAATGCCTTCAACGCGCCTTTGGGTGTCTCGATGTCGGGCTGGCCAATGTTGAGGTGATACACATGGATGCCGCGCTCCTTGGCAGCGTCGGCGAACGGAACGAGCTTGCGGATTGCCGATTGCGGCAGATCCAGACCTTTATTGGAAATTTGTGGCATAGGTAGTTGTTTTAATAAAAAGCCATCTAACGCAAGATTAGACGGCTTTTATGACGATAAACTAGTAACATTCAATCAGTTGTTGTTGACTGGCGAACCGCTGCCGAAATCATTCTTCTTCTCAGGCAGGGCCTCAGACGACTGTTCGAGCACGCGGCCTTTGATGCGCAAAGTCACGGTCGGGTTGTCAACGGCATTGGAAGTCACGGTAACGGTTTTGTTGATGTTGCCAGAACGGTTGGTCCTGTAGGTCACCTTGATGACATCAGACTCTCCGGGGAGGACGGGTTCGTTGGGCCACGACGGGATGGTGCAGCCGCAACTCGACTTGGGCTTCTGAACCAACAGAGGTTCAGTGCCGGTATTGGTGAAGCGGAACTCGCATTCGCCATTGCCGTTGTAAGGCACATTGCCATAGTCGTGTTCAAGTTTTTCAAATTGGATCTTAGGCCCAAGTTGTTCGGTTTTCTTGTCTTGTGCCTTGGCCACGCCAGCCATAAGGAGCATGATGCCAAGCAGGTAAATCACTTTCTTCATTTCGTTATGATTTTAAAATTGTCGCAAAATTAGTAATTATTGTCTTTCATTGTTCAAATCTCACAATTTTTCAGACATTTTTTCTCTTTGGCAAAAACCATACCAAAGCAAAAACAATCCCCCAAGAAAAAAACTTGAGGGATTGTTTGGGAGTTTTTCTGCCCAAATAGCATTTACAGCAGGTGGCAAGTAACCGTCAAGCCGGCCATCACGATGCTCACCATGCTCATCAGCTTGATGAGGATGTTGAGCGACGGGCCGCTGGTGTCCTTGAACGGGTCGCCGACGGTGTCGCCAACGACGGTAGCCTTGTGGTTCTCAGAGCCTTTGCCGCCGAAGTTGCCTTCCTCGACATACTTCTTGGCATTGTCCCAAGCACCGCCCGAGTTGGCCATGAACACAGCCAAGACGAAGCCCGTGGCCAAACCGCCAATCAGCAGGCCGAGCACGCCGGGAACGCCCAAAATGACACCCGTCAGGATCGGGACAAGGATGGCGAGGATGGAAGGCACTAGCATTTCCTGTTGTGCACCCTTCGTGGAAATAGCCACGCAACGCTCGTAGTCGGGTTCGGCCTTGCCCTCAAGGATGCCCTTGATGGTGCCAAACTGACGGCGGACTTCCTCCACCATCTTCTGGGCCGCACGACCCACGGCGTTCATCGTCATGCCGCAGAACACGAAGGCCATCATGGCGCCGATGAAGATACCGACGAGCACGATGGGGTTCATCAGATTGACGTTGTAAACTTCCATGAAATCAACCAACGAGGCGTTGTTGATCTTATCGACTGTCCATTCAACACCCTTGCTGATTTCCGCAGTGCCATTGGCAGCAGTCTCAGCGATGCGGTGCAAGGCAATCTTGATTTCCTCAACGTAGGAGGCCAACAGAGCGAGGGCGGTCAGAGCGGCGGAGCCGATGGCGAAGCCCTTACCCGTGGCAGCGGTGGTGTTGCCAAGAGCATCGAGAGCGTCGGTGCGGTGACGCACTTCGGGGTCGAGGCCGCTCATTTCGGCGTTACCACCGGCATTGTCGGCGATGGGGCCGTAAGCGTCGGTGGCCAAGGTGATGCCCAAAGTGGAGAGCATACCCACGGCGGCGATGCCGATGCCATAAAGGCCTCTCGACAGGTTGACAGCCGTAAACTCAATATTGAATCCGTTGGCGCAAAGATAAGCCAAAACGATGGCGAAGCCCACGGTAACGACCGGGATGGCCGTGGAGAGCATACCCAAGCCCAAGCCGGAGATAATCACCGTGGCGGGGCCAGTCTTCGAGCTTTCAGCCACCTTTTGGGTAGGTTTGTAACTTTGCGAAGTGTAATATTCAGTGGCTTTTCCGATGATGACACCAGCCAGCAGGCCGACGACGACGGAAAGCGAGGTTTGCCACCACATGTTGGCCAATTCGCCGGTTTCCTTACCGAAAAGGAAATACATGATGCCGAAAGTGGCCACGGCGATGAGCACAGCGGCGGTGTTGGTGCCACGGCTCAGTGCGCCGAGAAGTTCCTTCATGCCAGCGCCTTCCTTGGTTTTCACCAAATAGATGCCAATCAGCGAAAGGAGCACGCCCACGGCTGCAATCAGCATGGGGGCGAGCACCGCCTTGAACTGCAGACCTTCGACGGCGGCAGTGGCGAATGCCGAAGCACCCAAGGCCATCGTGGCGAGGATGGAGCCAGCGTAGGATTCGTAAAGGTCGGCACCCATGCCAGCCACATCGCCCACATTGTCACCAACGTTGTCGGCGATGGTGGCGGGGTTGCGCGGGTCGTCCTCGGGGATATTGTACTCAGTCTTACCGACAAGGTCGGCACCGACGTCGGCGGCTTTGGTGTAGATGCCACCGCCCACACGAGCGAACAAAGCCTGCGTGGAGGCACCCATGCCGAAGGTCAGCATGGTGGTGGTGATGGTCACCAAGTCGGCCTTAGCGCCAACGGCCTCAAGGAGATTGGTGCCGTTGAGCACGAGGAACCACACGGACACGTCCAAGAGGGCGAGGCCCACCACGACGAGACCCATGACGGCACCCGAACGGAAGGCCACTTGAAGGCCGCTATTCAGCGACTTGCGGGCGGCATTGGCCGTGCGCGCCGAAGCATAGGTGGCCGTCTTCATGCCGAAGAATCCCGCCAAGCCCGAGAAGAAACCGCCCGTTAGGAATGCGAACCAAACGATGCCGTTTTGCAGCTTGAACAGGCTCATCACGTAGAAAACGACAGCCAGCACCGCAAACACGATGATCACCACCTTGTACTGTTGCTTCAGGTAGGCCATCGCGCCCTTGCGGACATGCTGCGCGATTTTCTTCATCAGGTCAGTGCCCTCGTTTTCCTTCATCATCTGTTTGAAGAAGATGAAAGCAAATGTCAGCGCCAAGATGGAGGCCGCCAACACAATGTAAACAATACTGTTGTTAATCATAAGATTGTTATTTAGTTAGACATTTTTTCGACCAAAAACGACATGTTTTGAGGGGACAAAAATAAGGACAAAATTCTTTGGATAGAACGTTTTTCCATAGAATTTATCGGAAAGCCAACTTTTTTCATGCAATTCCAAAAAAAACCATTACTTTTGACGATTGAAGGAAAAAGGCTCTGCGACGAAATAGAGACCTAATAATCAGTTTTTTAACCTAACGGAGTCCTACCTCCTTCCAAAAATGAGCAACTATGAACAAGGTCCATTTGGAAATCACATGCCTAACTTACAGCGAATCCTCGACAGGTGCGTATGTCTTGGTTTTGGGCGACAAGAACTCGCAACGCCGTCTGCCCATTGTCATCGGCGCTGCCGAGGCCGAGAGCATTGCCATGGGCATCGACCGCCAACGCGGAGGCCGTCCCCTTACCCACGACCTCTTTCTGCGTTTCGGCAAGGAGTTTGGCGTAGAAATCAAGGAAGTGGTCATCAACCGCTTCCGCGAGGGTGTGTATTACTCAATGCTCGTATGCCAACAGGGCAACGACATTACGATGGTTGACGCACGCCCGTCCGATGCCATCGCCATCGCCGTGCGCTGTGGATGCGACATATATGCTTACGAGAGTGTCATGGACGAGGCCGGCATCATCATGGACGACATGGAGGACGAAACGCCAAGCCAAAGCGACAATATTAATAAGGTGCAAGACGAACCCGACCTCGACCTGCTCACCCTAAGCGAGTTGGAAGACCTGCTGCAAGAGGCCATTGACAATGAAGACTACATGAAGGCGGCGGAGATTCGGGATGAGATTAGAGGGAGGAGTTGAAAGTTAATTAGTTAAGAATCTGAAATCTGAAAAAGCCATAAGCAATCAGCCGTCAGCCAAGCAAGCTGAAAGCTGAAAGCAAAAAATCTGAAATCTCAAATCTTGAAATCTGAAATCTTGAAATCTGAAATCTTTGAATATTAAATCTTTAAATCCACGAATATGAAAGCAATCAAACCAAGACTTATCGTGATGAACTTCCTCATCTTTGCGGTGTGGGGAGCTTATCTTTGCTCGTTGGGTATCTATTTGGGTCGTATCGGCATGGGTGCCAACATCGGGAAATTCTTTGCCATTCAGGGTATCGTGTCGCTGTTCATGCCCGCACTGATGGGCATCGTCGCCGACCGCTGGATTCCGGCGCAAAAACTGCTCGGCATCTGCCATTTCCTTGCCGCAGTCTTCATGGCCTTGGCGGGCTACATGGGAATGAAATACGGCAGTGCCATCAGTTTCGGGCAACTGTTCCCGTTCTACGCGCTCAGCGTGGCGTTCTTCATGCCGACCATCGCCTTGGGCAACTCCGTGTCGTACAACGCCTTGAACCAAGCCGGCCTCGACACGGTGAAGGCCTTCCCTCCTATCCGCGTGTTCGGCACCATCGGCTTCATCGTCTCGATGTGGATCGTGAACTTCACGGGTTTCAAGGACGGCTACCAGCAGCTGTTCGTCTCCGCCGCTTGGGGACTGGTTCTCGCCGTCTATTCCTTCACCCTGCCCGATTGCCCGGTGAACAAGAATGTGGAGAGCAAGTCGTTTGTCGATACTTTTGGGCTGCGCGCTTTCTCGCTCTTCAAGGATTCGAAAATGCTGGTTTTCTTCATTTTCTCGTTCCTGTTGGGCATGTGCCTGCAAGTGACCAACGGCTTCGCCACCCCATTCCTCGATGCTTTCGGTGCCGACCCGCAATATGCCAACGCCTTCGCGGTGAAGAACAACGTGTTCTTGTCGTCCATCTCGCAGGTGTCTGAAACGCTGTGCATCTTGCTCATACCCTTCTTCCTGAAGAAGTTTGGCATCAAGAAGGTGATGCTCATCGCCTTTGTCGCGTGGGCATTGCGTTTCTTCTTCCTCGGCGCGGGCAGCCCGACGGGCTTCGGCCTCGTGCTGCTCATCCTCTCGATGATTGTCTATGGCGTGGCTTTCGACTTTTTCAACATCAGCGGCTCGCTTTTCGTGGACCAAAACACCGACGTCAGCATCCGCAGCAGCGCACAAGGCGTGTTCATGATGATGACCAACGGCCTTGGCGCCACCATCGGCTCGCTGTGCGCACAAGCCGTGGTGAACCGCCTCGTGTTCAATCCCTCCGCCGACCCGAACTTCAACGTGATGGGCGGCTGGGCAACGGCATGGTATGTGTTTGGTGCGTTTGCCTTAGTTATAGGGATTTTGTTTGCGATTTTGTTTAAGTACAAGCATAATCCAGAGAAACAGTAAACCATTGGAAAATAAACGAAAAACCCTGCTGACAGCTTTGCTTTCGGCAGGGTTTTTGTTTTGATTTTGTGTGATATAAACCTAATTGAGTTGCAGTTCTCGTTTCAAATACTCGTATGTATATGCCGCACTGCGAAGATACAAACCCGTGGATTTGTCCTGTAATTTCCGCAATGTGTCTGACCGATACACTTTTTCAAAAGCTTCCAATACGGGGAGTTTATAATCTTCCACGAGAAAGCCTATCAAACCGTCAGTAACAAATTGGACAATATATTCAAACTCTTTCTTTTTCATATTTTTACCAATGTATCCACCGCTCTTTGCGTGAGGAAGCAATACTGTATTGTAAGACGAACATACTTCAACTTAGCTAGCAAAGTTTCCATATCAATCACCTGAGCTTCAAAGAGTTGGATAGACAGAATCACACCGTCATCGGCAACAGGTCCAATAACAATATCATAATCGTGGTGCTGCTTTTTCTTTCGGCTGCGGTTCGACACAATGAAATTGGCCCATTCTTCATCCATCTTTTCAAACCGATTGACATTCAGCCATTTCTGATTCTCATCCCATCTGAAAGCCAAAACCGTTGGCACACCTCTTCCTTCCTTGTTGCATTTGTCCTTGGCACGCTCCAACGCATCCCTTTTTGACAAAGTCAGATAAAAGCCTTTCCCGAAATCCTTGTAAGGCAGGCATTTGGAAAGGTCTATCGTTTCAAAACCCATATTTGTGCCGTGGAACAAAATCATATCGAACCTCCATTGCGACCACAAATCTTTTTGAGATTATCCATCGTATTCATCAAAGAATCAGTATGTTCCGCCTCATAGCACTCATCAAGGAACGAAAGACCTTTGTAGGCTTTGAGATAATCGTATGCCATCTGGGGGGTCAGCCGATATTTCCTTGCAAACTCATTGATGCAAAGGTTGATATACTGTATTCTCCAAAACAATTTCTGTGACATATTGCGAAACCTCTTATTCGTTGCAAAGATACATATTATTTTCAAATCTCGTCCGCTTTACAAAAAATCCCTTATTTTTGCACCATAAAACCATCCATAATGAAACAATACTTAGACCTGCTCCAGCATATCCTCGACCACGGCCACCAAAAGGGCGACCGCACGGGTACGGGCACCATCAGCGTGTTCGGCTACCAGATGCGGTTTGACCTCGCGGAAGGCTTTCCGTTGGTCACTACGAAGAAGGTACACCAAAAGAGCATCATCTATGAGCTGCTGTGGCTGCTCAGCGGCGACACCAACATCAAGTTTTTGCACGACCACAAAGTCTCGATTTGGGACGAATGGGCCGACCCCAACGGCGACCTCGGCCCCGTTTACGGCGCGCAGTGGCGCAACTGGAACAACGAAGGCATCGACCAAATCAAGCAGGTGGTGGAGAGCATCAAGACGAACCCGAACAGCCGCCGACATATCGTAACTGCATGGAACCCAAGCGTCCTACCCGACGAGCACGAGAAGGATTTCGCCGCCAACGTGGCCGCCGGCAAGGCCGCACTCCCACCCTGCCATGCCTTCTTCCAGTTCTATGTGGCCGACGGCAAGCTGTCGTGCCAACTCTACCAGCGCAGCGCGGACGTGTTTCTCGGCGTGCCGTTCAACATCGCGTCGTATGCCTTGCTTACGATGATGACGGCGCAGGTGTGCGGCCTCGAAGCGGGCGAATTCGTCCACACCTTCGGCGACGTGCACATCTACAACAACCTCATCGAGCAGGTGAAGACGCAATTGGCGCGCACACCAAAACCGTTGCCGACAATGAAAATCAATCCTGAAGTCAAGGACATCTTTGGCTTCAAATTTGAGGATTTTACTTTGGAGAATTACGACCCGTGGCCGGCGATTAAGGGAGAAGTGTCTGTTTAATTTGGAGGTATGAGGTATGAGGTAAGAAGTAAGAAGTAGGAAGTAGGAAGTAAAGAGTATTTGGATGCAGGTGGGTTGGCTGTATGAACCTTGTCAGGATATTTGGCGGGCGGTGAAGCAAGCGAAACCCCTGCCGAAAAAAGTCAATAGTTATTGTTTTAAAACGTAGAATAATGATTTCAATCATAGTTGCAATGGCCGAAAACCGCGCCATCGGGCGGAACGGCGACCTCATCTGGCACAACTCGCGCGACCTGAGGCAATTCAAGAAAATCACCTCAGGACATACGGTCATCATGGGCTTCAAGACCTATCTCTCATTGCCCAACCAAAAGGCCTTGCCTAACCGTCGCAACATCATCCTCTCCTCCCGTTTGGACAAGGCTCCCGAAGGCTTCGAGATGGCCGAATCCATCAAGCAGGCTTTGGAGATGGTGAAGGACGAGAAAGAAGTCTTCGTTATTGGCGGCGGCATGGTGTATGAGCAGTTTTTGCCTTTCGCCGACCGGCTCTATCTCACCCGCATCGGAAAGAGCTTCGAGGCCGACACCTACTTCCCCTTCGTCAATTTTGAGGAATGGGAACTCGTTGATCTTGAGGTGATTGACGACGACCCTCAGGTTGACTATAGCTACCGCTTTGAAGTATGGGAAAGAAAAGTTGACTGAAAAACACAAATAAAAAATACGGTTGCCTCGCTTGAGGCAACCGTATTCTTATAAAGGCAAGGCTGGATTATTTGAGGATTGTGATGCGTTTGGTCACCACGCCGTTGGCAGTTGCGACACGCACCATATAGACACCTGTCTCAACGTTCAGGTCGATGTCGACCGATTCAGCATGGCAACTCGTTTCATATACCTTTTGGCCCATCGTGTTGAATACCGTCACGTGGTTCAAGCCTTCAGCTTCGATAGTGAAGCGGTTGGTGGTGGGATTGGGGAACACCGACACGGCAGAAGCCTCCAGTTCATTGACGCCATCGGAATAATACGGGGCGTGCAGATAGAACTGGTTGTGGTCTTGAATCCAGTAGGCTGGAGCCGAGACACAATCCAAATCGTTATAGACAGCGTATAGTTTGTAGTAATAGTCGCCATCTTCCGAAGTGGTGTTGTCGGTATAGCTCGTGGCACCTTGACCAAGGAGCTTCACTCTTGTATATTCGCCATCCTCACCGTATTTCCTGTAGACATAATAGCCCGAGAGTCCGTCGGACGGATCGGGGCGTTCCCACTTCAGTTTGATTTTGTAGGTATTCGTATACTCGAAGTCGATGTTGGTCGGGGCATAGCAGGCGCCAACTGTGGCACACGACTCATTGGAATACAAGCCGTTTTCGCCGCCTTCATACATATAGCCGACCACATAGCAGTAGCCTCCTATGGAGACGTTTTCGTCGACGAACCAGGTGTTTTCGGGAACAAGGCGATAGAGCAAACCGTCGCGATATATCGTATAACCATAACCGTCGGCTCTGATACCGTCCCAGTTCAGCATGATCTTGTTGGGGTCTTCCTCGTCAACAACGGCAACCAGATTTGAGGGGACGTCATCGCCGATGGAAGCTCCGCAGTTGTTGTTGGCCTCGAAGAATATGCCTTCGGCCAGATTGGCTGAGGAGCCTGAATAGGTGTAGACCGTGGTCTGTGAATCCTTGATGTTGAATCCCATGGTGAAGGCGTCGCCATAGGTCGGTGCCGACCAGCCGAAAGAGACATGGCCAACAGGGACGTCGATCGGGAACGACTGCACGCTTGAGTTGGTGGTGGTCACTTGGGCGAACTCGGTGCCAGAGGCGTTGTACACATGGATCATGGCGCCTCGGAATCCGTTCATGGCAGCTTGGTTGATGTTAATCGTCCAGCGGCAGGTGGGGCCGAAGCTGATGCTGTTTTGGTAGGCAATCTTGCCGTGTGCGCTAGAGCAGATGGCATAAACCATATAGTTGAAGACATCGAAGCGAGGGACGTTGTTGTCAACGATAGTCATCGTGGCACCAGGAGTCACGTTGTTTTCAACATAGGCGATTTCGCTACCACGCATGACGACGATTTGGTCAATCGTGGTCAGGTTGACGTTGTTCAAGGTCTTGGAAGGATTGACCCATGTGATTGTCGCCTTCAACTCATTATTGGCGGCGGGGGTCACCGTGAAGTTGGTGGGAGCCTGTGGGGTGTTGTTGTAGACTTGTGTGGGAACGAAGTTGAAAATGGCGGCATCGCTCGAGTTGTAGTCGATTTGGTCAAAGTCGAAATAGCCGTCGCCGCTGCCGCTCCAGCCCCAGTTGTAGTGGAAAAGGTCGGCATCATCGTAGCCGTCGCAAACGAAGGCGTGACCTCCTTCACTGCTCTGTCCGGAATAATAGAGCGGCCATCCCATGTCAAACGATTCCTTCATCATGCTGGCCCAGTTGGCATAGGTATAGCTGTCTCTATTCCTGAGGACAGACTGGTTGGTGTATGAGAAATAGTTTGAGATGGCGTCAGGGACGAGGTAGGAATAGGTGCCGCTACCATCAATGGCATACATCATATTTGTTGCGACGCCACAATGATACATCAGCGTGGCGATGGCATCGATTTCCTCTTGGGGTGAGCTGTTCCTAATCTGGAGAGGCATGTTGGCCCAGTCGTAGGTGGTGGCACCGAAGTTGGCGCTTTGTTGGCCATAGCCTGGGCAATAATACGAGTGGCTACCCGTGCCTTGAGCCGGATGGTTCCAGAAATTCATGACCTGGCTCATGGCTGTGGCCACGCAACCAGCATAGCATCGTCCGCCAGGGCCGCCCGTGCCGGTAGGGCAGAAATAGTTATACGGGCTTCCTTGATCCCACTTGGTTTTGATGAGGTTAGGAACGGCACGGCCACCATTGCGCGAGAACAATGTGCCACGGTTCTTCACCATATCCCATTCAGCAGCCACCATGGGGGAAGGCTGGCCGAGTTTCTTGCCACTGCGGCCTGAAATCAGTTCGCCGAGCATGTAGGCAAGTTCGGGGTTGATGTTGTTGGCGTCAAAGATGCCTTCATCCGAATAGCCCACGATAGGACGATACACATCGTCGGCTGAGACCATCACGAAGCCTTCATTGCCGACATTGAATACATAAAAGCATGCCTCGCCTCGGTTGGAGGTGCCCGTATAGACCAAAGTGAGGTCTTGGCTTTGGCGCGACTGCTCAAAGTTGGCTTGGACAAACTGTTGTCCCACATACTTCGCTTGGCTCACATCGACTGGATTGGCTTGTGCCATACCGATGCCGAGAGCAATAGCGAGTAGACTCATTAAATACTTCTTCATTTTCGTTGAGATTAATATTAGATTCTGTTTAGTTTCGAGGTGCAAATATAGAGAATTTACCAATACTACAAGTGCTTTTTCAGCCTCATTGCCAAAAAAAAAGCCCTTTTAGTGGATAACGGAGACACGACGTATCTGTTGCCCGTTGCTAGTCTGCACTTTCACGAGATAGACACCATCCGTCCAATCCGAGACATTGATTGTCATCATGTCGCTTTCCGAATCCTGATGATAGACCATCTGTCCGAGCAAGTCGTAAACTGCCACATGGTTCATGTCGTCGGCCTCGATGCACAGGCTTTGTCGAGCCGGATTGGGATACAGTTTGAGGGTCGAGGTTTCGTTTTCGGCCACATCGGTAGGCGAGTAATACACCTTCAGGTGGAACTTGTTCGGGTCTTGGCGTGTTGATGCTGGGGCCGAGGTGCAGTCGGTGGCGCGGTAATAGGCATACAAGCGATAGTAATAATCGCCTTGCACATTGGCCGTGTTGTCTTGGCAAGATGTGGAATTGGCGCTCACAAGTTTGATTCTCTGGTAAGTGCCATCCTCCCCGTCTTTTCTGAAGAGATAGTAGCCTGTCAGTCCGTCGCTGGGTTCCGGCTTGTCCCACAAGAGCTTGATTTTGTAGGTGTCGCCCACATACTCGAAGTCGAAGTTGGTGGCCGACAGGCAGTCGCCTGCCGAGGCACAAGTCTCGTTCGACTCGTCTGACTCGCCACCGGTGTCGAGTGCCCTAATGGTGTAGCAATGGCCGTCTGACAGGTCCTCGTCGATGTATGAGCGGGCCGAACCGTCGTGAATGAGGGCATAAAGTTGCTCGTCGCGATACAGGTTGAATCCGTAAATCGGGTCGGTGTCGGTTTCCCAATACAGGGCGGAATGGCCTTCCGACGATTCAGCCCTGAGGTCGTATGGCGCATCGGGAAGGACGTTGTTGCCACAACCGTTGTTGATGAGAAGGATGGTGCCTTCGTGCAGTCCCGTCGACGGGCCGGAATAGGTGAACATGATGTTGTTTTCAGAATCCCTAACGATCACGGTCATGTCGCTCACGTTGTAGTTGGGCGCAGTCCATGCGAGGCTGCAACGACCGATGGGCACGGCAAACTCCAGCGTTGCGGGCACGGAACTTGTGATGGTCATGCGCTGTATCTCCTTGCCGTTGAGCGAATACAATGACACATAGCCTCCGTTCCAGCCTTGGAAAGCGTTTGACTTCATAACGATTTTCCAGTTGCACGAGGGCAGCACCAGCACGTTATTGGCGAAGGCCGAGACACCACGACGTCCGTCCGTGACGGCGTAAATCGCATAGTCGTAGATGTCATAATACGGGACGGTCTCGTCAACGAAAGTCATCGCGTCACCGGGAGTGACGTTTTCTTCGGTATGGATCACCTGCCCGTATCGGGTTATCACAATCTGGTCAATGGAAGGCAAGGCTTCGTTGGTGAGGCTGACGGTGGGGTTAATCCAACTGAGCGTTGCGGCGAGGCGGTCGCCATCGGCGGGAGCGACCAGGAAGTCGGTGGGAGCTGCGGGTGTGGCGGCATAAACGTCGGCGGGCACATAGTTATAAATCACGCTCTCGTCATCGGCATAGTTATGCTCGTCCACGTTGAACCATCCGTCGCCGCTGCCGCTCCAGCCCCAGTTGAAATGGACTTGGTCGTAGTCGTTGTAGCCATCGAGCACATAGGCATGTCCGCCACCACGGTGGGCCATCGGCCAGCCCATGTCAACTGCGTTGATTACCAGCTGCATGTATTCGTCATGGGTGTAATCCGAGCGATAGAGGTTGTCCATTTGGTTGGTGTAGCCGAAATAGGTGGGCATGGTTTGGCACAGTTTTCCCGTGACGGCGCCACTGCCCGAGGGGCTGTAGTTCATGTCGACCGAGACGCCGACATGGTATTGCAGCCGTGCGATAGCCTCGATCCTGCTCATGGACGAGTTCGAGTTAATGGTGTTGGGCATGTTCGTCCAGTCATAGGTGGTGGAGCCAAAGTCGGCGCATAGTTGACCGTAAGTGCTGTGGGTATAGCAATACGAGCCATTGCCTTGTGCGGGATGGTTCCAATATCGCATGACTTGCGCAGCGGCGGTGGCCACGCAGCCGGCATAGCACCGCCCGCCCGAACCGCTTGAGGCGGTGGGGCAGAAATAGTTGTAGGGATAGTTTTGGTTCCATTTGGTCTGCACAAGGTAGACGTCTTCCCTACCTCCATGACGCGACACCATGCGTCCGGTCTTTTCCAGCATGGCCCAATCTGCTGCCACGGCAGGCTTGGCCGACGATGCCATCGATGCCTCCATCACGCCTTGGCATATGTTTTCGAGATGGTAGGCCAAAGCGGGGGCCATGTCGTCGGGGTCGAATGTGCCTTCGGCGGAATAGCCGATGACAGGACGGTAGTGATCGTCAGCCGCGAATATGACGAAGCCCGAATCGCCCACATTGAAGACATAATAGCAGGCTTCTCCCCTATGGGACAAGGCGGTGTAGACCAGGTTCAAGTCTGTGCTTTGGCGGGTGAACTCAAAATTGGCCGACACAAAGGCCTGGGTCAAGCGTTGGGCGGTTTCCTGACCAACTGGGCCAGCATACATGGCTATAGTCGTCAATGCCAATGCAAACAAGGTAATGATGCGTTTTTTCATATTCAGTTTCTTTTTGTTGGTAAATAAGGCGCAAATATACAAAAAAAGGAAACACGCAAAGTGTTTCCTTTCCCATTCCAAAAAAATCGATCGGCCTCAGTGAAGCACGGAGAATCGCTTCGTCATGATGCCTTGCTGTGTCTTCACGCTAATGGTGTAGAGGCCGGAGGCAAGGCTGGATGTGTTGATGACCACGCCGTCCTCGCTGCATTGCTGACGCATCACGACCTGGCCCATCACGTTGTGGATGGTCACTTGTTGCAGGCCTTCCGCCTCAATGCTCATCAGGGTGTTGGCCGGGTTGGGATACACGACAAGGGCATCGTCGCCGTTCTCGCTGACGCTGGTCACCTCGACATGGACGTAGTCGTAGTCGTCGCCGGCCCAGGCGGGCGTTGACTCGCAATAACTACGGAAAGCGGTCACCTTATAATAATAGGAGCCGGCATCGTCCGTGATGTCGAAATATTCGCGCAAGGTCTTGTCGACGGTGGCAACCACCTCATAGTCGATGCCGTTTTCGCTACGATAGACCTTGAAGGATTGTGGATCGGCATCGTAGCTCCAAGAGAGCAGCGTGCCGAAGCCTTCGCTCGTCCATTGGTATTCGGCGGCAAGGCCTGTGGGAGGCTCACAGCCGGCGCAGTCGTTGTTGCCAGTGTAAAGCGTGGCGGGTATCTGGTTGGAGTTGCCCGTGAAGCTGTAGACCGAGGTGTTTGCCGAGTTCTTGATGTTGATGGTCAGGTTGTTGACAGCGGTATTGGGAGTCACCCAAGAGAAAGTGACATTGCCTTCGGGCATGGCAATTGGCTGGCTGATGGGTGTCGCGCTTGTCAAGGTAATTTCCTGCATCACCGTACCGAAGCTGTTTTTCACCTGTATCTTGCCACCGTTCCAGCCTTGGAAGTTGGATGTTTGTCCGATGACTTTCCAGGTACAGGTTGGGCCATATTGGTGTTTCACTTCACCCGAACGGCCTTTGGTGCCATTCGTGATGAAGTAGACACGATAGGTGTAGCAGTCGAAGTTGGGCACTACGTCTTCGATACGCATGGTTTCTCCAGGAGTCACATTGGCTTGGCTGAATATTTGCTGGTCGTTGCGGAACACAAACACTTGTTCGATGTTTTCGACAGTGGAGCCGTCGAGCGAGGTGGTCGGGTTGACCCAACTGACGATGCCAGTCTTGGAATTGGCGTTTTCCGACGACACTTGCAACTCGTCTGGGGCGGGAAGCAGGGCGTTGTAGATGTAATCCGGGATGAAGTCGAAGATGGCGGCCTGGTAGGAATTGAAGCTGCCCGAATAGGTGTTCAAGGCATCGATGGCGAAGTAGTTGTTGTTGAAGCCGCTCCATCCCCAGTTGAAGTAGAACTTGCGGTCGTTCTCGCGGTATCCGCAGCAAACGAAGGCATGTCCGCCGTCAGTGTCGCTCCCCGAATAATAGAGCGGAAAGCCTTCCTGGAGGCTCTCGATGAGCATCTCTTCCCATTCATATTTGGAGAAAAGGTCGCGATCTTGGCGGGTGGCGTGTCCCGTGTAGCGGAAATAATCGGCAATGGCGCCCGGCACGTCTTGCGAATAGGCACCCGAAGCGTTAGGGCCATACTGCATGTCGACGGCCACACCGCAGTGGTACATCAGCGTGGCAACGGCTTGGTAGTTGTTGCTGCCGACAGAGTTGGGCATGTTGTTCCATTGATAAGTGGTGTTCTCGAAATCGACGGTCTGCATGGCATAGCCTTGAGGCGTATAGGAGTGCGAGCCTTTGCCGTGGTCGGGCCAGTTCCATTTCTTCATCACCATCGACATGGCAGTGGCAACGCAGCCGGCGTAGGCATGACCGCCAGGGCCACCTTGACCCGAGGGACAATAATAGTTGTAAGGGTTGTCTTGGTTCCAGTTGGTGGAAATCAGCGGGGCGATGTCGCCACGGGTACCACGGGTGCTGTTGCCTTCGTAGCCCGTTCTGGCGATGCTTTCCCATTGGGCCGCAACTTCGGCCTCAGGTTGCAGGTTGTTTTCTACGGCATAACTGACCTGACGGGCATAATAGCGCAGATAATAAGCCAATCCTTCGGAAATCTGGTTGGCGTCAAAGTTGCCTTCCTCTCCGTAAGCCAATATAGGCAAGGCCACATCATCGGCAGCGACGATGATGAAGCCCCCGTCGAAGTTGAAGACATAAAGGGCATTGGTGCCGCTCTCGGTCAGTTGGGTGTAGGCCAGGTCGAGGGTGGCCACTTGCTTGGCAGAATGGCTCTGCACATACTTTGTGCCTATACGACGGGCTTGCTCCACGTCAACAGGCGAAGCGACGAGCTGGCTCACGAAAAGGGCCAGGGTCATCATAAGGAATAGGGTTTTCTTCATGGTTTATTGATATTAATTAATTGAATGATTGATTGATGTTTTACTGACGTTTGTAATGGAACATAGTGTCTTTCATGTTTTCTGTTCTTTTTTCTTCGCTGCCGGAAACAATATGTTGTTCAAGATGAGGCGATAGCCGGGCGAGTTGGGGTGCATGTCAAGTTCGGTGGGCGGGTCGCCGACGATGTGTTGGTAGTCTTCGGGGTCGTGGCCGCCGAGGAAGGTCCAGAAGCCGTTGCCGAAGTTGCCGTGGATGTATCGGTCTTCGTTCAGGGCGCCATTGTCGCCCAAAACGACCACCGAAGGCTTGACCGTCGCTTTGTTGAAGGCTGTTGTCTGTCCCATGAAGCCTTTTATCAAGCGCTCGTGGCATTGGGTGAGCATGGTCGGCACGGGATCCCATTTGGCCGAGAAGTCAAAGAGGAGGAAATAGTCGTTTTGTTCGGTCACCAGGCGCGATCGCCCTTGTGTGACGTCGATGTTGGATATCTCGTATTCCTGCGGGTTGGTCGATACTGAAAAGTCGGTGAAGGCGAAGCAGTTGCCGTAGTCGAGGCGTTGGGGGTCGCCATTGCGGATGGGGTCGCCGTCGAACATATGGTCGCAGATGTCGAGCCCGTCGGCGGCCAGGGCCACATCGAAGCTGTCGGGAGCCGAGCACATTGAGAACATGTAGCCGCCGCCGGCCACGAACTCACGGATTTTCTTCACCACGGCGAGTTTCAGTTGCGACACCTTCGTGAAGCCCCAACGTTGCGCCGTGGTTTCCTGTGAGCGCACGTCCTCCTGATACCAAGGGTAGTTGCGGTAGCGTGCCCAGAACTTGCCGTATTGTCCTGTGAAGTCTTCGTGGTGCAAATGCAGCCAGTCGTAGGTAGGCAGCACGCCTTGCAGCACCTCGTCGTCATAGAGCACGTCGTAAGGGATTTCGGCATAGGTCAAGACGAGGGTGACGGCATCGTCCCAAGGCAGGTTGTTTTTCGGCGCGTAAACCGCCACACGAGGCACCTTCTGGAGTTTCATCTCGTCCATGTTCACGCCTGGGTCGGCGATTTCGGCAAGGATGGCATCGGCCTGCGCGTCGGCGATGACGTTGTACGACACGTTGCGCATCTTGCATTCGCGCTCAAACATTTCGTGGTATGGGATCAGGTAACTCCCTCCCCTATAGTTCAGGAGCCAACTGATTTCCACCTCACGTTGCAGCACCCAATAGGCCACGCCGTAGGCTTTCAGGTGGTTGGTCTGGGTGTTGTCCATGGGGACGAGGAGATAGGCGGCTCGTGACGGCATCGCCATAACAAACAAGGCAAGAATAAGGAGCACTTTGCGCATGGTTGGAATATTCCTAATTATTATTTGGGTGCAAAAATAAGAAAAAACTTCAATACTTCACATAATGTTCCAATAAAGGGTTCGCATTCCCTTCTTCCTTGAGCATGGCCTCAAGTTGTTCCCAGTTCTTGATCATGCCTCTGGTCTCGCGTTGGCTGAAGATGCGCTTCACTTGCTCGTAGCTGAGGTAGGGATGATTCAGCAAGGTCTTGAAAGCGGCGCGATTGACGTCGATTTTGCGCAATTCAACCTCTCCTATTAATATATAGGGTCGGATGGCGTTGTATCGGGCTTCGTCCATGCCTTTCACGCCCCGTAGCTGTTCATAGTCGACGAAGCCGCCCAACTTGTCGCGAAACTCGATGATGCGGGCTGCAGTGTATGACCCAATCTGCGGCAACTTTACCAAGGTGGCCGAGTCCACCGTATTCAGGTCGACGATGGGGATGGTGGTCTTCTCTGGCTTGGCGGTCGTTGAGGCGGCACCTGAAGTCGAAACGCCGCTTTGCGTAGTGGTTTTCTTGTTTTTTCCACGCGACACCTCGGGCAGCACGATGAATGGCTCCAACTGGGCGAATTCCTCTTCGCTGATGGTGTAGAGTTTCCCGAGGTCGTTTTTCGAGTAGAACCTGCCGCCTTTGGCCTTGTAGTTCATGATGTTGCGCACCTGACGGTCGGTGAGACCGATTTGCAGCCATTCTTCTTCCGTTATCGTATTGGGGTTGAAAGGGAAAGGATGCAACTCGGTCGCCTCTTGGAGACTCACGGCTTGCTGTCGCTGCTGTGCTTCGACGGCAGCATGGCGTAATGCCAATAACGAATCAAGGTTGTGCAAGGAGGCATCGCTCAACGACTTACGCGAAGGGCGAAACAAACAGGCCGCAACCAGGACAAAGATGAACGCCAGGATCGTGATGATAACTATACGCTCGCCCTTGTTGAACGAAAACCACTTGCGAAAGGAATCCATAGGCTATTCTATCAATCCGCTGATGAATACAATCGCGATGGCGACAGGTGCCAAATACCTAATAATAAAGAAGATAACCTTCTTCAAAGAAGCCTTGATGGCATTCTCGTTGGTCACCTCCTCGAAGAACTTATGCTTGCCGAGTCTCCATCCCACGAATACGACGATCAGCACGCCGCCGACGGGGAGCAGGATGTTGGACGAGACGAAGTCCATAAGGTCGAATACGGAACGGCCACCGATGGCGAAAGGCGTATCGCCCATCAGGCTCAAGGAGGCGAATGCGCCGAGAAGCATGGTGCCGGCGCAAGCCACCACGGTCGCCCATTGGCGCTTCAGCCGCAGTTCTTCGGAGAGATAGGCCACCAGCACCTCTAAGAGCGAGATGGTCGAAGTGAGTGCGGCAATGGCCAACAAGACAAAGAAGATGAGGCAGAACCAATAGCCGCCTGCCATTTGGTTAAAAAGCATCGGCAAGGTATTGAACACCAATCCCATACCAGCCTCGGGCTTCACGCCAAAGGAGAAGGCCGCTGGGAAGATGACCAATCCGGCGAGGAGGGCGATGGCGGTGTCGGCAAGCACTACGGAGAAGGCTGTGCTTGTCAGGTTGTCGCTTTTCTTGACATACGACCCGTAGGTGATAAGCACGCCCATGCCAAGGCTCAGGGAGAAGAACCCCTGCCCCAAGGCGCTGATCAGCACTTTGCCCGTAATCTTTGAGACGTCGGGCCTGAAAAGGAAGGCCAAACCTTCCTTGGCGCCGGGCAGGGTCATGGAGCGGACACCCAACACTATCAAGATGACCAGCAGCAAGGGCATGAGGATTTTGGCGTATTTCTCGATGCCGTTCTGCACTCCTTTGAAGACCACAAAGCCCGTCAGGAAGATGAAGATGCACTGCCACATCACATTGCGCCAGCCCATATCGTGGAACGCGGAGAATTCCTGCTCGATGGTGGCCAAGTCCTTGCCTTGGAACGAGTTGGTCACCGACTTGACGATGTACTCCAACGTCCAGCCCGACACGGTGGAATAGAAGGCGAAGATGAGAAATCCGCATAGCACGCCCATGTAGCCCACGATGGGCCAGCCCGACTTGGGCGCCAGTTTCTTGAACGCGCCCACCGAGTTGCTCTGCGAGCGGCGCCCGATGACCAATTCGGAGAGCATCACGGGGATACCCAAAAAGACGACGACGACAAGATACATCAACAGGAATGCCGCACCGCCGTTGTTGCCCACCTCGCATGGGAAGCGGTAGATGTTGCCTAATCCGATGGCCGATCCCGCTGCGGCGGCGATGATGCCGAGCTTCGATCCGAAGCCATCGCGTTTCTTCTTCTCTTCTGCCATGGCTTATCTCTTTTCACCGTATGCAAGGTCGCCCACGTCACCCATGCCCGGCACCACGTAGGCGCGTGCCGTCAGTTCTTCGTCGACACTGCCCACCCAAATGGTGACTGGCTGTCGCGACATGGTGCGTTTCACATAGTCGAGGCCGTCTTGCGAGGCCACGGCCACGGCGATATGGATTTGTTTTGGACACTCTTCCTCCATCAGTCCCTGAAGCGTCTTCACCACCGACTCGCCCGTGGCCAACAGGGGATCGCATAGGATGAGGATGCGGTCGTCGAGGTTGGGCGAAGAGTAATACTCCACGCGGATTTCGGAGTCTTCGTCGTTCTTGTCGTATTTGCGGTAGGCTGCAATGAAGGCGCTGTCGGCATGGTCCATCATGCTGAGCATTCCATTGTGGAACGGCAGGCCAGCTCGTAGGATGGTGGCGATGACAGGCTGCTCGCGCATGGTGCGTATCTCTTTGATACCCAACGGGGTTTGCACTTCCTCTTCGTCATAGTCGAAGGTCTTGCTGATTTCATAGGCCATGATTTCTCCGATGCGTTCGAGGTTGCGACGAAAGCGCATACGGTCTTGCTGGATGGTGATGTCGCGCAGTTCGGCCATGATTTGGTTGAACACGCTGTTGGTTTCTTCAAGAATGTTGATTTTGATCATAAGTGTCAGGATTTCGCACAAAAATAGGAAAAAGAAACCAATCCCGCGCAAATCCCAACGTTTTTTTTTCAACGTCTTTTCCACAACTTCAGCAAGAGCTTGCCAAAAGGCGAAAGCCGATTGAAGGCAAAGGATGGGTATTGCACCTCTTTGCCTCCAAAGCCGAGATAGAAACGTGCCAAGTTGTCGTCGTCGGAACCTTCGAAATCGAAGGTGATGGGTTGCCCGGCATGTTTCTGGAGCACATGGTCCAAAAGGTAGGTCATGGCTTGGCGTTGCTTGCCTTCCTCGGTGAGGCCCGAGAAGAGGAAAGTGATGCGGTCGGCTGTCTTCATGAAGATGGCGGCGCAAATCAACTGTCCCACACCTTTCTCGCTCACCCCAAGGATGAAAGCGCTTTCGCGGTTGACGGCGGTTTGGGCCAAACAGATCAGGCGGGCATACTCGGCATCGCCCCATTTGTCGAGCAACGCACCGCGATTGTCGGTAAACAAGGCCACCACATGATACGGAATCACCGTATCGACTATCTGCAAGTTGCTGCTCTCAGCCTTGGCCAGATTGCGTCTCGTGTTTTGATGGTAATTGGCTCGGATTGTCTCATAACCTTGACTCAAATCAAGCAACACATTCCTATGATATACAATTCCTTCACACACATCACTTAAAGCATTGCTTTCATTCAAGCGGATCTCCGCAAAACGGTATTTTTTGGGGATGGCTTCCAAAAACGCCTGTGTCTTTCCCTGAGCGGGGTGTGTCTTCGAGAACACGCCAAGCTGCTGCACAAAATAAGGTTGGAAGAGATAGTTGACGCCGAACTTCTTCCCACCTGCCAAAGGCATCACGGATTGGTAGTCGTCTTCTACCAAGGCTTCCCAGCCCGGATGGACGATGTCGAGATACCAAGATCGGGCGTAAATGTTGCCGCACTCAGCGACGGTGGCATCCCATTTCGTCTTGTCTATTTCGCTATTTGCAAGATATTGTATCATGTTAGATGTCAAACTGTTTAGTCTGAAGTTTCGTTCCTATGTCCCAGAGACACGTATTCCAAGAGTTGGCAGTACATCTCGGGCCAGCCTTGCCAGCGATGTTCGCCGCCAAGAGTCTCGTTGTGGGTCAGATAGATAAACGTACCTCCCACCGCCTTCACCTCGTCGACGAGTTGTTTTGCGACCGCCAAGGACTCCTCTACATTGAGGTTGAGGTAGTCGCGCATGGTGCCGTCCATGAGGGCGAAGGGATGGACACGCAGGTTGGTCACCATGTCGTTCTCAAGATCGTAGAAGAGGAATGTGCTGGCGATGCCCGCACGGAATCCGGCTTGTGAGGCGAAGCCCATGGTGTAGTCGTCGCTGATGTCCAACTCGATGAGTTTCTGGTAACTGCGTGGCAGGTTCATTCTGAGGAAATGCTGACGGCTTTTGGTGACGGGGCGATGCAGCACCTCCGCGAGGCTGTCGATCTCCTTCCGCAGCTTGATGCTGTCGAGATACGACGCAAATGAAGGATGGATGCCCACGTCGGCATAGTCGCCCAACTGCTTGATGAGCGTCTGGAAAGCGGTCTTGCGGATGGGGATGTTCTTGTCGTTGGTGTCGTAATCGCCGCAGAGGATGAAGTATATCGGCCTGAGCCTTAGTTTCTTGTGCAAGGCAAACTGGAAGTCGAACGAGTCGAACGGGTCGTTTTTCTTGCCTCGCAGCACTTGGTGACGTTCCTTGATTCGTTTGCAGTCGCCGACGACCAAATCCCTGAGGAAGCCGCCCATAGTGCGGAAAAGGCCTTTATGCTTGTAGGCCCACGCCGCATCAATGTCATAGGTAGGCACAAAACTGAATTTGGGTTGCTTTAACGGCAGGTCGGGAAAGAAGCTTTTCAATTTGTCGCCCAACGACTTAGCCCAAATGTTGACCAAGGGTTTCCGTATCATCCCGTTCTCAAACATCCACGTCGACTCGGCACGAAAGCGGCCGTATTGGTCGCGCACCTGCGAGAGGTATTCCTCGTAGCGGGCCACTAAGAAAAACGAAGCCGCAAACACATCGAAAGGCATGAGGTTGCCATGTCCGTAGACCGCATATGGCGCCGTGGAGCCTTCAAACTCGACCGTGCGGAACGACTGCTCGTGGATATGCCGCTCAAAGAGGAGGTCGACAGCCTTCACAAACGGCTCATCGCCAAGGCGTTGATGACCGTAATGCAACTTGTGGCCATCGTATGCCATGAACGAGCCGGCATCGGTGGTCATGTCGTACTCAACACCAAGCAACTGCTTGAGCATCAAGTCAAAGACATACATCACACGACCCGTGACCTTGGGGACAAGAACCAGCATTTTCATAGGCACAAAGATAGGACGATTTTCGATGCCAACGCCAAAAACGACAAAAAATGTGTGAGGAAAAGCCGAAAAGTTGTATTTTTGCTGAATTAATACAATTGATTCCAATGGAAAACTTCATCGTATCTGCACGGAAATACAGGCCTATGACCTTCGACACCGTTGTGGGCCAAGAGTCCATCACCTCCACCTTGAAGAACGCCATCCGCAACAACACCTTGGCGCAAGCCTTCCTGTTTTGCGGGCCGCGTGGCGTGGGCAAGACGACATGCGCCCGCATCATGGCCAAGACCATCAACTGCCTGAACCCCACCGAGAACATGGAGGCCTGCAACGAGTGCGAGTCGTGCCGCGCCTTCAACAACAACGCCTCTTTCAACATCTATGAGCTTGACGCTGCGTCGAACAGCTCCGTCGAGGACATCCGAAGTTTGGTTGACCAGGTGCGCATCCCACCGCAAATCGGGCAATACAAGGTGTATATCATCGACGAGGTTCACATGCTGTCGGCGGCGGCCTTCAACGCCTTTTTGAAGACTTTGGAAGAACCGCCCGCGTATGCCAAGTTCATCCTTGCCACGACAGAGAAGCACAAGATCATCCCGACCATCCTTTCGCGCTGCCAAATCTTTGACTTCAAGCGGATTACGGTGGATGACATTGCCAAACATTTGGCTTATGTTGCCCAAAGCGAGGGCGTAACAGCCGAGCCTGAAGCCCTGAACATCATCGCGCAGAAGGCCGACGGCGCCTTGCGCGACGCGCTCTCCATCTTCGACCAGATGGTGAGTTTCAGCGGCAAAAACATCACCTACAAGGACGTCATCGACAACCTGAACGTCCTCGACTACGACTACTATTTCCAAATCGTCGATCACATCCTGCAAGGCCACACCAGCGACATCCTCCTGATTTTGAACGACATCATCGGCAAAGGCTTTGAGCCTCAGCATTTTGTCAGCGGCATGGGCAACCATTTGAGGAGCATCATGGTGTGCAACGACCCTGCCACGGTGCAGCTCTTGGAAGTCAGCAGTCAGTTGCAGCAGCGTTATCTGGCGCAGTCGCAAGCCTGCCCCATGCCTTTCCTTATCAGAGCCTTGGAAATCAACAACAAGTGCGACATCGACTTTCGAGCCGCCAACAACAAGCGGCTACATTTGGAGATTGCCCTGTTGAAAATGTGCGCCCTTTGCAGCCAAGCCTTGAACATGCCTGCGGCGCAGGCGCAACCTGTGCAGGTAGCGCAGAACAGACCGGCCCAACAACCCGTCTCATCGGGACAGCCACAAGCACCAACCTCTAAGCCCACCCCACAACCCACGCAACCCACGAATACCGCCACGGCTCCTGAACCTGTGCAAAATCCGACTCAAACGCCAACAACCCAACAACCCAACAATCCAACAGTTCAACAATCAACACCCCAACAACCCACTCCCACAATTCGCCCTCGCGGCACCACCAGCAGCATGAGCATCAACAAAGCCATGCAACAAGCCGAGCAAAAAGCGGAGGCGAAGGAAGAGACCTGGGACACGCCTTTCACCCAAGAACAATTGGCTCAATCATGGTTCGACTTCGTTAACCGCTACAAGACCATCTCGCCTAGTTTTTCGGCAGCCTTGGGAAAATACACACCTACATTAATAGGAAATTCCGAAATCCACTTCAGTGTCGACAACCTCCTTTTCGAATACGACACCGAGGGCATCAGCGCCCTGAAGAATCACCTGCGACAAAGCCTGCACAACAACCAGTTCTCATTGAATCCAGAGGTGGTGGAACGCCCCGCCGAAATCGAGGCCTACACCGACAAGGACAAGTTCGAGAAGATGGCGGAGGAACGGCCTTATCTGCGGACATTGCAAACGGAATTGAAATTGGAAGGAGATTTATAATTAATACTTAATTCATAATGAAAAAACAACACATTGCAGCCATGATGATTCTTACCACAATGGCAACCGCGTGCTCCGAAAAAGCACCTGAAAAACCTGTTCAACCTGAAAGAGAAGTTGTTCCGGCCATCGAGCTGAGCAACATGGACACCAACATCAATCCGGCAGACGACTTCTTCCGTTTCGCCAACAACAACTGGATGAAAAACAACCCGATTCCGGACGAATACTCCACCTTCGGCGCGTTCACCGAAATCGACCAGCACAACGAACTCCTCATCCAAGACATCATTAATGAGGTGTCGAAAGACGAAAACGCCGCCCAAGGCAGCGTGGCACAGAAAATCCGCGACTTCTACAACGCCGGCATGGACTCCGTCGCCATCAACGAGCGCGGTTATAGCGAACTGCTGCCCTACTTCGAGATGGTTGATAACATAAACGACAAAGCTCAACTGGCCGAACTCATGGGCAAGCTCCACTCCGACGGCATGGGCGGTTTCTTTGGTGCCTTCCCCAGCTCCGACCCGAAGAACGCCGACATGGTCATCATGCACCTCTACCAAGGCGGCCTGAGCCTCACCGACCGCGACGACTACCTCAAGGCCGAAACGAAAGAGATGCGCGACAAGTACGTCGAACATGTCGCCAAAATGTTTGAACTCACTGGCACCGAAGCCGATGCAGCCGCCAAGAAGGCACAAGGCATTCTCGCTTTGGAAACCCAGTTGGCCAAAAACTCGTTGAGCCGCGTGGAACGCCGCGACCCCGACCGCACCTACAACAAGAGAACCCGCAAGGAATTGCAGGCCTCGACACCTAACTTCAACTGGGACAACTACTTCAACGCCATCGGTGCACCCGCTTTCGACGACCTCAACGTGGGTATGCCCGACTTCATCGCCAGCCTCGACAAAACCATCCTCAATACGGATTTGGAAACCATCAAGGACTACCTGAAGTGGAAAATCATCCGTGGCAGCGCCTCCATACTGAGCGACGACCTCGCCACCGAGAGCTTCAACTTCTATGGAAAGTACCTTTACGGCCAAGAGGCACAACAGCCCCGCTGGCGCCGTGTGCTTGGCAACACCTCCGACTGCCTCGGCGAGGCCATCGGCCAACTCTATGTGGAGAAACACTTCCCCGCCGAAGCCAAAGAGCGTATGCTCAACCTCGTCGGCAACTTGCGCGTGGCCTTGGGCGAACGCATCAAGCAACTCGACTGGATGAGCGACGAAACCAAAGCCAAAGCCCTGCACAAGCTCGACTGCTTCAACGTGAAAATCGGCTATCCCGACAAGTGGAAAGACTACTCCGAATATGAGGTTACGCCCGAATCGTATTTCGAGAACGTGCACCGCGCCATCCGTTTCGAAAGCAAGAAAGACATCGCCAAAATCGGCAAGCCCGTCGATAAGGACGAATGGTTCATGACACCGCAAACCGTGAACGCCTACTACAGCCCCGACATGAACGAAATCGTGTTCCCCGCCGCCATCCTTATGCCTCCGTTCTTCAACATGGACGCTGACGACGCAGTGAACTACGGCGGCATCGGCGTGGTCATCGGCCACGAGATGACCCACGGCTTCGACGACCAAGGCTGCAAGTACGACGAAAAGGGCAACCTCAACAACTGGTGGACCGAGGAAGACGCCACCAAGTTTGCCGAACGCACCAAGCAACTCGTGAAGCTCTTCAACGAGTTTGAAGTGCGCGGCAACCAAATCAACGGCGAGCTGACCCTTGGCGAGAACATCGCCGACCTCGGCGGCCTCAACATCGCTTGGGACGCCTACCAGATGACTGACGAGGCCAAGGCCAACCAAAGCATCGACGGCTTCACGCCCGCCCAGCGCTTCTTCATCAGCTACGGCACCATCTGGCGCAACAACTCACGCGACCAATACCTTGAACGCCAAGTCGTCACCGACGTGCACTCGCCCGCCGAAGCCCGCGTGAACCGCACTCTCGGCTCGATGCCGCACTTCTACGAAGCCTTCGAAATTACACCCGAAAACAAGATGTATATCGCGCCTGAAGAACGCGCAGTGATTTGGTAATCATGGGTTTAAAGAAACAAATAGGAAAACTGGGGCTTCGCCTTGGCGGTTGGAAAACCGTCAACGAGGCCCCAGCCGATTTGGGCAACGCGGTCTGCATCGTCGCGCCGCACACCTCCATCGAGGATTTTTTCGTCGGACTGGCCTATTACTGGGCTCACGACATCAAGTTCAAGGTGATGATCAAGAAGGAATTCTTTGTCCCCGTGCTCGGTTGGCTTTTGAAGAAAGTCGGCGGCATCCCAGTCAATCGTGGCCACCGCAACAACCTCGTGGAGCAGATGGTCGAGATGTTCGGCCACAACAAGGACACGCACCTCGTCATTTGTCCCGAAGGCACGCGCAAGGCCGTAAAGCATTGGAAAAAAGGCTTCTACGTCATCGCGGAAGGCGCCAAGGTGCCCGTCATCCTCGGCTTCATCGACTACAAGAGACGCTATTGCGGTATTGAGCGAATCTTCTATCCCACAGGCGATTACGAGAAAGACCTTGCCGAGATTTGGGACTATTACAAGGACATCAAAGCCAAGTTCCCCGAAGACTTCAACCTTGACGAGCAATACCGAAACACGCAAGCATGATTGACCTCAAGACAAAAATCCACGACAAGTTCACCTTGGAATTCAAGGTGGGCTTCAACACGAAAAAGGCTGACAAGCAAATGAAAATCAGCGATTTCGTGATGAACACATGGATTTTTGTGCCCAACAGCCTCGACATCAACGCGACCAAATACAGCAAGGAAAACTTCTACCGCGACCTCAAGTCGGACGTGCGCCTCATCACTCCTGAATACAGCCTTTACGACTTCGCCAACGACGAGCAACTGCTGCCCAACCAAACACTTAACGAGGAGTTTAAAAACCTTTTCATCGCACCCGACGACACCGCCGACCTCGTCCACGCCGTCAAGATGTATTGCTCCATCGCCAAAAGCGCCTTCCGCGACGCTTCGCAACAGGTGATGACCTCCGAAAACGCCCAACAGCGCCTCGAAACCTGCCAAGTCTATTTGGACGACGTGAAGAAGGTGCTGAACCGTTTTAGAGAACTCTACAACAAACTGAAAAACAGCGATATAAAAGGAAGAATCGTCCAAGACTTTGCCTACGCCGACGAGTTTTTGGGCAATGTCATGGCATCCTACACCTATTCCTTGCGCGACAACCTACACAACTCGTTTCCAGATGATTACGCCCAATTGGAAGAACATTTCAAGGCACTGCTTTTGGGCGAAAGGGCCTACAAATCGGAACAGGGCTACCTCAACGTAAGCCCCTCCGACCCCAACGGCAACGAAGACTTCGTCTTTCGCGCCAGTCTGCTGAAAAAGTTTGCCGAGAGCGACCTCTACCTCAGTTCCAACAAGCGCCAAAACACCTTCCTCGTCGAGCAAATCCTCTACAGCCTCGCCGCCGGTGCCGCCATGGTGGTGGCCACGTTGTCGTCGTTCTTTTTCCAGCAACGCTATGGCAACTTCACGCTGCCGTTCCTTATCGCATTGGTTATCAGCTATATGTTCAAGGACCGCTTGAAGGATTTGCTGCGCCTCTTCTTTGCCAAGCGCGTGAGTAGCAAGGTGTTCGACACGCGCACAGACTTCCACATCAAAGGGCGGCACATCGGCTGGAGCAAGGACAGCATGGACTTCATCGACGGCAACAAGGTCTTGCCCGAAGTCATCCAAATGCGCGACCGTCTGCCCCTTTTCGACGAAGTGAGCGGCAACGACGAGAAAGTCATCCTGTTCCGCAAAAAGGTGCAAGTGTGGCCGGCGGAACTCGCCAAGGCCAGCCCTTTCCCAATGAAAGGCATCAACGACATCCTCCGCTACAACATCACGGAGTTCACCCGCAAGATGGACAACCCGGTCTTCCCGCTTTCGGGCACGTGGGCCGACGACGGCTTCAAACCCGTAGATGGCAAGAAGGTTTACCGCCTCACCTTCGTCATCCAATGCGCCTACGAGGACAAAACCGAATACAAACGCATCGTGGTGAGGTGCGACAGGAACGGGATTTTGGATGTGAAGGTGAATACACCGACAAGTCTCGCTCTGTGAGAAAAAAACGAAAAGCCAAGGCTTTTACCGAAATCAACTCTTGACAAGTATAAACGTAGTACGCTACGCCTTCAACTCATACTTCAATGCCCCCGAAGGGCGTTTTCCTATTATATTAAAAGTATTTAATACTTTAACACCCTTAGTTGGGAGGTTTTGTCCCTAACAAACTCTATGATTTCCAGCCCCCGTTTCCTCGGAATCCGAATTGTCTCGCCAACGGCGAGCATGTCCTCTATTGTTGGATTGCCCTTGCCATTGACCGAGGTGGCATGTTCGCCATTGTAACCTTCTGGTACAGGAGTCAGGTCGTAGGCGGGGGCCAAACGCCAGCACCCCTCACGGCAGATGAAGCTGAAATTCTTGGCGTGGTCGTCCTTGTTTTCGGTGAACACATTGAAGACCATCAGGCGGAACATGGCTTCCACTTGGTGTGGATCTTGGGTCAGATATCCCGTAAGGTGCAGCAAAGTCTTGTAATCAAGTTTCAGGAACTCGATGGACTCGTTGAGCAAGGCACCTGCTGTAGCGACATGAAGACGTTCCCCGTTTTCGATATCAAAGCGCCGCGTGGCAAAGTACTTTCCTTCAAACAGCTTGAAATCTGGCACTTCAATGCCGCAACTTCTGGCAAGTTCATTGTATCTAAATTCCTTCAAGCCCAAGTCTTTCGGGTCGTAGGTATGCCTGAATTTCACTAGCCAGGCACCTTCTTTGTCATGGTAAAGGCATTTGGGACGACAACCTCCCGAATTGCCGCTGTTGAAATAAAGAAGCGCCGCGTCTTTCTCGTTTTTCTCTGAGAGGACTTCCAATGCCAACTGCTGCAAGCGGTCGAACGACAATGTCTCCTCCGCTTTCTCAAAACGAGTTTCCGGTTCGTAACACAAGGCTCCCATACCCGAACTGCCAACAATGCTAAGTCGTTGCAACGGAGTTAGTTGCGTTTCATCAATGCCTTGTTGACGAAGCATCCTATTGAGCAGATAACGGCCATAGCCATCAGGGAGGCTGTCCTCGAAAATGCCGAAGTTGCCCCAAAAAGGACGTTCGGGGGCGATGAACAAATCCGACTTCAATGGCAAATCCAAGGGTGAGATGGAAAAACCCTTAGACATCCAGTCCTTGTCGTAACGGAAAACGCAACGATGGCCATCAGGCGTCAAAGTCAATGTGCCAACGGTTTTTTTGTGGTACTTGACAAAAAGCTTATCTATTGAATTCATTCCTGCCATGTTTTCTGTTCTTGTTCTTGTTGATGGTGTCCAGTTCCTCCATAGTAGTATAGATGGGCTCGGCCAGCAGCAATTTCAACGCATCGGTGTAGCCCAAGGCCTTGGCCAATGCCAAAAAGCTAACCAAGGAGATGCTGTGTTTCTGCTCAAACTTGGCGATGGTGGGTGCCGGAACACCACTCATCATCGAAAGGGCACTACGCGACAAGCCTTTTTCCAACCGACGACGTTTCACGTTTTGCGCCAATCGGAGGGCGAGGTCGTCCGCCGTATCCATATTGAAATCATAAAGCAATGGCATACTATTGTATCTAAAAAAAAGCAAAAATAAAGATAACAGATATTATTGTATTCGATTGCAAAGATAGTAAAAGTTTGGAGACTACAGACAAAAAGATGTAAATCCTTATCGACTTTGGTTATAGTCGAATCAAAATGCGTTCCTTTCCCACCATAATCGTGAAATCTCCAGCCTCGAAATGCCAGCCCTTTTCCTTGGAATACACGGACAAATCGCGTTCGGTGAGGTAGAAAATAACCTGCTTGGCTTCACCTTTATTAATATGCACTTTTTGGAAGCCTTTCAGCAATTTGGAGGCGGGCGCAATAGTGGCCACTTCATCACGAACATATAGTTGCACCACTTCATCGCCGTCACGAAGACCGATGTTTTTCACTTGGCAGGTAACCTTGCACAGTGTATCCATTTTGGATACAGTTTCCACCTGCAAGTCGCTGTATTCAAATTGGGTGTAACTCAGTCCATAGCCGAAGGGAAACAAGGGCTTGGCGGATTCCTCCACATAATCGCCCGTGGCGGGCTGGGAATAATAGACGGGAATTTGTCCCACCGAGCGCGGAATAGAGATGGGCAGACGACCAGCGGGATTGTAATCGCCCCAAAGGATGTCAGCCAAAGCAGAACCGCCTTCCATGCCGGGATACCACAGTGTCAGCAAGGCATTGGATTTCTCGTTTGCCAAATTCATGTCCAACGGACGGCCTTGGATATAAACTGTCACAACAGGCTTGCCCGTGGCGTAGATACGCTGCATCAGTTCTTCTTGTTTGCCAAGAAGCTTCAAAGTGGAGCGGTCATAGCCTTCGCCGCAGTCCATGTCGGATACGGACTCATTGACGATGGCGGCACCTGTTTCCTCATAACTCGTCTTGAAGTCGCGGGCGGAGGAGCCACCCACCACAAGCACCACAACATCAGCGGCTTTGGCAACCTTTACCGCTTCGTCGATGTCGACATCAGCTTCGTCGCGGATGGCACAGCCTTTGGCGCAGGTCACTTCTGCCCTGCCCTTTTCGCGGATGCCTTCGAGCATGGTCACGATGCGGTCGGGGTCTTGCGGAGCGGTGTAGTCACCAAGTTGGTTGTACATGTTATCGGCATTTGGCCCAACGACGGCCACCTTATTAATATGTTCGCCAAAAGGCAAAACTCCGTCATTTTTCAACAGCACAGCCGATTCCAAGGCCACTTGCTTGGCAAGTTGTGCGCTTTCTTTCGTCCCCACTTCCGATTCGGCCAAAGCCTCATCAACGTAAGGATTGTCAAACAGCCCGAGGTCGAATTTCAGTTGCAAAACATGGCGCACGGCGCGGTCAATTTCGGCTTCGGTAACGAGGCCGCGTTGCAAGGCTTCTTTCAAAAAACCACCGTAATTATAACCGCCCAAGTCAATATCGACACCGGCTTTCAAAGCCGAGGCAGCGGCTTCGGCTGGGTCGGCGGCCACATGTTGCGTGGCATAGATGGCATTGACGGCGTTCAAATCACTGAAAACCACGCCTTTGAAATTCCATGCATTGCGTAAAACTTCTTGAAGCAACCACGCATTGGCCGAGCATGGCACGCCGTCAATGGTGTTGTAGGAAGTCATCACGGTTTTGGCGCCGCCTTCGCAGATGGCTTTCTCAAAGGAAGGCAGATAGTCCGACATCAGGCGGTTTTGCCCGACTTCCGCTGTGGCGGCATTGTGACCGCCTTGCGGGATGCCGTAGGCAGCCAAATGTTTCAAGGTGGCGCAGACGTTTTTCTGCATTCCTTTCACCACCGCAGTGCCCAATGTACCAGCAAGATACGAGTCCTCACCCATCGTTTCCTCCACTCTCGACCAGCGCGGGTCGCGGGCGATGTCTAGAACGGGTCCATAACCGACTTGTGCGCCTTGCAGACGGATTTCGCGCCCCATCACCTCGCCCATTTGCTCCAATAATGAACGGTTCCAAGTGCTGGCCTGTCCGATGCCCGTTGGGAAAACGGTCGTTCCGACCGCCATGTGACCGTGAGGAGTTTCTTCGCAGAACAATAAAGGAATACCCAACCTTGTGTTTTCCACCGCGTGGCGTTGCATCATGTTCAGCAGCTTCGCCGACTCACGTGGATGCAGGCCTGTTTTCACTGTTTTTCTCGACCAAGGGTCAGCACGGAGCACTGCCCAACACGAACCGAGTGGCATGGTGTCCATCATGCCAAGAAAACTCTCTGAAAGCCAGAGGGGATCGCCTTCCTTGCCGTAGAAATTGAAGCCTATCGGACAGGTTAATTGGCCGCATTTTTCTTCGAGGGTCATCTGCGCAACGAGGATGTCTATTTTGTCTTGTTTCTGGGTGCATGAAGACAATAAAATAAAAGATAATACGATACCAACCAAACACGTTTTGCGTCTTTGCGAACGCAGTGAAGCAATCCAGGCTTGTATTATGGATTGCTTCGTTCCTCGCAATGACGCAAAGCGGCAGACAGTTCGGGCGGATTTGAAATCCGACCGCATTGAAGAGGGGATTTGAAATCCCCATCTCGACACCAGCGGATTACAAATCCGCTGGAACCCAAGAAAGCTACTGATGGTTTTGTGAATCATTATACCAAATGTGAAATCAACACTTCCTTATCGCCAGAATTGGCCAAAGGACAAAAATCTCTCAAAAATCTTCAAAAACCCTATTTTCCATGATTTTATTATTGATTTTCAATGATTTCTTGCGAAGCAATCCCATGATCTACACCAAATGAGCAATTAATTCTTCCCTATCGCCCGGCAGCATATCAATGACGGGAATCTCCACCATCGTGTAGCATCCCGGTTGCAGGCGCATCGTGGCGCGGGCGACATTCACCAACACCTGACCCGTCAAGGCGGGGTTGTTGATGCTCATGTTGAACTCCATGCGCTGGTTGGCGGTCTTGCCCGAAACGCCCTTGCGCACGAGGTTTACGCCGTGGCCCATGTCGCGGACGGCATCGACGCTATCCACGGCAAACACATGGGTCTCATCGTTGGCGAAATACGGGTCAGCCTTGATTTCAGCGGTTACTTGTTCCAAAGTGGCGCCGTCTTCAAGCTCCACATACACCATGCGGCGGTGGATGCCTTCGCCCAAGGGAATCGTCACCGAGAGGGCGTTTTTCACGCCTTTCTTGCAGCGCACACAAACGCTGTGCCCCATCGACATGCCCGGACCGAAATTGGTGTAAGACAATCCTTTAGGTGCCAAACTTTGCATCAATGTGCGGACGATGGAGTCGGAACCTGGATCCCACCCGGCAGCGATGACACTCACCGTTTTCGTTTCCTTATTAATTGGCATCAGCTCGCGGCGATAGTCCACGATGGCCGTGTGGATGTCGAAGGAATCCACGGTGTTGATGCCCAAAGGCAGGATTTGTTTGGCGTATTCGGGGCAAGAGCGCGTGGGGCAGGCCAGAATCGCCACATCCACGTTCTTCAGTTTCTTAATATCATCAACCACCTCGTATTGAGACAGTTCCAAAGGCTTGTTTTCACTTCCGTTGCGGCGCACGATGCCTGCAATCTCGAAATCGGGGGCGGCTTCAAGGGCTTCCAAGGCGAAGCGGCCCACATTGCCATAACCTATGACGGCGGCTCTAATCTTCTTCATTTTTGAAATTTTAAAGGGCAAAATTAGAAAAATACATTCAAACGGAATTAATTTTGAGTCTTTTTATTGGATTTTTTGGAAAAAGTGTATTTTTGCAGCTGTAGAAACATTAAAAACAAACAACCATGAAAAAGATGTTACTTTTATTTGGAATGATGACCATTTCATTCCTTTGTTTTGCTCAGGTGAGCAAGCAACAGGCCGTTCAAATCGTAATGGATTCGGTATTGAACAGAGACACCGCAAACATTAATGTTTATATGGAGCCCCTGTTGCAAACAGAATCCTACTACAAGTTGAGCCTTTATGACTCAATTCAATCTCCGTACAGTAACTATTGGCTGTTCTTCATTGATGACATGCCTGAATATGGCTGGGGACATGATTGCAGGTATGTTTTCGTGAACACAAATTCGGGGGCGATAATCACTGAACAAAGACATACGCCGCCTTTACATTATAAGTCTCTTTTGGCTGTTGTTTCAGAATCAATCGCCTTATCAGAGCCTTCCATTAATCCAGAAACGCCCCAACTTTATCAAGCCGATTTTGATTATCCAAGTAATGACGGTAAATTTGCCTTGCTTTTCTCGGGAGGAGAACTTGGGAGTAATAATCATTCAGCTTTTTGGAACGCCTTGTGCCATTCGTATTATGGATTAATTGAAAATGGTTTTAAGAGAGAAAACATATTTGTTTTGTCATGCGATGGAGATTCATTAATAGGAAGCCTATACTTTCCTGAAGAACCGATGTACATTTGTAATTCGCATAACATTGAGATGATAATGGATACACTTTCTATCATTATGCAAGAAGATGACATTTTATATGTATATGGGACAATGCATGGGGATCCTGATGGTAATAATACCTTTTTGTATTTATGGAATGGTGAAAGACTTTATGATTATCAATTGGCAAAGATGTTGTCGAGAATAAACTGTTCTCAATATATCGTGAATTTTATGACTTGTTATAGTGGGGGTATGGCAGACGATATCTTGTCTATTAATAATGATGTCAAAAAAACTGTATTGACAAGCGTTAGTGACAGTACTGTTTCATTTAGATTTGGTGAATTTATCCAGTACACAGGCATGGATGTTTATAATTATTTGATAAATAGTTCTTTAAGAAATTATCATCCAAATTATTTAGAAAGTGAACCGTGGAATCGGGGTAGACCTATTGGGCAACTTGAAGATTCAACTCTGTTCGCATTATTAAGAGTCGATCCTTATGACATTAATTTTGATCTTGTTGAAAATGAGGGAAATGACAGTCATTTTCAAGATATCGGCGAGGTCATTAAATATACTGCACATTTCGAACATGGACTGTTTGCTTTGGCTGGTATCAAACATGTTGATTGTGGCTTCAAAGAAGATCTGTTAAGTCTGCGGGGAATTACAGGAAAAGTAATAAGTGCCGACACCGTGAATGGAAATTTCCACATCGAAGACACTCTTTCAATTTGTGCCGACACGCTCATGATGGATAGTTTTGCCAAGTTCTATTTGTTTGACGCAGATTTGATAATTGAAGACACGGCTTCTCTCATTATGGGAGACACAACTGCTATTATTGCCCGAAGCGGCAACTGCCGTGTCATTGTTAGGGGTTCGATGACTTTAGGCAATGGCGTGACATTTGAAGCCTGCGATGGTGCAACCTTGGAACTAATCTTCAAGAACAACGCCGACCTCTCCGTCAGCAACGCCACCTTCATCAATTGCGACCTGGTATTGCCCGGTAAGAACCTGTCCTTTTCGAACTGCCATTTCATTGGCACGCCATTTTTGGCCGATCTCTCCATGTACAAACTAGGAAACAACACGGTGACCTTGATGAACTGCGATTTCGTTCCCAATGGCAAAACCATTCCCGAGGCAATATACATAAAACAATACCCTCATTATCTCGTGCATGGATGCTCCATAGATGCGACGGGGGCAGGTTCTTTCGTTAGCGGAATTGCCATTTTCAACAGCGGCAACAATATGGGTTCCCAAAACATTAGCAACAATTCCGTAAAAGGTTGCATGAGCGGCGGTGTCCTTATGTACGCGTCGTACGGCAACATAACGGCGAACGTCATCGAGGGCAACGGCCAGGGCGTGAAACTATACAACAACTGCAACATTGGCCAGTTTATGGGGAACTGTCAGGCGACAACGGGAACTGAGACTCAGTATATTCACGACAATGGCACTTACGAGGTGTTCTTGACTGCCAACTGCGTTCCGGAGACGTTTATTTACAATCACATTTCGGATGACGATAATGTGCCGTTTGTGTATCATGACATTACTGCTTACTACGTTGTTCCCGGAGTCACACCTCGAAGTGACATTGATGTGTCGATGAACTATTGGGGCAGCAATTTCACGCCTTCAACGCATTTATATACCAACCAAAACTTGAACGGATTTGTGTATCAGCCCTATTGGGTGATGGGAAACTGCGCAAACATTGAAAACATAAATGCGTCGGCCTTGGTTTCCGAAGCTGATTCGCTCAATGCCATCGGAGAATACGCTTCGGCCAAGTCCTTGTATTTGCAGGTGATCGATAACTATCCAAACACGATTAGCGCAGAGACCGCGCTGAAGACACTCCTTGTGCTGGAAGAGCACGCCGGAAACAACTACAACGCATTGAAAGGCTATTACCAAACGAATAGCGTTATAGCATCCAACGAGAGCCTCGGTCACCTTGCCTCTTCCTTGGCCAACAAATGCGATGAAAAATTAGGCAACTATGCAGAAGCCATAGGATGGTACGAGAACGTGTTGACCAATCCCGCAACGAGTTTCAACGACAGTATCTTTGCTTCGATTGACTTAGGCGACTTATATTTAAGATTGGGTGAAGATGGAGGGAAGATGATTTGTGGAAAATGGGTTGAATATCAGCCAAGATCACTTGAATTACACAAAAAACAAACTGAAAAGGCATTGGAACTGTTACCAAGGATAGGTGTTGAGTTGAATACTTACCATGAGAATGTAAATGAAGAACATCAGCCTGTAACAGATCTTAATGTGCAAGTCGACGATGACGACGCTGTTTCCCTTACATGGAGTCTTCCTTTTGGGCAGGAATTGATGCCTATGACGCTATCGTGGACGGCAAGCGAGTCGGCATTGGACTCGTGTGCTTTCGGTCATGATTCATTTATGGCACAGTTGTTTGATTCCCAAGATTTAAGAAACGTTATAGGTTGGAAAATAGACTCCTTGCTCTTCAATAAGACCTCCGATTGGACATACGCCCTTTATGTTTGGAAAAAGGAACTTGGAGGACAAATGGATGTTGTCTATAATCAACTTATTCCCGATGGACTTCCGATAGGCGAAAACATCATTCGGCTTGAAGAGGGACTGAACATTGCCCCGAACTCGCAATATTGGATTGGATACAAGGCAACTTTTGAAGAGGGACAGCACGGAAGATTTCCTTTCAGTACAGACAGGGGACCTGTAGTTGAAGGTAAAGGTGGGTTAATGATGGACGCAAACCACCCAACAACATGGTATGACAGCCCTTATAGCAATTTATGGATGAAAGTGTTTGTCAGTAATCAGGAAAATGGCAAGTATTTTGACCGTTTTTTGGGAGCAGGCCTTGATGGCTACCGCATCTATCGCGATGGTCAACTCATCAAGGACATTCCTTATTCCTTTGTGACCTATTTCACCGACACTGAATTCACAAAAGGCTTTGATGTTGAATACTGCGTCACAGCGGTTTATGGCGAGGAGGAATCGGAGCCTGTATGTGCCACGGCCGTCATTACGGGTATTGAAGAAGCGCGTGAGAATGACGGCATCACCATTGCGCCGAATCCCACCAACAGTTTTGTCCGCATCGGAGGCATCACCGTTTCCGAGTTGCAGATCTACAACACAATGGGGCAATTGGTGAAAACCGTGCAAAACACGAATGAAGTCGATTTGTTAGGCCTCACACCCGGCATTTACTCCCTACGCATCAAAGACATACAAGGCCTCAAAACGAACAAAAAAGTGGTGGTCAAGCAGCATTAAACCCTTATTGGAACTTTTATCCCAAAAATCCGCGACAAAGAGAGTCATCCCGGTGTCGTGGATTTGTTTTTATCGTATCTTTGCGCCCAAATCGAAGATTCAACGGAGTTAAATTTTTAATTTAAAATGAAGAAATTAAGTCTATTCCTCACTTTATGGGTCGCCGCTGTTTTTGCGCAGGCCGAGACCATCCAACAAACCTATCATTTCAGCCAGCCGACCGTCAGCGAACGCAATGGCTATCAACAGATTGGCTTCCAAGGCTGTCTGCCCTCAGGCATCGTCGGCAACCCGACTTTGCCTTGGCAAAACGTGAGCCTGCTGCTGCCGCAAGGCCAGGAGGCAGCCTCCATCAACGTAGAGTTTTCGAACTTCGTGGAACTGGAAGGCGTTTTCAACCTCTACCCCGCCCAGAAGCCACGCCCGATTTCAAGCGAAGAAACGATTCCTTTTGCGAAAAACGAAAACCTTTACCGTTCCACAGAGGCTTATCCTTCAATGAATTACAGCGCGGTCAACACGCAATACCTGAACGGTGTTGCATTTGCCTTTGGCGGTTTCACGCCCTTGCGCTATGTGCCTGCCACGGGCAAGGTCAGTTATGCGCAAACCGTGACAGTCACGATTGAAACAACCGCGAGCCGTGACGACCATAGCCGCAAGCTGTGGCTCACGCCCGAGAACGAGACCTCCATCAAGCGTTTGGCACAAAACCCCACTGTGTTAAGCACTTACAACAAGCGCGGTCGCGACATCGGCGGCTACGACATGCTGGTCATCACCGCAGAGGCTTGGATTCCGAGCTTCGGCGACTACCTCAACCTCTACAACGACAAGGGCATCCGCACCCGCATCGTGGCTTTGGAGGATATTTACGCTTCGATGGAAGGCGTTGACAATCAGGAGCAAATCCGCAACTACATCATCCAGGAATACGAAGAAAACGGCATCCAGATGGTCAGCCTCGGCGGCGACGTGAGCATTGTGCCTTACCGCAGCCTCTATTGCTGGGCGCAAGAGGGCGAGGAAGACCAGTTGCCTTCCGACATGTACTATGCCTGCCTTGACGGCACCCTCAACGACGACGGCGACGACCGCTGGGGCGAAGTGGGCGAAGACGACCTGCTGCCTGAGATTGGCATCGGGCGCCTGCCTTTCAACAACGAGACGCAGTTTGAGACCATCATGCACAAGACTTTCAGCTACTTGCAGAACCCCGTTTTGGGCGAGTTCACCTCCCCCATCCTCGGCGCCGAACACCTTGGCGACGGCTATTACGGCAGCCACGACATGGAACGCCTCATCGGGGATTGTGACGACTTCGATTACACAACGCACGGTTATCCTGAAGACTATAACTTCAAGCGCTATTATGCCTCGCCGAGCATGACTTGGAGCGGAGGCGCCTTCCGCGACGTCATCAGCACCGGCGGACAATATGTCCACCACGTGGGCCACGCCAACGCCGACTATGTGGCAGGCTGGACTGGCAGCATGTTGAACGGCAACTACTTTTACGGCAACGACGGCATCAACCACAACTACATGCTTTTCCACTCGCATGGATGCATCTGCGGCGACTTCCCCTCAAACTGTGTGTTGGAGAAAATCATCACCATCCCGACTGGATTCGTGGTCACCACTGGCAACTCGCGCTACGGCTGGTATATGCCTTGGGGCGACGGCATGGCGGCACACATCCACCGCGAGATGATTGACGCCTACTGCAACGACCACATCGCCTCGGTCGGTATGGCCTTGCGTGAAGGCAAGATTGCCACCGCGCCATGGGTCGCCATCCCCTATGATGAAAACCATGAGGAAAACGGCTGCCTGCGCTGGAACCTCTACTGTCTCAATGTGTTAGGCGACGCAGCCTTGTGCCCTTGGTTTGAGGAACCTTTCACACCCAATGTGGTCTATGAACAAGGTTTGATGGTCGGGACGACGTCCACAACCGTGCATGTCAGCCATTTCGACACGCCTTTGGACAATTTCACTGTCAGCCTGTTTGATGGTGAAACCTTATTGGATCGCGGTATCACTGATGAAAACGGCGACGTCGAATTGAGTTTTGAGCCACTTGGAACCTCTGGTGTGTTGCGCCTCATTGTCACGGGGCAAAGTGCATGGCCACAGGTCATGGAAGTCATTTGCCTTGAGAGCGGCGAGCCTTTCGTCTATGGCATGCTCTTTGACATTGAGGAAGAAGCCATGGACGGCCTCTATCATAAGGTTCACGGTGAGCTTTATAATATAGGTGACGCAACTGCGTATGAGGTTCATGCCGCTGTCACCACGGATTGCGAGTATGTTATTTCGCATGGTAGCAACTTCACCATTGACGAGTTTGCACCGAACAGCACTCAACAGTATGACCACATCGGCTCGATTGAATATGCCGACAACATCCCCGACAACACCGTTTTCACCCTCGAACTCACGACCTATGTGGGCGAAACGGCACATACGACCTACAAAAACTACATCGCCAAGGCTCCCAACCTGCAATTCGCTGAAATCGAGGTGGATGACATCCAAGGCGACCAAAACGGATATCTCGACCCGGGCGAGCACGTCGTCATGCGCATCAACGGCAGGAACATCGGTCACGCCATCGCCCCCGACTCCTATCTGACAGTGAGTTGCGACGACGACCGCCTTTCGATAGAGGAGACCACCATCGCCATTGGCGCAGTGGGTGCAGGTGAAGACTTCACCGCCAACCTCATCATCGATGCCGACCCCGACATCCAAAACGGCACCACTTTCTTCTTCGACTTGACCTTACACACAGGGGCCTACACCACCGAATATCGCTACACCTTCGCCGTAGGTGCCGCCCTTGAGACCTTCGAGAGCGGCGACTTCAGCTTCCTCGAATGGGGACACGACGGCGACCTGCCGTGGGTGGTCACCGATGAAGAAGCGCATACCGGCAGCTACAGCGCACGCTCAGGCGCCATCGGCGACGACGAGGTGAGCAAACTCTACATCTTCGCCGACATCTTCATCGACGGCGAGATCAGTTTCTGGTTCAAGACCTCGACACAATACCACAGCGACTATTTCGCCTTCTACATCGACGGCAAGAAAAAAGACTGGTGGTCGGGAGAAAATGACTGGACCTTCATAAGCTATGAACTGACCGCTGGAAGCCACAGCTTCCTCTGGCTCTACGACAAAAACAGACAAAACCAGTCAGGCAGCGACTGCGTGTGGATTGACGACATCACCTTCCCTCGCGCCAGCATCGTCAACGGCATGGAAGAGACCGCGAACAAAAAAGTCCATGCCCTTTATCCGAATCCTACAAACGGCAGCTTCACAATCGAGTTGAAAGAAACAAGCGACATCGACATCATCAACGCCTTTGGTCAAACCGTGTTGCGCCTTAACGAAGTCTCAGGCAGCCAACACATCGACCTCCCCGATGCACCCAAAGGCTTCTACTTGATTAGGATTCATGGAAAAAGCAACTTGGAAATCAAGAAGTTGATAATCAAATAAGAAATGACATTAAACCAATATCAACTTCGTGTTAGGAATAACAGTCTTTTTGCACCCAATGAATATACAAAACAAAACCAATTATACGATGAAGAAACTAAGTTTAATCCTTATGTGTTTGATGGTCAGCATTTTCGCTTCGGCGCAGACCATCGAGAAGACCTATTATTTGGGTCAACCGGGCATTAGCCAAATCCAAGGCTACGAACAAATCCAGTTTGCGGGCTGTATGCAAAGTGCTTTTGCGGGTCAGCCCTCGCTTCCATGGCACAGTGTCAGTTTGATGCTGCCCCAAGGCACCGAAGCCGTTGCCATCGATGTGGAACTCTCCGATTTCCAGACGTTGGAAGGCAGCCATAGCCTCTATCCTTACCAAACGGCCCTCACCTACTCCGACCCCGTGCGCAAGCAGTTTGAGAAGGACGAGACCCTTTATGCCTCGAAAAGTGCCTATCCTGCCCAAGCATACGGCAAACTGAGCACACATTACATGAACGGCATCGGATTCGCCTTTTCGGCCTTCACGCCCGTGCAGTATGTGCCTGGAACTGGCGAGGTGAGATACGCCACCAAGGCCACCGTCCGCATCACGACGAGTGCGGCCAAGACCGACCAAAGCCGCAAGTTATGGCTCACCGGCGACAACGCCTCACGTGCCATGCGCCTCGCACAGAACCCGGAGATGTTGCAGACCTACAACGGCAGAGATCGCACCATGGGCGGCTATGAACTGCTCGTGGTCACCACACAACAATATGTCGATGCCTTCGACAATTATGCCAAGTTCTATCTGGACCGTGGCCTCCGCACCCATGTCGTCGACCTCGCCACCATCACCAGTACGATGGAAGGCCGCGACAACCAAGAGAAACTGCGCAACTACATCATCCAGGAATACGAAGAAAACGGCATTATGATGGTCAACCTCGCCGGCGACGTGCCAAGCATCCCCTATCGCGGCTTATACTGCCATGTCCAAAGCGGCAGCGGCTACGTGGACAACGGCATCCCCGCCGACCTCTATTATGCTGCCCTCGACGGAACATGGAACGACAACAACGACAACCGTTGGGGCGAAATCGGCGAAGACGACCTGCTGCCCGAAATCGGCATAGGACGCATGTGCTTCAGCAACCAGAGCGAACTGGACAACATGCTCCACAAGGCCATGACATACCAGAACAGCCCCGTCCTTGGCGAGTTCCGCAAAGTCATCATGGCTGGCGAACACCTTTATGATAATCCGCTAAGCAACGGCAGCCAGTATCTTGAACTGCTCATCGGCACGCACGACGACAACGGCTATACCACAACGGGCATCCCCGAAGACTATGACTTCACCCGTCTTTACGAAGAAGAAGGCAACTGGAGCGGCACCCGCCTGCGCAACGCCATCAACCAAGGCACGCAATACGTCCACCACGACGGCCACGCCAACACCAACTACGTGGCAGGATGGACCAACTGGGACATCACCGACAACAACTTTGGCAGCGTCAACGGCGTGGACCACAACTACACCTTCTTCCACACCTCGGGCTGCATCTGCGGCGACTTCAGCAACGACTGCATCCTTGAGCGCATGACTCAAATCGCCAACTTCGCCGTGGCCACCTTCGGCAACTCGCGCTACGGCTGGTTCAACGAAGGCCAAACCGAAGGCCCTGCCATCCACCTGCACCGCGAGACAGAAGACGCCTACTACAACGACCGCATCCCTTACGGCGGCATGGCATTGAGAGAGGCTAAGATCGAGACGGCTCCGTGGGTCAATGCCCCTGGCCAGTATGAAGAAGGCGCCCTGCGCTGGAACTTCTACGACCTCAATATGATGGGCGACGTGGCCGTAAGCCCCTGGCACGACGAGCCGTTCACGCCCGAAGTGACAGCCCCATTGTCAATTGAAGAAGGTATGGCTTCAATGGATATCCAAGTGATTGATGGCAATGGAAACGGACTGAAGAACTTCCGGTGCGCCCTCTTCAATGGCAACGAAATGCTTGGCTTGGGCTACACCGACGAAAACGGCTGGGCCGTCGTCGAGATTGACGACCCATTGGATTATGTCGCTGAATTGAGACTTATCGTCACGGGCTGCGACGCCTGGCCGCAGACTTTCCACATATCCCTTGAGGCCACCGATGAAAACACCATGGGCAACGTAAACATCTATCCCAACCCCAACAAGGGACAGTTCAGCATCTGCCTGCCTGAAAATGAGTGCGAAATCGCGGTCTTCAACGCCATGGGCCAGCAGGTCTATCAGACCGAAGCCAAAGGCACGACGACACTGAACCTCGAAGGACTGAACAATGGTATCTACTTCGTCACCGTCAAGTCAACAGGTGCCCTCAGCACCTTGAAGTTCGTGAAGGAATAACGGACAAACATCTTTTCATGTCGGAAAAAGCCTCGAAGCAACGCTTCGGGGCTTTTTTTCAAAAAATCAAAATTTACCATTGTTTCGTTTTCCATTATTTCGTATTTTTGCGCCTTAATTTTTCAAACGAGTAGAAACATCAATCATTCACTAATAAACAATTAAAAATCAATGACAAAGTACGTTTACACCTTTGGCGGAAAGACCGCTGAAGGAAATGCTTCGATGAAGAACGAGCTGGGCGGCAAGGGTGCCAACCTGGCTGAAATGTGTCTGCTGAAGCTCCCCGTCCCTGCTGGTCTGACCATCACCACGGAGTGCTGCACAGCCTATTACCAGAACAACTGCCAACTTCCTGCCGACCTGATGAATCAAGTTCACGAAGGCATGAAGAACATGGAAAGCATCATGGGCATGAAGTACGGCGACCCCGACAACCCGCTGCTCGTCAGCTGCCGCTCGGGCGCGCGCAAGTCGATGCCCGGCATGATGGACACCGTGCTGAACATCGGCCTCTGCTCCAAGACCATCCCCGGCCTGATCAAGAAGACCAACAACCCTCGTTTCGTGTATGACAGCTACCGCCGCCTCATCATGATGTACGCCGACGTCGTCATGGAAAAGGCCGAGGGCATCGAACCCGCCGACGGCAAGAGCATCCGCAAGCAGTTGGACGACATGCTCGACAACTACAAAGAGGAAAAAGGCTACAAGAGCGACACCGACCTGAACGCTGACGACCTGCAATACTTGGCCGAACAGTTCAAGGTGCGCATCAAGGAAGTGCTGGGCACCGAGTTCCCCGACGACGCCGAGGCCCAACTCGAAGGCGGCATCAAGGCCGTGTTCAAGAGCTGGAACGGCAAGAAGGCCATCTCCTACCGCCGCATCGAAGGCATTCCGGACGACTGGGGCACCGCCGTCAACGTGCAGGCCATGGTGTTCGGCAACATGGGCGAAGGCTCCGCTACCGGAGTGGCATTCACCCGCAACCCCGCCACCGGCGACAATCAGTTCTACGGCGAATGGCTCGTCAACGCCCAAGGTGAGGACGTGGTGGCCGGTATCCGCACCCCCAGTCCGTTGAACGACGAAACCAAGAACGAGCAGAACAAGCACTTGCAATCCATGCAAGAGCTTATGCCCGAAACCTATAAGGAACTCTGCGAGGTGCGCCGCATTCTCGAAGACAACTACCGTGACATGCTCGATGTCGAGTTCACCATCCAAGACGGCAAGCTCTACATGCTGCAATGCCGTGTCGGCAAACGCACTGGCGTTGCCGCCCTCACGATGGCCCTCGACATGCTGAAGGAAGGCCTCATCGACGAGAAGGAAGTCGTCATGCGCCTCACCCCCGACCAACTCGACGAACTGCTCCACCCCATCCTCGACGCTGCCGACGAGAAGAAGCATCCCGTCATCGCCAAAGGTCTGCCCGCAGGCCCCGGTGGTGCCGTGGGTCGCATCGCCCTCACCAGCGAAAAGGCCAAGGAATTCCGTGCCGCCAAGATCGACAACATCCTTGTCCGTGAGGAAACCAACCCCGAAGACGTTGAAGGTATGCGCGCCGCCGACGGCATCCTGACCGCCCGTGGCGGTATGACCTCACACGCCGCCCTCGTGGCCCGTGGCTGGGGCAAGTGCTGCATCGTGGGCTGCGACGCCGTGAAGATCGACCTCGAAAATGGCATCGTGAAGATCGGCGACAAGCAGTTCAAGGAAGGCGACGTCATCAGCCTGAACGGCTCGAAGGGCTGGGTCTATGACGAACCCGTCGCCATGATCAACGCTACCGAAAACCCGCTCTTCCAGCAGTTCATGACGCTGGTTGACAAATACCGCAAGATGGGTGTCCGCACCAACGCCGACAACCCCGAAGACGCCCAAAACGCCATCAACTTCGGCGCCGAAGGCATCGGCCTGTTCCGCATCGAGCACATGTTCTACGGCAAGAACAGCGAAGAGCCGCTTGCCAAGCTGCGCAACATGATCCTCGCCAACACCACCGAGGAGCGCGTGGCCGCCCTGAACGAGCTTGAGCCTTACATCAAGAACGCCGCCAAAGGCACCTTGAAGGTGATGAACGGCAAGCCGCTCACCTTCCGCCTCATGGACCCGCCTTTGCACGAGTTCGTGCCTCACACCGAGGAGAAGCAGAAAGCCCTCGCCGCTGAGCGTGGCATCAGTTTCGAGGAAATCAAGAAGCGCATCGACGCATTGAACGAAGTGAACCCGATGATGGGTCTGCGTGGTGTGCGTCTGGGCATCGTCTATCCCGAAATCACCGAGACCCAGTTCCGTGCCCTCTTCGAGGCCACTGCGGAACTGATGAAGGAAGGCTTCGACCCGCATCTGGAAATCATGGTCCCGCTGACCATCAACGTCAAGGAACTTGACCACCAGAAGGTTATCGCCAACCGCGTAAAGACTGAAGTGGAAGCCAAGTTTGGCGTGGAAATCAGCTACCTCTACGGTACGATGATCGAGATTCCGAGAGCCACCCTCGTGGCCGACCAAATCGCCAGCGTGGCCGAGTTCTTTAGCTTCGGCACCAACGACCTCACCCAGATGACCTTCGGCTTCAGCCGCGACGACGTGAACGCCATCGTGGCCGACTACCTCGAAGAGAAGATCATCCCCGCCGACCCGTTCAACACCCTCGACCAAGAAGGCGTTGGCCAGTTGGTGAAATTGGGCGTGGAGCGTGGCCGTGGCCAGCGCGCCAACCTGAAGTGCGGCGTTTGCGGCGAACACGGCGGCGACCCCGCTTCGGTGCATTTCTTCTACAAGACCGGCATGACCTATGTCAGCTGCTCGCCGTTCCGCGTGCCCGTCGCACGTCTGGCCGCTGCTCAGGCTGCCATTGAGGAAGAGAGAGCGAAGTAATTTTGGATTTAAGATTTAAAATTCAAAATTTAAGATTGAGCCTTCGGTAACGGAGGCTCTCTTTTTTTCGGCCAGGTGTTCTTAGTACTTACCCACAATCAATGCCATTGTCTCCAACTGAGAGGCCGCCTCCTCAAAGAGTTTCCACTGCGCCCGCGTTCGCACCAAATTGTGATGCGGATACTTTATTTTATAATAGGTGTTGCCATTGATGTAATCCGTGAGGAAACGCACGGCCTGCATGTAGGGAAACAACGTGGCAGCGTAAGGCAAGTGCTCTTTCTCGATGGGCAAGAGGAAAGATTTTGTGCCTTCGAGATAACCTTTCGCGAAAGCCTCGAAAACCTCCATGTTGAAACGGACATTGTCCAGATTTTGGTCGTCCTCAGCGCCGGTGTTGGCCGCCGAGCGCAGGAAGTCGCCGAAGTCGGAGAAGACGAAACTCGGCATAACCGTGTCCAAGTCTATGACACAGAGCACATTGCCGTCCTTGTCGAAGAGCATGTTGTTCACTTTCGTGTCGCAGTGGCAGACGCGTTTCGGCAGCTTGCCCTCGCGGTGGAGCCTTTCGCCGAGGCACATCTCGTCGGCCACAGCCCTGATTTTGTCCACAAACTTTTGCACCTCCACCTCGCGCATCTGCCCCACCCTATCCTCGACGATGGCATCTTCCATTTGCTTCAGGCGGAACTCAATGTTGTGGAAATCAGGGATAATCTCCCCTATCGGTGCCTCCAAGTCCGCCAGCAGCGACTCGAAATCGCCGAAAGAGCGGCCTGCATGGTAGGCGTATTCCGGCGTGACGGCCTCGTAGGTGTAGCTGTCGGCGATGAAGTCCATCACGCGCCAATACTGGCCTTCCACCTCCACGTAGCTCTTGCCCGTGTCGGCCTTCTGGAAGTGCAACACGCGGCGGTCAATATCTTTAACGCCCTGGCTTTCATACTTTTTCCGGATGTGTCCGGTCACGGCCTCGATGTTGTTTTGGAGCATTTCCACATCGGTGAAGATGGCGTTGTTGATGCGCTGGAGCACGAATTTTGGCGCGCCATCCACTATTATCTTATAGGTGTCGTTGATGAGGCCGTTGCCCAAAGGCTCGATGCCCTCGATGCGGCTCGGGTCGATGAAGCGGCCCGCGATGGTGGGGAGGTTGTTCATGGTGATAAAATTTTTCGCGAAGATAGGGGTTTTGTTCGGATATTTCCTACTTTTGCGGGCAATTTTTTGGCTTCGGGACAAGCCGTCCCGAAGGGACGCAACATCATTAACCCGATACGAGCGCAGCGCAGTGTCGGGGGACAAAAACATAACCAAATGAAAAACAACATCCTAAAACTCATCCTCGGCCTGTCATTGCTGGCCTTCGCCACTGCATGCGGCGAGAAAAAGGAAGCGGAAACCCGCAAGGGCAACTACCGCATCATCGACAACACGATTGTCTTCGACGAACCCCAACGCCTTGAAGGACAGAAGTCTGTGCTACAGTTCACCGTCGATCCCATCGAGAACGTGCGCATCGGCTTCATCGGCCTTGGGATGCGCGGCCCCGATGCCGTCGATCGCATGACCTACATCGACGGCGTGACTGTCGTGGCTTTGTGCGACATCGAGCCTGAGCGCGTGGAGAAGGTGCAAACCAACATCTTGGAGAAAAAAGGCCTGCCCCGTGCCGCCGCCTATACGGGTCGCGAAGGCTGGAAGGAACTCGTCGCCCGCGACGACATCGACCTCGTCTATATCTGCACCGACTGGAAAACCCACGTCCCCATGGCCGTGGAATCCATGCGACAAGGCAAGCACGTTGCCGTCGAGGTGCCTGCCGCCACTTCCATCAAGGAATGCTGGCAACTCGTCGATGTGGCCGAGCAGACCCAACGCCACTGCATGATGCTCGAAAACTGCTGCTACGACTTCTTTGAGCTGACCGCCCTCAACATGGCCCAACAAGGTTTGTTCGGCGAACTCATCCACGGCGAAGGCGCCTACATCCACAACCTCGAACCTTATTGGCACGAATATTACGAAAACTGGCGCCTTGAGTTCAACCAAAGCCACGCCGGCGACGTGTATCCCACCCACGGCTTGGGACCGCTCTGCCAAGCCTTTAACATCCATCGCGGCGACCGCATGAAGACCTTGGTGAGCATGAGCACGCCTTCGTACAACGGCAAGAAAATCGCCAAGGAAACAATGGGCTTGGACGACTTCGCCAACGGCGACATGACCACCACAATGATCCAGACCGAGAAAGGCAAGACTTTGCTCATTGAGCATGACGTTTACACCTACAGACCTTATAACCGTTTGTATCAACTTACTGGAACAGAAGGTTTTGCAAACAAATATCCGAGTGAAGGTTTCACCCTTTTGGATGAAAAACTGCCCGCCGGATTCTTGGCTGAAGGCCAGCATTTGAACCCTCACGCATTCGTTCCGGCTGAGGTGCGCGACAAGATTCTAAAGGACTACCTCCACCCTATCGCGGTTGAGATTGAGGAAAAAGCCAAGGAAGTGGGCGGCCACGGCGGCATGGACTTCATCATGGACTACCGCCTGATTTATTGCCTGCAACACGGCCTGCCACTTGACCAAGACGTTTACGACGCCGCCGAATGGTCGTGCCTCGGCGAGCTGACCGCCGCCAGTATCGCCAACGGCGGAATGCCCGTTCAGATGCCCGACTTCACGCGCGGGGAATGGGACAAGGTGCAAGGCTACAAGCACGCCGAATAAAGCAAATATTCATCAACAAACCTAATACATACAGTTATGAAAAAAAACACATTGCTAATCGTGGTTTTCCTCGCTTGGGCATCGCTCGGATTTGCTCAAGAGAAACTGACGGACAAGGAGTTGGTCAATGTCATCTATGCCATGGGGCAGATGTATCCTGACGGCTTCACCCTCGACCTCAACACCATGCGCCAGCCCACCGAAGGACTTTTCGTTTCCTACAAGGCGACGCAAAACAGCTTCGACCGCAAGAGCCTGCCCGCCGTCATCAAGCACGCCCGCGCCCACCAGAACCTCGTGGGCGGCTGGTACAACGCCAATGAAGACAAGTATTATTTCGACAGCAACAGGAAGTTTCCCGAAGACAGCTTGGCCGCAGCCGTGGAATTTGCCCGCGCCAACGACCAACACACCGTATACGTGGCCTCGAAAGGCATCAACATCTGGTCGAACTACGAACAGCGCGACATCCGCATCATCCTCGACTGCGACATGGGCAGCTCTACCGACGACCTCTTCGCCCTGATGATGCTCTACCGCTACATGGACATGAAGCGCTGCAACCTGCTTGGCGTCATCGTCGATCGCATGGGCAAAGCCAACGCCGACATCGTCGATGTGATGAACAACTTCTACGGCTACCCCGACATCCCCATCGGCCTTGAAACCGCTGGGCAGGAAGACACCCACGTGTGGATTACCTACCACAACCTCCCGTATGCCCGCTCCACGGAAGGCGTGCCGATGTTCAAACGCAGCGTGGGCGACAACGGCACCTATATGGAAGGCTACAAACTCTACCGCAAGCTGCTGAGCGAACAGCCCGACCGCAGCGTCACTATCGCCTCCATCGGATTTGTCACCACATTGGCACGCCTGCTCGAATCGGAGCCTGACGAGTACTCGCCCCTCAACGGCGTTGAACTTGTCCGTGCCAAGGTGAAAGACATCTACGCCATGGGCGGCGTGTTCGGCGATGCCGTCGAACCCGACTACAACTTCAAGCAAGCCATCAACTTCTCGCTCAAGTTCTTCGATCTGCTTCCCAAGGAAGTCGATATCGTCTTCTCGCCCGGCGAAGTGGGCGACCCGCTCGACTACCGTCCCGAAACCGTCATCGCCGACATGAACTGGACCGACCTGCACCCAATCAAATGGACCTACCAGTTCCTGAACTGCAACACGGGCCAAAAGATGTGGGACCCACAGGCCGTCATCCATGCCGTGGAAGGCAACGATTTTTACAAACTCTCCGAGCGCGGATTTGTGACCCTCACCCCCAACGGCGAAACCCTATTCAAGGCCGACCCCAAAGGCAACGCCCGCTACCAATATCCGGGCGACCCCGTGTGGTGCGACATGGTGCTCAAATATATTCGATTGATGGCCATACAACACTAAGCACGAAAAAGCCTCTGCATTCGCAGAGGCTTTTTCGTTTGTCTTATTTCGCCGCCACCGACCTGAAGAAAATCTCCGCATCCTTCCAAACGGTGTAGTCGCGGGCGTAGAGCAGGTTCAGTTGGTTGACAAACGCCTCATCGTGAGGTTTTTCCTTTTCGAGATGCGAGGCCGGACTGTAAACGCCCTTGCGTATCTTGGGCAGTTTTTGGGTTTCGTCGGCGGGCGAGCAATAGCCTACCCAAGTCTTGCGGCCCACCAGCACCAAAACGGCGTTTTTCAGGAACTGCACGGGCTGCTTCACCATCAAGGCCAAAGGCAGCCAGAAAACGATGCTGAACAGGCTCGTCACCACGTCGAAGAGGCGCTTGTTGCGACGGTTTGAAGTGGTGTCAATGGCCTTGATATCAACGGTATAGAGGTCGCCGCGCGTGTTGATACTGTTGCTGCCGATGATGGATAGGCTGTCCTCGGGCGCAATCTTGTAATCGACGTTGGTGGCGTGCCAGTCCACCATCTTGTCGATGATGACCTGATGCGGCACGTCCTTCGAGCAGAAGATGACCTCCGTAATCTTGTAAATCTCAATGATGTCGGGCACTTGAGCGAGGTTGCCGATGAAGCCCTCTGGAGCCTCTCCCGCCGTTTCCGAACTCACCAAACCGATGAAATCCGGCTTGATGGACGTGCTCTCCAAGATGGAATTGACACGCTGCGTCTCCTCTGGGCTTCCGATGACCAGAAAGCGTTTCTTCTCCGTCCGCTTCGACTGGAAATTTTCGTTGCCCAAAAGAATGCCGACGAAACGCGTGAGGCTCATCTCCAAGGCTAACCAAATCATGCCGAAGAGGATCAAAGCGCGCGAAAAACGCAGGCTTTCAGGCAACAAGGCGTACAGCACCAAAATTGCGGCGCTGCCGAAGGCCACGCCGAGGATGGCTTTCGCGATGCTGTATGGCTTGTCGTAACCACCTGAAAAATAAGTCGATAAGAGCCAAATTAGGATATAGGCGGGCAAGACGGCGCCGAAAAGCACCATGGGATAAGTACCCGAACCGCCATAGATGTTGCGTCCCCAGAAATAGCTGATGGCCGCCAAACCGCCGTAGCCCAACACGGCATCGAGGAACGGGATGACCGCCTTGTGGAAAAACTGCGACACCAAAGCGAAAAACGCCTTGATGTAGATGGCCATATTAATAAGGAATGAGAACGAACTCGCCCACGACTTGCCAAAGTGTTTCTTGGCGAAAATCTCCATGGCGCGATAGAACACAAACACGTAGTTTACGCTGGTTTTCTTGGTACTTTCGCCCTTGTAGTGGATAATGCGCGTTTCGGGGAAATAGTAGTTTTTGTAGCCGCCTTGCGTGATGCGATACGACAGGTCGATGTCTTCGCCATACATGAAAAAGGTCTCATCGAGCAGCCCGACTTTGTCGAGCGTCTCTCGGCGCATCAGCATGAACGCGCCGGCGAGGATTTCCACCTCGTTGGTTTCGTCGTTGGAGAGATGGCCCATGTAATAGCGCGCAAAACGCTTGCTGTGCGGGAAGAGTTTGCAGAGGCCAAACATCTTGTAGAATGCCGTCGCGGGCGTGGGCAATCCTCGCTTCGACTCGGGCAAAAACTGTCCCTTTCCGTCCACCATCTTCACGCCGAGGCCGCCCGCGTCGGGATGGCTGTCCATGAAGGCGAGGCACTTCGAGAAGGTGTCGTCTTCCACCACCGTGTCAGGGTTGAGAAGCAGCACGTACTCGCCCGTCGAGATGCGGATGGCTTGGTTGTTGGCGCGACTGAAGCCGACGTTCTCCTTGTTGGCGATGACTTTCACCTCGGGGAACTTCTGCGCCAGCATACGCAACGAGCCGTCAACGGAGTTGTTGTCCACGACAAACACCTCACCTTCAATGTCTTGCAGGGCGCGACGCACAGAATTAAGGCATTGTTCGAGGAAGTACTCGACGTTGTAGTTGACGATGACGACGGACAGCTTCATTTCAATTGACTTCGGGACTGTTGCTTATTCAGGTTTTGTGTCGTAATTGACCTTCACTGCCTTGATTTTTGGACCATTGCTCTCCTCAAGCCCATCGCTGATGTTTTCCAAACCGCAGGCATTCAGGATTTTGGCTTTCAAGTCCCTGTTCTGCATCCAGCCGGTGAACTGCTCGGCACCTGGGCCGTAGGCAAACACCATCACTGGCAAGGCGGTGTGGCTACTTGAAGAATAATCGAACACGACATTGGTGTATTTGCCTTTCGGGTCGGGCAAGGTCAGGCCGCCGGTCTCGTGGTCGGCAGTGACGACGACAAGGGTGTTGCCATGCTCCTCGGCATAGTCCAAGGCCACCTTGATGGCATAGTCGAAATCCAGCATCTCGTCCATCATCCAAGTGGAGTCGTTGGCATGGCAGGCGAAGTCGATTTGCGAGCCTTCCACCATGAGGAAGAAACCGTTTTCGGCACTATCGAGCGACTTCAAGGCGGTCTTCAAGGCACGAGGTAGGAAGTCGCCACGCTCGGCAGCATGGGGCATGTGGTTGTCATTGGCCATCACGGCGTATTTCTTGCAGGTCACGTCGATGTTGGCAAGGGTGTCATAGACCTTCCAGCCCAATTCGTTTTCCATGCGCTCAACGAGGTTCACGCTGTCCTCGCGTTGGGTGAAATGCTTCATGCCGCCGCCGATGATAAGGTTAAGATACGGATTCTCAGCCATCTGCACGGCAATATCTTCATATTTGCTGCGTTTCGGCACCTTGGCGTAGAACGAGGCTGGCGTGGCATGGGTGACATAGCTCGTCACGACGATGCCCGTTTCCTTGCCTTGCTCGGCGAGGACTTCCAAAACGGTTTTCACCGGAATCGTGTCGGGGTTCATGCCTACCATACCATTATTGGTCTTGTGGTCGCTGGCGAGAGCCGTTCCACCCGCCGACGAATCGGTGATGTCGTTGCTGGCCGAATGCGTATCCACCACGCCAACGTAGGGGAACTTGGAGAACGTCATCTCCTCCTTCGAGGCGAACATGGCGGCATAAATCTGCGGCAAAGCCATTCCGTCACCAATCAAATAAATGACGTTCAAGGCTTTAGGCGGCTCTTCGACCTTTTCTTTCTTGTTGCCGCACAAGGACAATATACCCAACATGACGAGGGCGATGAGGGATAGTGTAGATAATCTTTTCATATTTGATTTGTTTAAACTTCCATGATGTTCGAGCGGATTTGTAATCCGCTCGTGCCGAAAAGGGGATTTGAAATCCCCACCTCAACACCGTCGGATTGCAAATCCGACGGAACTAATGTAATATCGTCTTTTCTTGTACTTTATTGCTTTCTGCCAACAACTTTTTTCACGGCCTCCACGATGTCGGGCGTGTCAAGGTGATAGGCTTTCAGCAGTTCCTCGGGCGTACCGCTTTGGCCGAACTCGTCGTTGACGGCCACCATCTCCATCGGGAAAGGCGCGTTGAGGGCCAAGACCTGCGCGATGCTGTCGCCCAAGCCGCCGTTGCGCTGGTGTTCCTCGGCGGTGACCACGCAACGGGTCTTCCCCACCGACTTCAGCACGGCTTCCACGTCCAAAGGCTTGATGGTGTGGATGTTGATCAGCTCGGCGTTGATGCCCATTTCCTTCAAGATCGGCAGGGCTTGCACGGCTTTCCAAACGAGGTGACCGCAGGCGAAGATGGTCACGTCGGTGCCTTCTTGCAGCATCTGGGCCTTGCCGATGACGAACTTCTCGTCCACGGGGGTGAAATTCGGCACTTTCGGGCGACCGAAACGCAGATACACCGGCCCATCGTATTCGGCGACGGCGAGGGTGGCGTTTTTGGTCTGGTTGAAGTCGCAAGGCACGATGACCGTCATGTTGGGCAGCATCTTCATCAGGCCGATGTCCTCAAGGATTTGGTGCGTCGCGCCGTCCTCGCCGAGGGTGAGTCCGGCATGGGAGGCGGCGATTTTCACGTTCTTGTTGGAATAGGCCACGCATTGGCGGATCTGGTCATAGACACGCCCCGTGGAGAAGGCCGCGAAGGTGCCCGTGAACGGCACGAAACCGCTCAAGGCCATGCCCGCCGCCATGTTGATCATGTTGGCTTCGGCGATGCCCGTCTGGAAGAAACGCTCGGGGAACTCCTTGGCGAAGTCGCCCATCTTCAGCGAGCCGATGAGGTCGGCACAAAAGGCCACCACCTTGGGGTTGCGGCGACCCGCCTCAAGCAGGCCTTCACCGAACCCTGATCTTGTATCTTTTTGGTTTTGAATTGTAAAGTCCATATTATC